>JAAWTG010000026.1 GCA_022801925.1 Clostridia bacterium | reverse complement strand
GTTTTTTTATTGTCTTCGTTATATTTAAATGGGACAGTGCAAAAAATTACCAATCCCAGAAAAATCTTGCTTTTTCGGCAAAATTTTAGTACAATAAAAAGTGAACTACTATGTCCATGTTAAAAACCTGTCGGGCGAACCTCGCAAATCCGCCCATGACAGGCGATATCCCTGCTGGGGCAGGGACTTATTCAAAACGCAGATACCACTTGCCTTTAAACAACTCTATTTTTGTGCTTAAATTTTGGGGAATTTTTGCGCCATCTTGGGAAAAGTCTGTCCGTCACAAGGGGGATTTCCCAAAATGGATAGAGCCATTTTTTGTGATATGTTGCGGTTTTGACAATATTACTCCGGTTAAGGTATTTATATCATACCACAGTTTAGATGGTGTGTCAAGCCTTTTTTTTGAAAAAGGAGAAATCAAAATGGATTGTTTTGCTAAAAGATTATACGAAATAAGAAAAGAAAGTGGTTTATCACAACATGCAGTTGCTGATATGCTAGGGATTCGTGAATCATCTTATCAGAATTACGAGTATGGTCGCACAAAACCAAAGATTGAGTTGCTGATACAGTTAGGAAATATTTTTCATGTATCGCTAGATTATCTTTGTGCAAGAACAAATGAGAAGAAAACAATATCGAAAAAATTTTCTGAAGATATTAAGTCTATTTTAGTTGCAACATTGCAAAATGAAAGAAAGAAGAAAGAACTTTTACAGAGAGAGGTTGCTGTTGCTGTTGGAATTAGCACATCTGTTTACCAGAAATATGAGTTGGGTCAAACAATTCCATCATATGCAAGTTTTATGGATTTAGTAGAATTTTACAAATTTAGTATAGATAACGTTTTTGGCAATTAGGAGGAAAGACAACATGTCGATTTTATCTGAACGGCTACGTTGTATGCGAAAAAAGCATAAGTTAACGCAGGGAAAAATGGGAGAAATTTTGGGCATTAAACGTTCTTCTTATCAAAATTATGAAGCAGGACAATCTTTTCCGCCAATCTCCGTTCTTATTAAAATAGCAGCTGCGTTTGATATTTCTATAGATTATTTGACAGGAAGAACAGATGAAAGGCGAACGATTAGCGGGACATATGATGTAGAGAATATCACGCCATTTTCTGTCAGAGTGAAAGAGTTGCGTAAAGCACGTAAATTGACACAGGAAACGGTTTCTAAAGCAATTGGGCTGGCGTTTAAATCCACTTATGTAAGTTATGAACGTGCAGAAAAAGAGCCGTCCTTGCCCCGATTGATTGCGCTTGCGGATTTGTTTGGCGTGTCATTAGACTACCTTGTGGGTTTTGTTGAGAAATGACAAGACATAATAAAATAATAAATAAAAAAGCACTGGTGTGACCGTTTTAACGGCAATCGGTGCTTTTGATATTTTTTTAGACCAATTTCAAATATTCGTCCAATTGTTCTTCCTCTAAAGCCGCGACCAATGCGGCGAATGGCTGCAAATCACCATTTACTGCAAAGGCTTCTAACGAACGATAGTATTCAAGCCGTGTTTCTTTTGCAATAGAAACAGGCAGGAATCCATAGGAAAGCAGTTGATAATTCATCATCAGCCTGCCTGTGCGTCCATTGCCGTCTATAAACGGATGTATCCGTACAAATTCAGCATGTGTGTAGGCGGCGAGTTCTATCGGGTTCAAATCGGACTTGTTTTGAAGCTGCTGAAAAAAATCTTTTATTTGTATATACATTTCGTTTCCGGCAGGAGGTGTAAAACCTGCGCCGCTGATACGCACTTCCTGATTTCTATAGATACCGCCGACAATGATATTTTCGGTCAATATGGCGTGTAAATCCTTAACAATGTTTTCAGTTAAAGATTTGTGCTGCGTAATACATTTCTTTACATATTCATATGCTTTTTTATGGTTTGTGACCTCATAAATTTCCTGAAGCGTTTTGCCGCCGATGGCAACACCATCTTCCAAAATGACCTTTGTTTCCAAGAGTGTGAGTGTATTGCCTTCAATGGCAGTGGAGTTGTGTGTAAATTTGAGTTCAAAATCTTTTTCATAGGAAGAAAGTGTATCAGCATTGATGTTAGATTTGTTCTGTTCATATTTCTGCTTTTTTTCTAAAATTTTCTGAAAATCCATAACAATACCTTCTTTATGTTGATGTGTCCATCTCCGACGACCCGTGCGTTCTTATGTGTGGCGAGGCGGCGCTTTTTGATTCATATAATACCCTCTCCCCCAAAAAAGGCGTATGTGCTCTTGAGGGGAGAGGGTATATGCTTTGCATATATTATATCATATAGTATCTGAAACTTTCAAGTTTTTTATATGCTAATATAACATTTCAGAAATATTCATAGAAGTCGGTCAGCTTTTTACATACCGTTATTACGGCACATGCAGCTTACCGAAAAAAACAACCCCCATCTGTCGTTCAGATGGGGGATTGTTTCTATATAATATACGTTTTCGTAAACGAGGGCGGTTTATCTGTTCATAAACCGGTCGTAAGCTGCTTGCTGGATTTCAATGGCACGTTCAATGTTCATTGATTTAAGCTGTGCGAAATATTGTTCCAGATTCGTCAGCGGTTCGTCGCCGGAGATGAATTTGAACAGCTTTTCTTCACGATATACGTTGATATCCTGCATGATGTTGTTCAGTTCTGTGTTTTCTTCTGTGGTCAGGGACAGCATCGGCAGATTGTGTTTATCTGCGTCTGTCTGCGACCAAACTGCATTAGCATCTCTCACGCAAGCCGGATTCTTTTCTTCCAAAGAGGAATCGTTTTCGTCACGAATGATATAGTATGGTCCGTTGAAAGCGGTACGGGTATATTTACCTAACGCCTGCATCTGGGACAATCCGCCGTTTTGAGCCGTATCCGTCACCTTGTCTAAGAAACGCGGAATACCGTCAACCACTTCATAGGATTCGCCTTCACGTCCGTAGGTATAAAGCATACGACCTTTTTCGCTGTAGCCATAGTCCAAAAGACGCGCTGCAATTTCTTTATCTTTACAGGTGGTGCTAATGGCTGCACCCAGACCTGTGATGATGTTTTCTTTCTGTCCGTAGAACGGTGTTTCGCCTTTATTCTTCGCCGGATATTTTACCGGAACGAAGTCCGCGTTCGGGTCGTTCGCTGTGATACCGGTATACCATTTTCCAAAGTCGGAACTGCCGTAACCATAGGTTGCGCCGACTTTTCCGCCGATTACGTTTGCGTTGAGCAGTTTGCTGTCTTTATATTCGGTGAAGTTTTTGTCCAGCAATCCGTCTTTATACCAAGTGTTGAGCTGGGTAACATAGTCGGCAAACGCTTTTTCATAAGGACCAAATTTCACTTTTCCGTCATCAATATAGAAATTCAGCACAATGTCATACGCGCTGGCAAACGGAGAAACCAGTTTGGAGTTGTCGTTATCCACGCGGATATTCAGCGGGATTTCGATACCCATTTCTTTGAATTTGCGCAGCATGGTATCCCATTCCGCAATGGTTTCCGGCGCTTCCAGACCGGCTTTTTCCAGATAGTCTTTGCGCACCTGGAAACCCATGAAGGTTCTGGCTTTTTCCAGATTCCGTACGAATGCATATTCATATATATCGCCATCGTCTGTTTTTAAGTATTTTGCGTGATCCGGATGTTCGTCCAAGAACTTTTTGTAGTTGGGAGACACTTTTTCCACTGCTTCGTTCAGCGGAATGATGATTTTATCCGCAATTGCTTTGGACGGTCCGCCTTGATAGTTCGACCAGTTGGTTTCAATAATGTCCGTTAGATCGCGTCCGGCAATCATCAGGTTAAATTTTTCGGTTTCCTGACCTGTCGGCGGATGCTGGAAATTAATTTTCACACCGGTTTCTTCTTGCAGATACTGCGTCATCGGAATATCATTCATGCTCTGGGAATGTGCCGCAACGTTTCCGTTCAGCGCAACCCACCAGGTGAGTTCCACGTCTGTTTGCATGGGATATTCGCCTGTTGTTTTGAGGTTGTCAAAATCGTTTCCGGTAGAGGCGTTGTTGTTTGTCTTCCCGCCGCAGCCGGTCAGTGAAGCAGCCAGCATGGTAGCCGCTACGCCTGCACAGAGAATTTGTTTCAAATTCATGGTAATCCTTCCTTTCTTTTCATATGCCGCCGCACACAAGCAGTACGGCAAACTGTTTTGATAGCCGGACATAAAAAAGCCGAACTTTTCGCGTTGTCCGCCTCTCTTATGCCTATTAGTATATCATAAATTGGATTTATTTGTAAATAGGCAAAAACAGAACAACTGTAACAATTTACAAAATTCTAGCGATATTGTATCCAAATTTGCGAAACAATATCCACAAAACGAAAAGAATCTTTGTCGAAAATGAGCGTTCGGGCGCGACGGGTGGACGGTATTTCGGAATATGGAACATTTTTTTTAGAATTCCGCGGCAGCGGAAAGAAAAAAAGGATTGCAAGCGGGAAAGATTTGGTATATACTATAGATATTAAGATAATGGAAAGTGTTAATAGGAAAAAATAGGCAAAAAATGAAGTGGTCTTGGTGAAACTATTTTTTGCAGATTGATTCATTTTTGGAAAACGGCCGCCGGAGTTGTTTTCAAACGGGAAACAAAGGAGCGAATGGGACATGCAAACCGGAATCAAAGGAGAAAAAGAAGTCCTCGTCACGCCGCAGATGTGTGCGGACGCGGTAGGCAGCGGCGACATGCCTGTGTTTGCCACGCCGCAGATGGCAGCATTGATGGAGGGTGCGGCGGCGCAGAGCGTGCAAGCCGCGCTGCCGGAAGGGTCTACCACGGTGGGAACTGCGTTGGATATCCGCCATATTGCGGCAACCAAGCCGGGCGCACGGGTGCGGGCGGAAAGCGAACTTTTGCAGGCAGACGGACGGAAACTGTCGTTTCATGTGCAGGCGTGGGAAGGGGAAAAACTGATTGGCGAAGGCGCGCACACACGGGTGATTGTGGACAGGGAACGGTTTTTGGCAAAATAGTGGTTAGCCTGGCGCCTACGGGAGACGACAATCCGAAAGATGCCAAAATATCGCCGTTTTAGGCGGGTTCAAATTAGAAGCGTCAGGCTAGGATAGACAGTCAGGAGGGAAAAGCATGAAAACAGATATTGAAATTGCGCAGGAATGTAAATTGCACCCTATCACTGAAATTGCGCGGCAGGCGGGCATTTTGGAAGAAGAACTGGAATGTTATGGAAACAGCAAAGCAAAAATTTCAGATAGCTGCATGGAACGTCTGGCAAACGAGACGGACGGTAAATTGGTGCTGGTGACGGCAATCAACCCCACGCCGGCAGGCGAAGGAAAAACGACGGTGACAGTCGGGTTGGGACAGGCATTGCACCGCATTGGCAAACGCGCAATAATTGCGCTGCGGGAACCGTCGCTCGGGCCGGTGTTCGGGCTCAAAGGCGGCGCAGCAGGCGGCGGATATGCGCAGGTCGTACCCATGGAGGACATCAATTTGCATTTCACCGGCGACATTCACGCCATTACTACGGCAAACAATTTGCTTGCGGCGCTGTTGGACAATCATTTGCAGCAGGGTAACGTGCTGGACATCGACCCGCGCAGCGTGGTGTGGAAACGCGCGCTGGACATGAACGACCGCGCTTTGCGTCACATTGTCATTGGCATGGGCGGCAAAGTGAACGGCGTGGTGCGGGAGGACAGTTTCCAGATTACCGTGGCATCGGAAATTATGGCGGTGCTGTGTCTGGCGGCGGATTTGGCGGATTTGAAAAAACGGCTGGGACGCATTATTGTGGCATATAACCACAGCGGCGCGCCTATTACGGCGGCGGATTTGCACGCGGTAGGCGCCATGGCGGCAGTGCTGAAAGACGCGCTGAAACCGAATTTGGTGCAGACGCTGGAACATACGCCTTGTCTCATGCATGGTGGGCCCTTTGCCAATATTGCGCACGGCTGCAACAGTGTGCGCGCCACGCAGCTGGGACTGAAACTGGCGGACTATCTGGTGACGGAAGCGGGCTTTGGCGCAGACCTCGGCGGTGAAAAATTCATTGATATCAAATGCCGTATGGCGGGACTGAATCCCTCGGCAGTGGTGATTGTGGCAACGGTGCAGGCGCTACGGTATAACGGCGGGCAGACGAAAAAAGGCGCGTGGAAAGAAGCCGCACCGGAGGCGCTGAAAAGCGGACTGCCCAATCTCGGCAAACATGTAGAAAATATGAAAAAAACAGGCGTACCGGTCGTGGTGGCGCTCAACCGTTTCGCGACCGACACGGCGGAGGAAATACAAATAATTCAGGACTACTGCGCCGGACTTGGCGTGGACTGCGTGGAAACAGAAGTGTTTGCAAAAGGCGGCGCGGGCGGCGAAGCGTTGGCGAAAAAAGTGGTGGAACTCACGCAGGCAGACGCGCCGCAGCTGCGCTATTTCTATCCGCTGGACTTGCCGGTGGAAGAAAAAATCCGGCGTATTGTGCAGGAGGTATATGGCGGCGCGGACGTGGAATTTTCCGCGGCGGCAAAACGCAATTTGCAGCAGGTGCAGGATTTGGGACTGGACGGTCTGCCGGTCTGCATGGCAAAAACGCAGTATTCCCTGACGGACAATCCGGCGCTGTTGGCGCGGCCCGAAGGGTTCACGGTGCATGTATCGGAAGTCCGTATCAGTGCGGGCGCGGGATTTTTGGTGGTGATTACCGGCAGCATTATGACCATGCCGGGACTGCCCAAAGTGCCGGCGGCGGACGGCATTGACGTGACGGACGACGGCAAAATTACAGGGCTGTTTTAAGGAGGAAAACCATGATTATCAGCACATCGGCGGAGCATACGGAGAAAATCGCGGGCGCATTGGCGCAGCGGCTGGAGACGGGGGATGTGGTGCGGCTGCACGGCGACCTTGGCGTAGGTAAAACTGTGTTTGCGCGCGGACTGGTGCGCGGACTGGAAAGTGAAGATTTGGTGTCCAGCCCCACCTATTCCATCATGAACATCTATCATGGGCGGGTGGATATCTATCATTTTGATTTGTACCGTCTGGAGGACGAAAACGAAGTCTACGAGGCGGGTCTATATGAAAACATCGGCAAAAACGGCGTTAGCATTATTGAATGGCCGGATTTGGTCAGCACCTATCCGGAAGGACGTGTGATCGATGTTTATTTGAGCAAAAATCTGGGCGTCAGCGCGGACTGCCGCGAAATCGTGGTGAAAGGGGCAGACGGGTTTGAAGATACTTGCGATTGATACCTCCGGCGGCGCGCTCAGCGCGGCGTTGCTGGACGGCGAGCAGCTAAAGGCGGAATATCTGGTGAACCATGGACTGACGCATTCCCAGCGGCTCATGCCGCTGCTGGACACCATGCTGAAGGACTGCGGCATAGGGCTTGCGGACATTGACGCGTTTGCGGTGGCAAAAGGCCCGGGCTCATTCACAGGACTGCGCATTGGCGTGGCAAGCGTGAAAGCGCTGGGGTTCGCGGAGAACAAACCGGTGGTGGGCGTGAATACGCTGGAGGCATTGTGCTATCATTTGCCCGGTGCGGACGTGATTTGCCCGCTGCTGGACGCGCGCAACCGTCAGGCGTTTGCGGCAATATACTGCCGGACAGACGGCGCGCCGGAGGAACTGCTTCCGCCGCAGGCAGTCACGGTGGACGCGCTGTGCGACCGGTTGAAAGAACTGGAACGTCCGGTTTTTTTGCTGGGCGACGGCGCGGCGGTCTATCGGGAGACGCTGGCGGAACGGTTGGGCAGCGCGGCACGGTTTGCGCCGCCGCATTTGTCGCTGCCGCGGGCGTCGTCAGTGGCATGGGCGGCAAAACGCGCGCTGGAAGCGGGCGAAGCGGCGGACGGTAAATTGCTGAAACCGGAATATTTGCGTAAATCACAGGCGGAACAGGAAAAAGAACGGCGTGAAAAACAGGGAGGAACAAAGGCATGATTGCAATTGGAAGCGACCACGGCGGGTATGAACTGAAAGAACAGTTGTTGCAGTTTTTGGAAGAAAACGGATATGAAACGGAGGATTGCGGGACATTTTCCGGCGAAAGCGTGGATTATCCTGACATTGCGGAGAAAGTGGCAAAAGTTGTTTTGGCGGGTGACGCGGAGCGCGGCATTTTGATATGCGGTACGGGCATTGGTATCAGTATTGCGGCGAACAAAATAAATGGTATCCGCGCGGCGCATTGCACCGACCCCTACAGCGCGCGTATGGCACGGGAGCACAACAACGCCAACATCATTGCGCTGGGCGGACGTATCACCGGTACAGAACTGGCAATAGAGATTTTGTGCGCCTATCTGGACGCGGAATTTCAGGGCGGACGGCACCAGCGGCGCGTGGACAAAATTACTGCGCTGGAAACGCAGAACTGAATTTAGCAGACGCTCCACCGCCCACGGAAGCAGAGGGGCTGCGGATTGCAAATAAAAAAAGTCCCAATTCGACTTCGTATGTCCGAGCGGATAGTTTGAATATTTATTCCGGATTACTCATAAATATACGACATAAAAATCGCAGTGGGGGATATACTCATGAAAAAAGCAGTATTGATTTTTGGGATAATATCTTTAATACTCACATTTATTGGAGGTGCATATGTGACTGTAAATCATGGGGAAGTAAATGCAGGATACGCAGCTATTCCCGGTTTATGGACTATCATATGTTTTGGGTACTGCCGGAGCAGAAAGGACAAATAAATATTTAGCTTAGAATATATATTGGGAACACGAAAGCGAATGGACAAATAAAAAATCGGGCAACACCGAAGAAAAAAGAAACAGAAAGAGGGATGGGAACGATGGCAAACAATGTAATGATTATGGATCACCCGCTGATTCAACACAAAATTTCCATGATGCGTGCGGCAACAACGGGCGTGAAGGAATTTCGTGAACTGACGAGCGAGGTTGCGCTGCTGATGGGCTATGAAGTGACGCGCAATTTGCCGCTGAAGCAGGTGGAAATTGAAACGCCGGTCGGCATTGCAAAAACAAATGTCATTTCGGGAAAGAAACTGGCGATTGTACCCATATTGCGGGCAGGGCTGGGCATGGTAGATGGTATGCTGAGTTTAGTGCCGGCGGCAAAAGTCGGACATGTGGGACTGTATCGCGACCCGGAAACGCTGGAACCTGTGGAATATTACTGCAAGCTGCCGGTGGATATTCAGGAACGGGAAATCATTGTATTAGACCCCATGCTGGCAACAGGCGGCAGCGGCAGCGCGGCGATTCAATTCTTGAAAGATAAAGGCTGCAAACATATTCGGTTTATGTGTATTTTAGCGTCCAAACAGGGGATTGAACAACTCACGGGCAGCCATCCCGATGTGCCGCTCTATTGCGGCGCGGTGGACGAAAAACTCAACGACCACGGATATATCGTGCCGGGTCTGGGCGACGCGGGCGACCGTTTGTTTGGCACAAAATAATTTGCCGAAAAGGTACAGTAGGAGCGGTTGTGAAACCGTTCCGCGCCTAGGCATAAGAGATTCGATTTTTGTTTGCCTAGGCAGAGCAGGGTTTGATGTTTCACATTTCAAAAAATCAGCCGCCGGACAGGTTCCGGCGGATCAGACTGTAGACAAAACTGGGCGGTATGCTAGAACTGGGGTTGGGAAGGGGGTTACCCCTTCCATAAAATACGCAAAAAGTCAGGACATGTGCCTGACTTTTTGCACTTTGCGGGACGGAAAGCCCGCATAAAATGCGGGCTTTATGCGAACTTGCGTCCCGAACTAGGGGGAGTCCACGAGGGGGACATGAGACTGGTTTACAGTCTCTGAAGTCCCCCTCGTGACAGGTTCCGGCGGCTTTTGGCTATGAAAGGACAACACATAAGAAGTAAGGGTGGCTGTTTCGACCACCCTTAGGCATAAGGAGCGTCAAACCGCGTGCAGTTTGGCGCTCTTTTGCTTATGTTATGTAAGAATATATCACGGTTTGCACACAGAACACGGGTCATAGGACGCTTTAGCGTCCTCCAGGGAAATGGCGATTTTGCTTTTGCTGAGGTACCGACAGCCGGAACGGTGGTATTTACTGCCGGTTTTGGTGATGTAGACCGTAGCGGATTGTTTTTCCGAAGCAGGTTGTGCCGCTTTTCCGTTTGCAGCTGCGCCGGAAGCGCTGCCGGCAGACGAACCGGAAGCCGCGCTGCTGCCGCTGTTTGCCGCCGCTGCGGGCTGCTGTGTTACCTTGGGAGTGGGAGCCTGCGTGGGCGCTTGTGTGTGTGGCGGAGTCGGTTTTTCGGTTGGCGTAGGAGTCGGAGTCGGCGTGGGTGTGGGCGTCGGCGACTGCGTAATGGTGGGTGACGGGCTGGGAATCGTTTCTGGTTGCGTTGGCGTGCCGCATCCGCTCAGGAGCAGCGTGAGTACCAACAACAGGATACTACATTTTTTCATCTTTTGTTCTTCCTTTCTTTTTTGGCGGAATTGCACGGAGCGGCGATGCACGGAAGCATTTTGCGCATGGGAGCAAAAAGTGTCTCTCTTATGCCTTGTCGCTTGCCGATTAAAACCGACATCATTCTTTGGTATAATTTGACGGTTTATATGTATAACTACTAGTATAACCAAAAAAGAGCGCAAAATTTGTAGAATTTTGGCAGGAAGAAAAATTTATTTTACAGCGGTATAAAAAGTAGTATGGAAAGCTGTTTTCAGCCATTGTTTTAAAAATAGTTTTACAAACTAGAAATAATAATATGAAAAAAATGTCGTTTTTTGGCGAAAATAGTATCGCTGAAAGAAGAAAAGAGGGCGCCTCTTTTGAGGGCGCCCTCTTTTTGCGGCATGGAATACAGCCGTTTTTTGTTTAGCCTGACGCTTCCGATTTGAACCCGCCTAAAACGGCGATATTTCGGCATCTTTCGGATTGTCGTCTTTGATAGGCTTGTTTTATTAGCGAGCATTTCAACGCAGTATTGCGGGAAATTTGCCTTTCAAAATCGGTGTTCAAATTGGAAGTGTCAGGCTATTTCAAATGCACATGCAGCGTGCCGTCCGCATAGTCGAATAACGGCTGCGGCATATGTGCGTCGGTATACAAGCTGCCGTGACGGATAGCGGAGAGCAAAACGCCCATCAGCAGCAGGTTCACCAGCGTGGAATAGTTTCCGCCATAGAGAAGCGGCAAAGGGAAATACGTCGAAATCAAAAGCCCGCAGTTGGCGCATAAATAGGCGAGAAATTGCAGAGAAAACACGCTGATGGCGGCACTGCACAAAAGTTTTCCGAAAAAGCTGTTTTGCCGGTATGCAAGCACCGCGCCGCGTCCTATTAGCCACAGGAACAGCGCACAGACAGGTACCACGACAATCCAGCCATAGCGGGCAATCAGCCACGTCAGCATAAAACTGTCGTGAAACACAGGAATTTTGTTCGGTATATCCGCAAACACCGCCCCGGGGCCTATCAACACCGCGTCCGACAGCATGGAACGAATGGTCAGCGGGAAAAATCCTGCACCGCGCGGGTCCTGCGCCGGAAACAGTACCGGCAGGAGCCGGTGGGAAAAGGAGACGACACAGCAAACGCCCATCAGCAGAATCGGCAGGAGAACCGCCGGAAGCGCCAACCGGCGCGGTAGAGCAAACCAGCCGGTTCCCGCTGCCAGCGCCAGCAGGAGAAAACAACTGATACCTGCTATGGCAAGCGCCGCGGGCGAAGCGTGCAAAAAAAGGGCAATTCCCAGCGGCAAAAGTGCGGCGGCAAGAGACAGGAATAACCCGCGCCATTTCAGATGACGGCAGCGGTTCACACAGCCGCACAGCGGCAGCGGCGCAAGCAGCAATAAATAGGAAAGGGGAATAGACGCGCCGTTCAGTTCCGGCGACAGCCAGCCGCACAGCAGCAAACAGAGCAGATAGGTGGGCAGTGTCCAGCGGGCGAATAACCGCCGGAAATCGATAAAATAGGCGGCGGCAGTAATTGCCAGTCCGCACACCATAACAACTGCCTGCGAAACGCGCAGTCCGCCGGGCAGCACACATATTTGCAGAAAAACGCCGCCAAGCAGCAGTAAAGCAATGCATATCATGAGACCGTGGGCAGTTTGCGGACGGTAGACTGCGTCGAATTGTTTCCCCAGCGCCACAGGGTCGCCCATTTGACGGACAGCCTGCTGTTCCGCCTCCTCCGGCGGCATACCCTCCAACAGATAGGCGGCGGTTTGGTCGTCAATATGGCTTGCCAGTTCCTGCGCAATTGCGCCGTGCGCTTTTTTCCAGCGCACACCCGCGCAAACGTCCAGCAAAAATTGTGCGGCAGGATTACGCTTTGGCATAGCATTCGCCCCCTTTCAGAACGTGGTTCACTGCATGTGTGAAACGGTTCCATTCTTGTTGTTTGTCTGTCAGCGCGCGCTGTCCGTCTTTGGTGATGTGATAGTATTTCCGCACGCGCGCGCCTTCCGCCGCTTGTTCATAGGAAACCACCAACCCCTGCGTTTCCAATTGGTGCAGCAGGGGATAGAGCGTGCCCGCTTTGAGCAGAAACGTCCGGTCGGAGCGGCGCGCCAAGGTTTCCGTCATTTGGTAGCCATACATGTCTTGTTCGGAAAGCAGTTTCAGCAGCAGCATGGCGGTGCTGCCGGACTGCAAACTTTTGTCCAGTGGCATGATACCTCGTCTCCTTTTACAAAAAATGATATATAGATTATCTATCTATATTATATATCGGTTATCTATATATGTCAAGAAAAATTTTGGTATATTGACAAAAAGCGGCGCGTAGGATAATTTTGCAGTAACCTCCAAAAAATGGAACAAATTTGTGTGCGTTAGAGTCTAATTAACAGAAACTATACTTTTTGCAAAACCTGTGGTTTTGTTTGCTATGGAGCAAAAAACGGCAAGAAAGCAAAAAAGATGTGGACAAATGCGCCGGATAAGCGAGAAAATAAAAAGCCTTTTTGGGTAAAATGCATAACATAAAACAGTTGCAAAAAGTATAAATTTTGTGGGACAGGAGAGAATAAAAGAATCTTTATTTTGGGGGGCGCGTGCAGAAAATACTTTTTTTGTGCGTGGCAAAAGATGCATAGGATACAGAAAAAATGCGGCGGCGGATAGGCATAAGGGAATCGAATTTCTTATGCCTAAGTGCGGCTGCAGTAGGAGGGTAACTTATGCAAAAGAGGGTATCACTCGAAAAAACAGCGCCGCAAGGCTGGATATACAGGGCTGCGTCCGGCAAAGTAGATGTCGGAAGCGCCATAGTTTCTCTGCTGACGCTGCCCGCCTGTTTTTTGGCAATCTGGGGCGTCCTTCAGCAACCGACAGAGGACGCGTTGCCGTATTGTATGCTGGCGGGAATGGGAATTGCGCTTTTGGTTCTGTTTGCCCGCCATGTGCAGTCGCGCCCCTATGTTGGCGCGGCGATTGTATTTTCCGCCGCGCTGATTCTGCGGATGTTGTTTTTGTTGATATGGCCGATTGAGCCGGTGGACGATTTCGCTTTGTCTTACCGGCTGGCACAGCAGCTTGCGGTGGGGGACGCGCGGGCGATTCATGCGGCAGTTTATGACCCGAACAATCTCTATGCCACGACGTGGTCGGTGCATATGCCGTTTGTACTGACGGAGGCGGGACTGCTGCGGCTTACCGGCGGCGGTGTTTTGACGTTGCAGCTCGGTTTTTGCGTATGCGGCGCGGCGACCTGTCTGCTGACGGAACGGATTGCCGGCGTGTTGGCAGGAACGCGGGTGGGCTGGTGCGCCGGCATGATGATGGCGGTCAATCCCACGGCGTTATATTTCACTTCCGTATTGTCCAATCAACATGCCGCGCTGACGCTGTGTCTGCTTGCTGTGTGGTTTTTCTATGCAAGACCGCTGCGCAGCCGCTGGGGAAATACGCTGGCAGCCGGTGCGGCGCTCGCAGTGAGCAATCTGCTGCGTCCGGAAATGTTGGTGGTGCTCCTTGCGTTCGCCTGTTACGGCGGATATCATGCGCTGCGCTCGGAGGGAGTGCGGCATAAAGGAAAAGCGTTTGCGCAGTGTGCGGCGGAAATTCTGGTCATGGCGGCGCTGCTGTTTGGCTCCACTGCGGCGGTCAGTGCGTTGCTGCTGCGCACCGACTTGATTCGGGAACCCATGACAAAATCGCACATGAATTATAAATTGGCGGTTGGACTGAACGCGGATTCGCTTGGAAAATGGAACCCACAGGACGCGGAGATAGAACATAATGAAGCCACGCTGAAGGAGCAGGTGCGGGAGCGGTTGTCACACCCGCGGACGGTGCTGTGGCTGGCGGCGGAAAAGATAAAATATCAGTTTGGCGTTTATGACTATTGCTGGAGCGGACGAGAGGATGCATCGGCAAAAAGTCAGTCTATGCGTAAGGGTCTGTGCCAAAGCTGGATGTTTATGATACTGGTACTGTTTGCTGCCGCTGCGGTGCGGACGGCGTTTATGAAGCGAGCGCCGCTGCTGCCGGTATTGGTGATTGTGCTGGGATATTTTATGGTGTTTGCGCTGATAGAGGTGCAGGACCGCTATAATTATTTGTTGCTGCCGTTTTTCTCAGCAGTGGCGGCATGGGGGATTCCGGAAGTTGGAAAGAGGGAACTATTTCGCTTGTGACGGGGGTTATTCGGTTAGGCACAAGCGGCGTCGGGCTGGATTTCGTTTGGAATCCGGCCCAACGTATTTCTCCAAAGGTACGCTCCGCATCTATCGCCCTAAAATGTCCTCCAAGGGTCGCTCCGCATGTATTCTTCCTTGAAAATGTCCTCCGACTTTGTGCTTTGCACAAAGTCTCGCCCTCTTACTTTTCTTGGGGGATATAGCTTTCGCTCTTTGCCCCATCAAAGCCTCCCGTCTCATTTTGTTTCCCTTGGGAGAGGCGAATCACAGAGCTATTTGCGCCGCAGGCGGCGGAGGGATTCACCGGAGTGGAAAGAAATGGAACAAATTTCCGTGCAAAACGTCTAACATCATATAGGGGAGTCCAAGCGCCGCGAAACGCTTGAGACTTCTATATCTAGGGATGAGCAGATAGAAAACGTCTGTTAAAAAAGGGGAGCGATACATATGAAAAACAAACATTTTTGGGCGCTTGGTCTATGTCTGGCGCTCATTCTGGGCGGTACCTGTGTGCCGGCGGGCGCGCGGGAGAGGGTCACGGAAATTTCCCTGACCATTGGCAGCGGGCAGGTCACCATTGACGGCAGTCCGATTCAAACGGAGCCGTCCTACACGGAAAACGGCGCGACGCTGGTACCGCTGCGCGTGATTTCCGAAGCGTTCGGTGCACAGGTGGAATGGTCGGAAAAGACCCGTTCCGTGTCCATTTATTTAGGCGACTGCACTATTTTATTGATGATTGACGACAAAAGTTGTTATGTCAATGGCACGGAAAAAATATTGATTGCCGCGCCCGCGCTGAAAAACAGCACCACCATGGTACCGCTGCGGTTCATCAGCGAAACCTTTGGCGCGCAGGTGCAATATGATGAAAAAACAAATGGAGTCTTAGTGCGCTACACCCATACGCTGACGGGCACGAAACTGCAAATGGAACGGTTCGGCGCATCGATTATCATGCCGGAAGGCTGGACGCAGAAAACCACCGGCGCAGACCGCTTGCTGATGGAGAAATACTATAGCGGTGGGACGGTGGATTTTGTCTATGTCATGGCGGCGGAAACAGGTGTTTCCGGCGAAGAGTGGCTCAGGCAGGAGACGGATTTTTTAAAAAGTGGGTATGATACTAAGAATTTCCGGTCGGAGGGCGGCACGGATACAGATGAAAACGGCGACTGGACGACGCTGGAGGTGACGGTTACCTATCCGCTGTGGAAAACGCTGCTGAAAGAACGCTACATGGCAGGGGCGGACATGGGTTATTTTGTCCGCTATGGACGGCTGGAGCCGTCGCCGCAGGACGGAGATTCCGGCGACGAGGAAGGCGCAGACGAGATAAGCGCACCGGCGCGTCCCCAAGGGAATTTGGGGCTGCCGGGCAGCGCGCCTGCATGGGACGAGATGGAGCGGATTTTAGACACGCTGGAAATCACGCCGCAGACCGCGGCAGCCGTGAAAGCCAAAGACCCGCACTGGAACGCGTCGCAGCATCTTTTGAATAAATACGACGGCTGGCAAATGGATTTGCCGGAATCGTTCCAGACTGTGAAAGGTCAAACCGGTCACAGTATCTATGAACAGCAGCCCGACGGTATCCGTCTGGTGATGGCATGCGCGCCGGAAAAAGTTCTCACGAAATTTGAGAATATCGTGCCGTTTCGCATTCCTCTGGTAAGAGACAAAAATAATTATTATTATAAAAACTATCAGGAAGCGTTTGCCACACGTACCATGGACGATTTAAAGAAAAGCGGCAATTATGTACACTCTGAATCGGTAGAATTATCAAAGGAGCAGCAAAAAGAAATCATTGGAAACAGCACATATAAATTGGTTGCGCTGAATATTCAGAAGGATACCGTTCGCTATCATACATGGAACTACTTTTTTGTTGTCGCGGCAGCGAATAATCCGGTATATTTTCTCGCACAGATTCTCATGCCGGAGCAAACATCTAACTGGCTGGACATGAACCGCGTATATCAATCGCTGCATACCTTCCGCTATTCCCGCTGAGTGGATTGTTCGGAAGAACATCATAACAAAGGGACTGTAAAAAAACTCGTTTTTTTACAGTCCCTTTTGTATAGAAAATTATTTGCTTTAGGGTTTTTAGTCCGCAATCCGTCCTAATCGTTTCAACAGCGCCGTGCAGTCGAAAACTGCCTGCATATAGATTGCCATTTGTTCCAAATCACAGACGGCAGAAGAAAGTGCGAAATATTCACGTACCAACTCCCAGTGGTAGGCGGAGGGTGAATCGCCGCCCTCTTGTAAAAAAGGTTCCAGCGTTTCAAGAATGTCGGCAATCCGTCCTGTTTTTTGCCGAAATTCCTTGTCCTGTTCCTGAAGCCGCAGCGTGGCGTCCCCAATACTCTGTTCCATGAGGAATTGCAAACTGTTTTCAAAATGGTTTGACATGATGTAACCACCCATCTCCAATATATGAAAAAATATCGCAGCAGTGGGTGATACCTCCTTTCTTTGTTAAAAAAATTTTGCACACCCTCTTGCCAACAGACAAAATATCATATATAATATTTATGTACCCTGTCTGTTGTTATAGACGGGTGTGCGTTGGTGGAGAAGCGGCAAATTTTTTTTAGGGGAATTGCTGCTTCTCTTTTTTACTTCTCGAGTTCGTCATACATTCGTTTGATTCCTTTTCGGACAACATCTGAACGTGTGGTGTTTAACACTTCGGTACATTTCTTTAACTGCGCCTTCGTCTCATCATCCACCAAAATAAAAATGCGGTCTTTTAGAGGTTTATCTCCGATTGTTGGACGACCCATCTTTTTTTGCGCCATGTTTTCACCTCACTTTTATACGCATATATATACACTAACATATAAACGCATAAAAGTCAATAGATTTTTTGAAAAAAGATTAACTTTTTGTTAAAAATAATATCACTTAAAAGAGATATCCATACAGCGCAAAAGATTCGATTTTTGCCTGTCTCATGCACTTTTAAAGCACAAAACGGGCGATATCCTGACCCTTTTCGGTCAGGATACCGCCCGCCTGTTTAGACACTGTTTATTTTTCAATTTTCTCCAATAACGCTTCCTTCAGCGCGTCATATGCCGCATAGTCGCGGACATAACAGCGCGCAGGGTTTCCCGAGTCGCGGTCGGGATTGCCAATCCAATCTTCATCATAGAATTTTACAATTTGTTTTTCCTTCAAAATACTGTCCCAAAGCGCGTCCTCCGGCGATAAATCCGCCATGCGCGCCAGTTCATAGTCGCCAATGCCGCGTTTTAAAATTTTATAGCGCAGCGTCAGCAGCACGTCCCCGCCGTAGGAGGGATAGACGAAATTCGTGTCGCCCGCGCTCCAAATGCCGCTGCGGTAGCTGATTTGTTCCCGCGGACGTTCGGGCCACACGGTGTAGTTCCAGCGCAAAAATCCGTCCAGCTGCAAATACCATGTCAAAAGCCCAATCAATCGGCTTTCGCACAGCGGCGAAGCCAGAAAGGTGTTGGGGAATTTAGGACTGCAACAGACATACCATGTCACACGCCCGCCCTTTTTACTGCGCACGTTTTGCAGCGTTTCGATTTCTTTTGCCGCAAAAGGCAAAACCGGCGCGAGGTCGAGAATGTCGTCCTGAAATTCTTCAATAAATTCAATGTGGTTGACTGCTGTTTTATATTGGAACTGCGGTCCGTTTGCTTTGAGCAAATCAATGCGTTCGCGGTGTTTCACCACGTCTGCCGGTTCATCCGCCACCACGCGCACCCGTTTGATTTGCCCGGTGGAAACGAAATAATCGTGCAGCGCACGGATATAGCCGCAAATGTCCGCTTTGTTGTCCATGAATTTATAACAGCCGTCCGATTCGTCCAAATAGCGCACGCGAATGCCGTCCGGATAGTCGGAACATGCGCCGAAACCTTTCTCCTCCGTTACCCAAATGTTGCACAGTCCGAACACTTCAATTTCGTCCGCAATGCCATATTTGGCGCACAAATCAATATACCGCTGCATGATGCTGTAGTCGTAGGAGAAAGCGCCGTCCGCACCGCGTGTGACGCGTATCATACTGTATTCATACATATCGCTGATGTAGTTCACGGTTAAATACGCGTTTTGTCCCGACCATGGAATTTCGCTTGCAATGACGGTGACAGCGCGTTGTCCAAGTTCGCCCAGCGTCGCAACATACCGCTCCATAATGGCAAAATGCGCATCGCTCCACAGCGGCACTTCGTGTTTGCGCGCAATGTTGCTGTTGTGCTGCCACAAATCCAGATAGAACGTCGGTTTTTCCGGCAACAATACGTCTTTGACGCAGACAGTGAAATGCAGTTCGGCCGCCGGCGTTTCCGCGCCGAACATGAAATGCTCATAAATGCGCACCGTGCCGGAATATTCGCCCGGTTTAGCGTCTGCCGGAACAGGGATTTCCAGCCATACCATCTGTGCGCGTCCGGCTTGCAGTTCCACAGTCTCGTCCGCCAGCAGAATATCCGCCCGCTCCACGCCGAGGTCGTCCGCCATATAGCCGATGTGCTGCATGAACGGTGCGAATCCGTCCATTTGCACGTCCAGCCGCAGCCCGCCGCGCGCACCATACGGCGAAAACGCCGCCGCACCGCCAATGGTCAGCGTGCCGCCCTCTTTTGGATAGATACAAACCTGCGCTGCCGCAAAATCCTGCCGCGCACAGGTCATGCGGATTTCCTGTGCCGAACAAAATTCGTTGATATCCTGCTCCAACCAGTGGTTTTCACCCCAATAGGCTTTGTAGCCTTCGTGGACAATTCCCGCCTGAAAATGCATCATTTCACCCTCCCGATTCATTTGATTTTTCATGGTGTATTCATCTTACCATATCCATGAAAAAAAACAAGACGGCAACCGTAACAGTGAAGAAAAATACAAACACTGAAAAGAAATGTATAAATCAGTCTTGCGGCGGCTATAGCAGTTCCAGACATTTCAACAGCCGAATGAGAAAGCGCATGGTAATGACCACAGTAATATCCGATTCAATGCTGCTTTTCAAATTTTTTGCATCGTCAAAATCGGAAATCAGTTTTTGGTGTTTTTTCGGCAGCACGGCTTGTATCCGTTTCATACATTCTTGACATTTTTGACGCACTTCTTTTAATTCAACAGATTCCTCTTGCATACTATATTCTTCTTCGGCAGTGGCTTTTAAGATATAGTCCAAAAAAATTTTTAAATTTTTTTCATCCATGTTTTTGTCCTCCTTTTGGTATTTGTAAGTGATATTTTATTTGTTTTACTAGAAATAGAATACCACAAATAAACACATTTGTCAATACTTTTATACCATATTCCGATACTTTTGTGCCATTGACCTTTACTTTTTTACATGGTATACTATACACATAGTAGCTATAAATATAGGAAAATTGCTTGTCGGAAGATGATTTGAAACCATCTCTATGCATGTGAACGAAATCGTTTTTTTTGATTTTGATATAGTAATTGTAGAAGCTTTACGTAACAAGGTTTGGCGAATAAATCTCCCGCAGGATAGCTCCCCGCAGGGGCCGGTTGGGGGTCTGGGGCGAATCGGAACGCCAGAAAGTTTTTGGTACTTTTTGTCGGCAAAAAGTACATTTGCTTTCAAGCAAATTATAATAGAATGAATAAAAAGGAAGTGAGGACATGCCAATTCACTGTAAATTATCAACGCTTTTGGGTGAAAAGCGAATGAAAATGATTGAATTATCCAAAGAAACCGGAATTTCAAAAACAACAATTTTAAATATGTATCATGATAGAGTGAACAAGATACACTATTCTATCATCAGCCGTATCTGCACGGTGTTGGAATGTTCCATTGACGACCTGCTGGAGTTCACGCCGGAGAGCGAGGAAGCCATGGAGGAATACCGCCGCAAGGAACCCAAAGCAGACGAATAAAACATAAAAACTTCCTACCGGCGAGGAAGATACCTCTTCGGTGGGGAGTTTGTTTTTTTCAAAAGCGGAACGGCATTAAAGAATAGATAACCGATTCCGGTTGCTTACCGTAGAAGATTATAAGTCCCCCGTAGGGAAAGCCTTCCCGTCCGCGGGCGGCAGGGGCTAAGAGCGGAGGATATTCACCCCAAGAAAAGTAAGAGGGGGAGACTTTGTGCTTTGCACAAAGTCGGAGGACATTTTCAAGGGGTGAATATCCGTAGCGAAATTTGGGGCGAATCGGAACGCCAGAAAGTTTTTGGTACTTTTTGCGCCAAAAAGTACATCATAGTCGCGGTAGCGACTGTGACTATCAATGCACATTGCGGATAGAGTGAAATAGAGAATAGGAAGTGAGAACATGCCAATTCACAGCAAATTATCAACACTTTTGGGTGAAAAGCGCATGAATATGTCAGAACTATCGAGACAGACAGGTATTTCAAAAGTGACCATAGGTGGATTATATCATGATAAAGTAAGCATGATAAAATACTCTATCATCAGCCGCATCTGCACGGTGTTGGAATGTTCCATTGACGACCTGCTGGAGTTCACGCCGGAGAGCGAGGAAGCCATGGAGGAATACCGACGCAAAGAACCCAAAACAGACAAATAAAACATAAAAACGCCCCATCTGTGAGGAAATACCTCACAAATGGGGCGTTTTGTTATTTATTTATATTGGCGTAAACTCATCATATGCTTGTTCCAGCAGCTTAAAATCACAACTGTTTCTAACAAGTTCATCATCAACTTTGCTGATGACACGATGATATGTACGCGTTGCAAGTTTTTGGATTGCTGATAACTTACTTTTACAAAAACGGTATTCCTTTTCGATAAAAATTCTATGTTCATGGCTTTCGGCGTCATTTTTAAAATCAAATAAATGCAAGCATTTATCGGGAACGGGTATCATATAATTAAACCTTAGAGAACCGACAACTTTATTTTTGTGATGGTCTGAAATTTTTATCAGCATATTCTCGCGCTGATTTTTCGTATATGACGATACAGGCACAAGATATTTCTTTTTGTCAATTTCCAATACTGCGCCATAAAGAAATTTTTTGCGGTTGCTGTATATAACGCCCGGAACAGTAGTAAAACCGCGATGTTTCACTTCATAGTCTTTCAAATAGTTTATATACGTTTCATCAACAAAGTAAAATGCTGTTTTCATAATTTCTCCTAAAATGAAGTAAAGGGCAGAACCATTGTCCGCCCTCTACTGATTACTTTTTCATATCGCATTTTATCGGCAGCGAAACACCGATAACATCGTTCGCACTTATCCGGCGGCGAAACGCCGATAACATCGTTCGCATTTAACGGCAGCGAAACGCCGATAAGGTGTGTAATCAACACCCGTTATAGATATAGTATACCGCTTAAAAAATAAAATGTCAAGAAATTTTTGCTGTATTTTTAAGAAGACTTTCCGGTTTCACCTTACCGTAATTCCTCCGGTAACAGCTGCGGCGCATAGAAATACGACCAAATGACCATGGCAACGCTGATAGCGATAATCAAAAATATCACAATGTTACGCACCAGACGTTTGGGCGGCACGCGGTATGGATTTTTGCGCGCTTGCGGCGTTGCGTGCGCCCGAATGAAATCATGCACCGTCCGAATTTCTTCCGCGTCCATTTGCCGTTTGGGCAAAATAATGGAATTGCCCGCGGTGATATGAAAATAGAAATATTTGCGGCTTTCCCATGCGCCGGTCAAGTCCTGCCAGCGGATTTGTGAAAGATTCCCGCTTTCGCGTTCAATGGTAACATGCTGCGCGTCAATGGTACACAGCGGTTTTTTGTTGGCATAAGAACTGCTCCAAAAATCCGCCGCCGCATTTTTGGGAATCAAAAACGCCAGCGACACCAAATACATCAAAAACGGCAGTGCGGCGAGCAGCATCAGCCAGAAATGCTGCTGTGTCAGCCGGTTGATAATCAGCGCGGCGACAAAGAGCGCCACCAAAAACAACGGAAACAGCAGTTTGCTGAAACTGCTGAGCTGGGCATATATCGCCCGATAAATAAAATCATGCACCGAAAGGTCGATGCGCTTTTGTACCTGTGTCATATGATAGGTTCATCCTTTCTTTGGTTTTATCTGATGTATAAGCATAAGAAAGTTGAATCTTATGCCTGGAAGACGCGGACTTCATGCGGTTTTTATAGGACGGAGATCCTTATGTTTTTGCAGAAAAAAATTCTGCTTTTGCAAGATTGCCGGAAACTGCAAGACGTCAGCATCTTTTACGCTTGTATAAAATACCGAATGCAGCGACAAGAAACAATGCCGCCACTGCCCCCATCACTGCTGCTAAGGGGATAGCGTCCAGATAGCCGGTCATGGCGCGGAAAAGCGACCAAAAACCGAATGCGGCAAACACGATGACAGAAACCGCTTTGAACACTTTTTCGGGAATGTGTTTGCCCAGCTTGACGGTGAACCAAACGGCAATACCGTTTGCCGCCAGCATTGCCAGCGACGCGCCCAGAAATACCATAGCCAGCGCCATACTGCCGCCCACGGTTGCCGCGCTTGTCATGGTGGTGATTTGCGTCCGGTCGCCCAGTTCCGCCACGAAAAACGCCGCCGCTACTGCTAAAAATGCCGGCAGCCGAAAACTGCGTTTTGCCGCTTTTTCTTCTTCACTGTCAGGAAACAGGGAAAACAGGGCAAACACCAAAAACAGCACACCCGCGCAAATGTAGATGAAATCCATCGGCACATATGCCGCAATGCATTTACCCAGCAACACTGCCATCAGTCCCAGCACCGTCTGCGCCAGCGCGATACCGCCCATGATAGCGCCTGCTTTATATTTCGACGACAGCGCCATCACCAAAAGCTGCGTCTTATCGCCCATTTCAGCGAAAAAGACCATGAAAAATGTTTGCACTAAGATTGTCAGCATAAAGATTTAAACTCCTCCCCGTTGCCGCACCGCCTCATAGATGAGAATACCGGCGGCAACTGACACATTGAGGGATTCCGCCGGGCCGGACATGGGAATTTGCACCAAAAAATCGCACCGTTCGCGCACCAATCGGCTGATACCTTTGCCTTCGCTGCCCATCACAATCGCCAGCGGGCCGCGTAAATCGGCTTTGGTATAGACTTCGCTGCCGTGCATATCCGCGCCCGCCGTCCAAATGCCCGCCTGTTTTAATTCTTCCAGCGTGGCGGCAATGTTGGTGACTTTGGCGACCTTGGTATATGCCGCCGTGCCCGCGGACACTTTCATGACAGTGGCGTTCACGCCCACGCTGCGGCGTTTGGGGATAATCACCCCATGCGCGCCCGCCGCGCTTGCCGTCCGAATCACCGCGCCCAAATTATGCGGGTCGCTGATCTCGTCCAGCACCACCAGCAGCGGCGCTTCACCGCGCTCCCGCGCCACGGCGAGCAAATCCTCCACCTGCGCATATTCTACGGCGGCGCACAGCGCAATCACGCCTTGGTGTACCGGTGTTTGCGCCATGGACTCAATTTTGCGCCGGTCGGCATATTGCAGCGGAATGCGCCGTTTTTTCGCCTCCGCCGCCACTGCGCCCAGCGTTTTGTTGCCGTCCACGAGAAAAATTTTGTCGATTTCCATGCCGGCGCGCAGCGCTTCCAGCACCGCATTGCGCCCCTCAATTTGTCCTTCTTTCAATGGTTGTTCCTACTTTCTTAATATATATACTGCAATCCTATCCATAAATATACCTCTATCTTACCACACTTTTTCACCATTGGCAAGCAGAAGGTTTTTGGGGGAAAATTTGAAAAGAGAGAATTGTTTTTATGCGCACAGATGCAAGTTGAAAGAAAAGCGCTATAAAGGCATTTTTGAAAGAAAAGATTTTTAGATAAGAAAAGAAAAATAGGAGATAATAGAAGCAACGTAAAAAAGAAATGTGAGGTTGTTCATTCGTATTTTTCTTTGTTATCACAAACAAGTAAGTTTTTGGCGAGTTGTTATGACCACGCAGTATTCGTGCGCCGAAGGCGCAAATACCCGTGAAAAGTTGTTAGCGCGGTAATCGGCGTTAAAACGGCGCGTTTACAAGCCGTTAGCCGAACCGCGCGGGACTTTTCACGGAAGAGGAGGAACAGCGGCATGAGCGAACTCTGATTTTTGTGAAAAAATCGGAGCGAGCGATATAAAGCTTGTTCCGACGAGCCGTTCTGTTCGAGTCCCAACGAATACAAAAAGAAAAAGAGCTACCCTGCGGGCAACTCTTTTCCTTTTGGTGCCGATGGTGGGACTCGAACCCACACGCCATTGCTGACAACAGATTTTGAGTCTGTCTCGTCTGCCAGTTCCGACACATCGGCATATTGAACTTTATTTATTATACTATAAATAAAAGAAAAAATCAAGAGGAAATTGAAAATTTTTTCAGATTTCCAAATTTTAAAATATTCGGCGCCGCATAAAACCGAATCAAATACACATACTGCTTATGAGGAAAATCTGTCTTGCTTGCAGGAGAAGAATTTTCCGCGCGCAGCGCATTGCTGCGTCAAAAGGAACGTTAAAGTTTTTTCGCAAAGGAGTTTATACACAATGACAGTCATTGATACAATTGCATTGATTTTAGTGACCATTGGCGCGCTGAACTGGGGATCTATCGGGATTTTCGGTATCGACGCGATCGGAACTGTGTTCGGCGGACAGCTTTCGCTGATTAGCCGCCTGATTTATACCGTTGTTGCGCTGGCGGGTATTTGGACAATTTCCATTATGTTCAAAAACAAAGTGCCTTCCGACACCCGTGTGGAAAGCCGGAAATAACCTGCCGGAACAAATTCGGCAGACGCGAAAAGAGAACGCTGCGGCAAGAAACCCTATTTTTTGCCATAGCGTTCTTTTTTATTGTCGAAATCGGATGCGTCTGTTTCGACATAAAAAACAAGCCAAATTACTCCTACCCGACATATTATTACTCCTAGGATACTTTTTTTCCAAAACAGCTTGCGAAATAAGAATACTCAAAGTATACTGTCTTTGAGGTGATGAAAATGGAACAGGAAAAAACATGTGAAACCTGTCGGCATTACATTCAGCACTACCGAAAAGAGAAAAAACGGTACTATCGCATTGTAAACAGTCATTGCGTGTTTCCTCGTTTGAAAAACCGTTGTTTCTTTGACAAGGCGTGCCAACACTATGCACCGGCAGAGCAGGACGAACAGTAAAAAACGCCGCGCATGGACGGCAACGCTGCCCGAGAAAACGCGGGACAGCTTCTCCGGCAGCAAACAAAAAAGCAAACGCCTCATTGCAAAGGGCGTTTGCTTTTTTATATGTAGAAATTTAATTCATATTGACGGTTCCGGCGGCATGTCTCAGCTCCGTTTGGACAATTCTGCCGCGGCAATAAAGAAATCATAAACCGGCTTTAGTGTTTCAAACCCTTTGATTAAACGGTCCGCCAAACCAGGGTCATAGACGTCGCGCACATCGGCGCCTGCGTGCAAAACGGAAATGTGCCGCCGCTCCAGCCAGTCCCGTTTTTTCGCGGGCTGGTCGGGGTAGTGGGGACGTTTATAGAATTCGCCGTCCATTTGAAATTCCGTTTGTCCGTCCATCGCCTTTTGCGCCGCACGGTAGGTTTTGTCGTCCTCTAAAATGAGCTGCCGCATTGCCGCCATGATTTTAGACGGCGCGCTGTAGTAGCCGCAGCCATAGAAATAGCCGTCCGGCCATAGTTCAAACACCATTGCCGGCGGGTCGGTGAACAAATGCTTGTCGCGCAAAAACACCACCCACATATGCTCCCGATAGAGTGATTTATCTTTAGAAAACCGTGTGTCGCGGTAGATGCGCGAAATGGTTTTGCCGATTTTCGGCGCGGTCACGAATTGGGAATCCATTTTTTCCATAACAGGCGCCAGCGTTTCGGATAACTGTACCAGCGGCTGCAACACATGCGCCTGATATTCCGCCTTGTGCGAATGGAACCAGTCGCGGCTGTTACGCATACGGTTCTCTGCTAAAAATTCCAATGTCTTTTGTGTAAATGCCATGGGGTTCTCAACTCCTGTCTCCTTCTGTCAGCATATCGGAAATCTTTGTCACATCACCCGCGCCCATAGTGATAATCAGTTCGCCGGGCGCGGCGTTTTCCTTGAGATATGCTGCAATATCGCTAAATTCTTTCATATAAAAAGTGGAAATTCCGTTTTGTTTGATTTCACCCGCCAGCATTTTGGAGGAAACGCTGCCGTCGTCAATTTCGCGCGCTGCATAGATATCCGCCAGAATCAGCGTATCCACGCCTTCAAACGCGTGGGCAAACCCGCCGAAAAATTCCTTGGTACGCGAATAGGTATGCGGCTGGAACACGCACCAAATCTTGCGGTAGCCAAGCTGTTGCGCCGCGGACAGCGTTGCTTTGATTTCTGTCGGGTGATGGGCGTAGTCGTCATATACGTCCGCGCCCACGCAACGTCCTTTATATTGAAACCGCCGGTCAACGCCGCTGTAATTCGCCAGCGCGCGGGCGGATTTATGCATATCCAGCCCTAAACCATAGGCAACAGTCAACGCCGCAAGGGAGTTAAGAATGTTGTGGTTGCCCGAAACCTGCAACGTGACGGTGGTCAACACGTTGTTCTGAATCTCTAAGTCATAGCAGGTTTTGCCCTTTTCCTGCCGGATATTCCGCGCCGCAACATCCAAATGCTCCGCCGTGATACCAAAACGAATCAGCTTCATGTCCGCGCCGGCGGCAATGTCCATCACATCCGCGTCATCCGCATTCACTGCCAAGAAACCGTCGTAAGATACCTGCGCCACAAAATCGCGGAACGCGCCTTGATAGTCCTCTTTGTCTTTATAGTAATCCAGATGGTCAGGCTCCGCATTGAGCACCACAGCGCAATAGGGGTAGAAATCCAAAAAACTGCGGCAATATTCACACGCCTCCGCCAGAAAATACGGTCCCTGCCCCAATTTCAGATTGCCGCCAATGGTTTTCAGGTTGCCGCCCACCAAAATCGTGGGGTCACAGCTGTCCGCCAGCAAAATTTCCGACAACATGCTGGTGGTGGTGGTTTTTCCATGTGTGCCGCTGACAGCAATGGAATAGGGATAGTCTTTCATAATAGCGCCCAGCAATTCGGAACGCCCAATGGTCTGAATACCCTGCTGCCGCGCCGCCGCCAATTCCGGATTGTCGTCGCTGATTGCCGCCGTATAGACCACCAGTGTCGCGTCCATGACGTGGGACGCTTGTTGCCCCAGATAAAAGGTCAGCCCCAGCTTTTCCAGTTTACGCACGCCCGGTGAAGTTTCGCGGTCGGAACCCGAAACATGAAATCCTTTCACAAGCAGGATTTCCGCCAATGCGCTCATGCTCACGCCGCCCACACCAATGAAATGAATCCGGTCTCCTTTTTGTAGATTGTCTATCTCGAATTTCTGCTCCATTAAATCCCAACTCCTACTTTCTTCCTATATAACATATCATATTTTTTTGCAATGTATTTTTGACGTCATTCGGTTGGCGCGCCCATACGGCGCATTCCGCCGGAATATAAATCCCTCCCGCGTGAAGGAAGCGCTCTTCACCGAAACAAAGTCATTAAATTCCCATTATATTCTATTATACGATAAAAGTTTCCTTTTATAAATACATTCTAAGATTTTCTACAAATCATACAAACAAAGGGCGGGGTTTTGCACAATTTCGGACAAACATTGGTGGAGTTGCATAATTTATCCAGCGCTGAATATAATGATTGCACAAAAATGGAAGAACTTTTACATTTCGGTAACAAAAATGTATATTTTACGAAACCTCTGGCATATAATAGGGTCATAGGGGAAAATACTACATTCTTCACAAAGGAATTGCCTGTCCTTTGATGAAAATAATAAAAAATGGAGGATATAAATAAGAAAATTATGCATGTTGAATAATAAAATAGCTACTGCAAGAGATTTTTGATGAGGTTGACATTGAAATCCTTTTGTAGTACAATGAAGGTCAATCGGACCCGACAGCAATTTAGTAAATATTTTGTAACCGATTTGTTTCTTTTGGAATGATGAAACCACGTTGTGAAACATATAGAAATCAGACAGAGATTGAAAGGACGGAATACTATGATAAACATAAAAAGTATGAAGCTGCCCAAGATTCAGTTGCAGAATCTGGCGGCAGCAAAAGAATGGATTGTATCGAAACGAATATGGGTGGCATTGTTTGCTGCAATGACATTGCTTGCAACGGTGGGCAGTGTGATGATGCAGGTGCGTGCCGTTACAGTGTTTGACGGTGAAAACCAAGTGCAGCTTCGGACATTGAAACAGACCGTTGGCGATGTGCTGGCGAAGGAAGGCATTGTTCTGAACGAAAAAGACGAGGTTTCTCCGGCGCTGGGCATGAAGCTGCGCCGCGAGGACAGCATTGTGATTCAGCGGGCGTTTGATTTGACGCTGATGAATGGCACAGAAGCGGTTAGCATACGCACAGTGGGCAAGCCCGTTTCTGATGTTTTGATTGAAAACAGCATTGTGCTGGGCGAAATGGACGTAGTCAGTCCTGCGCTGGACACGGTTGTTACACCGGAGACACAAATTCATGTGACGCGCGTTGCGCTGGACGCAGTGGCGGAATATGTGGAAATCCCCTATGAAACAGTTGAAAAACCCAACAGTCAGCTAGACCGCGGCACACGCAATGTTGTGCAGCAGGGTGTGGCCGGACAAAAAGAAGTGGTATATAACGTTGTCACGCAAAACGGCGAACAGACTGCCAAAGATTGGGTGGGCGAGCGTGTTGTGACAGAACCGGTAAGTGAAATCGTGGAATATGGCACGAAATCTCCCATGCGCAGCACGGAGACATTGTCGTCTCGTAGCGGCGAACACGCGGCGCGTCAGGCGTCAGCGGGCGGTTTTTCCTATAGCCGCGTGATTACCTGTAATGCAACGGCATATGATTTGTCCTATGAAAGCTGCGGCAAACACCCGGGCGAGCCTGGTTATGGTGTGACGGCAAGCGGCATGAAAGCAGGTCCGGGCGTGGTTGCGGTTGACCCGCGCGTGATTCCGCTGGGTACCCGTTTATATATTGCGTCTACGGACGGAACCGCCGACTATGGCTATGCAATTGCAGGCGATACAGGCGGCGCAATCAAGGGTAATAAAATCGACTTGTTCTTCCCATCTGCGTCCCAAGTACGTCAGTTTGGCAGAAGAAATGTCACGGTTTATGTGTTAGATTAATCGCAGGCGGTCGATTGAGCCGCTGTAAATAAAAAAGAACAGGTTTCTCATGCGGGAAACCTGTTCTTTTTTGTTTATTTCGTTTTCCAAGGTGCGCTCCGGAAATGTATCAACGAAAAATGTCCCCCGAATATCGCTACAGCTAAATCCCCCTTGAAAATGTCCTCCGATTTTTGAGCGTTACTCAAAAATCTCCCCCTTTATTTTTCTTGGGGGATATAGCTTTCGCTTTTTGCCCCCGTTTTCTTCCTCCTACTTTTCTTAGGGGAAATACCCTCCGCTTTGCCCTCACGTCTGCTCCTCCTTTACTGTTTGGGAGGATACGCGTGCCCGCCTATTTTTTCTCCGCTCTTTGCCTCTTGTGAAAAACCGTTGTTATTCTTAGTCTCAAAGTACGGTTCTGTTCATTGCATACCGGCAATGAGTGACAGCAGTTTGTCCTGTGATATTCCGTCCGTCACAAGGGCATAACACACGCCCGCGTCCTGCCATGTGGCGGTATAGACCAATCCTGCATTGCTGTGCAGAGATACGGAGAGTGTCCCGACCCTTTGCACTGTCGTTTCGTCATAGTCGTTATAATCGCCGCTGACGTCGCCGGTTCTGTGGGCGGCGCGGAAGGTGAAGGGCATAGCGCCGTCATAGGTGAGCTGCACGATATTACCGCTGAGCAATGCAATATCGGACAGAGTACAGCCTTCCGGCAATGCGCCGGGCGCGCGAAATGCGAAACCGCAGACAGCGCGCAGGTCAGCAAGGGACATGAATTTCTTTGCGGAATAGAGTTCGTTTGGCAATTTTCCACCGCCGCCACCGCTGCCAGCGGTCGGCGGTTGTTGCTCTGTTTGCGGCGGTGTGGCGGAAGCCGCGCCGGTAGTCGGTATAGATTCCGTAAAACCGGTTCCGCTTACTGTGCCGCCGGCAGAGGAAGACGAAGGATGCGGCGACTGTAAGAGCGGCGGGGAATCTGAACCCGCGGTCTGTGTAGATTTTTTTTGTTCGTTGGGGGAGTCGGTTGTCTCCGCTGTTTCCAAGGTATTACTGCCGGATTCTATGGCTGTCGCCGCCATATCTGTCGAGAGAGAACCGCTATCCTGCGCCGCGCCCGTCTCGTCTGCGGAAACTGCCGAAAACCGGAAAAGCACGCTGTCTGCGGCGGTGGATTCTGTGGTTTCCGGCGTGTTCGGCGGCGCTGCGGCATATGGTGCGGCGCTGTTACGATACACCGGCGCATGTGTTTGGGCAGAGCCGGTCTGTGGTTCCGCTGCGTCTGTCGGTTGTGGAACCGTGGAAGACACGAATTGTGCAGAATTTTCGGGCGGCTGTGCATCCAGCACAGCAATCCAAACATCGGAAAGGTGCATTTGTGTGCATAGCAGTAAAAGCAAGCAGGCGGCTATGTTGGCGCAAACCGTATAATACCGCCGCCGGCGCATGGGTCGCGCCGTTTTGCTTTTCTTTGCCGCCGCTTGCCGGCGAATGCGCTCTTTTAGCGCGTCCGGCATGACGATTTGGTTCATGGATTCTTTATAAGAGCGCATTGTCGTAGTCCTCCTTTAACTGTTCTTTCAGCGCCGCCCGTGCACGGTGCAGCAATGAACGGACGGTCGATTCTTTTTTTTGTATCAATGGCGCAATTTCCGCCGTGGAATAGCCTTCATAGTAGAACAGGTAAACCGCCAGACGCTGCATGGCAGGCAGTGAAAGGACTGCTTGCAAAACGCCGCTGTCCTCGTTCGGACAGTCCTGATAAGGCAGCGTATCGCTGAGCGCGCCGGTTTTGGTATGCCAGAAACTTTTCAGGCGGTTTTTGCTGAAATTAATGGTGACGCGCAGCAGCCACGCTTTTTCATGCGCGGCGTTTTCAAAAGACGGATGGGCGGACAGCAGTTTCATAAACACGTCCTGCGCCACGTCCTCAGCGTCCATTTTATTTTTTGTGTAGGAAAATGCTACCCGATACACCATATCCCCATAGGCGTTCAGGTATTTGTCAAGCGGTTCATAAGCGTGCGCGGACACGTTGTCATTCCCCCTCTTTTGTGTGGTATCCCCTGATGAGAGCCAAACTGATGCGGTTTGGAATTTGTATAAATCCTTTTATGCCTAGAAAAAGGAAGCCTGATCCTACACAACGTATGGGGGTGAGGTTCCTTTAGCTAAAAGGTATGACTGCTTTGGTTCATAGAGAGCACGAATCAGGAGACTGCCGATGGAACCTGTAAAGAAAAACCGCTGTTTTGGCTGCCCGCAGCCCCCTTTTCCGTTTGGTAGCTTGTATGAAAATATGTATAAAGCAGGCGGCGGTTCCGCCTGCCTGAAACACTTCTTACTGTTAGACGCTGCAAAGGGTGGAATTGGTTCCCATTTTTGCGCCGCTGCGCGGAAAATAGAGGGAACAAGGGCAGTCCCGCGCGACTGCCCCAGTCCAAATAGGGATGAAAGGGAAGCGGTTCCTGTGGGAACCTCCCCTAATATATAGTAAAAGCGGCACGGCAAAAAGCTTTCGCTTTTGCTTATGCAACGCTTTCGACTATCGTAAGAATGGTCTCGGCTATTTTTGTAGTTTTCTCATGTGTTACGGCGCCCACGGTTTTTCGCCATCTTCGTAACCTCCTTTCAGCAAACAAAAGCAAGTCCGCTATGCGTTCTCTTTTGTTTGCTGAAGATTACCATTCAAATTGTTTTTTCACCTATAATACAATCGGCAGCGGGAAAATGTTGCAAAAAAAAGAAAAATCTTTTTTATAAATTTCCTTGCCAGCGGCAGAATAGATTGGTATAATATAGAAATACTATGACAAGAGACAGGCGGAGGGATAGGGTATGGATTTAACAAACCCGACAGTCATTCGGGCAGTGATGCAAAAACACGGCAAACAGTTTGCCAAATCGTTGGGACAGAATTTTTTAACGGACGCGGGCGTGCTGGACGCGATTGTGGAAGGCAGCGGTATCGGCGCGCAGACGGACGTGTTGGAAATCGGACCGGGTATCGGTGTGCTCACAGCGCGGCTGTGCCGGTCAGCTCGCCGTGTGGTGGCGGTGGAACTGGACGAAAAATTGCTGCCCGTTTTGGACGAAACGCTGGCGGAATTCCGCAATGTGGAAATTGTGCAGGGCGACATTTTAAAGACGGACATTGGCGCGCTGGTGCAGGAACACTTTGGCGGTAACATGGTGCAGGTGGCGGCAAATCTGCCCTATTATATCACATCGCCCATTTTGATGCGGCTCATCGAGGCGCGGGAATGGATTTCCTCCATCACTGTCATGGTGCAAAAAGAAGTGGCGGAGCGCATTGCCGCGCCGCCGGGCGGCAAGGACTATGGTGTGCTGTCCGTTGCGGTGCAATATTATGGCAGTGTGGAACTGCTGACAGAGGTGCCGCCGGAATCGTTTTTGCCTCCGCCCAAGGTTTCCTCCGCCGTGATTCGCATTCATTTGCTGCCGCAGCCCAGCGTCCGGACAGACGAAACATTGTTTTTCAAAATCGTGAAAGCGTCTTTTGCGCAGCGGCGCAAAACGCTGGTGAATTCGCTGTCTGCCGGTATGTCCTGCTATGGGAAAGACGTCATACGCGCGGCGCTGGAGCAAATCGGATTGCCTGAGACCGTGCGTGCGGAGCGGCTCAGTTTAGAGGAATTTGCAAAACTGACAAATTTGCTAGGAAATAACTAGAAAATTTGATATATTTTTCACAAATCGTAAAAAAGTTTTAGGAAAAAAAGAGGAATTTGGCAGGCTGCTATAGAATAGTGGCAAAGAGGGCTACGATAGGGTTTTCACCATAACTGTTTTTGGAGACGGCGTTGTTTCCCTGCATGGCGCAAACATATTCAGCTTTTGTTTGCCTAGCATGAGAAACGTTTTTGGCTCCATAGCGGCAGATAGAAGCGTAACCCCCTGCACGTAATGTGCGGCGGCAGCCGTCAGCGGGCAGGTTGCTATAGATAAAAACGATAAAACGAAAGGAGTTCATGAATCATGACCAATAACAAAAAAGTGTTGACTTGGCTGGAAGAAATGAAAGCGCTGGTAAAACCGGCGAATGTTGTCTGGATTGACGGCAGCGATGAGCAGCGTGACGCGCTGCGTAAAGAGGCGGTAGCGTCCGGTGAAATACTGGAATTGAATCAGGAAAAACTGCCGGGTTGCTACTATCACAGAACCGCTGAAAACGACGTAGCACGTGTGGAGGATCGTACATTCATCTGTACGCCGACCGAAGAAGAAGCAGGTCCGACCAACAACTGGATGGATCCTGCAAAATGCTATGATATGCTGAAAAAACTGTTTGACGGTTCCATGCAGGGACGTACCATGTATGTGATTCCGTTCATCATGGGTTCCAAAGGGTCTCCGTTCTCCAAAGTGGGAATTGAGCTCACAGACAGCATTTATGTTGTGCTGAACATGCTGATTATGACCCGCGCCGGACAGTGTGCGCTGGACGAAATCGGTGAAAACGGCGACTTCACAAAATGTCTTCATGCGAAAAAAGACGTTGACCCCGAAAACCGTTATATTGTACATTTCCCACAGGATAACACCATTTGGAGCGTTAACTCCGCATACGGCGGAAACGTGCTGCTGGGCAAAAAATGTCTGGCGCTGCGTATTGCAAGTTATCTGGGCTGGAAAGAAGGCTGGATGGCAGAGCACATGCTGATTCTGGGAATTGAAAACCCGCAGGGTGAAGTGCGTTATATCACGGCTGCATTCCCGAGCGCTTGCGGAAAAACCAACTTGGCAATGCTGATTCCTCCGGCTACTATGAAAGGCTATAAAGTCTGGACAGTCGGTGACGATATCGCTTGGCTGCGTGTAAATCCGGCAGACGGCAAACTCTATGCAATCAATCCGGAATTTGGATTCTTCGGCGTTGCGCCGGGCACCAGTTCCAAATCGAATAAAAACGCGCTGATTAGTACACAGAAAAACACCATTTTCACAAACGTTTGTGTGCGTGACGACGGAACAGTTTGGTGGGAAGGTCACGACGATCCGGCGCCGCAGCATGCGACGGATTGGCTGGATAGAGAATGGACACCCGACAAAGAAACCAAAGCAGCGCATCCGAACTCCCGTTTCACTGCGCCGGCGGCAAACTGCCCGTGCATTTCTTCTGAATGGGAAAATCCGAACGGCGTGCCGATTTCCGCAATTATCTTTGGCGGACGTCGTGCGAAAACTGCTCCGCTGGTATATCAGGCAAGAGACTGGAACCACGGTGTGTTTGTTGGTGCAACAATGGCTTCTGAAACCACTGCAGCAGCAGCGGGAGCGGTTGGCGTAGTAAGACGCGACCCGATGGCAATGCTGCCGTTCTGCGGCTACCACATGGGCGAATATTTCAAACATTGGATTGAAATGGGCAAAAAGATTCCGCACCAGCCCAAGATTTTCCATGTAAACTGGTTCCGCCGCGGCGACCAGGGCGAATTCCTGTGGCCCGGCTTCGGTGACAACCTCCGCGTTCTGAACTGGATTCTGGATCGTTGCGACGGTAAAGTGGACGCTGTGGAAACACCGATTGGATACCTGCCGAAAAAAGAAGATTTGGATTTGTCCGGTCTGGATATCTCTGATGAAGTGATTGACGAATTGCTCAGCGTGAAAAAAGAATACTGGGTGGAAGACATTGCAGGTCAGAAAGAATTCTTTGCGAAATTCGGTGATAAACTGCCGCAGGAAATCAAAGACGAAATGGCAAAACTGGAGAAAAACTTTGCATAAGAATCAAAGAAACAGACCATATATGGCGTTTCATATTCCTATGCCGATGTATAAGAGTGTGTTGCTGACAGACAGTGCAGTGCTCTGACGGAAAACAAAAAAGGGAGACGGTTCCAAAGGAAATTGTCTCCCTTTTTTTGTCGCAGCGAGAAGATGGTATCTTTTTTATTGTTCGGAGCGTCGCACGATACAGAGCCCGGACAGCAGTAAAAGGGGCAAAAAACAGAGGAGGAACAGGAGGGAAAACAATATGAAATTGGTTTATGAAAATGCACTTTCCAGCGCGGAGGATATAAAAGGGTTCCGACTGGAAGGCAGCGCGGAAATTTATTTTGAACAAAATAAAATGCGGATGAAAAATGCGCTTCCACCGGAATTGGGTCAGAAATCGAATTTTGTTTTATGGTGTCCTGAGGATTTCCCGGCGGATATCAGGGTAGAATGGGATTTCCGACCAATTGAAGAACCGGGGCTGGCAATCTTGTTTTTCAGCGCGGCAGGGTGCAGGGGAGAGGACTTGTTTGACAGTTCTCTGCAAATGCGCGACGGACAATATCATCTCTATCATTCAGGCGATATCAACGCCTACCATATTTCCTATTTCCGCAGAAGATATGAGAGTGAACGCGCGTTTCATACATGTAATTTGCGAAAAAGTGCGGGGAACCATCTTGTTGTGCAGGGCGCAGATCCCATTCCAGACTGTGCGGACGCATTGGAAGAATATCATATTACGCTGACTAAAAAGAATGGAACAATAACGTTTATGATAAACGACCTCACTATTTTCGCATGGCAGGACAACGGCGTGGAATATGGTCCTGTGCACGGCGGCGGAAAGATTGGATTTCGCCAAATGGCGCCCATGATAGGGGAATATTCTAATTTTAAGGTATATGAATTGTAAAACATGCGGTCCCTCAGAGACTTCATAGAACCGGGCGTGAGAAAAGTTTTTGTAAGACAAGGGGTTCCTTTGCATACTGGGTGTGCGTGTGCCCCAGAGGGTGCGCGTGCCACGAAGTGGTATGGAAAGCGGTTGGCGGGTGCGCATTTACGAAAAAATTTTTCCTGCATGGCGCAAACATATTCAACTTTTGTTTGACTAGGCACTTTTGCTATCCTTCCGGCGCGGACACGAAAAAATTTCGGCGGATTTCCTCAATCGCCGAAATTGCACTGCCATGATGCGCGGGCACGAAATGCATGAAAAAATAGCGGCGGCGCAAACCTGTCTGAGGACGCACCTGTTCGGAGAGAAAACGTCGCTTTTTCTGCATTTTTCGCCTTTTTCTGGCAGTATATGCTTGACTTACCAATATTTTTCTGCTATACTAAATACTGTTTGAGGGAGTAGATGGCTTTAGGGTAAGCCGACAAATCCGAACTCCGATTTTGAAAGGCAAATTTCCGATTTCTCTGCGTTAAAATGCTCGG
>JAAWTG010000091.1 GCA_022801925.1 Clostridia bacterium | reverse complement strand
TGCGCCATTCAAAATGGCATAAGCCGCAACCGCATAGATTATGCTGCCTTGTAGAAATTCCGGGAACAGAAGCGTTACAAGCCCCATAGCCCCAAGCAGAGCAGCCCGTAAACCAGACCATCTTGCTATCTTTTTGAATTGTAAAAAAATCATAGATGTTATCCTCCTTTCGTTCTACAAGAAGAATAACATCTATTTCCTACTCCCAAGTGAATTGAAACTTACAATTTTGTAAGTTTATCTGAATTTAGAAAAGTGATATTGAAAACACTTCCTTTGCCCGACTCGCTGTCTACGGTAATGTTTCCGTCGTGGGCTTCTATGATCGCCCTGGCAAGCGGCAGACCAAGCCCTATTCCCTGTGTGTCTTTAGAAAAACGGCTGCGGTAAAAGCGTTTGAAAATGTAATGGATATCTTCCGGGTGAATACCGCTGCCAGTTTTTTCTATAATGATAGTACCAGCGTCTAACTTCGTAATTTCCAGCAGATTTTGTACCAGCGTTTCAATTCTGTTTAGCTCCTGCTCTGATAATATGGTAAATTTCTTTATTTCAGGTAATCTTTCCGCTTCTCCCTGCACCATTTCGTTATAGATACTCAATGCGGCAATGGGCGTTTAATACAGCAGCCAAGGTGTTCCCCGAATGGAACAGCTTATATAATTCCCCCTCCCTGTCACAGGCAATGTGGGCGCCTGTATCGCCTTTCAGGTATTTGTCGATTGCTGATACAGCTACCCCGATCAATTTATGCTGCTGATAAAAATGCCAAAAGCAAACAGCCGCTATGCAGTCTGCGGATATAAACAGTCAGTGTATTACTGTCAACATAATTTCCGTCACCATCCCATAATTTCTGCAATATCTGCTCTTTAGACAACAGGACATTAGGATTTTGCATAAACAGGCAAAGCAATTTATATTCCGCTACGGTCAGGTCTAACAGTTCCCCGTTTTTATATGCCTGTCCTTGCAGGAGCAAAACTTTAATGCTATTTGAGTGAAGCTCTGTACCCGCAGAACCAAAGTCATTCGCCCGACGAAGCAGGGCATTGATCCGCGACATTAACACGCTAACCTTAAATGGCTTTGTTATATAGTCGTCACCGCCCATATCCAATCCCATAATCACATTGATTTCCTCGTCCGAAACCGTTAAAAATATGATCGGCACTTTTGATGTCTGCCGGACTTTCCGGCAAATTTCAAAGCCGGAACCGTCAGGGAGAGAAACGTCTGCATCATGAAAAAAGGGATGGTAATTGTTTTAAAGGTGTGATTTTTCACACCTTTTTTAACAGACAGATATACATAAAACTGCTTTCCCACATTTCGGGCCGTGCAATATCATCCCCTTTTCGGATTTCCGTCATCTCAAATTTTTCTCCCCAAAACCTCCGCAATTTCTCCTCTGTGAACGCCGTCCCTGTCTGTTTGCTTTTGTAAAACTCATAATCGTCTACTTCATCCGCGCCTTCTCCTCCGGCCAAAAAACATACCAAAATGAAATAACCGTTTTCCTCCAGTATATCCGATACCATATCCCGGTACTGAAGACGCCTGTGGGGAGGCAAATGATGGAAAATACCGCTGTCTATCACCAATTCGTATTTTTTGCCCGTTAAGTCCAATGCAAAAATATTTCCTGCCACAAAAGCCGCCCTCCCGGCCCCGCTCTCCTTTGCAATTCTTTTTGCATTTTCTATGGCCACCTCCGACGAATCAAAAGCTTCCACTGCAACGCCGTGACGGGCCAGATAGATTGCATTTCTTCCCTCCCCGCAGCCAAATTCGCAGGCTTTTTTTATGCTGTGCTCTTTCAGGAAATCGACCACACACTTGTCCGGGGATTTGTTGAATTTCAAAAAGGGCGCGGGCTTGTCTCTTTCCGTATAAAAGCAGTCCCAGTCTACCCCTTGCGTGAACCGGTCCAGCATCCTATATAGATCCTCTGTTGAGTTGATAAAGTTCATATCAGTTCCTCCGCTTCTTCTTTTAGTAAAATACCACAGGTCTGTGAAGCTTTCTTAGCTATTGCCTGCTTTTTCGCTTCCCCGTAAAATCCCTGGAAACAATCTGAAACACACACACCGAATCCGCCTGCGCCCTGGTAAATTCCGCCTTTTTCCCTGTCTGATGCTCAAACATTTTGCCGAGGGCATACCTTTTTTCATCAGGATCCTCTATAAACTGCGCCGTTCCGTTTCCGATGATACTGGAAAAATAATACCCGCAGTTACACGGGATTTCTGTCTGTACCGGCTCTCCCTCGCAAAAAACAGTAAAGCATACCCTGTTATTGCGTCTTAAAATATCTGTTTTTCTCCCCTCTTTGGCGCAGTGAAAATAGAGGATCAGAGCATCTCCCTTTAGTTCATAGCCATAGCTTAAGGGCACCACATAGGGCGTCTGCTCATCCGCCATGGCTATACTGGCCGTCCTGCACAGTTCCAGTATATCCGTTATCGCTTTAATATCGCTTACTTCTCTGTCTTTCCTTCTCATTTTCCCTCCCTGTGCTCATCAGCTTTCCGCTTTCTCTATCGCGAGCCCATAAACAAATAGCACACTCCATAGTCCATGGGCTCTATATCAATAAACTCAAACCCTTCCGGAACCTGGGTATCTGTCGGGAAAAACATGCCGATCCAGCGCCGGGGCCTACCGTCTGCTATCTGTACCGCACCGATATAGGCATCCCCGTTAAAAGCAAGAGGCTGTTTTTCCTCCAATACCGAAAACCAGTCGTTTTCCCACCACTGCTCCCAATTTGCGCTGCCTTCATAGCGCTTGCCAATGAGGCGCGCCGTCCTCATAGCGGAGAATATCCGCATTTCATGGATAATGGTCATGAACCCTTCTTTATCCGCGGCAATATCACTTGCATTTGTTTTCGACCCGCTTATGATACGTCATTCGTTTTATTCCCGGCTGAAGCTGCCGCAGACGCAGCAAACAGACTAAAGGCGACAAGCACTGTCAGGCAGGACAGGAAGAAGGAAACAGGTATCGTTCGTTTTGTATTCATAATTACAATACTCCTTAACCATTTGTCAATAGTCCTTGTATAAAAACTCAGAATAAACGCATGAACAGATATTCTCTAAATACCATACCATTATTTAGTCAGTTCGTCAATGTCCCTTTGAGGGCCGCAGCGATGAAGGCACTTCCCGAAAGATTGACCCTGCCCTTGAGGAACAGATGTCTCCCAGTATAATCAGAAGAGCCATTCTTCACTGAACGGAAAGAGCCCACAGGAACGTTACTTTAGCGAACCGGACTGTTTTCACCGCTTGCCGGAAGATAAGATCGATCAGTTGTTCTTACTGGAGTTAGAGCGTCGTGTTTCCATTGACTGCGTGGTCACGATCGATCACATCGAGTATGAGGTTGATTACCGTTTTGCAAAACAGAGGGTCAAACTGCGCTATTCTCCTGACATGGAATCTATCTATGTCGTTGAAGCAGACGGCACGCTTACCCCGATCTGCCTTTTAAACAAGGTTCAAAACGCTGATATCAAACGTGAAAAACCACGCCTTTATGGAGGTGATGACTAATGGATTATACGATCCGCTATGGTTTGGAATTCAATCCTTTCCTAAAAAATTCCAAAGAAATCTTTGTATCCACAGACGAGTCCAAAGAAGTCTTGTTCCGGCTCAACTATCTTGCAAAAACAAAGGGCTTTGGACTGCTTACCGGCAGCCCCGGCCGTGGAAAAACAACTGCGGTCAGATACTGGGCACAAACCTTAAATCCCTCACAATACAAAGTGGTCTATACCTGTTTTTCCACTTTTAGTCCCAATGATTTTTATCGAAATCTTGCCACGGAACTTGGTGCACAGGCCCACTA
>JAAWTG010000025.1 GCA_022801925.1 Clostridia bacterium | reverse complement strand
TTCGCCTTGTCTTGCATAAAAATTTGCTCTCTCAAAATTCTGCGACCTAAAACGGATGATATTTTGAGCAGATTTTGGTGCGGAGGAGGCAGATAGGCTGGCGCCTACGGGAGACGACAATCCGAAAGATGCCAAAATATCATCCGTTTTAGGCGGGTTCAAATTGGAAACGGCAGGCTAAGTAGATGAGAATCGAATGCCACCGATTCGATTTTCTCCGGTCTATTCCTGCAGCATTGCAAGAATCTGCGGTTTTGGTTTTGCACCAACGGATTGATTGATAATTTTTCCATCTTTCATCACCGCCAGCATGGGAATGCTGGAAATACCAAAGGCGCTTGCCAGTTCCGGTTCGCTGTCTACATTGATTTTGCCCACAAAATATTGTGGATTTTCCTCTGCGATTTCATCTACCAAAGGCGACACCATTCTGCAGGGGCCGCACCAGTCGGCATAGAAATCGAGCAGCACCGGTTTATCGCTGTTTTTTGCTAAATCGAAATTGTTTTTGGTAAGTTCTACTACTGCCATGGTTTATTCCTTCCTTTCTTTTTGTCAATTACAGGGAAATCTCTTTGTTTACTACCTGAAATGGATGTATTGTTTCTGTCTTTAGTATAACCTATTATTCTATCATTTTCTGTGACAAAGTCACATTTTTTTCGCTTTGCAGATAAGCTGCGTCATCGTTCCCATGGGACAATATACACACCAGGAACGCGGTTTGTATAAAATCATGGTAATTAATCCAAGGACGGTGGAGGTGAGCATGACACTGTAAAAACCGAAAGCAAACTGTGCTACTCCGTCTGAAAACAGCGTACCATGATAAGACCAATGCCACGGCACTTTCAATGTCCACAGCAAGGTTACGACTGTGGTCAAATTTTTTGCGCCGTCAAACACTAAATAGGTGTTCCAAAGCATTAGAAAAAACATTGCAAAAAAGAAAATTAGAAATCCATAGCGGAAATAGCTTGATTTCATCCAACGTGGAATGTCTTTTTTTCGGGAAAGACCGAACTTGCCGCCAAGGAGGGAAAACAACTGTCCTCTGCCGCAATATTTATTGCAGTATGCTTTGTTGCCTTTTACGATGGAGATAATCAGCGGGATAAAAAAGCAAAGCAGTCCCAGCCAGGCGAACAGAATATTAAAAAAACCTAAAATAAGATAGGTAAGCGAGACAATCCAAAGATAATCATACCACTTTTTTTTCATTTTTCCAGCACCTCCAATGTGATAACGCTTGCAGGACATTCTTGGACGCATTTCCCGCAGCCAACACATAACGTGTGGACAATCTCGGCGTTGATGCCGAAAGGAATTTTGATTGCTGCCCGCGGACAGACTTTTGCGCAGCAGCCACATGCAACGCACGCATTTTCATGAATAACAGCTTTTCGTTTCATCATAATAATATCCATCGCCTTTCTGCCCACAAATAGGAATGAAAAAATCTAAGCAACCTTACTGTGGGCGAATAAGGCGTTATATGGATATTTATGCCCATCTGCGTCTTCGCCGAAGACGAAAAAAGTAGGCATAAGATTCAACTTTCGTTTGCCTTAACGTGATTTTTCACGTTACTCACTCTTGCCTTTTCTAGTAGTATATCAAAAACAGAGGAAATGGTTCAGTGACTAGGTCACCAAGCATTCAAATTGAAAAAATGAAGCAATAAAGAAGTTTGAAAGAGTTTGATCAGATAAAAAACTCCCCCGTTCAATGTTAGATTGAACGGGGGAGTTGATAATACTATTTACTGGTGAAATGCAGTCGGAGGATTTTTTCTTATTGCTCTACCAGACGTTTGGTGTCGCGGGCAATCATAAGTTCTTCGTTTGTCGGAATCACCAACACACGTACCGGCGCGCCGTCTTTGGAAATGTCCGCTTCTTCGCCGCGCACTTTGTTCTTTTCAGGGTCAATGGTAATGCCCATGAAGTCCAGACCTTCCACGCTGTCCGCGCGGACTTCCGCTGTGTTTTCACCGATTCCGGCGGTGAACACCACCGCGTCTACACCGCCCATTGCTGCTGCGTAGGAACCAATGTAGCTCTTCACGCTGTAGGTAAACATATTGAGTGCCAATTGCGCACGTTCATTGCCTTCGTGCGCAGCTGCCGTCAGGTCACGGAAATCGCTGCTAATACCGGAAACGCCCAATACGCCGGACTCTTTGTTCAACTCTGCATCCACTTCCGAAACAGTCATGTCGTTTTTCTTCATCATGTAGGGGATAATGGCAGGGTCAATCTGTCCGCTGCGCGTTCCCATCACCAAACCGTCCAGCGGCGTGAAGCCCATGGAAGTATCAATGGAATTTCCGCCTTTGACTGCGGCAATAGAGGAACCGTTGCCCAGATGGCAGGTGACAATCTTCAAGTCTTCAATCGGACGGTTCAGTATAGCTGCCGCCCGCTGGGATACATATTTATGAGAGGTTCCGTGGAACCCATATTTGCGGATTTTGTTTTTGGTATATTCTTCATAGGGCAGTCCATACATGTAAGCGTAGTCCGGCATGGTCTGATGGAATGCTGTGTCAAATACGCCGACCTGCGGAATGTCTTTGCCAATGGCGTTTTCACATGCTTCAATTCCAATCAGGTTCGCCGGATTGTGCAGCGGCGCCAAGTCGAAGCAAGCGCGGATTGCCGCTTTTACTTCATCGGTAATCAGCACGGAACCGTTGAACAATTCGCCGCCGTGCACCACGCGGTGCCCCACTGCGGAAATTTCAGACAGGGACGAAATCACGCCATGGTCTTTGTCGCACAGTGCGTCCAGCACCATTTTGATAGCGTCTGTGTGGTCTTTCATAGGTTTTGCAATTTCCACTTTATCTCCGCCCGCCGGAGCATGTTTCAAAACAGAACCATCAATACCGATTCTTTCACAGTTTCCTTTGGCGGTAACAGATTCGTCCGCCATGTCAATCAATTGATATTTGAGGGAAGAACTCCCTGCATTAATTACTAAAACATTCATATTATTATGTATCCTCCCTTATGCTTTTTTGCTTTCAATCGCCTGTACGCAGGTAATTGCAACAACGCCGACAATGTCTTCGCTGCTGCAGCCGCGGGACAGGTCGTTGACCGGTTTTGCAATCCCTTGTGTGATAGGTCCGTAGGCTTCCGCTTTTGCCAAACGCTGCACTAATTTATAACCAATGTTTCCGCTGTTGAGGTCAGGGAACACCAAAACATTTGCTTTTCCTGCCACCGTGCTGCCCGGCGCTTTGCTCTGTCCGACAGACGGCACGATTGCTGCGTCAAGCTGTAATTCGCCGTCCAGCGCGAGATCGGGGCGTTTTTCTTTTGCCAGCCGCGTTGCTTCCTGCATTTTGTCCACCAGATGGCTTTTTGCACTGCCATAGGTCGAATAGGACAGCATTGCGATAGTCGGGTCAGCTTCCGCCAGAGAGCGGAAGGACGCTGCGGAGGAAATAGCAATTTCCGATACCGCATCTGCGTCGGGGTCTTCATTCAAACCGGAATCTGCAAAAATGAAGGTGCCATTATGACCATATTCGCAGTTGGGTACGCACATCAGGAAGAATGCGGAAACCAGTTTCGTGTTTGGAGCGGTTTTCAGAATTTGCAGTGCGGGACGCAGAACGTTGCCCGTCGCGTTGACCGCGCCTGCCACCATGCCGTCCGCCATGTTTTCTTTCACCATCATTACGCCATAGTACAGTGTGTTTTTCATGGTTTCACGCGCTTTTTCCGGCGTCATACCTTTTGCTTTACGCATTTCGCAGAATTTGTCCGCCAGTTCGTCAAAATGGCTGTCCGTTTCCGGGTCAATAATGGTTGCCGCAGAAATATCCAGACCTTTTGCTTTTTCCGCAATCACATCTTTGTTGCCGAGTAAAATGATGTTCGCGATTCCTTCTTTCAGAATCATAGCGGCAGCTTCAATGCTGCGGATTTCTTCACCTTCCGCCAAAACAATGGTCTGTTTATCCGCTTTGGCACGTTCCTTGGTTCTCTCTAAAAAAGTGCTCATATGTATAAATCCCCTTTCTGATTCGTTTTGTATGTCTCCATTATACACCATTTATAGATTGTATACAATATGATTTTGCGAAAAAATTTCACTTTTTTTGATTTTTACCATGGTTTTTGCAGAAAAAGAAAGAGAAGATTGTCTAAAAGCAAAACAAAACGAGTTCCGGCATTGCAAATCCATAAAATTTATGATACAATAAACGCAGAAAAATGAAGTCATAGCTGCTAAACACCTCGTTTCCCGACAGAGAACGGGCGTTTTCACCGTAGACCGGCAGACGGCAGCAGCGCGGGGAGGGGAACGGATTGCGGATTGCAGCAGTGATTGCGGAATATAATCCATTTCACAAGGGACATGCCTATTTATTGGAGCAGGTAAAAAAACAGGGCGGCGCAGATGCGGTCGTCTGTATTATGAGCGGCAGTTTCACACAACGTGGAGAATTGGCGTTGCTGGACAAATGGCGGCGTGCATCGCTTGCGCTTTGTGGCGGCGCAGATTTGGTGGTGGAACTGCCGTTTCTCTATGCCGCTGCGCCGGCGGAATATTTTGCGCTGGGCGGCGTGGGGTTGGCGCAGCGAATGGGCTGCGTAGATATGCTGGCGTTTGGCAGCGAGTGCGGACAATTGGAACTGCTGGAACAAGCGGCGGAAGCGTTGCTGAAGTCTCCGGCGGAGAGACTGCGCGCGCACATGAAGGAAGGACTCAGCTATCCCGAGGCAGCGGCGCAAATTGCAGGAAAAGCGGCGGACAGCCCCAACAATTTGCTGGGTATTACTTATCTGATGGCAATGCAGAAACTGGGGGCGGATATTCAGCCGTTCACAGTGAAACGGGCGGGCGCGGGATATCATGACGCACAGCCGCAGGCGTGTATGAGCGCGGCAGGAATCCGCAAAGCGCTTGCGGAAGGCGTTTTGCAGCGGGAGCAGGCGCCGGAGCAAACCTATCAAATGCTGATGGAAGCGCAAAAACAGGGAAGCCTGTCGGATATGCGGCGGCTGGACAAAGTCGTTTTGGGGATTTTGCGGCGGGAAGGCGTTCGTCCGGACGCCGCGTATCTGTCGGAAGGCTTGGAAAACCGTATCATGCGCGCCGCGCGCAGCTGTAAAAGCACAAAGGACTTGATTCACCTTGTGAAAACCAAACGGTATCCCTATACGCGTATTGCACGTATGTTGGTGCATGTTTTGATGGGAACCACCGCGGGACAGATGAAAGAGGCGTTGTACCGCGGGCCGGGCTATATCCGTGTGTTGGGGTTTAATGAAACAGGAAAGAACCTGCTGCGGACAATGAAGCAAACGGCACAAGTACCAATTATCGTGAAAAGTACAGCGCAGGGGAAATTATCAGCATATGCGCAGGAGCAATTGCTGATGGACATACGTGCGCAGAATTTTTTGGCATTGGCGCGGGAAGCGGAGGAATATACCGTGGCGGGAGAGGACTATACAACGTCTCCGATTGTGATACCAAGTAACACGAGGGGGATTTATGCCTAAACGTTCTGTCATGCCGGGACTCTTTTACCACGTGTGCCATGGAGGGTATGTCCGCATGTTTTATGACCTAAATAACAGGAGGACAGACAATGTTTGGAGAATTTATCGGGGCATTTGAAGCGGTTTTGGTGATGGTGTTGCTGATTTTAACAGGATTTTTCTTGACAAAATTTCAAAAAATCGATCCCAAGGTGTCGAAATTTATCTCATGGACAGTTGTGAATATCACGCTGCCCTGTTATATGCTGCATAACGTCACGACATCTTTTGAACCGGCGGAAATTTGGCATATTCCGCAATATATTGCGCTGCCGCTGGTCAGTGTGTTGATTGGCTATGTACTGGGGTGGGGGATTGTAAAAGCGTTTCGGATTGATTCTAAATATGCAGGCAGCATGATTGTTATGACCGCGCAAAATAACACGATTTTTATGGGACTGCCGGTGAATCTGGCGCTGTTTGGCGCGGCCAGCGTACCTTATGTACTATATTATTATATGGCGAACACGATATTGTTTTGGACGCTCGGCGTATATACCATTTCCGGCGGACGAAAAGGAGACGGCAGCGGAAAATCTTTGCTGGCGCGCATTTTTTCACCGCCGCTCATGGGGTTGATTGTGGGACTGGCGTTTCTTTTGGCGAACATTTCCGTACCAAAATTTTTGCTGGATACCTGCGAACATATCGGCGCCATGACTACGCCGCTGTCCATGATGTTCATTGGCTATGTGCTATGCAGTAGCGGTTTGTCTAATATCCGTGCCAATAAAAACATGGTGCTGGGACTTGTGTGCCGGTTTGCCGTGGGGCCGCTGGTGGCAGTGATATTATTCAGTCTTGCACCGTTTCCGCCGCTGATGAAAAACGTGTTTATTGTGCAGGCGTTTATGCCTGTGATGACTAACCAGGCAATTATTGCAAAAGAATATGGGGCGGACAGCGAATTTCCGGCGGTGATGGTGTCGATATCCACGATTATCAGTTTGATATTGCTGCCGCTGATTCGCGTGGCGTTGGGCGCGTGAGGGCGTTATAGAAAAAAGAAAACGCATATATTTGATTCATGTCATATTGAATCAAATATATGCGTTTTTTGCGTAAAATTTACCTGTGGTAAACAGGAAATAAGTATTTTTACAGTCTACAGAAGAGACGGAAATCAATCCGAATTATTTTTTATGGTCTTCTTCGCGGATTTCCACGCGGCGGATTTTGCCGCTGATGGTTTTAGGCAGTTCCTCCACAAATTCCACCACGCGGGGATATTTATAAGGCGCGGTATTTTGTTTCACATAATTCTGGATTTCTTTTTTCAGTTCTTCCGACGCGGTGTAACCTGCCGCCAAAACAATGGTCGCTTTCACGACCTGACCGCGAATGGGGTCAGGTACGCCGGTGATAGCGCATTCCACAACAGCGGGATGTTCCATCAGGACGCTTTCCACTTCAAACGGTCCAATACGGTAGCCGGAACTTTTAATAATATCGTCTTTGCGCCCCACGTACCAATAATAACCGTCCTCGTCTTTCCATGCAAGGTCGCCGGTATGATAGTAGTTGTCGTGCCAAGCAGCGCGGGTGCGTTCTTCATCGCGGTAATATTCAGAGAAAAGTCCGATTTGTTTTTTATCCGTCCGCAGGACAATTTCACCGACAACGCCGCAGTCTACAGGGTTCATGTTGTCGTCCACAATATCCGCATGGTAGAGCGGAGAGGGTTTTCCCATGGAACCAGGTTTCGGTTCGGTGCCTGCCAGATTCAGCACAGTACAGGTGGTTTCCGTCTGCCCGAATCCTTCCATCAGTTTCAGTCCGGTCGCTTCTTTGAAACGGTCGAACACTTCCGGATTGAGTGCTTCACCTGCAATGGTCGCGTGTTTCAGGGAGGACAGGTCGAATTTCGTTAAATCCTCCTGAATGAAGAAACGGTAAATGGTAGGCGGTGCACAGAATGTCGTAACCTTATATTTTTCGATAATATGCAGTAACTCTGCCGGAATAAATTTATCGTAGTCATAGACAAAAACGGCTGTTTCCGCCATCCATTGTCCATAGATTTTGCCCCAAACGGCTTTTCCCCAGCCGGTATCCGCCACGGTTAAATGGCAGCCCTCAGGGTCTACGTTTTGCCAGTGACGCGCTGTGATGATATGCCCCAGCGGATAGGTGAAATCATGCGCCACCATTTTGGGCAGACCGGAGGTGCCGGAGGTGAAATACATCAGCATCATGTCGCTGCCGCCTGCCGCATCTTCACTGGTGGGACGCGGAAATTCATCGCTTTGCTGCGCAATGCCATCGTCATAGAAATCCCAGCCTTCTCGCGACTGGCGTACCACCACGCGGGTTTGCAGCGTGGGCGAATCGGTAAGCGCGCTTTCCACGTGTTCCGTCACATCGCCTTCACAGGTACAAACCACCATTTTAATATCTGCCGCATTGAAGCGGTAGACATAATCTTTTTTGGTGAGCAAATTTGTGGCGGGAATACAGACCGCACCAATTTTGTGCAACGCCAAAATACAGAACCACCATTCATAGTGGCGTTTGAGTACCAGCATCACTTTGTCGCCTTTTTTAATACCTTTGGATTTAAAATAATTGGCGGTTTTGTTGCTCATGCGGCGGACATCGTCAAACGTAAAGATTTTTTCATCGCCTTGCGCATTGCACCAAATCAAAGCTGTTTTGTCCGGTTTTTGCTGTGCAAGCGCGTCCACCACGTCAAAACCGAAGTTAAAGTTTTCCGGCGCATTCACTTCAAATGTATGTAAAACACCATTTTTGTCAAATGTCTCGTTTACAAAGTTTTCATAGAGTAATCCCATGGGTCTCAGTCCTTTCTTTCCTCGAATTGCGTATTGGTGACAATTGCCAGAAACAGGCAGTCTCTGCCGCCGGTGGCAATCATACCATGACCGTGGGACGAGTCATAATAAATAGAGTCTCCCGCGTGCAGCGTTTCTATTTTTTCGCCGATTTGCACCATCAGGCTACCGGACAGGATATAATCAAATTCCTGACCATCGTGGTGGCTGAGTTCAATCGGTTTTTCTTCCAAAGCAGGGTCATATTTTGCAGTGACCAAAAACGGCTCTAAAATGCGCCCTTTAAATAAATACGCAAGGTTCTGATAATCAAATCCGTCGCGGCGGCGGATGGGCAGCCCCTTATCTTTGCGCACCAAATCATAGGTACTCAGCCGCGGCGATTCACCTGTCAGCAAATCGGTAATATCAACGCCGAGTTTCTGCGCTGCTTTAAATAAAAAGGTGAAGGAAAAATCTGCTTGTCCGGTTTCGTGTGCCAGATAATCTTCCAAATCCACACCGATATGTGACGCCATTTCTTCAGGGGTGATTTCCAGAATGTCACGCAAATCCATCAGGCGTTTTCCAATCTCTTTGACTTCTTCCATCATGGGAATGCAACCTCCTTTTATCTTTCGATATTCTTAAAAACATTGTATCAAAAAACAGACAAATTGTAAACAGTTTTTGGAACTTTCTTTGCAGTAAGTTCGTCAAAAATATTTGATGTGCTTTTGAAAGCAAAGTTCCGCAGTATGGATTTCCACGGTAAAATGCTAAAGAAGCTGATGCATATGCACAGTAAAAGTGCAACAACATCAGCTTCATCAAATTGTTTTGCTGCTTGTTATGTGAAAAGGAGGCAACCATATTTTTAATATGGGTTAAACATATACTTTGCGCAGCAAGTTTCAATCTTTTTTGCTATCTCGGCGTTTTATTAATAGTTTGGAAATGTCAATTTTGGTTTTGCCCACCAAATATAAATAACCCAGAATGGAAAACACAGCCGCGCCAACAGCGTCAACAATGATATCCCACATGGTGTCTTTCAGACCAAAAACGCAGATTTTTCGGAAAATCGGTGTGAGTAGCTGCAAATCTCCGTTTGCCTGAACAATGGTGTCGCTCATTGCTTTGATTGCCTGTTCGTCCAGCATATATTTTTGCATGTTGGTACCCACAATACGGTCGGCAGCAAATTCAAAGATTTCCCAAAGTCCGCCGATGCCAAGGGCAAAGGTAAACGTGAAAATAGCGACAAACATCGGACTTAAACTGATTTTCACTTTTTCATGTTCGTTGAGCAAACGAATGAGGGAAAATCCTATCACACCAATAATAAATCCGGAAATAGTGTGCAGCATAATATCCCACCATGGGAATTTATAATAAAATTCGCCGATTTCACCCAGAAACAGGGCGGCAAACACAAAGCAAACCAGCGTCACTTCGGTGATGGTGGGAAATTCAATATGCATATGCCGTTCAATCAGAATCGGCAGCAAAAACAACAACAGAATCCAAACTGCCTGCATGGCGACAATATAGTTTTTCAGAAAAATAGCGGAAACAAGTTCGGCAATCACAATCAGCCGCATAATCCAAAATACAATTGTCATTTTTTTGTTTTTCGTAGCTGACACGGGCTTCACTCCATTTCCGTATTTTGTTACCATACATAGCGTCATAATTAAAAAAAGAGATAACCTGCTTTTTTTCAGGTCAATGATATTGTATCAAAAAAGCTATAGAGCGTCAATGCGGACAGGGAAAATGAAACAGGAATGTAATAGAATTTTAAAAGTATCTTGCCAATTTTGCTGGAATATGGACAGTCCGTAATATTTTTGTAATCTTTTCTGGTATTTCTGGTTGAAAAAAAAGTAGAAAGATGATACAATATATATAGATATTGCTTGATATATACGATTTTTGTGATTCTGATAGAAAGTGAGGTGATTGGAAATGGGGGAAGCAGAGTTGGTCCGGCGTGCAAAAGACGGAGACATGGCAGCATTTGAGCAACTGATTTCCAATTACCAGATGAAAATTTACCACATTGCATACCACATGCTTTCCAATGAGCAAGATGCGGAGGATGCGGCGCAGGAGGCAATGATTAAAGCCTACCGGTATCTGGGCAGTTTCAAAGAGGAAAGCGGTTTTTATACATGGATATACCGTATCACGCACAACATCTGTCTGGACATGCTCCGCAGACGCAAGCGCAGTTTGACGCATGAGACGGATTTGGTGAAAAAAGACCAGGACGGTCAGGAAGCGGAAATGCAAATTGTGGATGCGAAACCGCAGCCGGAGGAACAACTCATGCGGCAGCAGGTGCAAAACGAAATGCAAAACGCCATTGCGGAGTTAAAAGAAAACTACCGCGTGGTGCTTGTTATGCGTGACATTGAAGGCATGAGTTATGACGATATTGCAGCGGTACTGGAAATATCGGCGGGGACGGTCAAATCAAGACTGAACCGGGCGCGGGAAAATCTGCGGAAAATCGTTGTAAAGAAATATCAGCATTTATTGGAATAATTGTGCGTAGGGCGGGAACTTTTTCGCGTGACGTGCGTCTAATATATTGTAACAGCGGAACCGTATGTCCGCTGGTGCAAATCCGAGTTTTACAAAGAAGCGGGGTGAGTAACGTTGAAATGTGAAGAATTCAAAAACTTAATCTCGTCTTATATAGAAGGTGACTGTTTGCAAGAACAGGAATTCGAGCGGCATATGGCGCAGTGCGCGGCATGCCGGCAGGAATTCGAGGAAACAAAGAAAATTGTGGCGTTATGCAGACAAATGCCGGAAATACCATTGCCGGAAGGGTTTGCGCAGCGGCTGCATGAGCGGCTGCTGCTGGAAGCAAAACCGAAAAAATCGGTGATGATTCAGTGGAAACGGTATAAACGCGGCTTTGCAGTCGGAGCGGCTGCGATTGCGGCGTCGCTGGTGTTTGTAGCAACACCGTTTTTCTCTCTGTATAACGGCAGTGGAAACGTTTCAATTCCTAATATACAAGACACCCCAGGCATGGGAATAGCGCAAGGCGGTAGCCAGACGCCGGAAAGCACGGCTGCACCGGATATGGCGGCAAGTATCGTGTTGCCGCAGCAAAATATGACACAACCGCAGCAAGGACAGCAGCCGGAATCATCGCAAACGAATGATTTGCCGGAGAACATAGCAGGACAGGAAACTGCTCTGCCTAAGAATCATCAGATACCGGAGCAAAAAGCAGCGGTTCAGCCACCTGTGCAAACACCGGCGGCAGCAGAGGAAACGCCGCAATCTGCACCACAAAATCCACCGATGGCAGCGAGCGGGACAACGGTTTCGCAGCCGGAAAATGTGCCGGAGCCGAAGGGCAATGCAGCGATGGCGTCTGCGCCGTCAAATAGTCTCGATGCTGTGGAAGCGCATGGCGGCGGGGGCGGCAGTATGGTGATGGCAGCCAGAGGCAATTCAGAACCTATTGTGCAGCAAATTTCAGCCAGCGCGGAAAACCGTGCGTGGCTGCAAGAAAATGCAGCAGGTTATGGCAGCCGGCAGACGGTTGACAGCGTGGAAATTGTGACGTTGACTGTGGAAGAATATCGGACTCTGCTGGATAGCAATGTGCAGCACGAAACACCACAGGAAGTACCACAGGCAGCAATGGACTTGATGAATGCGGATGGGTATTATGTGATTTTGAAATAGAACAGAATGACAGGCAGGAGCAGGCTCGAAAGAGCCCTGTTCCTGTTTTTTTATGTATATGTAGTAGGAGAATTTGTAAAGAGATGAAGAGATACGGCTATCAAACCGATAGGAAAGTTTTATAAAATAATGGGAAAATGAAACTTTTTACGGCGTTCTATGAAATATAGAAGTGTATAGGTTAAAAGCTTTTGATTTATATTGGTAAAGGTTGGAGACAAATGATAAATGAAATCAGTTTGTTAAACAAGTTGAAACAAAAACGGCAAACAGCGCTTCAAACAGCAATAGAATTATATACTCCATATATCAGTGTTGTCCTTTTTCGTAAGGTTGGCGCATCTCTGCCGCGCGAGGATATTGAAGAAATTGTTTCTGATGTATTTATCGCACTTTGGCAAAATGCAAACCACATAGACCCGAAAAAAGGAAGCATTAAAAATTATATAACAGGCATAGCGAAGCGGCTTGCTGCAAGGAAACTACAAAAACAATCCGGCGGGTACATACAGCTTGACGAACTGGAGATTCAGGGTGAAGATAATGTTTCGGAGACTTGCATTGAAAATGATAAAGCAATGTTTCTCTGGAACGCTGTTATGGGACTCGGAGAGCCGGATAATGAAATTTTTGTCCGATATTATTGGTACGGTGAAAAAATCAGGGAGATAGCGGCAGTGATGGAGCTAAACCAGTCAACCGTTAAGACCAAGCTATCCAGAGGAAAGAAAAAATTAAAGGAACGGTTATCAGATATGGAGGAACGGTTATGAAAACAAAGAAAAACTTAGCAGAGGAACTGGGAATCAAACATTTGGAAGATACGGCTATCGGCGCGCTTCGTGTTGATACCAAAAAAATAACGGATATTGTAATGTACCGTCTCCATGCTGAACCGCAGGAAAGGGGCATTATGATGAAAAGAAAAAGACAAAGGACGATTCTGCTTGCGGCAGTGATAGGTACGCTTGCGCTTACGACAGTGTTTGCTTCCGCAGCGGTCAGAGAAAAAATCGGAGAAATCATTTCTTATTTTCAAAGCGAAGAAGCGGTGGAAATTTCAAATACCGAGCAGCTCGCAGCTTGGAACCATTCTGTTGGGAAAAGTGTCAGCAAGGACGGTTATACGTTGTCGTTAGATAATGTGGCGGCAGACGACAATTTTGTGCATGTGTTCTACACGCTGCAAGGGGAAAATGCATTGTATAACAGCAGTACCGGTGAACCGAATGTGTGGGTAATGTGTTTGCTAAGCGGCGCAGCCGCCGACGTGGATAATCACAATACCTACGCCGGTTATCAGGCAAATGAACATACCTTAAAGTTTGCAGCAAAATATAACATTGCCGGATTGAATTTGTCTGACAATTTCCGGTTAGAGTTGATTGGCGTACCGTATGATGAGCAGCAAAATAATATGCAGCAAATGAACCATATTTCTGACAAAGTGTGCGCGGGAGAAGCATTGACAGCGGAAGAATTGGCACAGGTACTCTATATAAACACGGAAATTGATAAATCGGCGGTGAAAATCAATACAGTAAAAAAGGAACTGAATGTGCCGCTATGGGGAAATGAAACAATGCTGACGAAATTTATCTATTCGCCGTTCGGCAGTCAGTTGGTTACCAGTACAAAGTCTGATTCCGACCCAGAGACGACGGTAGGGCCGGAACAGTTTGCAGTGTTTGATGAACAGGGGAGCAGCTTAGATATTTTGAACAATGATTTTGTATTAAAGAGTGGCGGCGTTTCAAACAATGCTTATGAACTGCTTCGTGTGACGCCGCAGACAAAGCAACTTCAGCTTGTACCGTTTGCATTGACAGAGCATCATGAAAACCCTGAAATTGCAAAAAATACTGTGGGAAACTTCCCGTTGGAATTGAAAGTAAGTGAATATGGAAAAGTTGTTGTTACCGGTCTATCGTTCCGAGACGGAGAAATAGCGGTAGACTACTACAAAGATGGATTCACAGCGGCAGACCCGTCATTTATATTCTATGACGGCAGCGGCGAACCTGTGGAATTGGGTGGAAAATTGAATTGTACCAAATATGTGGATGTACACTATGATACAAATTCCTATACGGCAAGATATGTATATGCACCGACGGAAAACGAAAACGCCGCAATGCCGCCGGAATTCCGTGCAGCGGCGCTGGAGCAGCAGTTGCAGCAGATTGGCGTTTTTGGGGAGAATATAAAGCTTGACTTCGATAAAAAAGTGGTGGTCAATCTTGGATAAGAAATCAAGGTATATCAAAACGAAAGACCGGTTTGCATAGGCAGTCTGACCAGATAAGAAAGCGTCTGAAGAATATTTCTTCAGACGCTTTTTATATGTTTCAGCTAACCTTAGGCAAACAAAATGTGTCTCACTCGACAGGGATAACTTCAATGCCGTGCTGTTTCAGCAGTGCGGCGGTTACGCCGTCGCCGGAAATTTTTTTGCCGGAAAACGTACCGTCATAAATCAGTCCGCAGCCGCAGGAGGGGCTGCTTTGTTTGAGATAGACGGTTTTCACGCCGCTGTTTAATACTTTTTCCAGCGTCCGCCGTGCGCCCTCCACAAAAGCAGCGGTCACGTCCTCCCCGTCGCAGGACAGTACCTTGGCGCGACCAGCCAGTACGTCGCTGCCGTCATAGCCTGTTTCAATTTCCGAGGGCGGGTGGGGAATCCCCAGACCGCCCGCCTGTTCGGGACAGAGCAGCACGCCGCCCTCTGTTTCATATTTTTGGCGGATATCCTCCCGCAGATTGTTTTTTCCGTTATATTTACAGTTCACACCGTTTAAACATGCGCTGTATCCATTCATGCGAACGCCTTCTTTCGTCATAGCTTGTGGGACTGATAGAATTCCTTTAAATCCGCTTTCAAGTCCGCCGATAAATCGTGCCAGCGTATGCCGCGGATAGCGCCCTCCAGCGCACAAAGACGGTTGTAGCAGGCGGATGGGTCGTTTGCCTGAATGCGCAGCCATGCATTGCGGCTGCCGAGATCGGCGAGTTCCTGCGCCGTATGAACGCCAACGTCCTCCAGTTGCTGCGCAACGGTTTTACCGATATTAGGTAATTTTTCAAGTTCGTTCATTAAAATTCCTCCTTAGGAAAACAAAAGTCGATTTTCTTATGCCTACAACGTTATGCAATCGTCTTTTCCATGATATCATCGTCCATGAAAAAGCCGCCGCCGATATCCGCTTTTTGCGTGCGCACCTTTTGGAAGCCCAAGCGGTTATATGCGGCAATGCTGCCGCTGTTGTTTTTGTTTACCGTCAGATACATGCTGCGGCAGCCGTGTTCACGTGCGATTTCCTCTAAATAGGAAAGGGTGCGCGCGGCAATTTTCTGCTGGCGGAAATTTTGATGAATGTAAATTTTGCTGAGGAACATGGTATCGCCCTCCGGTTTAATGGAGGCGTAACCTGCCGCCACGCCGTCCACTTCCATCAAATAATAGAAATAGCCTTCTTGAATTTGCTGCGAAATAGCCTGCTCGGATTGCAGGTGCTCCAGCATATATGCCACCTGCTCTGCGCCAATAATGGGCGTATAGTGCTCCGTCCAGATTTCTTTTGCCAGCGCGGCAACGCGCTGCACCTGAGGGACATGTTCCACCGGTAAAATATTCAGTTCTCCCATTGGTTTTTCCTCCTTGAACATAGGCAAACAAAAATCGAATCTCATACGGTCCCTAAGGCAGATTTTCCTGTATGCTATGTTAAAAATACCCCCCATACGCTAGTATTCCTGCGTATTTTTGCCTTGCCTACAGAAAAATCTGCTCTTAGGGACTTCCCTGCACGGCGCAAGAATATTCGACTTTTGTTTGCCTAATCGGTTATCGTTAAGATTTTTTTTTGTCCTGTATTGCCTTTTGCAGCGCCAGTTCAAAGACGCTGACTTCCTCCTCCTGCCGCTGCTGTTTTTGCAGATATTGTTTCACAAACTGTTTGGACGCACCGCCGCCGCCTTCTTTGTTTTTGGCATGGAATTTCTCCACTTTTTCGCGGAATCCGCAGGGGCAGACATAAGTCTTTTTCTCACCCGTGCCGTAAATCTCCATTTTTTTGTGACAGTTGGGACAGCGGACATTGGAGTGAAAACTGATGTTTTCGCGGTGCCCGCAGTCACGGTCCTGGCATACCAGCATTTTGCCGCGTTTTCCGTTCACTTCCAACATCATTTTGCCGCACTGCGGACAGGGTGTGCGCGTCATGTTGTCATGCACATAGGTGCTGCTGCTCGCCGCAACGGTGGACACCAGCGCTTTGGTATACTGCCGCATATCACCCACAAAATTCTCTTTTTTGATGGTTCCTTTGCTGATACCGGTTAACTGCTGTTCCCATTTTGCCGTCAGAAGCGGCTCTTTCAAATCCTGCGGCACCAACTCCACAAGCTGCATTCCTTTGGAGGTCGGCACAATTTCCTTGCCGCGTTTTTCCATATAGAACGAACTAAACAATTTTTCAATAATATCCGCACGGGTCGCGGGCGTTCCCAGCCCGCCGCCGATATATTCTTTCATTTTTTGGTCAGTGATGAAGCGGGACGGGTTTTCCATGGCGGATAGCAGAGTCGCTTCTGTATATCGCGCGGGCGGTTTGGTTTTGCCGCTTTTTAGCTGCACATTCGCACAGGTGAAGGTTTTGCCGCGCGCCAAATCCGGCAGCGTCTGTTCTTCTTCTGCTTCGGGGTCGTCCTCGTCGTCGCGCACATGATATACCTTTTTCCAGCCAAGCTGCACCACCTTACGCCCTGAAGCGCGGAAGGTTTCGCCCTCGCAGGTGAGTTCCGCTTTGGTCTGCATATATTCATAGGGCGGATAAAAACACGTCAAAAACCGCCGCACGACCATGGTATAAATGCGCAGTTCATCTGTGTTTAGTGCAGACAAGTCCACGCGTTCTTCCGTTGGGATAATTGCGTGGTGGTCGCTGACTTTTGCGTTGTTGACGCAGGCTTTTGCAATGGTTTTGCGTCCGCGCACCAGTTCGCTGACAATGGGTCCGAAATCGCCGACGCGTACCGCGTCCAGCCGGTCGCGCAGTGTTGGAACAATGTCGTCCGTCAAATAGCGTGAATCTGTCCGCGGGTAGGTCAGCGCCTTGTGCTGTTCATAGAGTCGCTGCATGATGTTCAGCGTCTGTTTGGCGGAATAGCCGTATTGTTTGTTGGCGTCCCGCTGTAGTTCCGTCAAATCGTAGAGCATGGGAACCGGCGTCTTTTTGGGCATTTCTTTGACGGAGGCGACCGTGAAGGTTTTGCCGTCTATTTTTTTGGCAATCGCCTGTGCTTTGGCGGCGTCAAAAATGGCGGTCTGTCCTTTGCTGTCCTGCCAGGTGACAAACAGTTTGCCTAAATCGGCGCGGACGGTTTGATATTCTTTCGGTACAAATTTGCGGATTTCTTTTTCACGCTCCACAATCAACGCCAGCGTCGGCGTCTGCACGCGTCCGGCGGATAACTGTGCATTGTATTTACAGGTTAGCGCACGCGTGACATTCAGCCCCACCAGCCAGTCCGCTTCGGCGCGCGCCTGGGCGGAGCGGTAGAGATTCAAATAGTCGCGTCCGTCCCGCAGCGAGGCAAAGCCCTGCTTAATCGCTTTGTCTGTCTGGGAAGAAATCCAAAGACGTTTGATGGGACCGCGGAATCCTGCTTTGTCCAAAATCCAGCGGGCAACCAGTTCGCCTTCACGTCCCGCATCCGTTGCAATGACGAGGGAAGAAACGCGGCTGTCATGCAGCAGTTTTTTCACCACGCTATACTGCTTTGCGGTAGAGGGAATCACTTCCAATTGCATTTTGTCAGGCAGCATGGGCAGCGTTTCCATGCTCCAGCTTTGATATTGCTTGCCATATTTTTCCGGCGGCGCAAGTTCCACCAGATGTCCCAGCGCCCATGTAACAATGTGGCTGGAACCTTCGATATATCCGTTTGCTTTTTGGCGGCAGCCCAGCACGCGGGCAAGTTCGCGCCCGACAGAGGGTTTTTCCGCCAACACCAATGTTTTTCCCATAGTCAGTTCTCCATTTCTGATTTGATGATGAAAAAATGCAGAAAGCCGGACGGCATAGCAAGAGACGGAAACCTGCAAAGCAGTCCTACCGTTTTCTATGCTATACAGGCGTTTCTGCATGTATCATTTTTGAATTTATATCTCCGTATAAGTTGGGTTTTGTAGAATTAGGCGCCATGATAGGCAAAACCGGCAGCACCGGAAAACAGTCCGCCCAAAGATACGCTATCCTTGCGCATTTTTTAAAAATGCAAGCATTTTCTCATTTACCATTTTCCCTTCCTCATTTGTAAAATGAGGTCGGTGTCCACAATTTTTAACAATAAAGATTTCTGCCTGCGGACATATAGAGTATGCTCATAATCTCCATTTATGACCTTCGGGATACATGATTGTTAAAGCGTCATCAAGCCAGCGTCTTTGCTGCAAGGTCATGTTAGCCATGGCGTTGTCATAATCACTTTGATAGCCTTCTCTTTGCGTATCTGTGGACTTATAAAGCAAGCACATTTCCGGTGATAGATATGGCAAACTGCCGTTATACAAAATAGCATCGGATAATGCCAGTTTAACAGCATGATTGCGCGCATACAACAAATCTGTATCATCTTTGTCATTAAACAAAAATTCAACAAAATTCAATTTTGTCTGTCCTATGTGTTTGAAATTGATGAAATATATACCTGCTTCATCTGTTGCTGACAGGCACACCAACTCACAATCTTGTGTGCAGCAAAAAATATTTCTTTTACGTTTTAATTGATTATGAATATCGGTAATATGGTGAGCTTTTCCGCCTCCGAGCATTTCATACACCTGAAACCCAAGTGATTGCATATACTGAATAATCGTGTCGCGTTCCGACCAATATGCAAGAATGTCAATATCACTATGTTTTCGCGTTTCGGCGCCGATAAACAAATCGATTGCCCAGCCGCCGCAGAAAGCATATTCAAAACCGCGATTTTTTAACAGTTCATTCGCTTGTCGTATAAGATTGTTCAAAGTAATCACCTTACCGTCTTGCAAATTTCATATCAACAATATGTAGCATTATTTTACTATTTTTTATAACAGTTCGTCCGGACGCGTGCTGCGCATACCAAATTCATAGAGCAGCGCTTCCACAATGCGGCGGGACGCCTGTCCGTCACCATAGGGGTTGACTGCTTTGCTCATTTTTTGATACGCTGCCGCGTCGCGCAGCAGTTCGTTTGCCATTTGATAGATGGTTTCCTGTTCCACGCCCGCCAGCTTGACGGTGCCCGCTTCCACTGCTTCGGGGCGCTCCGTTTCGGTGCGCAGCACCAAAACCGGCTTGCCCAGAGACGGCGCTTCCTCCTGCAATCCGCCGGAATCGGTCATTACCATATAACAGCGGCTCATCAGGTTGTGCAGCTCGTCCACGTCCAGCGGGTCAATCAAATGAATACGGTCGTGTCCGCCCAGAATTTGAAATGCTGTATCGCGTACCGCAGGGTTCAGATGAACAGGATAGACAATTTGTGTATCGGGATTGTCCTCCACAATGCGCCGCAGCGCGCTGCATATCTCCTCCAGCGGTTTCCCCAAATTTTCGCGGCGGTGCGCCGTTACAAGAATAATTTTGCTGCCCGCAAAATCAATGGTGTTTAACAATTCATTGCGGAACGTATAATCCGCCTTGGCAGTATATCGAATCGCGTCGATAACCGTGTTTCCTGTCACATATACGCCGTCTGTGATACTCTCCCGCGCAAGGTTTTCGCGGTTTTTAATGGTAGGCGAAAAATGAAAATCGGCAATCGCGCCGGTCAGTTTCCGGTTCATTTCTTCCGGGAACGGCGAATATTTGTCATATGTACGCAGTCCCGCTTCCACATGCCCGACCTTCACTTGGTTATAGAAAGACGCTAAACTGCCTGCTAAAGTGGTGGTGGTATCGCCGTGCACCAATACAACGTCCGGTTCACATTCCGCAACTGTTTCATAAATGCCGCCCAGCGCGAGGGTCGTGATACCTGCCAGTGTCTGCCGGTCTTTCATAATGTTCAAATCGTAATCTGCTTTGATGTGAAACATATCCATCACCATGTCCAGCATTTGACGGTGCTGGGCGGTGACGCAAACAATACTTTGAATTTCTTCATATTTTTCCAGTTCCAGAACCAGCGGCGCCATTTTAATGGCCTCCGGCCGTGTTCCGAAAACGGTCATTACTTTTAATTTATTCATGTTGTTTCTCCTTTTCTTCCGGTTGCGCGGTTTCGTCCTGTGCAGCAGCTTGTACCACATTTTCCGGTTTTGTTTTTGATGGTTCGGTCACTTCTTCTTGTTTGGCATTTGGTTTGCGCGAGAAATAGAACCCCACGCCAAGGAACAATGCCACCGACAGAATCAAGAAAATTCCCTGAATCATTGTACCGCTGGTAGACATGATAATGGCGCTCAGTCCCAGCAGAGAAGTAATCGAATATAAAATCGCAACCGTCTGTTTTTGACTGAAACCCATGTCAATCAGCCGGTGATGCAAATGTCCGCGGTCTGCGCCCATAATGGGTTTGTGATGAATGATGCGGCGGATAATCGCAAACGCCGTATCAAAAATGGGCAGTCCCAAAATCAAAAACGGCGCGACAAACGTAATCAGTGCGTAACCTTTAAACAAACCGTAAATAGACATGGTTGCTAAAATATATCCCAAAAAGGTGGAACCTGTGTCGCCCATGAAAATTTTCGCGGGATTGACGTTGAACGGCAAAAATCCCACACAGCTTCCCACTAAAGCGGCGGCTAAAACGGCAATCAGAGAATTGCCGTTAATCACTGCAATGAACAGAATAGACATGGAGGCAATGGAGGATACGCCCGCCGCCAAACCGTCCAGTCCGTCAATGAGATTCACTGCATTGGTAATCGCAATAATCCAGATAACAGAAATCACCGCGCCTACAATGGGATTCAAGTGCAGCATACCGGAGGGATTTATAAACTTCGGTACGGAAAAAAAGGCTATTGTCACGCCGCTGAGCACCGGAATAATTGCCGCAACAATTTGAACGGCAAGTTTCAGTTTTGCAGACAGCGGGTGAATGTCGTCAATCACGCCCAGTCCGCCAAGAATCAAACAGCCAATCATAATGCCGCGGATTTCCGGCGTAAGGTCGTTTGTAAAACAGAGAATGCTGACAAAAAAACCGTAAATCATGGCAAGTCCGCCGAGCCGCGGAATCGGTTTTTTGTGCATGCGCCGTCCGTCTTTCGGAACATCTACCGCGCCGATTTTTTCCGCAATCATTTTCACAATCGGCACTGCAATAAAGGTCACCAAAAAAGAAACCGCCAAAGTCAGCAGAATCTTTGAATAGTCTACATTCATGGTTTTTCACCTCAAATTTTATCCTTTCGGGATAAACCCGACTTTTTTGTATACTTTGCGCAGCGTTTTCTGGGCAACATAGGACGCGGCTTCCGCCCCTTTTGTATAGATTTGCTGCAAATAGTCGCGGTTGTTCATATAGTCGTTAAATTTGTCCTGAATCGGTTTGAGATAGCTGACAACCGCTTCGCCGACTGCCAGTTTGAAATCGCCATAGCCTTTGCCGGCGAATTCCTGTTCCGATTCCACAATGGTTTTGCCTGTGATAACGCTGTAAATCGTCAGCAAGTTATTGATGCCGTCCTTGCCTTCGCGGAACGCAATTTCCGCTTCGCTGTCCGTCACGGCGCGTTTGAATTTGCGAATCACTGTATCAGGATCGTCCAGCAAGGAAATATAGGCGTTTTCGTTGGCGTCGGATTTGGACATTTTTGCTGTGGGATTTTGCAAACTTCTGATTTTCTCTCCCACTTTGGGAATATATCCTTTTGGAATGGTGAAGGTATCGCTGAGCGCGTGGTTAAACCGCTGCGCGATATCGCAGCAAATTTCGAGGTGCTGCGTCTGGTCTTTGCCCACCGGCACCAAATCCGCCTGATAGAGCAAAATGTCCGCCGCCATCAAAACCGGATAGGTAAACAGTCCGGCGTTGATATTATTTGCATTTTTAGCCGCTTTATCCTTAAACTGGGTCATACGGCTGAGTTCGCCCATCTGCGTGTAGCAGTTCAGCACCCAGCTTAGCTGTGTGTGCTCCGGCACGTGGGACTGGAAAAAGATTAAACTCTTTTCCGTATCCACGCCGCAGGCGAGCAGCAGCGCCATCAGTTCCAAAGACCGTTTGCGTAAATCCGCCGGCGTTTGGCGCACCGTGATGGTGTGCAAATCCGCCAGCATATAAAAGCATTCAAATTCATCTTGCAGTTCTACCCAATTGCGGATAGCGCCGATATAGTTGCCCAGCGTGATAATGCCGGACGGCTGAATGCCGCTTAATATTCTTGGTTTTTTGTCCGTCATGCAGGAATCCACTCCTTATGAGAAATTGTTTATAGTGATTCGCGAATTACGTCGCTCATGGTTTTCACTGCCCAGTCGATTTTATCTTCTGCCACAGCCGAGTAGTTCAGGCGCATGTAACGCGTCGGGGCGTCAATGTCCACCATGCAGGTGTTGCCCGGCACGAATGCGACTTTGCGCTCTATGCAGCGCGTCAGCAGTTCTTTGGTGTCTGTGCCTTCCGGCAGCGTGCACCACAGGAACAGTCCGCCCTCGGGGCGCGTATAGGTGCAGCCTTCGGGGAAATAGTTGTCCAGTGCGTCCAGCATAATGCCGCATTTACGACCGTAGAGTTTGCACAGACGCGCAATATGTTCGTCCATATCATATTGTTTCATGAATTCCGCCGCCATCATTTGGTTGAAAATGGGGGTATGCACGTCGTTTGCCTGTTTGACAACAACAATGCGTTCAATGATATCGCGGTGCGCGCTGACCCAGCCGATACGCAGTCCGGGCGAGAGAATTTTGGAAAACGTACCACAGTAAATCACGCGTCCGTCGGGGTCTAACGATTTGATGTTCTTTTTGGGGTCGCCTGCAAAACGTAAATCGCCATAGGGGTTGTCCTCTACGATATAAACGTCATATTTCACTGCCAAATCAATCAAACGCTGCCGCTTTTCATCGCTCATGGTAATACCGGTCGGGTTTTGGAAGGTCGGAATGGTGTAAATCAGCTTGATGTTTTCCGTCTGAAGCAACTGCTCTACCCTATCCAAATCCATACCGTCGTCCAGCACCGGCACGTCATACAGTTTTGCGCGGTAGGAACGCGCGGAATTCAGCGTACCGACAAAGGAGGGGCGCTCTACGATAATACCCTCTCCATCGTTTACCAGCGCTTTAAACGCAAGGTCAATCGCCTGCTGCGCGCCGGTCGTGATGATGGTATCGTCATATTCTGTCAGCTTGTTCGCCGCACGTGTGCGTTCCACCACCATGTCCCGCAGCGGCTGATATCCTTCCGTCACGCTGTATTGCAGCGCAACCGTGCCCTGTTCGCGCAGGATTTTCGCGCTGATCTCCGCCAGTTCTTCTGTCGGGAAAGATTCCGGCGCAGGTGCGCCGCCCGACAAAGCGACAACATCGCCTTTTGCCATCAATTTAAACATTTCACGAATGGCAGAGGCTTTCAGGTCGACCACTCTATCTGCAAATTTTTGTGTTTCTTTCATTCTTCCAGACACCTCTTTTTCGTATATCGTTTCAAGTCATTCTCGTTTTACCCTATATTTTACCAAAAAATGCGGGAAAAAGCAATGTTTTTTTTCAGAATGCAAATTTTTCGCCTGTCCGTATCATAAGATAGCAGTAGGCATATTCGATTCTCTTATGCCTAGGGGGCGCGTGCATTGCCGCCCGCAGAGGAGGGGACAACATGACCAAAAAGAAAAAAATCATCACAGGAGCGTTGTTTGCGCTGTGTCTGCTGTGCAGCGTGATATGGAGCAGCAATTTATACAGCGTGGCGGTGAACTGCGCACATAAATATACGTTTGAAAACGTGAAAACAGAGGCGGACGCGGCGGCGTTTTTGCAGCAATTCGGCTGGGAGGTGGAAATTCCGGCAGTGGAAGCGGAAACGTTTACGCTGCCGCCGACATTTGACAAAGTCTATAACCGCTATAACCGTATGCAGAGCAGCATTGGACTGGATCTCACGCCCTATATGGGAAAAACGGTGGAACGCCGCACCTATACCGTGAAAAACCATGCGAAATCGGGAACAGACCACGTGCGCGCCAACATTTTTTTGCTGGAAGATAAAGTCATTGCGGGCGATATTATGAGCGTGAAACTGGACGGATTCATGCATTCGCTGGCGGGCGAGGAGTATCCGTATTGATATGGGAATAATATAAGGAAGGACAACGTATTTGGGTTTCCTAGTATTGTTTTTTTGAAAACAATATGGTATAATAGTCACAAAGTGACTATTATAGAATGAAAAGTGCCTTCGTCTCGCCGCGCATAAAAAACGCGGCAACCGACGAAGATGCACGAAATTATACCAAATTGCTTCGCAATTATGGTATAATAGTCATAAGATGGATAGGATTATTAAAACAATATCGGAGGAAACATATGGAACGGCTGGATAAAATTTTAGCGGGCGGCGGACTGGGCTCGCGCAAGGAAATCAAACAGCTTTTGCGCACCGGCGGCGTGCTGGTGGACGGGCAGGAAGTACGCGACCCGTCGCTGCATATCGACCCTGCCGCAGCGCAAATCACAGTGTTTGGCAAGCCGTTCCACTATCAAAAATATATCTATCTGATGATGAATAAGCCGGACGGCGTGGTGTCGGCAACGGAGGACAACCGTTTCCCCACGGTGGTGGATTTGCTGGACGAGGAAGCGCGGCGGTTTGCGCCGTTTCCGGTGGGACGGCTGGACCGCGACACGGAAGGATTTCTGCTGCTGACCAACGACGGGCAAACGGCGCACCGTCTGCTGTCTCCGCGCAAACATGTACCCAAGACCTATCTGGCGCAGCTTGCACAGGACGCACAGTCTTCTTACATAGCGGCGTTTGAGCAAGGCGTGACGCTGGAGGACGGATACCGGACTTTGCCTGCGCAGCTTGCACTGGACGAAAACAATCCGCGGCAAATACGGCTCACCATTTATGAAGGGAAATTCCATCAGGTAAAACGCATGTTTGAAGCGGTGGGCAACCGCGTGTGCTATTTGAAGCGTATCCGGTTCGGTTCGGTGCCGCTGGACGACACTTTGGCGCCGGGAGAATACCGGCCGCTTTCGGCGGAGGAATGTGAAAAACTGGGAATTGAGGAAACAATATGATTACGTTAATATTATGCGGCAGCGCGCTGTTTTTCGGTCTGCTGCTGTGCTGGAACTATCAGGACAAGCTCTTTCGTGAGAAGGGAAACATAAAAATATGGTTCGTGTTAGCGGCGGCGTTTGTTTTGCGCGTAGTGTTGGCGGCGCGTGTGCGCGGCTACAGCGTGGATATCGGCTGTTTCACAGCATGGGGTGACATGGCGTTTTCGCAGGGGATACCCCATATGTACGCCTATGCGGCGCAAAACAATGTCTTTCTGGACTATCCGCCCGGCTATATGTATATTTTGTATCTGGTCGGACTGCTGCGGCACGTGTTTTCGCTTTCGGCGGACAGCAGTGTGTTTTCCGTTTTGTTGAAACTGCCCGCCACGCTGTTTGAACTGGGTACGGCATATTTGATTTGGCGTATCGGCTGCAAACAGGACAAACAAGCTGCCGGACTTGCGCTTGCGGCGGTATATGCCTTTCACCCGACGTTTATCACCACCGCGTCTTTATGGGGACAGGTGGACGGCGTATTTATCTTTTTTCTGCTGCTGGCATTCTGCCTGCTCTGTGAAAAACGCCATATGGCTTCCACAGCCGCTTATGCAGCCGCGCTGCTGGTCAAACCGCAGGCGCTGGTCTTTTTCCCGATTTACCTGTGGTATATCATAGACTTGTTTGTAAAGAAAGAAAAAGGCGCGTGGTTGCTGGTGATAAAATGCGTGGGAATTGGCGCGGCAGTGTTTGTCGCGGGCATTTTGCCGTTTTCGGCGGGACAGGAATGGAACTGGATTTGGAACCTCTATATGGGGACGCTGTCCTCCTATCGCTATGCAACGCTCAACACCTTTAATTTGTATGCCATGTTCGGCGGTAACTTCGCTGCTTTAGAGGAACATTTGCTGGGCATTCCCTATCAGGTGTGGGGCGCGGTGCTGATGGCGGCAGTGGTGCTTGCCAGCGCCTATGCCTACCGCAAACGGGGCATTTTGACCGCGGCGGCATTTTTGAACATCGGACTGTGCCTGTTGGGTACCAAAATGCATGAACGTTATATATTACCCAGCCTTGCGCTGTTGCTTGTGGCGTATTTGCTGGAGAATCAAGCAGGGATTCGGCACTGTTTTGGCATATTCAGCTTTACGGCGTTTTTAAATATCGGCTATGTATTGTTTTTGGCGCTGCAGCCGCAGCCGGTGTATCACGTGCCGCAGGATGATGTGTTTATGATTACGGTTTCCGTGCTGAATCTGGCGGCATTTGCGCTGCTGACATACTACTGTTTTGGGGGGAAAAAATTTGAAACAGCCATCAAAAAATAGAAATGCTACCTTTCAGATAAAAGAACCGGATATGCCGGTGCGCTGGGGCAGACTGGACGCGCTGCTGCTGGGAATCCTGCTGCTGGTATACGGTATTTTGTCCTTTGTGAATTTGGGTGACCGCACTGCGCCGCAGACGTATATCCGCCACGGAAAAAATGACCAGATTATCGTTACTTTGGCGCAGCCGGAGGACGTGGCGAAATTGAATTTTTTCCGCGGACAGACCATCACGGACTATAATATATCTTATTCCGACGACGGGCAAGCGTGGCAGAATGTCAGCGTGCAAAAAAACACCAATGTGTTTCAGTGGGTTTCCGTGGCGGTGAACGCCCGCGCACAATATATCAAAATGATACCGCTGGAAAACAACAAAGCCTATTTATATGAAGTGGGATTGTTTGACGAAAATGATAAACCTATCAAGATTGCATCTGTCACCGGCTGCGAAACGCCGGAGCGGCTGGCGGACGAACAAAATCTGGTGCCGTCCATGCCGTCCTATTTGAACGGTTCCTATTTTGACGAGATTTATCATGCGCGCACAGCATATGAAAATGTGCACCGCATTGAACCGACAGAAACCTCCCACCCCCCCCTAGGGAAGTTATTCATCGCGCTGGGGACACAGATGTTTGGCATGACGCCGTTCGGCTGGCGGTTCATGGGCAACCTGTTCGGTATTTTCATGATTTTCGCCATTTACCTGCTGGCGCGGCGTATCACGAAAAAACCGTGGTTTGCGTTTATCGCAGCCTTTTTGTTGACCTTTGATTTCATGCATTTTACGCAGACGCGCATTGCGACGATAGACTCCTATCCTGTGGTGTTCATTCTGCTGAGTTACTACTTTATGTATTGTTTCTATGCAGGGAACTACCAAAAAACGGGACTCAAACAGCCTTTGCTATCATTGCTGGGCAGCGGTATTTTCTTCGGCTTGGCGTGCGCGTCCAAATGGACAGGAATCTACAGCGGCTTTGGGCTGGCGGCAATCTTTTTCTTGCACATGGCAGGACGGCTGCGGGACTATTTGCAGGCAAAAAAACAGGGCGGTGCGGCGGGAAAGACCGTGGCGGCATATGGCAAACAGACAGCAGTAATTCTGTTGTGCTGTGTGGGATTTTTCATCGTGATTCCCTGTGCGATTTACTTCGCGTCCTATATCCCGTTCCGCTTTATTGAGGGACACCCCTATACCTTCCGCGAACTGTTGGATTACCAGAAAAGTATGTTTTCCTACCATAATAAATTGCAGCAGTCTCACCCCTATGCATCCATGTGGTATACATGGCCAATCATGTATAAACCCATGTGGTACTACTATCAGGATTTGGGCGCGGGACAGATTTCCACCATTTCCTGTTTCGGCAATCCGGCGGTTTGGTGGGTCGGTTTGATTGCGTTTTTTGCGACGCTGTTCACCGCCCTGAAAAAGCAGGATAGCAAAGCGTGGTTTTTGGTATTGGCGCTGCTGTCGCAAATCGTACCGTGGATGCCAATTCCGCGCGTGTTGTTTATCTACCACTATTTTGCCAGCACGCCGTTTTTGATGATAATGACGGCATATGCGCTGCAAAACGTCTATGCGGATATCAAAACAGACAAGGGCAAACGGCGGTTTTATGCGGGCGCAGGCGTGTATCTGGGCGTGGTGGCGCTGCTGTTTGTTTTGTTCTACCCTGTCATTTCCGGTATGCCGGTGGCAAAAGAGTATGTGGCACATGTACTGCGCTGGTTTGAAAGCTGGGTATTTTATCTGTAGGCATGAGATTCGACTTTTGTTTGCCTAATCTACAGAAGAAAAGTGGGGATAAAAGCACATGAAAGAAAAGACAAAAAAAGAACTTTTAAAATTGATGAAGTTCAGTCTGGTCGGCGTGCTCAATACGCTGGTGGACAACCTGATTTTTGCAGGACTGTTGTTTTTGGGACTGAACCGTAATATCTCGAAAATCATTTCCTACTCGGCGGCAACGCTGCACAGTTATATCTGGAATAAACGCTGGACATTTCAGAATAAGGAAAAATCACATGGACAGTTGTTTAGCAAATTTGTTGTGGTGAATCTCATTTCTCTCGGCGCGTCCCTGTTAGCATTGAACATTTTTTCACATTTTGGAAACCAGTTGTTGGTGTCGCTGCTGGGACATTTGCACTTGGAGCTTGATTTGATGAAAACCAGCGAAATTTTAGCAAATCTGTTCATTGCAGGACCGGTCTCCATTTTGGTGAATTTCCTGGGAAATCGGTTGTGGGTATTTCGGGAGAAAGAGCCTAAGAACGAGAAAGGAAACGAAAACGCATGAACTATCAACATTTGTTTTTTGATTTAGACGGAACCTTGGTGGATTCGCAGGAAGGCATTCAAAACGCCATTTGCTATGCAATGGACGCGTTGGGTATCAGCAGAGATAAATTGGGAGATATCAAGAAATATATCGGTCCGCCGCTGGTGGTGTCGTTCACGAAATATTGGGACTTGGACGAAGCGGGCGGTAATGAAGCAGTGCGGCGCTACCGTGAATACTACAGCGAAAAAGGCTGGCGCGAGGTACGTGTCTATGACGGCATGGAGCAAACGCTGAAAACGCTGCAAAAAGCGGGCGCGGGACTGTATGTTGTGACCAGCAAACCGACGGTCTATGCTGAAAAAATCTTGCAGCACTATGGGTTAGCGCCCTATTTTAAGACCATTTGCGGCGTGGATTTCAAGCATGACCAAGAGAAAAAACAGGATTTGCTGCAATCGGTGATTGACCAATATGGTATCAAAGAGTTGAGCGTCTGCGCAATGATTGGCGATAGAAGCTATGATATGGAAGCGGCAAAGAGCGTGGGAACAGCGGCAATCGGCGCGCTGTTCGGCTTCGGCTCGGCGCAAGAACTACGGGAAACGGGCGCAGACGCATTGGCGCAGTCGCCGCTGGATATTTTGAGAATTGGCGGAATAACGGAGGAATAACGGAGGAATAACGGAGGAATAACAGATGCGGGAATTAGATGTGGAAACCATTATCAGCGCAGTGCGGCAGATGTGTATTGACAGCAACTGTGTGCTGAATGACGATATACGCGGGGCGATTGCGGACGCGGCAAAAACCGAGCAATCGCCGATAGGAAAAAATGTGCTGGAATCGCTGTTGGTGAATGCGAATATTGCCAAAACGAAAGAAATGCCCATTTGTCAGGATACGGGCATGATGATTTTGTTTGTGGAAGTGGGACAGGAACTGCACATCACAGGCGGTGATTTGACGGAAGCACTCAACGAAGGCGTACGACGTGGCTACAAGGACGGATATTTGCGTAAATCTGTGGTGCAAGACCCCATTCGCCGCGGCAACACGGGCGACAATACGCCGGCGGTGATTCATTATGAAATCGTACCGGGCGACAAACTCCGCATTACGGCTATGCCGAAGGGGTTTGGCAGTGAAAATATGGGCGGCGTGAAAATGCTCAAACCCTCCCAAGGTGTGGAAGGCGTGATACAGTTTGTGCTGGACACGGTAAAAACAGCAGGACCCAATCCTTGTCCGCCGACAGTGGTTGGTATTGGTATCGGCGGAAGCATGGAGAAAGCCGCTATTTTATCCAAAAAAGCCTTGGCGCGCAGTATTGACAGCAGCAATTCCGACCCCTATTATGCAGATTTGGAGCGGGAGTTGCTGGAGAAAATCAATGGGCTGGGCGTTGGCGCGGCAGGACTTGGCGGTGATACGACGTCGCTCGGCGTGAACATTGAAACATTTTCAACCCACATTGCGGGTCTGCCGGTGGCGGTCACGATAAGCTGTCATGTCACGCGGCACCGGCATTGTGAGTTGTAATTCGGACGCTTGATTTCAGAAACGGCGTGCAAAATCCTGCCGGTGGGAGATTTCCTGTCAGGGCGGCTTTTCCCATCTGCCTGAGGGCGGACAGATGGGAAAGGTCATCCCAAACGGCAAAAAATGGTTTTTGTCGGGTATGGGAAGCCCCACTTATGCAGATACTAGTATCTGTAATATTACAGGTGTCCGGCGCAAGCGGACATAAGAGGAGGTTTTTGTATGAACATCAAATTTGTAGGCAGAAAAGTGGAAGTCAAAGACTCAATGAAGGAACGGACGGAGCAAAAACTCACGAAAATCTCAAACAAATTCTTTGGCGGAGAAGGCGACGTCAATGTCGTGTTTTCTGTCCGAAAAGACCGCCATATCACAGAAATCACGATATATCGTCAAGGTATGATTTTCCGTGCCGAGCAGTCGGCAGATAATATGTTTGCGGCAATTGACGAGGTATGCGAACTGCTGGAACGTCAAATCCGCAAACAGAAAACCAAGCTGCAAAAACGGCTGCATATAGGGGATATGGATTTTTCGGCGGAAGATGGCAGTGAGGACGTGGCGGAGGAAAGTGAATTTAACATTGTCCGCAGCAAACGAATCGGTATCAAACCGATGAGTGTGGAGGAAGCAATTTTGCAGATGAATTTGCTGGGACATATGTTTTTTGTGTTTATCCATGCGGATACCGAGCAGCCGGCGGTGGTGTACCGGCGCAAAGATGGTAATTACGGATTGATTGAAACAGAGTAAGTGAAATGATGTGCTAAATGGCATGTGAATAGAATCGGCCTGACAGTCGCTTGGCTGTCGGGCCGGTTTTCCATAGGAGCAGATTTTTATACCTACAGATATCCTGATAAAGAAAGGTTGGTGACAAAGCGGTGAAAAATGCATTAGTGCTAGGCGGCGGCGGGTCGCGCGGTGCATATCAGATTGGTGTGTGGCAGGGGCTTTTGGAAATGGAGATTCCCATTGATATTGTCACAGGAACGTCGGTCGGCGCGATTAACGGCTGCATGGTGGCGCAAAACAAATTTGACGCCGCGCTGTCGCTTTGGAAAGAGATTGAAACGAACAAAGTGTTTGATTTGAACGTGGACGATACGCTACCGCAAAAGAAAAAAATCATGCAGACGGCGCAGCGGTTTTTGGTCGATTACTTTCGGCGCGGCGGCAGCGATAACCAGCCGCTGCGGCGTTTGCTGTGGCAGCATATAGACGAGTCTGCGGTGCGAAGGTCGTCCGTGGAATATGGTCTAGTGACGGTGAATTTGGGGCAGCGCCGCCCTGTGGAATATTTTAAAGAACAGATTCCGGCGGGAGAACTGATTGACTATGTGCTTGCCAGCAGCGCGGTATATCCGGCAGTCAAACCGCAGAAAATTGAGGGAGAAGCGCATATTGACGGCGGGTACTATGACAATTTGCCGGTTCAAATGGCGCTGGAGCGCGGTGCGGAATGTATCATTGCTGTGGAACTGGAAGCGCCCGGCGTGGTGCATAAAGAGCCGCTGAAACAGGCGGAACATCTTCGGCACATCCGTTGTTATTGGGATTTGGGGCCAATGCTGGTGTTTGATAAACATACCGCCGCGCACAATATCCGTCTGGGATATCTGGATTGTATGCGCAGCTATGGTGCGTTTGACGGCTGTGCTTTTGCGTTTATGAAAGGCGCGGCAAAGCAGCAAATGCAGGAACAGCCGGCATTTCAGCAGGAATTAGACCGTTTGCTGCGACTATATGACGCATCCGCGCCGGTGGATAAATTGGTGCTGGAGAACCTGCGGCGGCACTTGGAGAAAAAATACCGTCGTCCGGCGCAGGACGAAGGATCTTTTCTACTAGGGGCAATGGAAACGGCAGGAGAGTTGTTTGGACTTTCCAATGAAACGATTTACTCCGCACAGAGATTCCGGCGGCGCGTTGCGGAAAAAATCGAAACGCTGTCGCTGCCGCCCACAGTGTTTGCGGCAAAAGAGGAACAAAATGTTGTCAAAACATTGAAAAACAGCGCAACTTTCTTTCAAAAAGAAGTCCGCGCCATGTATTTGGCAAAGTTGATTTTGGAAACACTGCAAACGCATAAAAACGCGGCGTTTTTGCCGCTAACTTCCGTCATGATGGACGAATTTTTGGCAGCGTATTATATTGTCAGCGCAGGGCTGTATAACGGCAGCGCACCTGTGGCAGTCTGAAATAAAAGAAAACGGCAGTCCAAGATGAACTGCCGTTTTCTTTATCTAGAAAATATGTGTATTTGAACGCTATTGCGTGATATCCGCCGTAGTGGCATGAATCAAGTCCAGCAACGCCTGCGGCGCCATTTCAATTTGAAATCCGATTTTGCCGCCGCTGAAAATAATGGTGCTGCATGTCAGCGCGGAAGCGTCCAAAACAGTGGGGAATTGCTTTTTCATGCCAATGGGGGAGCAGCCGCCGCGGATATATCCCGTTACCTGATTGATGGATTTGACAGGAATCATTTCCACGGATTTTTCGCCCACCGCCCGCGCCGCGGCTTTGAGTGCAAGTTCTTTGGCAACCGGAATGACAAACACATAGTAATTATGGCTGGCGCCCTGCGTCACCAATGTTTTAAACACCTGTTTTTCATCCTGCCCCAGTTTATGCGCCACGCTCACGCCGTCAATGGCGCTGTCGCCGTGGTCATAGGTATGCGCCTGAAATGGAATATTTGCTTTTTCTAAAATGCGCATGGCATTCGTTTTGATATTTGCCTTTGCCATGGAATGACAGCCCCCCTGTGAAAGAATATTTGTGCTATGTAAGCGGACGAAAAGGTGCTCCGTCCGTTTTGGCTTTCCTGTGCTTATTCGTCGTGATACATAAAAATTTGCTGGACATTGTGCGCCCAAACCACGCGCAGCCCCATGAGTTCGCTGAATGCGCGCAGCGGCACCAGCGTGCGGTCGTCGCGCAGTATGGGCGGCGTGTTAATCCAGTGCTCCGCAATCTGTTTGTTGGCGGTATCATAACTCATTAAATGCGTATCGCCAATGCTGATGGTCATGATACGGTCCGGCAGAAAAACGGAAACCACGCCGTCATTATAGTCTAACGAAGCGCCGAGGTTTTCAAACACGCCGCGCAGCGGTACCATGGTATAATCGCCGATCAGCTGCGGACGCACATCAGGGAAGGAGACAGATTTATCGTCAATATAAACTGCCATGGGCTGCGGGTCATAGTCAATGTCCTCGTAAGTGAACGACAGTTCAAACGGCAGGTTGCTCATGCCGCTGGCAACAAAATAATAGGAATAGTCCGCGTCGTCGTAGAACGGCACATTTTGGTCAAATTCCCAGTAAACGCCTTCTTCGCCGCGGGAGAGTATGGCGTTTTGTAGGTTTTGCTGCGGATAGAAATGTTCGTTATCCGCCTCAGGGTCAATGCCTTTGTTTCTGGAAAGAGAAATGGTGGAGGCATTGGTGAAATCAAGCTGACCGTCTTTGGTGCGCCAAACGACCATGTTGATACCGGCGGCGTTTGTACCGACCGCGCGCTGCTCCGCAATAGCGGGCGTGGTACGGGCGGAAAATTTGATGCGCCCTACGACTTTTTTGCCGTCTTGCAAATGATAGGACGCTTGCAGCATTTTGGTATCAATTTTGTAAATGGTACCGAAATTGCAGTTATAGGTATCGTAGTAAAGCTGTTCTTCTGCGGTCAGCGCGGGTAGGTTTTCCTCCTCGTCACATGCAATGCGGTGCAGGTTGGTTTTGTTGTCCGAAGCGAAATATTGATTGTTTTCCAGTCTCGTCAAATCAATTTTTTCACCATCGTTTATCATGTTTTCGCCGGTTAAAACGGTTTCAAACGGCAGCTGTTTTGCGCTGCCGGTCAAGTTGAGGATAGCGCCGTTACCGCTGCCGCGCATAGAAGTGCCGTTCGGCTGCGCTTCCAGTTCCCAGTCGGCAGTGTTGGCAGGGATATAATCGGTATATTCTGCCGCCGCATAGGCATAGGTTGTGCAAATCAAATTTCGTCCGGTATATTCGCCACCATTCACGGACAGAGAGATGATACCGGTGGTTTCTCCTGTCAGTGCGGGGCTGATGGCGTAGTTGGTGAGCCAAGCGGATTCGCCGGGCTGCAAAACAAGCGGCGTTTCGCGTTTGCCTGCGCCGCCCGCCCAACCGGCGGTCAAATCATTTTTCTTGGCGAAAATATCCAGATACATTTGTCCATAAGCGTCATCCGCACTGCGTACCGTCTGGTGGTTGTCCGAATGCACAGTGATTTCCAGCGGTTCGGACTCCTTGTTTTGCAGCAGTACGCCGAAATAGAGGTCGCGACCGGTCGCATTCATGTGCGACCAATAGACATTGGCGTTACCGTTAATGGGCGCACGGCATAAATATTGACGGGTATCGTAGGTATAAAGCGCGGAATCGGAAATAGCTTCCGGACCGGAGGAAAGGAAAAAGTTGCGGTCGCCGGAGACCGTTCCCTGCGCGTCCAGCGGCTCAAACGTTGCCGCGTCCAAAATCTTGACGCTGACGACATAATCCCAACGGAAAGGGTCTACCGACCGCTCTGCATCCTGTTTTTGAACGCCAACAGAAACGGAAAACCGCCCGTTTTGCGCTGCCGTGGTTTTAAAATAGCGCATACGGCTGGGCTGGGAATATCCGCCCGCCCACACGGCACAGACAGAGCCAGTTGTCGTTTCCACCAAGTCTAAATCCAAAACGGAATAAGCGCTGTTTAGCGTGCTGTAGGTAGTGTCCTCCTGTTCATGCGTTAAAAAAGACAAGACCACGAGTTTATCAGCGGGAATATCAAAATTTAATATGTGCCGGTTGGTTTTCGCCGAATCGTTGTCCAAAACCATGCTGCCATAGATGGTGTAGGTGTCACGCTGAAATTCGCTTTTCACGATTTTTTCCGGCGCCGCTGTTGGCAGAGGCGATTTCGTTGGTTCCGCCGTCACAGTGGCAGTCGGCGTTGGCGTTTGTTTGGGTGTGGGCGTTGGTTTGGCTGCCATCGTGGTTATGGAACACGTCAGCAGCGCGGCAGCAAGAAAAATAGAAAAACGTTTCATAGGAAATCTCCTTTATGTAAGATGAAGTAAGTATACTGCAAGCGCGGAAGTTCCGCCCGCCGCATTTGCCTAATCAGGATACACAATAAAATCTGCATATTTTCGCTGCTGCCACCAGGGGTCGTTGGATTGTTTCAGCCAGTAACCCAATTGTTTGCGCAAAAAGAGCAAATCCTCCGGCGGAATAGCGTCAAACGACAAATTGTGCATTTGATAAGGGTCAGCAAAATTGTCATATAACGCAGGTTTGGTAAATACTGCGCCGCCGTCTGATATGGAGAACGTATAATGCTCTGTTTGCAGTCCTTTGGTATCCATCTGGACAAACAGTGCGGACTGGGGACGCGGCACGTCCGAAGAAAATGCCGCTGCATAGTCCGTGCCCTGCAATCCTGACGGAATATGGTCGGCCAGCCCCATCAGTGACAGAGTGGTCGGCATAATATCCACGCCGCTGAGCAGCAAGTCATCTACCTTAGGAGTCAGACCGGGGCAGCGAATCAGGAAGGGAATTGCCATGGCTTCTTCATATAAAACGTTTTTGGACATCAAACCGTGGCTGCCCATCATTTCGCCGTGGTCGGAGCAGAAAATCACAATGGTGTCCTCCGCCAGCTGTTGCTGATCCAAAGTTTCCAGCAGCCGCCCAAATTGACGGTCAATGCCGCTGACATGTGAAAAATGGACGCGGGCGTGCCGTTCATATTCTTCGCCTTCCAACGTCACATTGTCACGGGCTATCAGTTTTTGCACATCTGGCTGCGCCTGCTCGCTATAATAATTGTCATACATGTCGTAGTCTGTATCCTCGCGGCTTTCATAGGGAAGATGTGGCGGATTGTAGCAGACGAATAGCGCGAATGGGTCGTCCTGCGGACGCATTCCATCTTTGTTTTCCAAATAGGAAATTGCCAAATCCGTCTCATATTCCGGCGACCACTGACCGTCCGGCGAACTATAGCGGCGGCAGTCATTGTCCCAATATACCGGTTTTCTGAGTGGGTTCATTTCTGCGTTTCCGCGGAACACATCCCATGTGTTATAGGCGTGCAAAAAATCAATATTTCTCTGCCGTCCCTTTGGAATCAGCGTATTCCAGCAGTTGATATTGTCCGGCATGGAACCGTCTGGAAACCGTCTGGGGCCGTCATAATTAGGATTATCTGCAATATAGTTTCCTTCCGGGTCGAAATCCGGTCTGGGACATTCCAAATGCCATTTTCCTATGTAGCCGGTATGATATCCGCAGTCATGCAGCACGCTGGGGAAGGTGGGAATGTCACCGCGCAGTTCATAATCTCTGTGTGGCGCGCAGTTGTGCCACACGCCGTTTTCCTCCGGAAACTGACCGGAAAACAGCATGGCGCGGAACGGACTGCAGACAGGATAGTTCGATATGGCGCGGCTGAGTACTACGCTTTGCCGTGCAAATGCGTCAAAATGGGGTGTGTGAACAGGGTCCGGTTCTGTTGTCAGATGAGGGCGGAATGTCGGGTCTGACCAGAAGCCCATGGAATAGCGGCGGAACTGGTCCGCAATCACAAATAACAAATTAGGATGTTGTTTCATTATTTAGACCTGCCTTTCTGATGGAAAATAGGGGGAAATTTCAAGCAAATCCTGAAATTCCGTTTGTCGCATCGCTTCGTAAAGCACAATAGCGACAGAGTTGGATAGATTCAAAGACCGCAAAGTGTCGCGCATGGGAATGCGGATACAGTGGGAAAGATTTTGCCGGAGTACCTCATCGGGAATCCCAGCGCTTTCCCGTCCGAACATGATAAAATCACCGTCTCCAAATGGCACATCACAATAGTTTTGTTGCGCTTTGGTGGTGGAAAAATAGAGCCGCGCACCGTCCGTTTTGGCGAAAAAATCGTCCAAGCTTTCGTAGTAGGTTAAGTCCAGCTTGTCCCAATAGTCCAGTCCCGCGCGGCGCAGATAGCGGTCGTCAACAGAAAACCCCATGGGCTTGATGATGTGCAGCCGTGCGCCTGTCACCGCGCAGGTGCGTGCAATGTTACCGGTGTTTTGTGGAATTTCCGGCTGATATAATACGATGTTAAAGGGCAATGGAACACACTTCCTTTTTTATGTAACAGCAGAGTGCGGCGGCACTCGTGAAAGCCCGCCGGATTCCGCTCAAGATGATTTGATTTTTTTATGCCTGCATACAAAAAAACACGACATACCAGAAGGAACATAAATATGCCTTTCTGCAGTATATCGTGATTTTTGTCAGAACAAAATTCGTCCATAGTGATTATTGCAGATATGGTTTTAGTTCTTCCATAAATGCATCACAATCATCACTATGAATTTGCATTTCAATGGCTTTGCTGAGGTCTAAACTGAAGATACCCATGATGGATTTCGCATCCACAACATATCTTCCTGACACCAAGTCCACGTCAAAATCACATTTGCTGACGAGGTTTACAAAGTTTTTTACGTCATCAATGGAAGAAAGCATAATGGTTACAGTTTTCATGGACAATCACTCCTATTCATTTTTGGTATTTGGAAAGGCTATCCAAAACCCATCCACCCCTATTATAATATAATATGCGTAACAAGTCAAATAATATATGTGTCAAAGACGAAAAAATTTGTGGACAAGATTCGTCAAAATGAACAAAAAAATTTATTGGCGGGAATTGGTATGGTGGTGAAGCGGGAGTTCTGTTATAATGAAAACAGTGGATAAAAAAATCCTGTAAGAATTTGTTACAGGAATTTATACTTTTTGCAATAAAAGAATTTTATACATATTATAAAAAATTCTTAATTTACAGTATAACATATTTTTACAGAAATGTCCACATGTTTTTTGTGAATCACATATTTTTTGCCGAAAAACAGACAAAAAGTGGTGTTTTGCAAAAGGTATACCTTTTG
>JAAWTG010000090.1 GCA_022801925.1 Clostridia bacterium | reverse complement strand
GTAGGTTATCTTGTAAAAGACGATATGTTGTGTCTTTCCAACAATTTTGAGAACAAGATAGCGATTGATAGTTGGTATCGAATACAGTTGCCGGACGATTTTGAATATCTATATCCCAAAGACATAGAAGAAGTGGAATTTATTTTGAAAGATGAACAGATTATCTGCAAAGTTATTCGGTAAGTATGGGCTTTTATTTTAAAAAAATTTGAATGCAGTGCAAAATTTTTCATCTCATATTTTGCACTGCGCGCGGCATAATAAGTCCTGTAAACATTCAAAAAAAGTTTACAGCGGCAAAAGACGAACGCCATATATTTTTAGCGTTCGGTTTTTGCCGGTAAGACATCATGGCTTTTCAGAATATATGGAATGAAAAAAAGATTTCAAAAAAAGAAAAGCGGGGGCAATACCAATGAGCCATAGAGGCAAAATGAGCGATGCTCTGAAATATGAAATTGCAAAAGAACTCGGTGTAGCGGAGACCGTCAAACGTGACGGCGGCTGGGGGAATGTTTCCTCCAGAGACTGCGGTAATATTGTTACAAAGGCAATTGAAATCGCAGAACGGAGCGTTCGTTCATAAACGTACGGTTTTATCAAAAGCAAAGCGGCGCCGACGGATATGTAGATCCGTCGGCGCCGCTTTTTATATGCTATCAGTACATAAATTTCCTGCCATGCTCTTTCTCAAATTTTGCGGCAAAAAAGTGTCCGCCTTATCCCTCCAAGTGTTGCTGCGGAATAATCTTCCCTTGAAAATGTCACCCGCGGGCTATGGCTTCTCTCCTTTTTTCCGTATCGCTAGGCAAACAAAAACCGAAGCTTATGCCTAACCGTTGCGTCTCTGTTTTAAAAAGCAGCACAGACATGAAAAACCACCGGAAAAATTTCCGGTGGTTTTCTTAATTTACAGATTTTGTTTCACCACGCGGCAGCCGGTCAGGCGGTCGTGCAGCGTTTGTTTATGCCCGAAAATGGGCAAGAAGCCAATGCCCAAAATGATACCGGACAGGATTTTCGCAAAAAAGCGTTTGCTCGCCAACCCAAATGACGGCATTGCACCGTGTGCGTCCACTACGTACAGTCCCATAATCAGCTTGCCCAGCGTCGCCTGTTTGGCGGACGATTCCAGCAGTGCATAGTAGAGCCAGCCGACTGCCAGCGCCGCCAACACCACAGCTGGCACAAACCCGTGGTCAAACCACGGAAATCTCGTAATGAAAATCAGCACAAATGCGCCAAACCAAATGAACATGCAAATCATGTAGTCAATCATCATTGCCAGCACGCGCTGCACAAAAAAGGTTTTACCGCTCTGCGGCGCAGCCCCGCGCCGCTGCGGCTGCGTGGACGCACGACCCATGGACTGCTGCATACGCGGATCGGGCTGCGGTGCGTCGTCTATGACGTTATATTGCAGGACAATTGCTCCCACTGCGCGCGGGCTGGTGCCAATCAGCACTTTCATGCCGCTGGCAAGACGGATACGCGGGCTGACATTGCCGCCCACCCGCAATTTATTCAAACTGCCGTTGTCAACCAATTCAAGTTTGTTTCCCTGCACTTCCAAATAGGCGTGCGTTCTGGAAACAATGGGATATGCCAGCACAATGTCGTTGGATTCCAGCCGTCCGATACTGATACGGCCGCTGTAGAACGATTCCAAATTGTTCAGGCAAATGGTTTCCTGTTTTTTGCCATCCACATAGATGGTCAGATAATGTTTTAACATAACGGAGCCTCCGCAATGATTCTCAAATTTCTTATATTGTATCGCACTTCGCGAAACTTGTCAAGTCCATGCAGTTCGGACAGCTTATTTCTCATTCTGCCGATACCTTATTTTACGCAAAATCTATCACGACCAGTTCCGGTCGATTATAGAATCTCGGAACCCAAGTGGTTTCTTTCGCCAGTCCGCGGCTGACAATCATGGTGGTTTCGCCCGCTTGATACTTGCCGCCGGCATATTTGGGGAAAAAGCCCTGATTCGGTGCAAACACGCCGTTTAAAATACCCGGAATACGCCATTGTCCGCCGTGCGCGTGACCGCAAAGCACCAAGTCGAATTTATGCGCGGTATATAAATCAAAAAATTCCGGTCGGTGCGATATCAAAATCGTATAGTGTCCGTTTTGCGAAAGTTCCTTTACGTGCGCAAGCTGTTCTTCAAACCGGAGGGCGTTTTGATTGTCGCCTGTTTCGGCGAGCATATAAGCATCCGGATCGTCCACGCCGCACAGATTGATTGTTTCACCGTTTACCGTGATGGTTTCCATTTCCCCCGACAGGCGTTTGACCTTATAGTTTTCCAAAATTGCCATCTTCTCCGAAAACGCACGGCTTCCGCTCCAATATTCATGATTTCCAGTAGCCTGACGCTTTCGATTTGAACACCGATTTTGAAAGACAAATTTTCCGCAATACTGCGTTGAAATGCTCGCTAATAAAACAATTATCAGCTCCGCTTTCGCCTTGTCTTGCATAAAAATTTGCGCTTTCAAAATTCTGCGACCTAAAACGGATGATATTTTGAGCAGATTTTGGTGCGGAGGATGCAGACAGGCTGACGCCTGTCAAAGACGACAATCCGAAAGATGCCGAAATATCGCTGTTTTAGGCGGGTTTAAATTGGAAGCGTCAGGCTAACGTAATAACAAGGATATTTTTCTGCAACGCCTCGAAACAACGCTTCTGTATTGTTGTCGCTAAGACCATCATCAAAGATATCTCCTGCAAAAATCAGAAGATCAGGATTCTGTGCTTCAATCGCGCGGATAAGCTGTTGCTCGTTTTCCCCATATTGACAAGAATGGAGATCCGTAATGAGCGCAATCCGAACCGGCTGTTTTATTTCTTCAACCTCTATTCTGTACCGCTGTATTTTCAGTATATTATAAAATCCTAGGAAAAATAACACCAGAACGATTCCCAAAACCAACAAAAGCATTTTTATTTTTGGTTTCATTTCCTGTTCACCTCTCTCCGTTTTTCTTTCGCTTTACATTTGATGACAACATTCTTGTATCCAGCCGCTGCAAAGCACAGTGCATCGAACTACTATTGTTTTCGCGGCGCTATCACCGTATGACTTTACGCCAAGCGGAGACTATCACATTCTTCTTAAGGTATGTTCGCGATTGGAATGATTTTTTTATTTCCGGTTCCGTCCCATCAGCTCGTCCAATGTTACGTCGAACACTTCTGCTAGTTGGAGCAGCTTGTCTAATTTGGGTTCGTACGCACCATATTCATAATGTTGATAAGTTACTTCCTCGATATTTAATATATTTGCAACCGCTACTTGCGTTAATTGTTTTTTCGCCCGCAGTTCGCGTAAACGTTGTGGAAACAGCGACACATTTTTCTGAAACTCAATAGAAAGTTCTTTTCCTGTTACGATATATTGAACGCTGGTATGTAAAATTTCTGCCAGTTTAATAAACTTTTCTATGGAGGGTTTTATTCGGTTATATTCATAACTGGAATATGAATTTCCCTGAAACTCTAACAATTCACTTAATTGTTTCTGTGTATACCCTTCCCGTTTTCGTAATTGTTTTAATCGTTCTCCAATTTTTTGCAATTTAATTTCTCCTTTCAAAAAACTATTGACATTAACTTTTAGTTGTGCTATAATAAAATTGTTCATTTACTTAGTGTTAAAGAAAGGGTTGATTTTATTATGTATCAAACATTTGAGGGTATGTTCCACGACTATCTTATTGATACGGAAGAAATTGTTACAGCAGCATGGGAGGAATCTCTCGAAAAACAGGAAGCCGAAACACGCAGAGACGCCATCTCAAAAAAACTGTTGGCGCTCATACCGCCCAAAAAACGAAAACGCGCAAAATTTCTTTTGGAAGATTTTGATGCCACTCATATCATTGACACCGGTTTCTACTATCAATATGGCATGAAAAACAACATTCGTCTTTTAAAACTCCTAGGTGTACTATAAAAGTAAAATGGAACATATGCATGATATCTTATACCCGCTCTATTTGCGCAACTCATTACCAGAGAAAAAAGTAAAGGGGAGCGGGGCTCTAAGCGGAGGGTAGTTCTCCCCAAAAAAAGTAAGAGGGGGAGGAGCCGCAGGCGACGGAGGACATTTTTAAGGGGAGAACTACCCGTAGCGA
>JAAWTG010000024.1 GCA_022801925.1 Clostridia bacterium | reverse complement strand
CCTGCATGGCGCACGCATATTCGACTTTTGTTTGCCTAAACACGTCTGACCAAAATAAAAATGGCTGCTGACTGCGTTTTCGTCCTTGGCTTGCGAAAGGCAAGCCTGCGTCCTCAGCCTTGCCAGCCCCTCATTTTTACACCTCTGTTTTCGGTCAGATCCTATGGAGTTTTTCCGGCGAAAATCATGTGAAGGATAAGGAAGACGAAAGATCAGGGCTAGTGCCCGCGAATGAGGATAACGCAATCATTTGCAGGATTTTCGCCGGAAAAACCGTATTTACCTTTGTCAAGTGATGGTACCATTGCGAAAGGGGACTTGTTCCGGCTCGTTTCACTTGCCGTCACGCCGTACCCCTTGTCGGAATCCTCCTAAGCAGTGTTCTTCGCTCTCGCGTCGCGCTACGCCTCCCTTGCCTAAAGGGAGGGGGACCAAACGAAGTTTGGTGGAGGGATAGGCGCGGCACTCCGAATACTGTAGGGTATGCCATTCTCGGCACGGGTCCGAGAATGGCATGATTGTTAAGATATAACATTAAAATAAAAGGAAAGAGGTGGAAGCAGTGCCTATTAAAATACCTGATAAACTGCCGGCAAAAAAACAACTGCAATCGGAGAATATTTTTGTCATGCCGGAGAAAAAGGCAATTCATCAGGATATCCGCCCGCTGCGGATTATCATTTTAAATCTCATGCCGACAAAAATCACAACGGAGACGCAGCTCATGCGGTTGCTGGGAAACACGCCGCTGCAGGTGGAAGTGGAACTGCTCCGTACGTCAACCTATCGGTCTAAAAACACGCCGGAGGAATATTTGCAGCATTTTTACCATTCCTTTGACGAAATCAAAGACCAGAACTATGATGGAATGATTATCACCGGCGCGCCGGTGGAACATATGGAATTTGAAAAAACCACCTATTGGCAAGAATTGTGTATGATTATGGACTGGACGCGTAGCCATGTCACCAGTACGCTGCATATCTGCTGGGGGGCGCAGGCGGCGTTATATTACCATTATGGCATACCCAAATATAATTTGGAAGAAAAAATGTTTGGTGTGTTTCCTCATAAAATTCATCATCGCAAAACAAAATTGCTGCGGGGGTTTGATGACATGTTTTATGCGCCGCATTCTCGCTATACGGAGGTGCGCCGCGAGGACATTACGCAGCATTCGGAATTGGATATTTTAGCTTCTTCCAAGGAAGCGGGTATTTATTTGGTGATGTCGCGGGGCGGCAAACAAATTTTTGTGACGGGACACAGCGAATATGATGCGCTCACACTGGACGGCGAATACCGGCGTGACTTGGAAAAAGGAAAAAAAATCAACATGCCGCTGCACTATTATAAAGACGATAATCCGAGTAAATCGCCGCTCGTGCGCTGGCGTTCCCATGCGCATTTATTGTTTTCCAATTGGCTGAATTATTATGTCTATCAGGAAACGCCTTATGATTTGGAAAATATAAAATCGTAAAAAGAACTTGACAAGTTTCGATAAATAATGTATGATAATAGGGAATAGGTATCATTGAATCAGGCAAAAAGGGTGTTTGACGTTTGGCAGTCAATGATATGGACAAACAGTAAGATATTGTAAAAGTAAGGGGTTTCGGTATATGGGAATCAAAAATGATTTTTCGAGGGCTATGAAAGAGCTTTTTTCCAAACCTGAAGATGAGAATATGCAGGCGTCGGAAGCAACTGGACAGATAGAAGCGGTAGATGAGACGGTTGTTGCGGCGATGCGCCAACCGGATTATCAGTTCGCCGGTGAAAGAATGGACGCTGATTTTGAAGCGCATGTACCGTTCCGCTCTTCGGAAGGCAGTGTCATATCTTCGCAGACAAAAATTCAGGGAGATATTGAGAGTGTAGATTCCATTGAAATTGCAGGAGAAGTGCAGGGTGAAATTGTGAGTAAAAGCGATGTGGAAGTTGCCGGAAAAATTCATGGAGATATCACGGCGGCAAAAATCAAAGCCAACGGTTCCACCATTCGTGGAAATATACATAGTAAAACAGAAGTGTTTGTCAGTGAACAGACAAAAATCAAAGGGGATATTTCCGCCCGCAGCGCGCAGCTAAAGGGAATTGTGGAAGGTAATATTTCCACCGGTGAAGAATTGGTAATCGGCGAAGGTGCGGTCATTGACGGCGATATTTGTACAACGAATTTGGAAATCAAAAAAGGCGCTATTATCAACAGCAAAATTACCATGAACAAACCCAGTCTATAAAAATAAAATGTAGCTTTTGTGTACAGTGTCCCAGGGATACTGTACACTTTTTTCAGCCAAAATAGAACGGAGAGAACACCATGCTGCAATTGATTGTGCTTATTGTCATTGTGATTGCCTTAGATTTGGCGGTGAAACAAATCCGCAAAAGTGCACGGCGGAAAAATATTTATGAAACAGACGAAAAAAAGAAATAAGCAAAGAAAAAATGGAAAATAACAGAATAAGAACACCTTCACAGGTAAATAATAGAACTATGTTTATTATTTGCAAATTAAGTGGAGGTGCTTTTTTATTATGAAAGCAGTCATTATGGCAGGCGGCGAGGGCAGTAGGCTGCGCCCGCTCACCTGCTGTAAGCCCAAACCCCTTGCGCCGGTGATAGGAAAACCTGCGCTGGAGCATATTATATTGCTGCTCAAAACGCATGGTATTACCGAAATCGCAGTGACACTACAGTATTTGCCCAAAACCATTATGGACTGGTTGGGCGATGGCGCGCGCTTTGGCGTGCATGTGCGTTATTTTATGGAAGCACAGCCACTGGGGACAGCAGGCAGTGTGAAAAACACAAACGGGTTTGTGGATGAAACGTGTGTGGTGATTAGTGGAGACGCGGTTTGCGATATTGATTTATCACAGGCGGCTGCACGCCACCGGCAGAAAAAAGCGCTGGCGACGCTGGTGCTTAAGCAAGTGGACACACCGCTGGATTATGGCGTTGTTGTGACAAATGGAGAGGGCAGAGTAACACGTTTTTTGGAGAAACCGTCGTGGAGCGAGGTGTTCAGCGATACGGTCAACACCGGAATTTATATCATTGAACCGGAGGCGCTGCAAAGCGTACCGGCGGGAGAAGTGTTTGATTTTTCCAAAGATTTGTTTCCGAAGTTAATGCACACACAGGATGGACTCTATGGCTATGTCACGGATAGTTACTGGTGCGATATCGGTTCTATCAGCGCCTATAAAACATGTCAGTTTGAAATTTTGCAGGGAAAAACGCAGATTGTCCCCGAAGCAGAAGAAATACGGGAAGGCGTGTGGATTGAACCGGGCGTGACGCTGGAAAAACAAGTGACATTGCGCCCGCCCGTTTATATCGGCAGCGGCAGTGTGATTCATGCCGGTGCACAGATTGGACCCTATACTTGTATCGGAAAAGATTGTGTGCTGGAGACCGGCGCAACGGCTGTACACAGTGTTCTTTGGGACGGCTGCAGGCTAATGGCAGGCAGCAGTGCATATGACGCCGTGCTGTGCGACGGGGTGGTGCTCAAACCATATAGCGCCGTGCAGCAGGATAGCGCTATCGGCGCGCGCAGCATTGTGGGAGAAAACAGCATTGTGCGCCCCGGCATAAAAATTTGGAATCATAAAATGGTGTTAGAAGATTCTATTGTCAGTCAAAATGTCATTTGGGGCGACAGCAATGCCAAAATTGAATTTGGTGAAAGCGGTATCCGTGGCAATGTTTCGGTAGAACTGACGCCGGAGGTGGCGGCAAAAATCGGGTCGGCGTTTGCCGCCGCTTGTGGCAGCGGGAAGATTGCTGTCAGCAGTGATGAAGAATATGCCAGTATCATGCTGAAACATGCGCTAACCGCAGGACTGGTAGCGGGCGGCGTGCAGGTAGTAGAATTCGGGAAACAACCCATTCCGATTACGCGCGCAGGGATTCGCTTTTACGGATTTCGCGGCGGCATGCACGTTATGAAAGCGCCGGGAGGGCAAACGGAAATCCGTATCATGGACGAAACAGGCGCTGATTTGATGCGGGAGGGAGAACGTAAACTGGAAAATATGCTGGCGCGGGAAGACTTTGGCCGCGGCAGCGCACAGGACATGAAAGAAGTGCTATCGCTTGCCAGTTACCGCTCTTATTATATTCGCGACATTGTCAGCAGTCTGCGCAATGCGAAACTGGGATTTAATCTTTTGGTGCACACAGAGACCGGACTTGCGAAATCTATTTTGACCTCTGTGTTAAATGAGGTGTCTTGTGATTATAAATTATCCGGCACGCCAGGGCGCGGAGAAGCGGAAGAATTGGAAAAACTGCGCAGCGGTATGCAAAGCGGCAACTATGATTTTGGCGCGTATATCGACAGCAGCGGGGAACGGCTCACACTTGTTTGCAAGGACGGAACCACCCTAAATCGCTCGCAGTTTTTGATGCTCACTGCGTATATTTTGATGAAAAGCCACAAAGGAACAGAATATATCGCGGCGCTGGATCACTCCAAATGGGTAGAGGAGATGGCAAAAAATCTGGACGGGCAGGTGGTTTGGACCAAAACATCGCCACTGGAAGTGATGTCTGGATTGGTACGTGAAGGCGGCGGAGAAAGTTTGTGCGAACAGTTTGTCTTGGAATTTGATGCAGTCGGCGGCTTGGTGAAACTGCTGGATTTTCTCAAAGAAGAAGACTGTTCGCTGCAACAAGTGCTGCAAAGGATTCCCACGGCATATTTTGGCAGACGGGAATGTTCCTGCAAAAACCGCAGCAAAGGGCATATTATGCGCCATCTCATGCAACAGCATGAAGGGCGACAGATGGAAATGGAAGAGGGCGTGAAAATCTATGAAGACGGCGGATGGGTTTTGGTGCTGCCTCATAAGCATAAACCGTTGCTGCGTATCATCAGTGAAGGCATGAATCAGGAATTTGCGGAAGAACTAGCACAAAAATATCAGCGGGAATTGGACGGCTGGTCAGAAATATAAAAAGGGAATGGCGGGACTGAAAAGTTCCGCCGTCCCCCTCTTTTCGCCGCCGGATTTCCAGATTTTTTCATAAAATGAAAAATTTTTTGGAAAAAGGCTTTCTTTTAGGTGCAGTTTATGGTATAATAAAAAACAGTGTTTGATGAACGGTTACGATAAAAGAGAAATACTATGTGAGAAATTTTCGGCATATGGTATGCCTCTTTTTTGCTGAAGAGTTGCAAATACCCGGAAGGAAACACCGCGGAAAATCTATGGGCGAATTGCTCTGGGAATGGTGAAATTTCCTTCTCTCTGCATTTTTTGGTCGGAACATGCAGAAGCCTGAAAAGATACATACACAAACCTTTTGCAAAAATATGCAATGTAAGGTTCGATGTTGTTTGCTTAGAACAAAATGAATGAAAGGACAAGGTGAGGACTTGGCAAAAAAATCAAAATTGAAAATGATTCCACTGGGAGGACTAAACGAGATTGGAAAGAACATGTATTTGTATGAATATGAAAACGAAATTCTCGTGGTTGATGCCGGACTGGCATTTCCGGATGAGGAAATGTTTGGGGTGGATTTGGTTATTCCCGACATTACCTACTTGGAAAAAAATAAAGATAAAGTGAAAGGGATTGTGCTGACGCATGGTCACGAGGATCATATCGGCGCACTGCCGTATGTACTGAAAAAATTGAATGTTCCGGTCTATGGAACGCGGTTTACCATTGGTTTGGTGGAAAACAAATTAAAGGAACACAACCTGTTGAGTAAAGCGAAAATGAACCGTGTGCGGCAGGGAGATAAAGTGAAACTGGGACGGTTTGTGGTGGAGTTTATTCATTCCAACCATTCCATTGTGGACGCGGTTATCTTGGCAATCCATACGCCGGAGGGCGTCATTGTGCACACAGGGGACTTTAAAATTGACTGTACACCCATTAACGGGCCTATGATTGATTTGGCACGGTTGGGTGAGTTGGGTAAAAAAGGTGTACTTGCGCTGCTGAGCGATTCCACCAATGTGGAACGGCAGGGGTACACAATGAGTGAAAGTATTGTGGGAGAAACTTTTGAAGAAATTTTCCAAAACGCAAAAACGCAGCGGATTATTGTTGCGACGTTTGCTTCCAACGTCCACCGGGTGCAGCAAATCATCAATGCTGCCGTCAAACACAACCGGAAAGTGGCGGTTTCGGGAAGAAGCATGGAAAATGTGGTGGAGGTTGCAACCACGCTTGGCTATATGGAAATTCCGCAGGGGACGCTTATTGAAATCGACCAAATTGATAAGTATCCGCCGCATAAAATTGTGATTTGTACGACCGGCAGTCAGGGGGAACCCATGGCGGCGCTGTCGCGTATGGCAATGAGCGACCACCGGCAGGTGGAAATCGGTAAGGGAGACTTGGTGGTGATTTCCGCCAGCCCCATTCCGGGCAATGAAAAATCCATTGCAAAAGTGATTGACGAACTGTTCAAACACGGCGCAGATGTTTTGTATAAAAGTTTGGCGGACATTCATGTTTCGGGTCACGCCTGTCAGGAAGAACTGAAAATCATGATGGGGGTTACCAAACCGAAATATTTCATTCCGGTGCATGGAGACTTCCGTTATTTGGTACAACATGCGAAACTGGCACAAAAAATGGGGATTCCGCAGGAAAATGTGTTCATTATGGAAAACGGTAAGGTGTTGGAATTCAACCGCAATGAAGCCAAAATCACAGGTTCCGTACCCAGCGGAAAAGTGCTGGTGGACGGTCTGGGCGTCGGCGACGTCGGAAACATTGTGCTGCGCGACCGGAAACATCTGTCGCAAGACGGTTTGATTGTTGTTGTTGTCACCATTGACGGAAAAACCAAGGAAGTGGTGGCAGGTCCGGATATTATTTCACGTGGATTTGTTTATGTGCGTGAAGCAGAAGGACTGATGGACGATGTGAAACAGGTTGCACAAGATTCTCTTGCCACTTGCAAAAACAACAAAACAACCGATTGGAGTTCCATTAAAAACACAGTGAAAAGTCATTTGACGACTTATTTATATCAAAAAACAAAACGCCGTCCTATGATTCTGCCGGTGATTATGGAAGTATAATCCGGAGGGGCATTTATACAAGTAAAATGAGAGAGCTGCAAAACGTCAAGGATTTGCGGCTCTTTTGTTTTATGGGGTAGAAATGAACCAAGAGGAATTACGTTTTTTTGTTCATGCTTGCTGTATAGTTTGAATCTAACAGAGGAGAAACAACGACAGATAGCAAGAAGTTGTCTGCCTTTTTGGCAAAAAAGGAGAATTTGGGAAAAAATCTCTCTACATTGGTTGAAAAAACGCGTATGACATGATAAAATAATTTTTGTACGATTTTTAGCGATAGATGGCAGAAAGGAGGTTTATTGTTGAAAAAAGGAACAGTAATCTGGGTAATCTGCGCTTTGTTGCTCGGGCTCTGTCCGCCGGCAGGAGCAGAAGAAGCGGAACTTGCGGCAGAGCCGGTTGTGCAGACCGAAGCGGGACAGAAACCGGTGGAACAGACGAAAGAGGACAAAACAAAACAAACGCTTGATGCGGCGGAAGATGATTTGAAAGAGGGAGAAAAAGCGGAAAAAGAAGATATATCCCCTCAGGAATCGCCGGAGCCGGAGGAATCCGCCTTTGCAGAAGCAGAAATCGTAAAAGATGATTTACAAAAAGATACTTATACCATCTATGGCAAGATGGAGTTAAGCGGCGAGGACTATAAAATCAACCGACATCTCTTGCCTATAGAAATTCCGGCAGACAAACTGGTGGTTGCGGCATATTTGCTACAAACAGATGAGGCGGGCGACCCCATACCGGAATATATGCCGGGTGAAAATTATGATTTGACTTATCTCACGCTGCGGGAAGAACAAACGGATAAAGATTGCGCGGAGTGGGGCGGCGGACATGCCTATCCCAGCCGGCTGCGGTATTTCAAAACCACCAAGGCGCAGCATGGTGCGTTCTATGTTTCGGCGGGCGTGCAAAAGAAACCGAGTGCAAAAGAGGTGGAGCCATTCACATGGAACTATGTAATTAGCGTCCGTATCATTGACGCTGTTTCGTTTGCACCGCTGGACGCGCAAAGCGGCATATCGGGAGACCGTAATTTCTTTTTGTCTTCTGGGCCGGAAAACATTAAAGATGAAGACTTATATTCCGAGGCGGTTCGGCAAAATTTGTGTCGCGCACCGGTGAACGGTAATGCCAATATTTATTGGTCGCATGTGGACAAAACGACAAGCGGCGCGTTTTTTGGCGTGCTGCTGACCAATCAGGATACAGAGCCGCTGGAAATTACCACCCATGCCAATACGTATTATAATATCAACAGCCCTGAGGAAGTATATGACACAGCGAATATCTATACGCAAATTTTTGCGGAACGCATGGATCTCAGCGCGGGGCTGGCAGGAAAATTCGGCGCACAGAAGGAAATCTTGCGGTTGGAACCGGGCGAAAGTAAGTGGTTGGTACAATATAAAATGAACAAATGGGTTGCGGGGGATACCACCGGCGTGGTAAATATTTCTGTTAATAGTGGTAGTTATACAGGACAAAAACTCATTTGTACAACCTATGCGTTTGACGATTATAAATATATAGACTATATTCCCATCAACACGGCGGATTGGGAAAAAGAAGCGGCACCGGACATTTCGGCGATGCGCGGCAGTGGCAACGGTGCAGTGCTGAACATGGTGGGCGAGCCGAAGAAAATTCCGTTTGAAACCATGCTGGCGGGTGAGGACAAAATGAACGAGGGCGAGCATGTGTTGCTGAGCCGTTTAGAAAATGGAACGCTACATAGCTGGGAAAGCCGTGGTAGTGTGAAACGGCTGGATTTGGATGAACAAGGAAACCTGCCCAAGCTGACAGAAGATCAAATGCGCAGTTTTCGTGCGTATAGCTGCAATTTTGGCACTATCTATAAAATTGATGCAGATAAATTAAAGGCGGAATATGGTCTGGAGGACGGTAAAAAAGTGGTGGGGAAAATTAAATTCTCCGCGCGTACTGCCGCCATTTTATCCAATGACGCACTCAATCAGAAATATTATTCCGGTCTTAATATTGCCGTGTGGCGAACCAAAAACGGATTGCTGGATATGGCAAGCGATGCTCTGATTACCGTAGGGCGTAATCAGGGGATTGACCCGGAAGCGGACAACATTCATTTTTACCCCAATGACCCTGAGATGGTGGGACAAATCAGCCGCAGCCGTGAAGGCGTTTATTGGGTGTTTGATGAAAATGTACCGCTGTTTGACAAGGCAAATGACTATACCTACTATGTGGTTGCAAGCGGCATGAGCAGTTTGCCGTTTGAGTTATCGTTTGATTACGAGGATATTACGCTGCAAGGGCAGCCTTATACGATATATGTGGACGACCAGCCGGTTTCGTTTAACGATGTACAGCCGCAAATCATTGACGGACGCATGATGATTCCGCTGCGAGGACTGTTTGAGCAGTTTGGCGCGGATATTGATTTCCGCAGCAATACGGTGACCATGTTTATTGGAGACAGGGTCATTACAGCGGGAATCGGCGACGGCAAATTGGTGATTTTAGACGCGAAGAAAAAGCGAAGGCGGACGATTCAAATGGATGTAGCGCCCATGATTGTGAACGGACGCACCATGATTCCGCTGCGCGCGGTATCGGAATCCATTGGAAAACATATTACATGGGCGGATGATATTCAGTCCGTGTTTATCTATTAATAAATCAAAATGACGTTTCTCTTTTTGTGTAGAGAAACGTCATTTTTTATCAAAGATGGCAACAAAACAGTTACAAATTATAACAGATTCAACAAAACGCTTGACAGAAATTAACAGAAGCGATATAATAAGAAAGATAAATAGTTCAATAGTGAATTGTTGAACAGGAAACCATTCGGTTGGGAGATGCGCATATGGAAAGTTATATGGATCACGTTTTTTCGCAATTTAATTTGGGGGAACATGTGACGGTGTCCTCCCGATATGTGAAAAAATTGTATATGAAAATATGTGCACAGGCAGTACAAGAAGAAGGGCTGTCACAAAATGAAATGGACGTCATTTTATTTTTGCACAAATATGCGGCAGTGGATACGGCAAAGGAAATCGCCAAATTTCGCTGCATGTCAAAATCTTTGGTATGTAAATCGGTGGATTCTCTAACCGGCAGAGGCTATTTAGAAGTGGTACATGATAGGAATGACCGGCGTTATCAGCATTTGAAACTGTCGCAGCGCGGCAGAGCGGTTGTGCAGAAATTGCAGAAGGCGCGGGAAGCGTTTCTTGCTGATTTACAGCAGGGCATTGGACAAGAAGAATTGGATGTTTTCTTACGGGTTTTATCTAAGATACGGAACAATGCGAGAAAGGAAGTTGAAAGATATGGCAAGAACAGAGTGGGAAGTTATGATAGAGAATCTCGCGAAACAGTGTGAGACCAATTATAAGATTGCGCCGGAGCTTTATGAAAAATATGAAGTGAAACGCGGATTGCGCGATAAAAGCGGTGTAGGGGTTATGGCAGGGCTGACGAAAATATCGCAGATTGAATCAAGCAAAATGGTAGATGGGAAAAAAGAACCATGTGAAGGGCGTCTGCTCTACCGTGGTTATAATATTAACGACTTGGTGCGTGGATATATTGACGATGAGCGTTATGGGTTTGAAGAAACAGCATATTTACTGTTGTTTGGTGTGCTGCCGGACAAAAAACAGTTGGAGGATTTCAGAGAGTTGTTGGCGGAGGAACGGAGACTGCCGACAAATTTTGTGCGTGATGTTATTATGAAAGCGCCCGGAAACGACATGATGAACGCGCTGTCCAAAGCGGTGTTGACGTTGGCGTCCTATGATGACAATGCGGCGGATATTTCTATTTCTAATGTTCTGCGCCAGTGCTTGATGCTGATTAGTGTATTTCCAATGTTAGCAGTCTACAGCTACCATGCCTATAATCACTATAGCTGCGATGAAAGCATGTATATTCACCGTCCTGACCCAACACTTTCTACAGCGGAAAATCTGCTGCGAATGCTGCGTCCTGACAAAACATATTCTGATCTGGAAGCAAAAGTGTTGGATTTAGCATTGGTGCTACATATGGAACATGGGGGAGGGAATAACTCGACCTTTACAACACATGTTGTATCCTCATCGGGAACCGATACCTATGCAGCAATTGCGGCGGCATTATCATCTTTAAAAGGACCGAAACATGGCGGTGCAAACATTAAAGTGGTTGGCATGATGGAAGATTTGAAGCAAAATGTGAAAGACACGAAAGATGAAGACCAGGTACGTGCCTATTTGGAAAAACTGCTGAACAAAGAGGCATTTGACCGTAAGGGATTGATTTATGGTATGGGTCATGCGGTCTATTCCATTTCTGACCCGCGTGCAACGGTGTTGGAAGGATTTGTGAAGAAGCTATCCGAAACCAAAGGACGGCAGGATGAATTTGAACTCTATTCCATGGTGGAACGCTTGGCGCCGGAAGTGATTGCGGAAAAACGGTCTATTTATAAAGGTGTCAGCGCTAATGTGGATTTCTTCAGCGGATTTGTTTATAGTATGTTGGATATTCCGCCGGAACTGTTCACTCCCATTTTTGCCATTGCGCGCGTGGTGGGTTGGAGCGCACACCGGCTGGAAGAACTGGTGAACGTGGATAAAATTATCCGTCCGGCATATAAAGCGGTCTGTGAAGAACAGGACTATGTACCGCTGGAAACACGTCCCTGATAGATTATGCAAAAATACGGGTAAAATTATGTGCTTGAAACGATAAAAACATTCTCCTTCAAAAACACCCCACATTGTGTTGTCAGCACAATGTGGGGTGTTTTTTTAATCCATAGAATTGTTGCAATGAAATAAATCTAATAGGCTGCCAAAAATGTTTGACAACAAAGGCTATATGGGGTTCGGATTCCCGTCAGCCTAGGAACCGTATGAGATTTGGTTTTGTTTGCCTAAGTCTCCGGCGCAAAAAAGCTGAAAAACATGAAATTCGATACTGCGTTACTTATATCATTTCGCGCGGTACATATTTGGTATGCAGCAGTTTGTGTGCGCGTTCGCTGCCGGGCGCGCCTAAAAATTCATCGTAGAGTTTAATAATTTCAGGGTTTTCATGCGCTTTGCGAATGGTTTTTTGTTCATCGTTGGCGTAAATCGCTGCACGGCGTTTTTGCAGCACATCATAACTGTTTTGATAGTAAGGTTGCCCGCCGCCGCCGATACAGCCGCCGGGACATGCCATGATTTCAATTGCCTGATACTCGGCTTCGCCGCGTTCAATGCTTTCCAGCAGTTTGCGTGCATTGCCAAGTCCAAACGCCATACCGATTTTAAACGGTTTGTCGCCAATCATGATTTCCGCCTCACGGATACCTTCCATGCCGCGCAGTTGTTTGAATTCCACCTGGCGCAGCGGTTCGCCTGTGATTTTTTCGCAAGCGGTACGCATAACAGCTTCAATGACGCCGCCCGACGTACCGAAAATCGTTCCTGCACCGGAGGATTCACCCAAAAGCGGGTCGAAATCTTCATTTTCCAAATTGGGGAAATCCACACCTGCTTCCCGCAGCATACTTGCCAGTTCGCGGGTCGTCAAAACATAATCCACGTCCGCCAGATGGTCCTCCGATTCCAATTCTGCGCGATGCGCTTCATATTTTTTGGCTAGACAAGGCATGATGGAAACCACCACAATTTTTGAAGGATCAATACTGTTTTTCTCAGCATAATAAGTCTTTGCAACAGCGCCGAACATTTCATGCGGCGATTTACAACTGGACGGAACGTCCAGCAAAGCCGGAAATTGATGTTCAATAAATTTTACCCAAGCGGGGCAACAGGAGGTCAGCATGGGCAGTTTCCCGCCGCCTTGCAGACGCTGGATAAATTCTTCCGCCTCTTCCATCACAGTGAGGTCTGCCGCATAGTTGGTGTCAAACACTTTGTCAAATCCCAGCGCGCGCAGGGCAGCCACCATTTTGCCGGTCACATCTGTGCCGACTTCCATGCCGAATTCTTCGCCCAGCGCCACACGAATGGAGGGCGCGGTCTGTACCAAAACTACTTTGTCAGGGTCATTCAGCGCATCCCATACGCCGCCAATGTTGCTAACTTCTGTTAGCGCTGCTGTAGGACACACAGCGACGCACTGTCCGCAATAGGTACACATACTATCCGCCAGCGGCATGTTAAACGCCGGTCCGACAATTGTTTTGAAGCCACGTCCCACTGCTGTTAAAATACCGCAGGTTTGCACTTCATTGCACATGGTTTCACAGCGGCGGCACATGATACATTTGGTGGGATTGCGGATAATCGCCTGCGAGGACGCATCCTGTTCGTTAATGGACATTTCACCGTTATATTTAATGCCGCGTTTAATACCCATGTCGCTCGTCAGCTTTTGCAGCACACAGTGCATGTTTTTCTCGCAAATCAAGCAGTTATTGGGGTGATTGCTCAGCAGCAGTTCCAGCATGGCGCGGCGTGCGCGAACAGCGCGGCGGGAGGAGGTCATTACGTTCATACCTTCTCTGACATAGGTGGAACAAGCAGGCTGCAAATATTTTTCCCCTTCAATTTCTACCAGACAGACGCGGCAGGAAGCCGCCCCATTGACGCATTTCATGTCGTGCAAATCGAGATGGCAAAGCGTTGGAATATTAATGCCGACCTGTTTTGCAGCGGTTAAAATCGTATAGGTGTCCGGCACAGTAATGGTTTTATGGTTAATCGTAAATGTTACATCCATAGCTTATACAACCTCCATTCTTTTGATTTCAACAGCGCCGAAGTTACATTTTTTGAAGCAGGCGCCGCATTTCACGCATTTTTCGATGTCAATGGTATGCGGATTTTTCACGGTTCCTGTGATACATTTCATGGGACAAACACGGCTGCACGCGGTACAACCGATACATTTATCAGGGTTGATTTTGTAGTATTTGCTTTTTTTGATTGCAACGGCAGGACAAGCGCCGTTTTTAATGTGGTTTTTATAGTCATCGATAAAATGGTCAATGGTACTCAACACAGGGTGGGGCGCATTACGTCCCAAACCGCAGAGAGAGGAATCGCAGACGATTTCCGCCAGTTCGCGCAGTTTGGAAATGTCGCTTTCTGTTGCTTTGCCAGCGCTGATAGCGTCCAGCATTTCTTCAATGCGCTTGAGACCAATGCGGCACGCCGTACATTTTCCGCAGGATTCCTGCACGGCAAAGGAAATATAGTTCTTCGCCAGTTCCACGCCGCAGTCCTCATCGTCCAAAACGGCGATACCGCCGGAACCGATAACCAGTTCATATTTTTTAAAGTTTTCATACGTGGTAGGGATGTCCAACATGTCGAGTGGCAAAATGCTACCTTTTGCACCGCCGATATGCACGCCTTTGAGCACCGTGCTTTCCGCAACGCCGCACAAATCATAGATGATTTCGCGAATGCTTGTACCCAGCGGCACTTCGACAAGTCCTGTCTTTTTGATTTTGCCGGACAGGGTAAACACTTTGGTGCCATAGTTGTCCGTGCAGCCGATAGATTTCAGCCAATCAGCGCCATGCAGAATCACATAGGGGATATTGGCAATGGTTTCAATGTTGTTTGCAACCGTTGGCATACCATTAACCCCTTCCGCGGACGGATAGGGCGGTTTGTGGTGCGGTTCGCCGCGTTTTCCTTCCAGGTTGGCAATGAGCGCCGTCTCCTCGCCGGAGGCAAACACGCCGGTTGCCACGCGGATATAGATATCGAAATCAAAGCCGCTGCCCAAAATGTTTTCACCCAGAAAACCGTGTTCTTTCGCCTGTTCAATCGCTTTTTTCAGGCGGGACACTGCCAAAGTGTTTTCCATGGGAATGTTGATATATCCAATGCGGCAGCCCACGGCATAGCCGGACAGGATAACCGCTTCAACAATGTTGTGCGGGTTGCCTTCCACCAGCACTTTTGCTTTATAGTCGCCAGGGTCAAGGTCGTTGGCGTTACAAACGATATATTTTATTTCGCCTTCGTGTTCCCGTGTGATCTTCCATTTCATGCCGACAGGAAATCCGCTTCCGCCACGCCCGCGCAGTTCCGATTCCAGCATCAGGGCGACAACGTCCTCCGGTTTCATCTGCACTGCTTTTTTCAGCGCGCCATAGCCGTCGTATTCGATATAACTGCTGATTTCTTCCGGGTCAATCACACCGATATTTTGGAGTAAAATTTGTGTATCCGTTTTGATAATATCCATATGTTCCATCTCCATTCTGCCGCATTCCGGCTATATTCCTCTATAGGCATAAAAACGTAGAATACGCGCTCCGCGATTCTCTTATGCCTACTGCCCTAGACAGTTTCAAACAGCTTGTCAATGTCTCCGGGTTTCACGCCGCCATAGATTTCATCGTCTATCATGACTACAGGAGCCTGTCCGCATGCGCCGACACAGCGCGCGGCGTGCAATGTATATTTGCCGTCCGGTGTGGTCTGGTCTACTTCAATGCCAAGTTTCTTTTCCATGGCTTTGAGCACTTCAGAGGAGCCGTTGAGAAAACAAGCGGTTCCAAGGCAGACGCTGATGTTTTTTTGTCCGGCAGGAGATTCCTTAAAGACAGGGGAAAACGTGACCACTCCGCTGATTTTGGACACCGGCAAATGCAACTTCCTGGAAATGTATAGCTGCACATCGTGAGAGAGATAACCAAACAACTGCTGCGCTTCATGCAGGATTTCGACCAGCGAACCGCTGGCGCCGGTAATATGCGCAATGATGTCATCTAACTGTGCATATAATTCTTTTGTCTGCTCGTCCATTGTTGATTCATCCTTTCCTGTTATGAAATGGTTTCCATGATTAGGCATAAGAGAGTCGAATCTCATGCCTATCCCGAATCTGGAAAAAGTCCTGATTGTAAGATTCCCCAAAAAGGAAATATTAATCTGTAAATTCAGTTGCGAAGGCACTGCCTATCATACAATAGTCACTTCTAGTGACTATTGTATCACAGAACGATTTTATTGGCAAGTGGAATGTTGTATACAACTTTTATGCCTGGCGGCGGTGAAATTGTTAAAAATGTAACAAAAGGCAGACGGAAACGTCTGCCTCAGATGAGCATATATCGTTTTAAGATTCCAAAGAACCCCCTGTTTCAGGTGTTTCAGCTGCGTCTATCACGTCCAGTTTGGAGACGGAAATTTCAAATGCCGTTTTGGTTTCGAGAGAACCGTCCTCATATTTTTTCTGATATTCACGGCTTTGAATGCGTCCGCTGAGACGGATATGCGCGCCGACTTCCAGAGAGGAAGCAAATTTTGCGTTGCGTCCCCAAACAATGCAGGGAATGTAGTCGGATTTTCCATAGGAACGGTTGACCGCCAAAAGAATGTCTGCGATCTCACGCGAAAACGGTGTGGTGCGGTAGACCGGCGGTTTACAAATATAACCGTCCAACGTAATGGCGTTAGGGTTGTCAATATGTTCAATGTCAGCGCCCAGTTTGATGTCGCGTGCAAACAGGGAAAGCACCAGTTTGCTACCTTTGCCGCTGTAGTTGTTATAGGAACGGTATTGTCCGCTGACTTCCACCATGGTTCCTTCCTCTAGTTCCAGAGCACAAATGAGTTTTTCTGAAATCGTCACATTGATAAAATCGCCTACGCCGCTGAGCCGCGGTACTCTTACGGTGAACACAAAAAAATCTTCATCAAAATGCCGATGGCTGAACGCCGGCGGCGTCGTAATCTCCCCTACAATTTGTGCACTGTTGTTTTGCGTTGTGTATTCCATGTTCATTTATCTCCTCTCAAGGGTTTTTGTTTTTCTGTTAATATAGATTTGCGCCCGTCGCTTGCAAGGCGCTTTGCCGCCCGGCGTGGTCGATGGAATAGCTTTGTTTATAAATGAGTTGCGAAACAGGAACAAACGAATATCCTTCCTGCTGCAATTTTGGAATCAATTGTTCCAGCGCTTCCGGCGTATGTTTCGCCTCGTTATGGAACAGGCAAATGGAGCCGTTTTGCACATTTTCACTCACGCGCTGTGTGATTTCCGCGGCGGAAAGGTCTTTCCAGTCCAGACTATCCCTACCGGCAACAGTTGGAAACGCTCTGACTGCCACGTTTTCAGAATATGACAGTTTTGCGTTCGCGCGGGAGTAAAGAGAAAAAAGGTCATACGCTGCCATGAGAATCAAAGTTCATAAATTATTTTCAGTTTAGTCTAAAACTGTCGTCATATTTTGGTTGGGTGTCAGCATAGGATTGTTATGAGGAGGGGGACGATACAAATGAAAATTACCAATACATATTTAGAAACAAATGAAGCAAAACGTTCCGTGAAACAAGCGGAATTGCACCGCCGCTGTATCCTTTTGCTGCGAGCAGCTAAGATAAAGGAAAGTGCGATAGCATGAATGCGATATATGCAAGACAATCCGTTGATAAAAAAGACAGTTTATCTGTTGCGGGACAAATTGATTTGTGCCAAAAATATGCGGGAGAGGGGGTGTGCGTTTTCTGCGACAAGGGCTATTCGGGAAAAAATACCAAGCGTCCCGCGTTTATGGAACTCATGGAATCGGTGAAAAAAGGAGAAATCCAAAAAATTTATGTATATCGTTTAGATAGATTTAGCCGTTCCATTGCGGATTTCAGTAGGCTTTGGGAAGTTTTGCAGCAATATGGCGTGGAGTTTCAGTCTGTGACGGAGCAGTTCGATACATCCTCGCCTATGGGGCGGGCAATGCTTCATATTGTGTTGGTGTTTGCCCAACTGGAGCGGGAAACCATTGCTGAGCGTGTGAAGGACAACTATGTCCACCGTTTCCGGCTTGGTGCATGGCCGGGCGGACCTGCGCCATATGGGTTTGATTTGACAAAGATCATGGCAGAAGGACGGCAGGTATCTTCGCTTGCTGCCAACGAAAAGGCAAAAGTGGTACAAGTTGTTTTTGAAGAATATGCAAAGCCGAATACCTCTTTGCGCAGCATTGCGAGGACTTTGACGGAAAAAGGCATTCACGGTCCAAAACGGGAGGCGTGGGACAATGTTACGCTGTCACGCATCCTGCATAGTCCTTTATATGTCAAGGCAGACGAAGATGTTTACTGGTATTATGCGGCAAACGGATTACAGATACAGCAGGATATGGAGTGTTTTGATGGTATTCATGCATGTAATATTATCGGGCGGCGGGCGCGGGACAAAAATCAATATCATTCCATGGAAGGACAAATGCTGACGGTTGCGAGTCACGAGGGATTCATTGATTCCGGTTTATGGATTCGGGTGCAACATAAACTAAACAAAAATCCGCAAATTTCCAGAAAAAATGCAGGAAAATATTCCTGGCTGACCGGACTGATGAAATGCGAACAATGCGGCTATGCAATTAAAATTAATTATATGAAAACAGAAGATAAACACTATTTAGTCTGCTCGGGAAGGTCGAATTTTGCAATCTGTGACACTGCTGTTCAAGTGAACCTCCGAGAACTGGAACATTATGTTGCAGGCAGGATTGCAGAAATGCTGGAGGAAACGCCGTCCAAGGTAAATCTGCCGGATACAAAAGAAAGGGCTTCTCAAATTTTAGAGATTGAGCAAAAAATAGACCGCCTGGTGGAGGTGTTGGCGGAAAGCAGTGCGGTTTCTGGTTCGTATATTACTGAAAAAATTGAAGCGCTTCATAAAGAGCGGGAGACGCTCATGAAACGAGGTGAAAATAAGCCGCATCAAACGGAACAGCTTAATTTTCACGCTCTCGCATTTGAAGAGAAGAAGATTGTCGCCGCACAGTTTATTGATAAAATCCTGCTTAGCGGCGAACATGTGAATATTATGTGGAAAATATAACCCGTGGGTGCTAACCCCAAAGAGTCGGATATAAGAAGTCCGACTCTTTTTTGGCTGAAATTTGATTTCGGCAGAGAAGGGGAAACTCTTTTGAGAAGAAGGGGCTCGTCGGAAAATGATATTACATAAAAAAGAATTGTAATTTTTGTAGAAAAATGGGTCTAACTTTCTTTTTTTTTGTCTAATTTCACAAACTTTTGGCGAGGAGCAACAGAAAGATTGACTTATGTATGAAATGCTAATAAAATATAGGGGTAACGAAACATAGAAGGATCGATGCTTCTATGTGGAATCAATAGATGCGGTACTAAAAAAATACTCTGACATTTTATATTTTGCAATCATTTAGGTAGGAGAGCTGCGCTATGGATAAATTAAAGCATCTACTGAAAGAAGTGAAAAATCAATATATTGTCGCCTGCCTGTTTTTAACAATATGCATTTTTGTGCTTGGCGGCACAGGAAAGATGGCAATTTTTTGTGCTCTGGGAATCATGCTTTGTGTAGTTGGTTTTATGCAGGGCGCAGTGGCGGTAGATTTATGGGTATTGCTGCCACTGATGATTTATAATCTGTTCAGTCTTATTTCGGCTTATCTAGCGCATGGAAATATTGCAGAAGGATTTACGTCTATTCAGGCGGCTTTTTCGGTCATATATCTTCTCATGGCATATCTGGATAAGGATGGGATATGCTTGCTCAGGAAACTGTGTATTATTTTGACGGCGTTTGTTGCGCTTGCCGGTATCGGAGAGTTTGTGTGTGACGCGGCGCTACTGCATTCATCGGCAAGGCTTGGCGGGGTGATAGGAAATCCTAATGGTATGGGCATATTTCTTGTGTTGGGCTGGTTTTCCTATATGAATGATATATCGGAGGAAAAAGCAAGCGGTATGCGGTGGTGGAACTGCATAGAACCATTATTGTTGATTGCGCTTGCATTGACCTTGTCGATGGGCAGCTTTGCCGCTATGGCGGTGGGAATTGTTGTTATTATCATTGCTGATATTCGGAAATTTGGTGTCAAGAAGGCTGTAGGGCGCAGCGGGTGTTTGCTTGCGCGGATGAGTATCGGACTGGGACTGGGAATTTTGTTGTATCTTGCAGTTTCGCGCGTGGGGAAAACATGGCTGTATGTCTGTCTGCTGCTCTACTTTGCGGCGGTTATCGTAAAATGGGAGAAAATGGGACGGTTTTTGGCGGAATATAGAGCGATAGCGGTTGGGCTTTCGGTGTTGAGTCTGCTGTTTGCTGCTATGCTTATCGTTATCAGACCCAGTTTTACGGCAACTTTTGCCGAACGGCTGGAGATGATGAAAAACGGGGTGCGTTATTTTAAGATGAATCCAATCTTTGGAATCGGCCCGAGCAACTGGCGGCAGTTAAATTTATATGACAGCGACATCTATTTCAACGTCAACCATATCCATAACGCGTTGATTCATGTAGGGACGGAATTGGGACTGGTTGCAATGGCTATGATGGTTATTGTGGCGGTGAGATGTCTCATAAAAGATAAGCGGCTCTATGGCAGAGCGGGGTGGGGCGCCTTTCTTTTCCACAATATGGTAGACGCGGCGTTTTTTAATATAAAAATCACTTCAATGGCAATCATGTCGGGAGGAGATCCGTCGCAGGGCGGCAGGCGGCTGAATTCTGTCACCACAAAAATAATATTCGGTGTGTTTGCCATGATATTTGCATATAATTTTTATTGGTATGTGCAAATGACGTAGGAGGTGTGATATGAAAGAGCAAACGAGGGCAAGAAACTATTTGGATATCTGGCTGCTTTTGGCCGGATTTTGTGCCATACTGGTGGTTATTGTTGGGTTATGGTATACCCTGAATGGGAAATTGCCTGAAAATGTCGGACGAAAACTGACGGAGGCGGAATTAAACGAGGTAATCGCAGCAAACAGCCCCCTGATTGAATATGCATATTTAAGCTGCAATGCGGATTTCCCGCGAGAAAATAAGATTGACAGAATCACAGTGCATCATATGGCGGGAATCACCACTTTGGAAAAACTTGGGGATTTGTTTGCCCAGCGGGACAGACAGGCTTCTGCAAATTATGCAATTGATATTGATGGAAAAGTGGGCTGCTATGTGGAGGAAAAAAACCGTGCGTGGACGTCAAGCAGCGGAGAAAACGATCACCGCGCTGTAACCATAGAGGTTTCCAACGACGAAATTGGCAATAACTGGCATGTGAGCGATGCGTCAATTGACGCGCTGATTGAACTTTGTACGGATATTTGTCGGCGTAATAACATTGAGAAACTGGAATTTACCGGAGACACGAACGGGAATTTGACCATTCACAGCATGTTCTCCGATAAAACGGAATGTCCGGGACCCTATCTAAAAAGCAGACTGCCGGACATTGCAGAAGCAGTGAATCGAAAATTGTCAGAAGCGGCATAGAAGTGTCGAAACATAGGAGAATAGACGCTTTTATACCTAAATGGGTCTGCCCTCTCCCCCAAAGATGTGAGTGCCTTTGGGGAGGGGGTAAAATTGCTATACGCATTTCAACAAAATGAATTGACAAAGTTGAATAGACATGATAAAATAGACGTAAAGAGTCTACTTTAATTTAAGAAGCTGCGTAGGCATAAGAGATTCGACTTTTGTTTGGCTACCCATGGGCGGCGCATAACACTCTGGACGCAGGGTGAGGTGTCTCAACTTTGCCGCATGAAATGCGGCAGCCGGTGCGGCGGCATAACATGGAGATTCAACTTTGCTTGACATAGATTAAACATTCAATGCGAGTGGTGAGGAACACAAATGAAACGCATCATAAAAGGATTTTTTGTTTTTCTGCTTATCATTGTCATTGCGGCAGGCGTTGCTGCGGGAATTAATTTTGTGATGAACCAAAACGTATATCTGACAGAATATGACTATACCAGTGAAAAGCTGCCAGGTGCTTTTGACGGCTGTCGGATTGCGGTCATTTCGGATATCCATAATTCCGTATATGCCGATAAGTTCATAGCACTGCTGCGCCAGTCCAAGCCAGATATTGTGCTGTTTGCAGGCGACATGATTCAGCAGCCGGATACCAATTTAGACAATGTGTTGAAGATTGTAAACGCTCTGCCGGAAGAGATTCCGGTTTATGGAATTTTCGGCAATCATGAAGCATCAAACGGATACGTGGTGCGAAAACAGATTTCCGGCGCATTGCGGGAAGCTGGCGTTACGATGCTGATAAATTCCGCAGATGACATTACGAAAGACGGAGAAACCATACGAATCATTGGCATTGAAGATAAAGGTGATGAAGTTATCGGCGAGGAAATCGTGGAACAAATCAAAAAGACGGTACAAAGCAACAAACTTGAAAATGCATTTCAGATTTTAGCATATCATCGCGCTGATGTGTATCCGAAACTGCATGATTTACCGGTAGATTTGATTTTATCGGGACATATGCACGGAGGCATTATACGTGTACCGTTTGTGGGTGGAGTGTTTGGAAAAAACGGAGAACTGTTTCCACAATATACAGAGGGTATGTACAAGGAAATGAATACGACAATGATTGTAAGCCGCGGCTGTGATTATAATCCGCAGAAAATGAGGATTTTTAATCCGCCGGAAGTGGTTATGGTAACGCTGAAACGACAGTAAACGGCAAGTCAAAAGAGGTGAACTTAGATGATAGATATGACAATTTTAATTATAGGATTTATTGCAGTAATATGTCTGGCGATAGCGTTTTTTGGAATGTCCGGAACCGGAAATGACGGCAGCGATACGCCACTATTATCGGGCATGTCGGGCGTCAAGAAGTTTTATGAGCGATCGTTGAAAAAAAAGCAAGACTGTGCGGTGATGTACATTAATATTTTTTATGAAAATTTACAAACTATGGTGGACAGAAAAGAATTAATGCGTATACAGGATCAGGTGACAGATGAGGTTTTACAGCTATGTAAATATGGAAGCGGAGAGGCGGCGAAAGTAGACGGAAATAACTATGTTGTCGTGACAACCTGCAGCAAAGACGCGTTGGAAAGATTTTGCGGAAGCTTTTTGGAGGCAGACAGAAAAGAATATAAGATGATAGAAGTCTTCATGGGCGGGTATATGGTGTCGGAGACAAAGACAGAATTTCTAAAGGCTGCCGGTTATGCAAAAAAGGCTGCGCGCGTGACCAAAGCAAACAAAAACAAATATTTAATAGCAGATCAGGACGACTTGAAATTAATTCTCGAAAATGATAATATTGAAAGGAACATTGAAAATTTTATCGATAATGATGGGTTTTATCAAATGTATCAGCCGTTTTTGGACGCACATACAGGTGAAGTGGTTGGGTGTGAAGTGCTGACGCGGCTAAAAGAAGAAAACTCCAAAAATATCATGCCAAGTCAAGTACTCAATGCCATTAAAAAAGAAAATCTTCACGAAAAATTTGATATGCTCGTGTTTGAAAAATGTTGTGAGTGGGCGTCAAAAAGGCTTGATTGGGATACCATTATAACTTGTAAAATGGCGAAAAGCACGCTTGCGCGCGAAGGCGTTGCACAGCGTATGATAAATATTTTTTCGCAAAGTGGTATTGGCGAAAATATGATTGTCATTGAGATGTCGCAGGATAGGGCAGAGCGAAATGAGGAAATCTTCAAAGGCAATATTATGCAGCTGAAAAATGCTGGTTTTAATTTCTGTTTGGATAATTTCGGCAAAGGGTATACATCGCTGAACGATGTATCAAGCCTTGAACCCAACGTGATTAAACTTGACAGAAGCCTGCTTGCAAACGGAACAGAAGGCGCAGGGAGAATTGTCTTTGACAATGTTGTGAAACTTGCTAAAGAGATTGACGCGGTGGTGTTTTGCAGCGGGATTGAAACTGCCGAGCAAAAACAAGTTGCCAAGGAAGCGGGCTGCGATATTTTGCAGGGATTTTATTTTTATAAACCACTGAGTGAGGAAGACTTTGATAAAGTTTTAATAGAACAGCGCGGTAAAAAGAAGAATCAGCCGGCGGACGATACAGTTCAGGAGAGTGCGGCGGCAATTGAGGAAGAAAATCATGCAGAAGACGGCGTAGAGGAAAGGGTTGAAACGGCGGAAATACCTGACCAAACGCAGACAGATAGCAAAGAGGATGATGTTGACGAAAACGATGCCAGAGTGATATATCTGTAAACAATAAATCGGTTGCATTAAAATATTAACAAAACAGACAATTTGTGAAATAGAATTCTAAAATGTTTGAATGAAAGAATATATGCTGTATAAGAAAGCGGAATTGGTGCAGTTTTTTGTGCAGCTGGTTCCGCTTTTATCTGTATTAGGAGGATATTTATGCACATAGATAATATGAACAGATTGGGAAAATGGTGTGGTATACTATTAGACATTTTTGGAATAGTCCTGACATTTTTTGTGGTGGGCAGGGTTATTTTGGAATGTCCGATAGATGGTATTACTTACCTGGCAGGCATCTGTTTTGTCGTTACATTGATGCATATGTTGGATTCCTATAATGATTCCAGTTCCTACACAATTCAAAAGAAACGGCATCCGATTGTGCTTGCGGTAGCGCTAGTACCCACGGCTGTTATATTTTTTGTGATTTGGTACATGACGGGTGGACGAGTTTTGCTGCCTGTTTCGCAGATGTTGATTATTTTTGCTGCGTGTTATCCGGTCATGCTAGGCTTGCGAATGCTGCTGTTTCAAATCCTTTTGGCGAAAAGAAAAAAACAAACGCTTCTCATCTTATGGGAAAACAATTGCCCGAAACGGTTTTCAGAAAAATTGATGCGCAATGCGGTGGATTATGGAACCGTCAAAGCAATTAATGTTGTAGAGTTTGATGAAAGTGAAATAGAAAGTGAAGTAAAAAATGCCCATAGCCTTTTGGTAGTGGAAACGGTGAACAGGGAACGTGCTGACCGCATTATTCTTCTCGCCAAATGGCTTGCGAAACCGGTTTGTCTCGTTCCGACGGTTGAGAATATCAGTCTTATCGGAAGCAGTATTGCGAATGTTGGAGATACTTTGGTGCTAGGGCTGAAAAGTGACAGAGGCAGAATTTTACATAAAGCTGTTAAGCGCATGTTTGATATTGTTGTTTCAGCTTTTGGCTTAATTTTGCTCTCTCCGGCGTTTGGGCTAATTGCCATTGCCATTAAACTGGATACAACAGGTCCTGTTTTTCATAAACAGGAGCGGTATACCATGTATAAAAAACGATTTAACATCATCAAATTTAGAACGATGGTGAAAGAGGCAGAACATAATAACAGTCTTGCAACGGAAAACGATAAACGAATCACAAGGGTTGGTCGTGTGCTTCGGGTGCATAGAATGGACGAACTGCCGCAGCTTATCAATATTTTTAAAGGCGAGATGTCGTTTGTCGGACCCAGACCGGAGAGACCGATATATGCGGATGAGTATAGTAAAATAGTGAGAAATTATGATTTGCGATATATGTTCAAGGCAGGTCTAACCGGACTGGCGCAGGTTTATGGACAATATAATACAAGAGTGTCCGATAAAATACTGTTTGATTGGATGTATATAGATAAATTTTCGATATGGTTTGACATTAAACTTCTGATTCAAACCGTAATTGTGGTGTTTATGAAAGAGTCGGCAGCAGGAGTAAAGGAGGACAAACCAAAGGCGGATAACATGCATTTGGCAGAGTCTCCTGCAGAACAGTGATATTAGAGTACGGATATGAAAAAATTATCGGTTATCGTTGCGGCATATAACGCGGAACAATATATTGACCGCTGCATTACTTCAATCATCTCCCAGAAAGCCGACACGGAGATTGTTGTGGTTGATGACGGGTCACAGGATAGAACGCTTGAAATGCTGGAAAAATATAAAAATCAAATTAAATTGATAGCACTGGAGCAAAACGGCGGTAGCGTTGCACGCACAAGAAACATTGGTCTTGAAAACGCGTGCGGCGAGTTTATCACTTACTGCGATGCCGATGATTGGTATCAGCCGGGTGCGCTGCGTAAAATTTTGGAAGCGCAGGAGAATACTGGTGCAGATATTGTTAGATTTTCGTATCTGCAAATTTTTGAAAATGGCGGAAAATGGCAGCCAAAGGTTGCGTTTCAAAATGAATTTGTGACAAAAGAACGGTTTTGTCAAAGCGTATATCCACTTTTTATCGGCGGTATTGATTTAAACAGTGTCTGCTGTGCCATATTCAGAAGGAAAATCGTGGATCATATTCGATTTTCGTTTGTATACCAAACTGCCGAAGACGCAGCGTTTTCAATTGAAGCATATACAGGTGCAAACAGCGTTTTGTTTCTGGACGAACCGTTGTATTGTTACTACTGCCGCAGAGACGGATTAACAGGTGCGGGACTTAGTGTGATAAAAAAATATAAATGCAATTTTTATTTGATGCAAAAAACGTTGCGCTTTTTGCCGACATGGGAAATGAACACTGCAGTTTGGCGTATTAGAACGATGATGCGCCCCTTCAAAATCACGGTCGATAAAATAAGGCGGCAGCGAAAATCAGTAAAGGATAAAATATGATGATGGTGAAAAAGTCAGAAAATAAAGTGCAAAAAGATGCGTTAAGTGTGGAATGCATTTTGGCATGTATCTATTTTGTGTGTTTGCCATTTACGGTAGTCACCACACCGTTTGGTTCATTGTTAAAACTTATTACACTGCCGATAGCGGCAGTTTTAACACTCAGAATGCTCATGGGAAAAAGCGCATTGGCGCTGAATTATATCCATTTTACATATGTGATTTATATTTTATATACCGTCATTCTTTTGATGGTGTACCATGAGTCGATTACTGTTGTCACAACAAAGGACATGGCGTTGGGATTGTTCATGCTGCTGGTTATCAGTATGAGAATCTATAACGGACGGGAAAAGGAATGGATGGAATCCGCGTGGATTATTGTTGGGGTTACGTGTATCATCATCGCGCTGTCGTCAAACGAGGTGGTAAGCCGTTCGGAGCAGCGCGCGGTAATCCGTGTGCTGGGATTTGAAGAAGACCAAAATCATTTCTGCGCCTATTTTATTATGCCGCTGCTGATTAGCGTAAAACGGTTTATGGAAAAACGACGCTTTTATCCGGTCTATATTTTGATTATTATCCTGTCGTTTTATGCGATATTAAAAACAGGTTCGCGCGGCGGTCTGATCGGTGTCTTAGCAGGACTTTTGGTATATATATTGTTTGGTATTAAAAGCATTAAAGCCAGAATTGCTGTTGTTATGGCAAGCATCTTGGTTGCGCTTGCGGTTGTGACGGTTGTGGTGCCTAATTTGCCGGAGGATGTGCGGCATCGATATTCCATAACGGCAGTGAAGGAGGACGGCGGCAGCGGTCGTTTTGAGATTTGGAGCTATCTTTTGGATTACACGCTGCGTTCGCCCCAAAGGACGATACGGGGGTCGGGGTTGTTTTCAACCTACGAGATTTTGCAAGACGGCGGATTTCGCAATGGCGTAGCGCATAACGCCTATATCCAAATATTCAATGACAAAGGAATTATAGGTCTATTGCTGTTTTTTATTGTGCTGTGCGTGTGCTTTATCCGAAATGTGCGAAGGCAGCCGTTATATACCTGTGCATTTATCTCACTGATGGCATTTTCCATGTCCCTGACGTTTTATGTGTTTAAACCATATCTGAACATCATGATGATGTGCGCCATGACATTTGAAGAAACTTTACCGGAAAATCATTTGAAAGCAGTATTAAGAGGAGAGCAAGACAATGTATAAAGTAGTGCAAAGATTACTGAAAAAGAAATATTTTTCGTTTATTGCAGTAGTGGTGATTGCGTTTGCAATCATAGGAGAAATGTATCATTTTGTGATACTGTCAAACAGCAAATCAATGGTGATAGGTCTGAACTATCCGGGCGCGGAGGAAGGGCTGAATCCTGACGGCAGCCGCTTTAATATATCGGAACTCACCAGTGATGAGATTTTGGATACTGCAAAGGCGAACCTGAAAATGAAAAATCAGTCCAATGATTCCATCAGAAGCTCCATGCAGATTACAACGCAGTTCTCGCAAGGAGAAATGGACGAGGTGGTCGCCGATATTAAGAGCGACGCGCAGGCGACCTATGTGCCGACGTCGTTTCACTTATATTATACGCAGAAAAACAAACTGCGGAGAAATGAAACGTATGAGTTTTTAGAGGCGCTTGCCCAAAGCTATGAGGACTATTTTAACAAAAATCATGCGGAGAACAATTCTATACTTACGTTTAACGAAAACAGCTATGATTTTTCGGATTATGATTACACGGAAATATATCAGATTTTGTATAACAAGGCGGAAAGAATGTCCACGCTGCTGAATATACACCGTGAGGAAAACCGCGCATTTCGTACCGAGGATAATATGAATTTCGGAACGCTGAGAGATGAACTGGAAAACTTTAAAAATGTAAAATTAGAGAAATTCAATGCATATGTGGTGCAAAACCGTATATCGAAAAATCGTTCCGCCTATATGAGTAAACTGCAATATCTCATTGACAACAACGGGATTTTGTTCAGAAAAAAAAGGCAGGCGTCGGATATTGCCAAAAATGCGCTGAATAAATATGACCCTAATATTGCCGCCGTAGCGTTTATCCCTTCGCTGGACAGCAGTCATAGTTTTTATATGAGCCGTACCAAAACAGGGATAGACGATATCGCGCGGGATTCTTACAGCGATGGTATGGACGCAACACGCATTTCTAAAAAGATTGACAGCTATAACAATAACTATCAAAAACTTTCTCAGGCAGCCGACAGTTCTCCGGAACAACTGAAATATGTTAATGATTATCTGACTTCTCTCATAAAAGATTTTTCGGAGTTGTCGGAAAAGGTTGTTAAGGTTGACAATGAATATTTGAAATATAAGACAGAGTCCTATCTGACCTATCAGATTGACAAAAAAAGCAGCCCGATAGATTTGAAAATTATTTTTAAATTCGCGCTGCTGGGATTTTTCCTGTCGCTGATTATCATTGTTTATATGGAATTTTTCTACCATTTCATTTCCAAAAAGACGGCAACTGTGAAACGAGCGCTGCTGATTATGACAAAATACAGAAAGTGAGTAATATAAAATGAAACTTACAATATGGGATTTATTCGTATTTTTATTCAAACATAAAATTATGATTTTGGTTACGGTTGCTGCCTCGCTTGTTTTGTCATGCTTGTTCGTTGACCGTATACAGACATATTCATCAGAGGTCGTGATACGTTATAAGGACGCGTGTGTGTCCAACGGAAAGGCGCTTGACGGCAGTGCATTTGATGCAAATGAAATTATTTCTCCCAAGGTTGTTACAAACGCCAACAAGGATTTGCCGTTTGAACTTACCGATGACAATGTGCGGACACATACGAAGATTACGCCGGTGATATCGGACAACGCGGCGGCGATTCAGCAGGCAAAGCTGAAAGACGGAGAGGAATATGAGTATAATTCAAATGTGTACAGAGTGACGTATCTCGGGAATCAATCATTTTTTGAAACACGTGATACACTGGACAGGCTGATTGACAATTATTTCAAATATTATAATGAAAAATATATCTATCTTGCAACGGTCAGCGAAATTGATTATGCGTTAAACAAGAGTGATTACGATTACATTGAACAAGCGGAAATTTTGCAGAACAATATTGATGGTTCTATTGAGGTTTTGCAGGGATATATCGGAAATGAAGACTATCGGTCGCCTACGACAGGTTTGACATTTACCGATTTAATCAACGAATTTTCCTATTTGGCGGATTTTAAAATGCCGCAGATTTTTTCGGAAATCTATACGGCAAAGCTCAGCAAGAACACACCCTTGCTGATGAATAAATATACAGAGCGGAAAGAACAAAACGAGTTGAATGCCAAAAATTCTCTCGAAAAGGTAAGTCTTGCCGAGGACAGAATGAATGCATATGTCAATGCAAACAAAGACGTGCCGAATTCCTATAATTCAAACCAAAATGATGGGGACGACAATGTAGCCATCATTCATAATGTGGAAGAGGATAAAATTGAACGCATTCAGGAACAAACAACATATGATACGTTGATTAAAAATTATATTACGGACAGTGTGGGTGCAAATAACAGCACTATTGACGCACAGCACTGCACAGATGTTATCAATATTTTCTCCACGCCGGCAAGCGCGGGAGTGAATTATGAACAATATCAAAAAGATGTGGAACAGGATATTACGCAGACGCTTGACAAGTTGAAAGAACTATACGGCATTGCGTTTGCACTGATTGACGACTATAATTCCCATATTCCGCAAAAGCATATTGAGTGTCTGACGGGCGTTCGGACATACAAAAATGTGCATACATCCATGTATGTATTGTTTGCAATCGCCATTGGGTTTATCCTTGCATGTATGGCAGCGATTATATATGAAATTATAAAAAGATATGCGGCATACAGCAAAGCGATGAAAAGCAGTTTGAATGAAGAAGAAAATGCAGAAAACGAAAGCTATGAAGAGGAAGTCATGTCGGCAGACCCCATTATACCGGATATAGCTCTTGAACAGATAGAGGACATGGAGGACTAGCGGGCGCATGAAGAAGATTCTTATTATAAACAATAATATGCAGATCGGCGGCATACAAAAAGCGTTGGCGAATCTTCTTTCAGAGATTGCGCCGTACTATGAAATCACACTTTTTTTGATAGCGCCGGAAGGCGCGCTGATGAAAGAAATTCCTGAAACAGTTCGGGTTGCCAAAGCAAACCGTTTTGTGAGGGCGCTGGGGCTGACGCACGCGCAGGCAAAAAACAAAGGGATTTTTATGCTGCTGTGGCGCGGACTGCTGGTTGTTTTGACAAGAATTTTGAAAACGAAGGTTGTATTTCCGCTGCTGGGGCATATGGAGAAAATAGACGGAGACTATGACGCAGCGATATCCTATATGCAAAACGGAGCGGAAAATTGTTTTTACGGCGGCTGTGCGGAGCTTGTTTTACATGCTGCCAAGGCAAAACAAAAAATATGCTTCATTCATTGTGATATGGAGCGCTATGAAGGTAAGAGTGAGTATAATATAAAAACGCTGATGCAATTTGATAAAGTGGCGGCGGTATCGGATTCCGTGAAAAAGCAGATTTTAAAGGTCGCGCCGCAGCTGGAAAGCAAGGTTGTAACCGTCCATAATTGCTATAACTGTGAACAAATTGCAACGCTTTCCAAGGCGTATGATGCGCCTTATACAGACGGAAAAATCAATCTATTTTCTGCCGCACGGCTCCGAAGGGAAAAGGGCATTGTACGAATCATACCCATGCTTGGGAAAATCAGAGACGCCGGTGTTGATTTTGTATGGAGAATTGCGGGCGACGGTCCCGACTGGGAAAAAGCGGAAAAATTGATAAAGGAATATAAGCTGGAACAGCAGATTATTTTGCTTGGCATGTTGGAGAATCCCTATCCGCATCTGAAAGCGGCTGACGTATTGCTGGTGCCTTCTTATGATGAGGCGGCGCCAATGGTTTTTGGAGAAGCGCGGATTTTGGGAACGCCGATATGGACAACGGATACTGCCTCAGCATATGAAATGGTGCAGGAACCGGATGCAGGACAGGTGTTGTCGAATGACGACGATACGTTGCAGGAAGAGTTGTTGACGCTGTTAAAAGAATTTCATGATTTGCAATTTCAAAAAAGTGAGTTTGATAATAAAAAAGCGGTAGAGGAATTTGATGGGCTTATCATGGCCTGAAGGAGGGAAACAAGTGAGCAAGGTACAGGTTTTGTGCGCAACAATCAATCAAAACGATTTTTCACTGGCGGAAAAAATGAATATTCAGACTGATGTGATTTTTGCAAACCAAAACGGGCAGAATCAGACAGAAAAAAAACATTTTGATACATTCTGCGCCCAAATGATTAGCACAAATACCTGTGGCGTGGGTATCAACCGCAACCTTGCGCTGATGTGTTCCGACGCGGATATTTGCCTGCTGGCGGACGATGATGTGAGATATGTGGACGGATATGAAGCGTTGATAGAAAAAGCGTTTGCCGACAATCCGCAAGCAGATGTGTTGATTTTTAATTTATATGACGATACGGAAAATTATGTGATTCAAAAAAAATTCCGCGTGAGATGGCGTAATTTTATGCGTTTTGCCACCTATCGGATTGCGGTTCGCAGCAGCGCGGTGAAAACGCGCGGGATATTGTTTAACACATGTTTTGGCGGAGGCTGTATGTATCAGTCGGGCGAAGACACATTGTTTTTAAGAGATTGTCTGGACAAAGGACTGAAAATTTTTGCAGTCCCTATCTATATTGCAAACATGAAAAAAGAGCGACCGTCCACTTGGTTTCGAGGATATGATAAAAAATATCTGTATGACAAGGGAGCTGCCTGTGCCGCAATTTCAGGGACATTTGCGCGATTGATATGCCTACGGCTTCTGCTTGTGAAAAAACAGATTTTAAAAGGTGTGAACATGCGTTTTTTTGAGGCATATGCAGTCATGAAAGACGGAATGAAGGGTTATAGGGACGGCAAGAAATTTGAATGACCGGAGGGAGGGTAAGCGTATGTTGCTTTTTCAGGATATCAAAAACAGAAAAGAAAAAATAGCCGTGACAGGGTTGGGATATGTCGGAATGCCCCTTGCGGTTGCATTTGCCGCGTGCGCCGATGTGATTGGGTTTGATTTGAACGAAAAGAAGATAGAGCAATATAAAAACGGTATTGACCCTACGCAGGAAGTCGGAGACGAGGCGGTGAAAAAAGCACGGATTACGTTCACGTGCGATGCGGCGCGGCTTTCCGAGGCAAAGTTTCACATTGTGGCGGTGCCAACACCCATCAATCAAGACCATACGCCCAATCTTTTACCGGTGGAGGAAGCGAGCAGAATCGTTGGAAAACATTTGACAAAAGGTTCTGTTGTCGTGTTTGAAAGCACGGTTTATCCGGGCGTAACGGAAGATATATGCGTGCCGATTTTGGAGCAGGAATCAGGATTGGTGTGCGGGAGTGATTTTAAGGTGGGATATTCGCCGGAACGTATCAATCCGGGCGATAAGGTTCACCGCCTTGACAATATCACAAAAATTGTTTCCGGCATGGACGAAGAAGCGCTTGGCGAAATAAAAGCGGTGTATGATATGGTGATAAAAGCCGGAACATTTGCCGTGTCGAATATCAGAACCGCCGAAGCGGTTAAGGTGGTTGAAAATTCACAGCGCGACATTAACATTGCGTTTATGAATGAACTGGCGATCGTGTTTGATAAAATGGGAATCGACACACAGGAAGTCATCGCCGGAATGAATACCAAATGGAATGCGCTGGGATTCTATCCCGGGCTGGTAGGCGGACATTGTATCGGTGTTGACCCGTATTATTTTACCTATCAGGCAGAAAAACTTGGCTATCATTCGCAGATTATTCTGTCGGGCAGAAAAGTGAACGATTCCATGGGCGCATTTGTGGCAGACGCCGCTGTGAAAGAGATGATTTTGGCAGGACTTGCGCCAAAAAATGCAAAGGTTGTTATTTTGGGCGTGACCTTTAAAGAAAACTGCCCCGATATCCGCAACAGCAAAGTCATTGATATTGTGAAACGGCTTCGGGAATATGGAATATCGCCGCTTGTTGCAGACCCAATGGCAGATGCGGCGGAGGTTTCGGAAGAATATGGAATTGAAATGACAGATTTTCAGCAGGTGAAAGATGCGGACTGCATGATTTTGGCGGTGGCGCATACGATTTTCCGCAACTTGTCCGCAGCGGAGGTGGACGCCATGTTTCGGGCGGTGGGAAATAAAGTGTTGATAGATGTAAAAGGCATTGCTGATAAAAAAGAAGCGAAACAGTTCGGCTGGCAGTATTGGAGGCTGTGATGAAAAAACTGATGAGCGGCATGATTTATGCATGGTATGCAGCATACTATATTTTTGCATATGTCATTGGGTTATTCGCAAGACAGTTGCCATATTATAAAAACTTATGGCTGATTGCGGAACGGAAAACAGATGCGCGGGACAACGGACTGCATTTTTTCAGATACCTGACAAAACAGCAGCCGGAAATCAATACGGCGTTTATCATAGAAAAACAGTCGCCGGATTATGAGAGGGTAAAAAAACTCGGTAAAACGATTGAGCCGTATACCTTCCGGCATATGCTGGCATTTGCCTGTGCAAAGGTGAGAATCAGCACGCATTACATGGGGTGTTCTTTTGACGCATACCGATTCATGAGATTGGATAAATTCCGGTTGGTGCGCGGAAAAAATGTGCTGATTAGACATGGCATTACCGCAAATGATTTAAGTGAACTGCACTATCCCGAAGCGCGCCCGGACTTGATGGTTTGCAGCGCTGTTCCGGAATATGAGGATATGACAGCCCACTATTCGCAGCCGGAGGGTGTGATACAAATGCTCGGATTGTGCCGGTATGACCGGTTGAGTGAAACGCATGAAACCAAAAAGCAAATTTTAATCATGCCCACATGGCGCTATTTTCTAAGCAGCGTGAGCGATGAGACGTTTCAAAAAAGCGATTACTACCGAATTTTTATGGAGATTTTGTCAAGCGATGTGTTGGCGGAGGCGTTGGAACGTTACGATTTTAAAGTCGTTTTTTATTTGCACTATGTATTGCAGCCCTATACCAAACTGTTTCATACGGAGAATCCGAGAATCGAGGTAAAAACGCTTGGGGAATGTGACGTGCAGGATTTATTGATGGAATCGGCAATGCTCATTACGGACTATTCAAGCGTATTTTTTGATTTTGCATATATGGAAAAGCCGTTGGCATATTTGCAGTTTGACGAAGAAACTTTTTTTGCAACGCAGTATAAACGAGGATATTTTAATTGTCATACCGATGGATTCGGTCCGGTGTTTCAACGCGCGGATAAAACGGTTGAATATATTTGTGAAACATTAAGCAGAGGAATGAAAATGGAGGCGGATTACGTTGAAAGAGTGGAACGGTTTTTTGGCGAGCGCAGCGCAAATCATTGTGAAAGAACATTTCAGGCAATCAGAAAGATTTTGTGATTATGGATAAGATATTAACCGTAGGGATACCTGTGTATAACGTGGAAGAAGAATATTTAAAAGCCTGTCTTGACAGCGTGGTAAAAGAAAAAGCCCATCAGCTTGAAATCATTATCGTTGACGATGGTTCGGAAAATAACAGCGCCGATATATGCAAAGCGTATGCGGAAAAAGATGAACGCATTATATTTATCGGACTGGAAGTCAACCGCGGAGTGAGTTTTGCAAGAAACACAATCATAGAGCAGGCAAGCGGAAAATGGATGTGTTTTTTGGACGCGGATGATTTGCTGTGCGATGGGTTTTATGAGACTGTCATGAAAAATGAAAACCTGAACGCGGACGTCATTTATTATAATTATAAGACAGTCAAAGGGAATGAGACGCCGGTTATAAAAAATGCTTACGTCAGGCCGGTTCCGATTCGTGCACATGCCGTGAAAAATTTGTGTGTATGCCATCTTTGCGCCGTTCCGAGCAGTACGGGCAATATGACGCTTGTGGCAGGGGTAGCGACAAAAATCTTCCGGCTGGACTATATCAAAAAAAATCATCTGAGCTTTCTGGAGGATTTGCGCAAAGCGGAAGACAGATTGTTTGTCGTGACGGCGTTGTCCAGCGGCGGGAAAGTGTATTTCAGTGAACAATATTTATATTTGTACCGGATACATCAGGGTTCGGCGAGCAGACGGTTCAATAAAGATATTTTAAAGACCACCGATAAATATCTGGAATATAGCGAGGAAATCATCAACCGGACGTTCAAGGGTAACCAATCCTTGAGGAATCTGTATCTGGAAAACCGTGTCACAACAGCACTATTGGATAATTTTGAATTGAATATTTTTCATAAGAATAATTCGGCTTCGCATGCGCAGCGGAAACGAGAGTTTTTGGCGCTGATAGAAAAAGAGCCGTATAAAACAGCGGTTGAAAGCGTGAAACTGGAAAATTACATGATACGTGAAAAACGTATTCTTTTATGGAATGCAAGAAAAAGAAATTTTTTCTTGTTAAATTTGCTATACAAATATAACATTATTTTAAGATTTATCAGCGCAGGTATGAACAGATACGAAAAGTATGCGCTGCAAATGGGTAAAATCATAAAAAGGATTATCAAGGTGAAGTGAAAAATGAGGAGTTTTACGACGTTACGGAACTCTGCGTGGGGCATTGTTCAGCAAGTGATTGTATGTGTTATCAGTTTGTTTTCAAGAAGAGTGATGATTGAAACAATCGGTCAGCAGGGCGTGGGGTTAAACGCGCTTTTGACCAGTATCATCTCGCTTTTGTCGCTTGCGGAGTTGGGGATAGGAACGGCAATTGTGTTTCACATGTATGGACCGATTGCCCGAAATGATAAACTGCATATTGCAAGGCTCATGCACTGCTATAAGATGGTATACAGAGTGATTGCGCTGGCAATACTGCTGATTGGCGTCTGTATTTTGCCTTTTATGAAATGGATTGTGCGCGATGTAAGCTATAGCAACGCATATGTCATGCTCATTTTTATACTGTTTCTGGTGCAGACAACATCTTCCTATTTTTTCACATATAAACGTTCTATGTTGATAGCAGACCAAAAGCAATATGTGATTGCCATTTTTGATTTGATTTATAAAGTGGTAACAATTATCGGCGGCATTGTGGTTTTAAAAATGACCGGAGAACTGGCATATTATTTGATTCTGCTAATTATCGGCACCGTGTTGAACAATATGTTGATTTCCAAATATGTTGACAAACAGTATCCGTATATTAACGAGATGAAAGAACGGCTTCCGGGGGAGGAACTTCGTTCAATTTTCCGTGATGTGAAAAATATTTTTGTCGGTAAACTTTCGGGTGTTATCACGACATCGACTGATAATATTTTGATAACGGCGTTTGTCGGGACAATACAGACAGGTTTGTTTTCCAATTATACGATTATTTTTAACACGTTGGTAAGCGTCACAAAACAGCTTTCGGGCGGAATGCGCGGCAGCGTGGGAAACCTGATTGCTGTGGAACAGCCGGAACACGTCAAAGTGGTGCTGGAAAGAATGCTGTTTATGATGTTTTTGATAGCGAGTTTCTGTGCAGGCTGTCTCACAGGACTGGTTGACCGGTTTATCACGCTTGCGTTCGGAGACGGTCTGCTGATAGGCAGAACGACAGTGTATATTTTAATACTGAACCTCTATATCATGACATTGGACATTCCAATTTCAAGTATGGTGGCGGCAGCGGGAATGTTTCGGTATGATAAATGGATAGCTATAACCGGCACGGTGATGAATCTTATTGTATCGGTTATTTTCGGGAAAATGTATGGTATGGCAGGAATTTTGGCAGGGACAGCGGTGACTTATGTGATTCAGTTTTCTTTTAAACTGATTATCTTTTATGCAAAGTATCTGAAGCAAAACGGCGTGAGGATATTTGCAAAAATAGGGCTGTTTACATTGACGACAGTTTTGGAATGCATAGTAATCGCGTTCATTTGCGGACAGGTGTATGTGATAAATGCATATGTTTCATTTTTGATTTGCGCAGGGATTTCCGCCCTGTTGCCGGTTGTGATAGGTTCCTTGTTGTTTTGCAGAACCAATGAGTTTCAATATACAATTGCAATCATCAAAACAATTTGCAGTAAAATTTTTGGCAAGCGCGGAGGTGAATTGGCGCAGCATTAGGAGCGTTGCCGAGGTTGTCCGGAAGTTCGGGCAAAGGGCTTTTTAGAAGTCACTAATGTATATAGTGGTACAAAAGCCATCAATCAAAAAAATGATTGATGGCTTGATTTTTGATGGATGATATGGCATACTATAGTAGAATGGAGTGTGATTGTTTATGGCGCTTGAAAATAAATTGGGAATAACCGAGTCTGTCGCTCTTGCGCGGGAGGAAGAAAAAAACAGCAAGCAAAAAGCGCTGAAACTTTTTGAAACCGGACATCTTGATTCTTTGACACCTGGCACATTCCAAACACTTGCTGCGATTCATAAGTATTTGTTTGAAGATATCTACGACTTTGCCGGAAAAATAAGAGAGGTAAATATGGCAAAGGGCAATTTCAGATTTGCTCCGCTTATGTATTTGCAGGCGGCACTCGATAACATTGATAAAATGCCGCAGACAAATTTTGATGAAATCATTGAAAAATATGTTGAAATGAACATAGCGCACCCATTTCGTGAGGGAAACGGCAGAAGCACACGGATTTGGTTGGATTTGATTTTGAAAAAGGAAATCGGCAAGGTTATCGATTGGAACAAGGTTGACAAGGAGGACTACCTGCTTGCTATGGAGAGAAGCCCGATTCGGGATATTGAGATAAAGCATATCTTGAAAAATGCGCTGACAAGCGATATAGATAGCAGGAAAGTCTATATGAAGGGCATTGACGCAAGTTACTACTATGAGGGATATACTACGTTTAAAACCGAAGATTTGATATCATATAGCAAATGATTTACGGACTAATATTTGTTATAAAAGCGCGACAGGCAACTTGAGCCTATCGCGCTTTTGTTGATTGCGATAGGAAAATTATATTTTTCGTAAACGTTTGATATCAATACTTTCCAACTGTTGCGTGTGGTTCCACATCCCACTGAATCACTTCAAAACCGGCGTCGCGTGCGCTTTTCACGACGGTGTCGTTATATTCACCATAGGGTGCGCGAAACAGGTTTTTTGATTCGCCTGTGAGAGACTGAATTTTCTTTTCACAGTTTTGTACATCGCTGGCAATTTCTTCGGCGGAAAGCCCATTAAAATGTAAATGAGAATCGGAATGATTCAAAATTTCATGTCCGGCAGCGTGGAACGCTTTGACAGATTCAGGATATCGGTCTGCCCAGCCGCCCACCACAAAAATACTTACTTTGACATTATATTTCCCCAAAATGTCAATGAGTTGCTGCGTATCGGAATCGCCCCATGCCGCGTCAAAGGTCAAAGCCACTTTTTTGTCTGTCGTGTCCACGCTGTAGATAGGCACTGCCTTACCGCTGCCGCTGGAGGTGATAATGCTGGGATTGGTCACACCAAACGTAATCAGTCCGAGCAACAGCATAACCACCACGGAATAAACAATTAATGTATCCTTGGATAAAACGAATATTTTCAAATTTCTCCGCCCCCTATTAGAAACAGTCATATACTACAATGTATTCAGCGCATGGGGGATTCATGAATAAAATTTCATAAAAGCAAAGAGAAGCAAGGATACAATGAATGTGTTGGAGAAAGCAGTCCTAAAAAATAACGCCAGCCAACCAAAGCAATAGCGTTATTTTTAAATCATAAAATTCTTTGGCATAACCGTTTGAGGTCTTGCCTTTTTCTATATTCTATGATACACAAAATATTATACACAAAATGAATGCAGGTGTCAAGCGTGTGGATTCACATAAAAAATAGTGGTATGAAATACATCTATGATAAATTTGTAATTTTTTGTACCCACAAAAGGCGTAATGGTCTTGCAACCATTACGCCTTTTGTGATACAATATATATGAGTGTATATAGGAGACATATATGTAAAACCTATCTCGGCGCATCGCACT
>JAAWTG010000089.1 GCA_022801925.1 Clostridia bacterium | reverse complement strand
ACCGGAAATATTTCCGGTTCTTTTTTTGTGCGCTGACATGCCGCTTGTTTCGGAGCCGGAGAGAGAAACTCTAACAGAGCAAAAAAGCTATGATGGAAACGGCGCGTATAGATTATCAAAGCCGCTAGCGTTTATGGTCTGTAGACATCCAACCGCGCAAATGCAGTAAATCAGCGGGAAAAATATCCAATGTTTCGCAGATTTTAAAAAGCATGTCCAGCGACATTGCTTTGGCGATGTTGGGCGCCTCAATTTGACCGACAAAACTGATTTCACATTGCAGCATTTTTGCCAGTTCTGCTTGCGTCAAACCTTTCAATCGACGGTAATATGCGACATTGCGACCAATTTGCAGATAATATTTTTCATATTTGTCTAACATGGTATGCATCCTTCCTTTTTCAATGATGTTTTATGATGATTGCAGAATAATCTGCGCTATTTCTTCTGTAATAGAAATAGATTGGTATCTGAAAGTTGTTGATTTTTAATGTCCGACACAGAAATGCGAAAGATGGAAAAATAAACTATTATTAGTATACTATAGACGAAAAGAAAATGCAAGAAATTTATGTATAAAATGCGGAAAATAGAGAGAAAATTTTGTTTTATGTGGGTACAAAAAGATAATATATAATAAACTATTAGTTTTATATACAAGATTGTAAAACGAAAAAATGATATAACTTTAAATCGTTATTTTCTGATGGTAAATAAAAAATGGATTATGTGTGAGAATTTCTGATATTTGGTGAAAGCGGCAAAATACCATTCCGCTGCATAAAGGGTGATTTGCAAGGATTGGCAAATATAATCGGAGAAAAAGGGTTGATTTTTTGGAAAAAGTATAGTATAATAAGGAAACATTGGAAGTGTATTTGAGCGCAGGAGGTTTGACGTTCTCATGAAAGGACAGATTCATTCCTGCGTTGAAATAAGCCGTACTAGCTGGGGCGGTAGCGGTGCCCTGTACTTGCAGTCCGCTATAGCAAGGGCGAATTCCTTTTAGAGGGCTATTTTTTTGTGTTGTCGGGCAGGATACTGCGGTGTTGATGATCGGGTCTTGCGCAATGTGAAGCTGTGAACCTCGTCAGGCGGGGAACCGAGCAGCGATAAGCAGTGTTTCACATGTGCCGCAGGAGCGCCTGGTCGGAGCTTGTTGTTTCTGTTACGGGCGCAGTCGTAGTTCGACGAAAGGTGTACGGCTTTTTTGTTTGAAAAATGAAGACGGGCCGAACTCGGAAGGAAGGCGGCAGATATGGCTTATCAAGCGTTATACAGAAAATTCAGACCAACAACATTTGACGATATTGTCGGACAAAAACATATCACACAAACATTGAGAAATGAAATTTTGATGGGGAGAATAGGTCATGCCTATTTGTTCACTGGCATCCGCGGAACGGGTAAAACGACAACAGCAAAAGTGTTTTCACGCGCAATTAACTGTTTGAATAATGTGGATGGAAGTCCCTGCAATGAATGTGAGATTTGCAAGGGGATTTTGGACGGCAGTATTTTAGATGTGGTAGAAATGGATGCCGCAAGCAACAATGGTGTGGAGGATATCCGTGAAATTCGGGAAGAAGTCATGTATACGGCAGCGTCTACAAAATATAAAATCTATATCATTGACGAAGTACACATGCTTTCCACTGGCGCGTTTAACGCATTGCTGAAAACCTTGGAAGAACCGCCGGAACATGCAGTGTTTATTTTGGCGACAACAGATGTGCATAAGCTGCCGGAAACCATTTTGTCGCGTTGTCAGCGGTTTGATTTCAGGCGGATTACCATGGAGGACGTGAAACAGCGTCTGCGGGAGATTGCCGAGGCAGACGGTGCGAAGGTGGAAGATGAAGCACTTGGCGTGATGGCGCAGCTTTCGGAAGGGTCTATGCGCGACGCTATCAGTACTCTGGACCGCTGCCTTGCGTTTGGCAAAGAACAGGTGACCTATCAAGATGTGATAGATATTTTGGGGATTGCAGGCATTGAGGTAAGCTGCCGCATGATACAGAGCATCGGAAAAGCGGACGTGGCGAGCGCGCTGCATTTGCTGGACGAAGTGCTGTCCAAAGGGAAATCTATTACGCAGGTGACAGACGGATTGCTGGAAGCGCTGCGCAATATGTTGATTTGTAAAATCACGCAAGGCGCAGAGGCGGCGGTACCGGTGGACAGCAGTCATATGGAATTGTTGAAGGAGATGGCGGAAGGTATTTCAGAAGAACAGTTGATTCATTGCGTGTCCGTGCTGACGCAAACTGGACAGGCAATTCGCTTTAGCAGCAATCCGCGGATTTTGTTGGAACTGGCGTTTGCCAAAATGGGAATGCCGCAATATGCAGATACACAGGAAGCGTTGGTCAGCAGAGTGGCGCAATTGGAGCAAAAACTGGAACAAGGCGTGCCTATGGCAGCGCCGGCGGGAGCAGCGCCGGTGGCGGCGCAAAAAGCAGAGCCGGCAGCCGTCCGGAAAAAAGTGGTATATGCAGGACCCATGCATGATAAATGGAAAGAAATCGTGGGCGTGATAAAACAGACGCATAAAGGGCTGGGCGCGGCGATTGGACTTGCTAAGGCGGCAGATGACGGAGAAGATTTGGTGATTCTGCTGGACAAGGAAGATACCTTTGGACTGGGGGCGATGTTTCTCAAGGAGGAATATCAGAAAATTTTGGGTGACGCCGTGGAACAGGTGTGCGGACGGCGGCCACGCATGATTAAGACGGAACGGGAATTTGTTTTGGAGGAAAGTGACCAGGCGCTGCGCGAAAAAGCGGAGCAAAAGGGCATTGAAATACAATAAAGCAGCGTCAGCTGCAAAGAGATTGAAAGGAGCATAACAAAATGGGAAAAGGAAAATTTAATGGCTTTCCGGGCGGCGGAAATATGAACAACATGCTGCGCCAAGCGCAGAAAATGCAGGCAAACATGGAAAAAATGCAGGAGGAACTGGAAGCAAAAGAAGTGGAAGCGTCCTCGGGCGGCGGCATGGTGACGGTAAAAGTGACAGGGAAAAAGAAATTGACAGAAGTGGTTATCAAACCGGAAGCGGTAGACCCTGACGATGTGGAAATGCTGCAAGATTTGGTGCTGGTGGCAGTCAATGACGCGCTTGCGAAAGTGGACGAAATGACGGAACAGGAAATGGGCAAAATCACCGGTGGAATCAGTATGCCAGGATTATTTTAAAGAAACCGAAAAGGAGATGTAAAAAACTTGTGTTTATACATCTCCTTTTTTACAGACCCTTTTCACGGGGGGAGGAGGAAGGAATCATGTATATTGCACCACTAGACCGTCTGGTGACGGAGTTTGCAAAGCTGCCGGGTATTGGGCGGAAATCCGCGGCGCGGCTTGCGTTTTATGTGCTGAATCAGCCGCAGTCTACGGCGCAGCAGCTTGCAGACGCCATTTTACAGGCAAAAGAACAGATTCACTATTGCAGTGTTTGCCAGAATTTAACAGACGAAGATCCGTGCGCGGTTTGCAGCAGCGAGCGGCGTGACCGCTCGGTCATTTGCGCTGTGGAAACACCGCGGGACGTGATTGCTATTGAAAATACCAAAGAATATACAGGGCTGTATCACGTACTGCATGGCGCGATTTCGCCGATGGACGATATTGGACCTGACGATATCAAACTCAAGGAATTGGTGGCGCGCTGCACCGATGGCGTGCAGGAAGTGATTGTAGCGACAAACCCAACGGTGGAAGGGGAAGCAACGGCAATGTATATCGCGCGCCTGCTGAAACCGCTGGGCATTAAAGTGACCAGAATCGCACACGGCATTCCTGTGGGCGGCGACTTGGAATATGCAGATGAAATTACGCTGGGAAAAGCAATTGAAGGACGGCGGGAATTGTAAAAAAATAGGAATGTTTTTTGGGCGGGGAACCTTGCTCTGCGGTAGGTTTGTTTTGACGAGAGTTATCCACATGGGAAGACACGGAAAATCACTTATGCACTGACTTATCCACAGGGTGTGGAAAACCAATTGGTAAAAATACAATGGTAAATGGAGGAATTTGATTTACATAACTCAAAAACCGTAACCTTTTTGTAACAGAAAAGCCCAGAATTCATAGTTATCCACGAAGTTATCCACATTATCCACGATGTTATTGCAGGGCGATGTGGATAATGTGGAAACAAAAAAATTCTGAAAAATACAAATTTTCTCTTGCTATTTGCGCTATTTTATTATACAATAATAGATACCATCACTTGACAAGAGTAAACACGTCTGACCAAAATAAAAATGGCTGCTGACTGCGTTTTCGTCCTTGGCTTGCGAAAGCAAGCCTGCGTCCTCAGCCTTGCCAGCCCCTCATTTTT
>JAAWTG010000088.1 GCA_022801925.1 Clostridia bacterium | reverse complement strand
TGCGTTTATTCTGGAGGGTACAATGCCGGAACTTGACAGTATATGTGAAAAATACGGTATCCAGATACGCTCATTAGTTTCTATCAAAGAGGCATTTAGTGATTGTCATTTTCCTGCAGCGTTGCATACCATGTTTTTTAAGAACGCTATATTCAGCATAGATGACCTTAAAAACAAAACAGCCCATGATTTATACATCATATGTGGACATAATTATGCCCTAAATATGAAAACGTACTATACATTAAAGAAAAATGGAGTTGTGTTTGATGATTGGGAAGATAAGTATTTATTTGAGGTTTTATCGCAGAAAAACTCCGCTTTAATGTGGAGAGAATATGACCTTACCACAATGTCACAGTTATTGGATTGCAATGAGGAACGGCTTAAAGAAATATGCTCTGCATTTCCTAAATTGTCGGAAACTATAATGACCTTATTGCCAAGCATACAATCATAAGTGTTTTTACAATATATCTAAGCACATATCTAATTGTCAATTTGGGGGAGTGATAACACCCCCCCATTTTATTTTCTAAGAATTACAGCGTCATATATCAGATAAAATTATTTATTGGCGGTAAAATATTTCTTGAATTATTGGCGGTAATATATTATACTGTTTGTGTTGGCAAGGAAAGGAGGGAAGTATGCCAGAAAAGCATAGAGGGCGACCAACGACGGACAATCCCAAGACTATGCGTGTTGATGTACGTCTGACCGAAGATGAATTGCAAATGTTAGACAAATACTGTCAGCAGGCAGGCGTATCACGCCCACAGGGATTGCGTGACGGCATTAAGGCTCTCAATGCAAAAAAGTAAAAGGAAGTGGTGCCGTTGGCAAACGTATTTACACCACTTCCCCTATGCCACCCGCACAAGGCGAGCCGCACAAATATTATACACTGTCCGGCTCTGTCTTGCAAGCGACTTGTGGACGAAATCGAAAGGACAGATAAACAGAATGGGAAAGATTTTGGAAGCGTTTTTAACCGACCAGCTTCGTGTAGACAGCGGAACGGAAGGGCGAAGCCCCGAACATCAGCAACTTTGTGACAAAGGTAGCGAACTCCAAGAAAAGTTAGCCGAAAAACTGAATGATGAAGAAAAAAATATCTTGACGGAATTAGTTGACACGCTCTTTGAGGAAAGCTGTTATGACGAACAGAGAAAATTTGAGCGTGGCTTCCGGCTCGGCGTTCTGATAACAGCAGAAATCTTCACAGAGCGTGACACATTTCTTTAAGCCGGATATATGGCAAAACATCATGACAGCAGATAATCAGATAAAGGAGTGGCTATGTATAAAAGACGATATATCACAGACGAAGAAAAAACAAACTGCCAAAAAGTGGCAGACGCTTTTGCAGAACTCTATGAAAACAAGGACTTGATTGTCCTAAATGCCGGAAAATACGGCTTTGTAAAATTGCAATATTTCAAGTTTCCTTTTGGCTTTGACGACGCCGATATATTTTATGATAGCAGGAGCTTGTTTGACGAGCTTTGGGTAGAATGGCTGGATACGCAGCTCCTTAACATTGCGAGCGGTACGCCAATGGAGGAAATGGACTATGCGGATATACTGAAATGCCTGCCGGAAGAAAAGCGGAAAGAACTTTTAGATATGCGGCTCAGCTTTGCGGAGAAGACAGGCATTGAGGGCATATTGGAGAAATGCAAGCCGGACTTATGGAGTGAGGAATTTGTGAAAACAACAAAGGTATGGAGCAGGGATTGGGAACATTTTGACTGGGAGCAGGTGCGCGAGAAACTTTGCGGATCAGAAGCAGACCGACGAGAGGGAAAGGCGGCAGACAAGCCCGATATAGGAATATCCCTTGATGAACTCAAAGAATACTTTGAATGGCTTTATGACACACAGCCGGAACTTTATTTCAAAGTCATTCTCTATATGGCATTGGCAAAGGCAGGAGTGCCACACGAAGAAGCGCAGGCATGGGCGAACCACCCGAAAGAACTGGAAGATGTACTGAAAGACTTATAAGGAGTAAAAGCGTGGGGAAAATGGGAAAGAAAATGGGAAGCCTGTTGGACTTGCTTGTGCGGGTAAAGACTCATAAAGCCTTAGACAGAGCCGTCAGGGAAAACAAGGACTACCAATATACGCTGAAACGGCAGGACAAGGCATTTGACAGACTGGATAATGCGGAGCTAAGTAAAGAACAGGGTGCAATCGTTGACAAAGCGATTTCAACTGCCAACGATTGCGACGCAGCATATGGTGCAGCCGCTTACAGATTGGGGTTGCAGGACGAAATAAGGCTTGCATCTGAAGTAAAAGAATTTGAATAATTGTATATGCCAAAAGGACATTTTCAAAGAATGAAAGTGTCCTTTTGCGCATTACAAGAGATTTTAGTTTTAAGTCTACTGCTTTATAATTGGTTAAGTCTAATACATTTGGTTCCGGTTCATTTTTACACCCATAAGCTGTACCTGCTTTTCGACAGCCTCCACGTTCTGCGCTAACTGCTCTATTGTCCCTGTGCGGTTTTCCGGCTTGATTTCCGGCTGTATTAGTTCCTTTGGGTATTCCTGCCTTGTATGGATATCCATATAGGATTTCAACCGATAACAGTACCCTTCATTCCTGTTATCTTCAAACACAGGGGAAACCTCGCCCTTTGAGGTCTGCCACCGCATAAGGCGGGGAAACCAGCATAACCCGTCTTTTATGATTTCCTTAAATGAATTGAGCAGCTCCCCAAGTGCGGTTAGCAAGCCGCGAAAGCTGTTTCCTGCCTCTATATCCGCCCCACGCTCCACATGGTTCGCAAATTCCTCAATCAGCGGCGCAAAGGGAAGATATGACTGTATAAACTGCTTTATCTTTTGAAGTGCTTTCAGAAAGATATTGGAACTTTCAATCTCCCCGTCCAATTCGTCCAATACCCTCTGCGTAGTGGACTTTTTATGGTTCAGAACGAGAATGTCAGCCTCCAGTCCTATTTTATCCGTTGATAGTTTTTCAATCTTTTCTTCCTCTTTTGCAACTTTGTATTCCGCAACCGTCAGGTCATGGTTTTTTCCCTTTTTCTTTTCCTTTACTTCCTGTTGGAAGATAGCTTTCATATAGTGGTTGGCGTCTGCCCGCATTTTATCCTGCAAAACTTCCGACAGGACTTGGGGCGTGAATACGGACCGCTTTGACACTTTTGTTGGCAAGCCACGCTTAAACCCTCTCCCTACTGGAACACCTACAACGTGCATATGCGGGCTTGCCTCATCAAAATGGACTACCGCATTTGCAATCTTAAAATCCGGCAGATACTCCTGCAGTTTCAAAAGGAGCTGCTTATAGACCTGTTTCATAAATATTTTGTCCCCGCTGTTCTGCTCCCAGAATTTTTTATCCCCGCATTGTATGATGACTTCCACCGCCATATCCTGTTCCGTTTCGGACACATGTTCAAAATAATCGCCAATCCGTCTTTCCGGTCTTGTCTGCTTTGCATTGTATTCATGCAGGGCAGCGTCAAACTCTCTACGGTAAACATTTTTCACGTCCTGCATGAGATTGGTTGTCCCATAAAGAAGCGTGATGTTATCCCTACTGTAATCCTGCGAATGATACTTCCTCAGATTGTGTTTTGCAACTCCGGCGAGTTTTGCTTTGCTGTTGATTGCACTTTTCTTGTTGCTGATATGGTTGCTGAAAGAGATTTCTCCCATGTCCTTCCTCCCTGATTTCGTGTTAAAGCAGTGCGGTTATCATCTTGGCTCCGCCATAGATGATAACCCCCTAGCAGTATTGTCAAAGTCAATGTTCCATTGCCTTCGCCAATACTGCGGGGGCTCTCCGAGGGTATTCAGCAAAATGTGCTTTCAGCATATTGGAAACAATTTTCCGGCTACTTTATGCTTGTTTTATTAGCAATCCTTTTATTTCTGCCCGTCTTTGTTATCCTTATCTGTCCCAAATACACTGGTTATGCTGAATTACATTTCTGCTGTTTCCGGCGGTCAACTGACTTTATTCAAAGTGATTGCATTTTTTAAGTTCATTTTTGCGGAACATATCCCACAGTTTTTTTCAGTGAACTTACTTTTTAAGTTCATTCTTTAAAAGTGACTGCATTTTTTGAGTTCATTTTTCAAAAATGATTGTATTTTTTAAGTTCACTGTAACTGTGAGCCTGCCTTTTATACAACCGCCTTTCTTGTGACAGCCTTGACGTTTCCCTTGTCCCGCAAATCCCTTCCTTCATTCACCGTCATAAACAGTTCCAGAATGTCCTTTTTGATAAGTACCTTTCTCCCCACTTTTAATACCTTAACTTGACCCACAAGTTTATGTGGATATCCTATTGTTTCTATGCTATACTAAAGAAAAAGAGGTGATCCATATGACGGTAGAATATACGAATTGG
>JAAWTG010000023.1 GCA_022801925.1 Clostridia bacterium | reverse complement strand
TTATGACAATTGTCATAATATCTGAAGGTGTTGTATTTTCGTTATTTATTTGTTCTCCTGATACATTTTTGATTTTGCTTTATCTTTATACATTGCATTATCAGCACGGATGAACGCATTTTCCATAATATTATCTTGTTCAAAATCCACTGCAGAATATCCCACCGAAAGCGGACAACCAATGTCAGAGTCCATCCCAGCCGTTTTGATAGATTTGATTTTCTCTTTTAGTGTATCTTCCGATACATCTTTTGCAATAATTGCAAACTCGTCTCCGCCTATACGAAATGCTGTATAATGTTCTTCTGAAAAAGCATCAGAGAGCAACTTCGCAACATTTTGTAAAGTCAGGTCGCCAACATGATGCCCTAATGTATCATTGATTTTTTTGAAGTTATTAATATCAATCATAACGGCATAAATAACATCTGTTTTCTCTAGTGTCCTCTCCAATTCATTAATTTTCTCTATATAGGACATGCGGTTTCTCAGACCGGTAAGTGCATCTCTATAAGCGATTTTATGCCACTGTTTTTCTTGCATCAATCGTGCATTTAAATCGGAAAGTTTTTTCTTGTGCATGAGTGTTACAACAAACAATGCATAAAATGAAAGAACGGTAATGGATAAAAACAGATATACCGGCAAATATTCTATTCTTTCTATTAAAGGTTTCGGATACGCTGCTGTGAAGATAAGCAATATATAAATCAAAAAGGAGGAAAGCGCCATTGTCTCCCAGCCATCTTTCACATTTTCCATCAGTTTTCGATAACTGTGAAAATACGGTTTCCCCTTTATATAAACAATCAGTATCAGCAAACAAACAATTACAGAACTAATAATGCCCGGTATCATACCGCATACAACGTCAATCGCTCTTGTAAAGAACGTGATAATAAAAGTTATCGTATCCAAAAAACAAAAAGTTACAAAGAACCTAAAATCTTTGTATTTCGATAACGCAAAAAACAACAAAAAACTCGGTACCGTCACACATAAAAATGATGCTAAAGCCTCTGCTAAAATACCTGTATATGTCAACACAAAAAATAGTCCTATAATTACAACAGAACCGCCATACATCAAACAACGCGTTATACGATTATCTTTTTTGAGAACGGTTAATTGCATATATATCAATACATTAAAAAAAAGTACGATGATTTCAGTTATATTTCCTACAATTCCTACTTTACTTTCCATAATCTGCCCTCACACTTCCTCTTCTACTCCTTATTATACACAAAATCTTAGCTTTGTCAATAGTGTTCTCTCATAGGCTTGCTGTAAGAAATCTTGTCATGTCGTACAAAAAGATCGAAGTAAAGAGCACATTGTTCTCATATGTTAAAGCATCAACCGCCCACTGTCATTATTGAGAAATAATAATGACAGCAGACGATTACAAACTGCGAGATATTTCTTCGCAAAATAAACTGCCATTTTTTGAATTTTGATATTTCAAAAGTCAATGGCTTTTTTTCATATTTTTTATAAAATATGCCAAGTATCCATAGTCTTTAAAGTAGGAATTCTCCCAATATCGATTCTATCGGTTAACGGTACAAACACCAAAGAAACTGTTATATCATTCGCCTTCGGAATATGCACCGTTAATTTTTTTACTTCATCATTAGGACTGTTTTCCGGTGGATTGGGACACATAGGCAAAGGTTTTGCATCCAACACTTGAAATCCAGCAGGTACATTTGACCGGAGAAATACCATCATTTTTTTACCATTTTGTTCTAATACTGCCGTTTTACCATCTGCCACAATCTCAATCGTAGCCTTTGTTTGCATAAACCACCAATAATCTGCATTCTGTGCTTGTATTTCATCTTGAATCATTATTTTTTGCCGATTATCTAACATATAAAAACCACGTTTTGCCGAAGCCACAGTTTCATCATTTGAAAATGCCGGTGTGGCATCTATAATGGCAAAACTTGCATGTGGCTTGCTTTCAAATTTTTCGATTTTGGAATATGCCAGCGGATACTGATCGGGGTGATTACTTGGATTTAGCACCATAGCATTTTGACCCTCCGCCCGCATTCTGTAATAAGTCCACCGCTGTCCGTTTTCGCTATAATCCCAATATCCAGGAACATCATAGCTTTCCTGTCCAATTAGCCACGCCCAGCGTTCTCCCAGCGCGTCCAACACAAACGAACCGGTGTTCAAACTGCCATGAACCTCACTGTTAAATCCACCTTTAAAACAGACCGACAGTGCATTTTTGTTATCCCAGTCGCTGCACATACCAACTGATTCCGTGCGCTGAAAATATCCATCTTTGGGAAGTTCTGACAAATCGTAGCCGCACGGCGAATACCAAAGCAGGTCATATGCCTTTGCTGTTATATCATATTTTTCCATTGCTTTCAACCTTAACTTACAAAGTTCCGGTTTATTTAGTATTTTTGCCAAATGAAATAAATCAGCGGAGATATACATTTGGGGAAGTCCGTTTCCCCAATTAAATGCCATTCCCGTTGCACCCGTCATATATATAGGGAAATAGCCTGTTTTTTCGATTCCGGACGTACAGCTAATACCATAGTCTGTCCCAAAAGTCGCCCGCAGGGTACCCATGATTTCATTTGTGGATTCCATGGGCCAATACCAATAATATACCCCTTCTTTTCCGGCGCCATATTCCAAAAATTCCGGCAGATAGTTTTCGAGCGCCCATAATGCACTCTCTATAATCTCGCTGCAAACCTCCTCGCATTCATCAAACAGTGCCGCCGCTGCCATCATCAGCCCACAGTTTATGGATACGTTATGATTCGTGTTTTGCAAAATATAATGTGCGTCCACACCTTCTTCATAAGGATTTTGATAAACCTTACGTTCGGGCAGCAAGGCTTTATCAAGAATCGCGGTTCTTACTATCTCGCGCTGCTCGCAAGATAAAAAATCGAATAGCCAATCATAGCCTATTGCCATGCCCTTTAATATGTACCCCATATCCAGTTTTTCAGTAGGCGACCATGTCTGGAAACTACACATTCTCTCCATTTCTTGCCATGCGCGGTTTGCAAACCGTTCTTCCTTTGTTAACCGGTATACCAAGCAAAAATTTTTTAATCGTTCTGTGCTGAGATGCCGCTCCGGTGTTTGCGGCGGCTGTGTTTGTAAAAGTTCTTCTGCTTCCCGCACAACTTCATCAAAAAACTTTTTTGTTCTGGCATCGGTTTTTATTCTTGCAATAATATCTTCAAAATCTCCACTCGTTGCCAGCACACGCGGATGTCCCGTATTTTTTTGATGAAATTCTTTCCTCAATTCTTCCATGGAGATGTGTCTGTACATCACCTTACGAATCGGTTCCGCCCCATCTATGCATAATTTTGTTTGCGGTCTGCTTTCATACTTAAATTTTACATCACTGTTCATTGCATAACTCCTTATCCCTTCAAAAACCCCTTATATTCGCTGAACAAAATAGGTTCCCCGCCTTGTGAAAAGGAGAGGAATCTATCTGCAGGATTGTATCATTTATTTTTTATATTTGAATTGAATTTCATTGATGCTATTCCATTTGTTGGAACTGTTTCCGTGGCAGACAATTTTCACATATTGCGCCTGCACAGCGTTAAACGAAAATTCTTCAAAGTCGAGCGTTGCGCCGCTGCTTTCTCCGCCCCAAACTTTTGTCCAGTTTTCACCGTCATCGGAAACTTCAATATCAAATATTGCTTTGCGCGCATTTCCGGAAGCCCATGCAATTGAAACAGATTCTAACTGTACCGATTCTTTTAAATTATATTCAATCCATTGTTCTCCTTCGGCCGCCCATCGCGTTCCCAAATCATAGTCCAGCGTATTGGTCGGTGGATTTTCGGGTTCAGGCACTGCACTTGCTTTCACGCCGATATTTTGTTCCCGCTGCATTAGAATATTGCAGATGACAGTACGGTTTGTTTCCGCATCCGTCATGGTCACGGTTGCTGTTCCGGGCAGTTCCGTCGGCAGCGTGACAGTGGTTTCAAATTCCGATGTTGCTGCAATTTCCGGAATGGTGTCCGGATAGTCATATGGCAGGAATAATTTATAATCTGTTCGGTTCGGCGCGAATCCTTCAATCATCTTTCCGTCTACCGTCAAGCTTTCCAGTTGCATTGCTTTCAACTCTCCGTCCGGAATTTCCCAATTATCCATACTTACCATTTTGGCGGAGGTAATATTGCTTTGTTCGTTTGTCATTGGTGTGAAAATCACCGAAACCGTTAAGTCGTTCGTATTTTTCGCATTGACCACCAGTTTGCGAACACCATTGTTTGGAGAATTTTGTTCCGGATGCGGCGAAGTGGATAGCGGCACAGCGTCCATGGTCGTAAACTTCGCGTCTGGATTGGTTGATTGCAGTTCTACAAACATTTTCTTGCCGTTTTGTTCTAATATCGCAGTTTTTCCGTCCGGCTGAATTTGGATATCTGCTTGCGTTTGCATCATAAAATAGTAATTGGAATTGGTTGCTTCTATTTCATCCTGAATAATCACCTTTGTGCGGTTTTCGGTTAAAAATGCGCCGCGCCGCACTTTTTTCACCTTATTATCAGTTGCAAATGCCGGCGTTGCATCTATGATAGTATAAGCGCCTCTTGGCTTACTTTCAAATTTTTCAATTTTGGAATAACCAAACGGGTACTGATCAGGCTTATCTCCCGGGTTAATCACCAAAGCATTTTGCGCCTCCGCGCGCATTCTGTAGTATGTCCACCGCTGTCCGTTCTCGCTGTAATTCCAATATCCCGGCACATTGTAGTTTTCTTGTCCAATCAGCCACGCCCAGCGTTCTCCCAGTGCGTCCAATACAAAGGCTCCGGTGCTCAATGCATTATGAACGTCATTATTATATCCGCCCTTTAAGCCAACATATAAAGCATTGCTGTCACGCAGCGCGCTAAACATTCCCACGCTTTCTGTCCGACCGAAGGTTTTATCCAATGTCGGAAGGAAATCGGTATCTAATTTTTCAGGTTCATAATATAACAAATCATAGGGATGCGCCAAAATATTTCTGTCCTCAAGTCCGTTAATGCGGGCGGCAGATAATGTTTTGTCGCCGTAACGGTTGCCAAGCCAAGTTACCTCAGAAGAAACATAATAGCCCGTTTGTGCATTTCCCCAGTTAAACGCCATGCCGGTGGAGCCTGTCATATGGATAGGAAAATTTCCTGTTACCTCCATGCCCGGCATATTACTGATACCATAATCGCTGCCCAAAATACCTTCTAAGGAACGAATTGTTTCGACAGTTGATTCCATTGGGTAATACCAATAGTAAATACTTTCTTTTCCCGAACCGAACATTGCCATATAAGGTAAATAATACTCAATCCCTTTGAGCGCCGATGCAATCACTTCGGCACATTTGTCCGTAACGTCTTTTTCATCCAGCAATGCCAAAGCGAGCATAATTGCCCCTGTATTTTGGGTGATGTTATGATTCGTATTAATGATAACATGGTGGGTATCATTTCCGCCGTTTTCCCCACCGCGTGAGGCAGTTTGATGCGCTGACAGAAAAACATTCAATGACTTCTCTACCATTGAATTTTTCAATGTCTTTCTTTGCTGTGGCGTCATATAATCATAAAACCAATCATAGGCAAGCGCCGCGGCTTTGCTGTAATAGGACAAATCAAACACTTCCGCAGGCGTCCAATTGGGATAGCTGCATAACAATTCAATTTCTTTCCAGCCGCGCGCACCATATTTAGAATCCTTTGTCAACTGATACGCCATAGCCAGTATTCTGATTCTGTTCATTGTTTGATTTCTGTTTTGGTAAGAGGGCGGCTCTATCGGCAGAAGCGAATCCGCTTGCTGAATAATATCATTGTAGTATTTTTTCATGCGTTCATCTGTCCCTGATAGCGCAATCATTTGATTCACTTTATCCGTATTTGCCAAAACGCGTGGATGCTGTCCCTTCATGCCGGTCTTGCTGAAGTCTTTTAATATCTGTTTTTCGTCCGCTCCGTCAAACACAATTCGATTTACAACCCAATTGGAAAGATTCCGCTCCGTATCAAGTGCTGTCTTTGCTTCAAACTCATAAATGGACACATCATTGCTGATGACAACAAAACCTCTTTCGTCCGTATAACATTGTTTTCCGAGTAATTCAGCCAACGCTGTCGCCGGAAGATACAAAACACCTTCTATATCAAGCATAATTTCTTCTATATCCGGTTCAGCCGAAACCAAATGATATTGCGCATCATCTGACCGTACCGCCGTTTCCACACGATACTGTGCACGGTTGTCGCCGCTGCTGATGGTGACTGTTTCCGTCTCACTGTCAAACACATAGGTACCACCCAGTCGCTCCGCTGTGAATTTCGACGGAACATACATGATGTCATCTATGATTCTAGGTGCCACACTGCTGTTTTGACTGTCTATGGACACTTTATTCGTATCCACAATCGCTTTGGCGTTGTTAATTGCCATGGCTATACCGCCGGTCAGTGACGTCTTGATTGACTGAATCTGGTCTTCACTAATATAGTCATATCGATGCTGATGATAAAAATCATTGTTCTGCGGTTCTTGTACCGCACCGCTGTTTTCCCCGTCCGTTTCTGTACTCTCGCCGTAAATTTCAAATTCACTGATGCTAAATCCTTTATAGGGTCCTACTGCCGTAATTTTCAAAATGTTGAATCGCACATATAATGCCTGCATATAGTCAACGTCAAATGCAATGATGGGATTTTTTGTTTTTTCAGCCTGCACCGCAGTTTCCCACACTTTACCGTCAAGCGAAACATCAACACTGCAAGTCAGTTCTCTCACGCTGTTTCCCTGTTTCAAAATCACTTGACTTATCGTGGCAGGAGCGGACAACTCCGCCATAATATTGCCGCTTTGCGTGTCGGACGAAGCAAAAAACTGCGTAGACCAATTTCCGTCAGCAACGGCTTTCAGTGCATCACTATCTTTTGCGGCTGTTTCGCCTTTTTCGCTGCGCATTTCTCCTGTCACCGCCGCGATATTTAATGTAGCATCACCTGTCGCAGATACGGCGGCCGAAGGCAGGACGGAACACAAGCAGACAGCCGCCAAAATGAGACTGCATAAAGATTTCAATGCTGTCCCTCCTTTATTCACAATATTTTGTATACACCCGATATACCATCACTGCAGTTTCAGCACGTGTGGTATTTCCTTTCGGGTTAAAAGTGCCATCAGGATTGCCTGATAAAATTTCATTCGATGTCAACGCATTTATGCTTTCCGCCGCATAATCAGCGATATTGTCTTTGTCGGAAAATGCCGTTTCCTCCGCTTTTAATGTTTCCCCTTTTTTCTTCAGCGCTCTGTATAGAATCGTTGCCGCCTGTTCGCGCGTAATGCTGTCATTCACACCGAAGGTTTCGTCAGAATATCCGTTGATGATACCATTTTGCACAGCTGTATAAATGTAGTCGGTATACCATTCGTTATTTGCCACATCTGTAAAATCCGAAGCACCGTTTTGCAATTTTAAATCAAACAAAGTGACAATTATCTTAGTAAATTCCGCCCGCGTAATATTGTTTTCGGGAGAAAATGCCGTTTCGGAAGTGCCGTTGATAATGCCTTTATGATATAATTGCACAATCACATCTTTTGCCCACGGAACGCTGTCCAAATCCTGAAATTCTTTTACTGCCGGCTGCTGGTTTTGGAACGGTGTCATATCCTGCTGTCCGAGTTGATAATACGGAACAGCGTAGTTTTCCCCTTTGCTTGTGACTCTGCCTCCTCCGCCGCCGGATGCACTTCCACCGGTATTATTATTGGCAACTTCTTTTTTCAAAACAACTAAATCAAAGCGTTTTTTCACGACAGGACCGTCCTCAAAAGAAACCGTAGCGGTCAGCGTCACCGGTTCATTTTTTGTTGTCCGCAGTACCGCGCCATCCGTTGCAATGACATTCGGATTGCTGGATTCCCAGCTGATTGTTGCACCTGAGGCGCCTTGTGTTGCAAGCACTAAATCTTTTTTGATTTTCTCATAGTCGCTTTCAGGTACGCCAATGTTAATGGCAGCTGCGTCCACGGTTGCCGGATTGGGCTGCACAGGACCATATGCCTCGCTGGTATAGGATTTTCCTGGCGTATCGCCTTTGACAGGCGTTATTTCAAATTTGATTTTTTTGCCTGTTTCGTTTTCCGTCAGCACATATTCTGTGCTGTCAGAGCCGGAAATAGGCTGCTCGCTTTCGCCTTCGCACACCAGCCATCTGTATGCACAGCTGTTGCCCTCCACCGTTTCGTCAAAATCAAAGAATTGATATACACCTTTTAGTTTTAACCCTGCATAGAATTTCCCCTCGATTTTTATCTCCGGTGTATAATCGGTATAGATAAAATCAATGTCATAAATTTTCGGTGGACGCGCACTGTCCGGCATAACCAATTTAAAATACCTTGCTGACAGCGTTTCAAAAGAAATGGTCGCTTTGTTTTCAGCTTCCTCCCGTTCCATTCCCAAAATGCTAACCTGCTGATAATCAGCGTCATCATCAGAAATCATAAGCCCAATATCTTCCGAAATATTTTCGCCGGTAATAGCAATAGAGTTATATTCTGTAGGTTCTCCTGCATCTACGCTAATCCAAGTTTCTTCTTTTGTGTCCCAATTCCCTACCCAGCAGGATGTCTTGTCATCGTCAATGGCGTTTCCTGCTAAAACATTGTTCACGCTTGCTTTGGCATTGGAGGAATTGTCGCCGGATTCCGGTTGTACATTTAAAGTATATCGGCGTTTGGTAACACCATTGGGGGCCGTTACCACCATTATCATACCTGTTTCAACATAGTCGGTATCCGTCAGTTGGATTCCACTTTTGGATTCCACATTCACACTTGCACCTGTCTTGCTTGTGGTAATCCCCTGTTTCAATTGCGCTGCTGTTGTAAGATATGGAATCTCCGAAATATTCTCCGCTTCCATAGTATAAGTACATTCCGAAACCGTTGCATCGCCGTCTGTTTCGCCTGTTAAATCATATACTTTCATATCGTCCAGCACCAAGGAATTTGCATTTGCATTTCCGGGCAGCGAAAATTTTATTGTATCAATACCTGCATAGCCCCCGCTCACATGACCTTTAAATGTCCCAACCGGAATACCGTTTATATATGCTTTGTAATCCGTTGACCCCTCCTGAAAAATCATGGTAATTGTATACCATTTCTTTTCTTTAAATTGAATTGTATCTGTCGGGATATTAGTGGCATTCAATATAAATGCTTGTGAATCGCTATTGCCGCCAATCCTCATTGTCTGTTTACCGCCGTTTGTCCACCAATTGCTTCCGCTCTTGAGTTCCAAACGTTTTTCAATACCGATATCTTCAGAATAAACACTAAATTCCACTACCTGATATCCGCCTTCGGGAACAACGTTTCTGCCTTCGTCTCCCTCCAATCTCTTTTGGAAGTTCAGACTACCGCTGCCACCAATAATTTTTGCACTTCTGTCGGTTGCTGCCTTTCCGCCGACGCCGAACTCCCATGTTAAAGAAGTTCCTCCACTATAGGTCCAACCTTTGGCAACGGAAGGCAGCGCACCGTCCACATATTCGGCGTCTGTTCTGTCAAATGCGCCGTCTGCCGATACATAACGCGCTTCTCCCATTTCACCATGGACGATGACGCCTGTCATCAAGTTTACCATACAAAATACAGCTAAAAGAATACTGCCTATTTTTTTGTTCCGCATTTTCTATTCCTCCGTTTCAAATTTGTATACAACGACTGCACGCACCTGAACATTTCGCGTGATGACAAATATTTGGGAACCCTTTGTTTCTGAACCGATAATATCATCAGTTGAACCGAGAGATGCTTCCCCTGTCTTGGTATCAAAAATATAAGTTGTTGTGCCGCTTGGTATCCGATATAAATAGTCTGTTCCGTTGGCATTTATCTTAAAGGTGTCGTTATCTCTGGCGACAACCGTTCCATAAATTTTTTCTTCATACATCTGCCGCCTTGTAATCCATGAATGCTGCTCCTTGAAGGAAAGTTCGCTTTCCTGCGGCGTTATCTTGCGCAGTTCATTGATTTTTCCCGCGCTGTTTAACGAAAATTGGACAATGCTTCCGGGAATGATTTCGTTAAACGGTATTTGCTCCACTTTTGCCACATTTAACCCAGCAGTCGATGGATACAGCAAATACTTTGTTGTTTTTAATTTGTCTGATGTTAAATAGCCCACCTCTTGTCCTTGATACAGCATATAGATTTTTGAAATAGCGCCTAGTTTTTCATCATAAGCTTTTGTAATTTTTGTCACTACGCCGATTTCGTTATCCTCCTCAACAATAGAACTATTCGTTTCATCTATCTTCAAGACAGCCAGCTTCACCTTGCCCACTTCATTCGCGTTATACGCTTCCATTAAATAAAAGGAATCCCTTTGGAAGGAGCCGGATTTTATGATTTTATATTCATCATCTGCCGTTTCATCCGGCGGTATGCTGAATATAATAGTGTTGTTTTGCAGGAAAAATTCTCCATACGATTCATTTCCTTCTCCGTTTCTGAATATGAACCCTTGTGTATAATCTCTGTACATACGTTTGGTTAATGGGTTTGTTAATGTCAAACTGTTGTCTGCCGTTTCATTTGCACCTAAAACTGGCGTATCTAAAAATGAAAGTTCACCCGCGCCGTTCACTTTATATGCCACTGCCGTGCTGCCCGTTATCTTGTTGTTGTGCAAATATTGAACGGTCTCGCTTGGCGTAAGCGAACGTCCGTCTACATTGATTTTCTTGGCGGTATCCAAAATGTGCATTCTGCCGTCATCGCCGAAAATCTTGAACTCCACTTTACCAAGCGCCGAACTTGCATATGTTACCAAATATCCATATTTATCAGTTTTTTGCGTGTCCCCAACCGCAGCTATATAACCATTGTAATCAAGATAAAATGTAGCCGATGTTCCTACCCGAATTTCTTTTGCATCCTTAGCGCCTGTCCGTACTGCTTCCAGATAGCTTTCAGCAATGGTGTAGCGAATGCCGTCAATCACAACATCATTATCAAAAATTTCACTCACTTCACCGGTTACTTCATCTTCCAATATCAAAACACGTATGATTTGACCGTCCATGGTTTTCGCAACGGAAGCAACGCACCCTTTACTGATACTCGAAAAATCAACTATTTCGCTGCCCAACAATATAACAGGTCTGATTCCGTCACTTATGGTATTGAGTTCATAGGTTTTTCCGGTATATTTATCTACAATGATTTCGTCTGACTTCAGCGCACTGTCTACAAAAACCGTTTCATAGCTTTCTACACTGATAATGTCATACAGTCCGTCCGTATCATTGTCAATCAGTTTCAAGCTGCCAACGTTCGGTTTTAAATATTTTTCCTCCAGCAGATGTACTTTGCCGCAGTAAACGCCGTTATAAATCACACTTGCTGTGGAACTGACATCCGCTTTCCATGCTTGCCTATCCATATAATCGTCCACCCAATAATAAATGGCGTTCTTGGTGGTCGCGGCGCTTATCATCGGCGCCGGAATATCAATCACATTGGTTCTGCCTTTATCAGGATACAGATACACAAGTCGTTTGCTATCACCCTTATCCGCTCTGTAATAATAGATGACATTGTATCCCAGATATTGATTGATGTCCGCAAAATCAGTCTCCATTTCTTCTCCGTCAATGGAAATGATGTTCTTTTTAAAGCTACTGTTTTTTCTGTTTATCGCGGTATATTCGTTGCCGTCCACAAACCCTCTCGCCTTATAGATACCGCGTTCTTTGTAGAGCAAAGTTTCTCCTGGTGTGGTAATAAAGGAAACGGTGGGACCTACCATTTTCATCTGCGGCACTTCAATATCCAAAGCTTTATACAAAAGCAAGGTCATCTCTCCCAAGGTCAGTCCGTTTCCCTGCTTATTTTTCGTATCAATTTCCAATCCAATTTTATTTGCCGCCTGCAAATATCCATAGGGAAATCCGCCCAGTTGTTCCGCTAAATGATGATATCCCAACGCGGATACTAACATCTTGACCGCTTCCGGATATGTAATCACATCATCAGGTTCAAACGTCCATTTTCCTGTTCCGCTGATAATGCCGCGTCCATATAGTTTCGCCAAATTTTTGGATAATTCACTATCCGCCGGCACGTCCCCAAATATTGCAATTTGGTCCGTACCGATATCGATAAGCAATCCTGCAATTGCGTTTGCAAATTCTCCTCGTGTAACTGCCTGATTGGGGTTATATGCGTCCTCCTTGTACGCAAGCATAACATCAAACGCGTGCAGCGTCGCCAACGGCTGTTCATATTTTGTATCTTGTATATCGAAAGTCTCAGGGGCTACCGGACTTTCTTCTGCCGTTACAGAGACATTGCCCAGCAATGCCAATAATAACGACACTATCAAAATACTAACCCTTCCCATTTTCATCATAAATTCCTCCTCACATTATCATTCCTGTTTCATCTATCCTAAAATCCATTTCCTTTATTCCAGTCGGTGCACTTCCCTATATTTTCCCGGCGTCATTCTCATATATTTTTTAAACACCCGCATAAAGGTAATTTTGTTGGCAAAGCCCACTTGAATGGCAATATCCTCTAAATTCATTCTGGATTCTTGCAAAAGAAGTTTCGCGTGTTCTATCCTCGTTTTATTCATATAGTCCAGTAATCCAATTCCTTTGCCCTGCTTATATAACTTTGACATATAGGCAGGCGACAAACAAAAATGTTCTCCGATCATGGCGATATTCATATTTGGATTCATATAGTTATCGTTTACGAACTTCTCAATTTCTCTCACAATATTATTGTTATCGTCATTGTCAAAAAATTGTACTAAATCTTCAATCGCGGCGTACACAATCTGTTCCATTTCCGCAACCGATTTATTTTCAAATAATACCTCTATTAAACTATCTCTTAATGCCAAATTGCTGTATCCTTCCGGCATCGCCTCATCAATCAGCTTAATTAAAATTTTGATGATATCATAGATAACACGCCTTCTGCCTTTTAAAGAATAGGTATCCAGCGCAAGATTTGATTGAATAATATCAATTGCACATGCAGCATCTCCGGATTTGATAACGCGAATCAGATTTTCTTCATCCATGCTTTCATAATACTTATATTTATTATCCTCCTGTCTGATATCCTCAAATGCAATGAACTCTCCGCTCGCTGGCGACCTATATTTAATTGCCTCCAGTACCTCCTGATAGGCTTCTGCAATCCCTCGGTAACTATCATGTATATCGCTTACGGCAATGGTAAACTGAATGTTAAAATTATCAAAAATAATTTTCTGACTTTTTTTGGCGAGTTCATAAATTTTGGGTGTATCTTTTCGATTTTCAAAGTTGAACAGAAAATAGGTTACCGTTTCGTCATTAAATGAGACATGTTTAAAATGTTCGCCCAGCAATTCTCCAACAATATTTTTAAAAACAAAATCAATCCGTTCGATTCTTTTATATTCATTTAGGGAATTCGCTCCTTCAAAAAAGTCACCGTAACTGTCCACATAGTACATTAGAAGGACATATTTGCTATATGGCATACAAATATTCATGTTACTTAAAATTTCCTCAATTGGCGCATCATAATCCACACCGCCAATGAGCAACCGTCTCAAAAAAGAACTTTGTACAATTTGCTGCTGTTCCTCCAGTTTACTGGAAATTTCACGATTCTCAGAAACTGTTTTGTCAATGATATCATTTAAAAACGAAAATTCATTTTCCTCGCCGGTATATTTTAACTTTAATGCTGAAAACAGATTCACAATCGGCTTATAATTTTTCCTTACCAAGTAGAAAATCACAAAGGAGCCGATGATGATTACCACTATGATACTGACAATAATAATCCACATAATATATTTCATCTGGCTGTCAACCGTATCGCACGGCATAATACTCACATATTTCAAATTCATCAGGCTGGAAGGCGTATCCGAAACGACAAATTTGTCGTTTGATATCTCCTGTGATTGCAGCTCTTCCAGTTCAATTTCATTCGCTGTGTTATTGACAATCGGAATACGCGTATTATTTTTATCAATGGCAAACATAATACCATTGTCAATTAACTTACTGTTTTTCACTTTGTTGCGAAAATCCGTCATATCGTACATCATGCACATCGTAATATAGTTACCATTCGCTGCGTCCGCAGGCAGCGTTTTGATATACGCTATACCGTCTGTAGAAGTATCCTCATTAAACTGAAACTGCAAAAGTTCTAATTCAGAATAATGCTTTTGCGACAGTATTTTCTTCCAACCTTCATAACTCATATCACTTCCGACATAAGTGGAATAAAAATATTTACTGGGATAAACGCCGCTGCTCGTTACCACCATATCCATATCGCTGCAATACAGATATAAACAATGCGCGTCTGTATTTTTCCCAAAAATTTTCAATTCACCGGAAATTTCGTTGAGACTCAGAAGCTTCAAATTTTCTTTTTCTGTACTTGAAAAAGCATAGCTTCTAATTGTTTTATTCAGTTCCAGTTGGTCGCCAACGCCAACCATATCCATTACGATATTGTCAAACTCACGAATCAATTGATTCAGCACCAATTGGTTTGTGTTTTTAATCTGTTCCCTGAGAGAACTCTGCATATAACCATATACGAATACGCTAATCAGAATAGGTATTAAAAACACAACGACATATGAAATGAACCATTTGTGAATGACACTATTTTTTCGAGATAACAGCTTATTAAACATCATTTCTCCCCATCAATACATTTATCTATGATTTATTTGTTTAAAAATCTATCGTAAGCATTTTGCTTAATCTCAATCGCCCGTTCTATTCCCATTTCTTTTAACGCATTCATGTAGTCATCAAATTTTGAAATAGGTTCTGCACCCATAATAAATTTAAGATACATTTCATTCTGATATGTAGTTATCTCTGTCATGATTTGAGCATATTCACTACTCTCCGCTTCTGTTAAAGAGACGGTCGGCATGATATGGTCGGTTGACGTCTGCATCCAGATTTTTTGTGCCGCTTGCTGCTGCGGCATATTATAATATTGCTGAATATACCGGTAGTCTTGTCTGTAGGAGTTTAAATAATCAAGTCCGGCATAGCTGGAAAGCACCTGCTGCATGGAAAGTCCCTCTACATTGTTTGTCACAAGTTCCGTATATCTAGGATAATCATTTTCCATATGGTATGTCTGACCTTCTATTCCAAAATTATTCAGCATATGCCCCTTTTCCGTATAACCGAAGTTTAAAAAATGAGCCGCCAACTCTTTCTTTTCACTGTCAGCACTGATTGCACTTCCCAGAGATGCAACTGGTAAATTTCTGCTTCCATATTCCACCGGACTGCCTTTTTCCATGACCGGAAATTGCACCCCCACCAAATCAAAATTTTCTTCTTGCGCAGCCTTTAACCAGACGCCCATACCGCTTCCAATCCAAGCATAGGTCGCACCTACCTCGTTTGACAACATTTTTGCAGTCAACATTCTCTCGTCAATATTCGCAAAGTTTTGATCCAACAATCCCTCATTATACCATTTATGCATAGTGCGCAAATAGTCTTGATACTGCGGTGTATAGTATCCGTATTTTACCTTATCGCCATCTAAATAGTAACTTAATAAAAAGCCAAAACCGCTTTCAAACCCTTTTTTAATTTCTGCCACTCTTCCCGAAAACGGCGCCGCTGCTCCTTTTTGCTCTTGAAATGCTTTGAGTACCCGGTACCATTCATCATAGGTTTCCGGCGCTTCCAGTCCTAATTCTCGAAGCCAGTCTGCACGCATTACAAATCCGCTGACAACAGCAGTAATTTCCTTCTCTCCGCCAATATCTAAAAGCCTGGGATAATAATAATAATCTCCGCTGTCTGTCTGTGAAAGTTTCCTATATGCTTCGTTGCTGTTGATAATTTCATAAAAATCAGGGGAATTCTTTTTTAAAAATGCATCGTCCATTTTCAAAATATAGCCATCTTTAATTGCTTTTTCCGCACCACCCGGAATATCCCCCCAATAATAGGAAACAATGTCCGGTAAGTTGCGGGACGCAAGCAGCAAATTGAACTGCTGCGGATCCTGGCCCAAAGCCGGAAAAATGAAATCTAATTTAATCCCTGTCTCCTGCTCTAACGCCTCTTTAAACGGAAATTGAGATTTGTCCGTATATCCCCCAATTGGCGCAGAATTTCTCATCCAAATTGTAAGTACATTATCCCCGCTGCCATTACGAGATGCATTTTTTCCGTTGCAGCCAGCAAACAATACAATGCCGCACATCACTGCTACTACAGAAATGAACCTTTTCTTCATCATAAATAATCTCCTTTAATTACCCTTTCACTGCTCCTACCAACACACCTTTGACGAAATATTTTTGCAAAAACGGATATATCATCAATACCGGCATGGTTGCCACCATAATCACTGCATATTGAATCGTTTCGGATACTGCTTGCGCCTCCCCCAAATCCGCTCCGTTTTCCATAATACTTGTATCGCATCCGATGAGTATTTCGCGCAATACCAATTGCAACGGATATAAGCTTCTGGTTCTGATAAAAATCATTGCATGAAACCAAGCATTCCATGTTGCCACCGCATAGTAGAGTATCACCACTGCAATCGTCGGCAGTGTAAGCGGCATCATAATTTTAAACAGGATAGTCAAATCTCCCGCGCCGTCTAATTTTGCCGATTCCTCTAAACTCACCGGTATTCCCTCAAACCCTGTCCTTAGTATAATCAAATTGAAGGTATTTATCGCACTCGGTAATATCACCGCCGCAAGTGTGTCGTACATTCCCAGTGATGTAACCACATAATAAAACGGAATCAGTCCTCCTGAGAAAAACATGGTAAATACAATGTATATGATTAATGGTTTCTTTATCATAATTTCTCTTCTGGATAACACATAGGCGCCAAAAGATGTGAGCAAGATGTTTAACATAAGGCTAACCGCCAATATGATAACAGTGTTTCTATACCCTGAAAAAATCATTTTGTTTTTTAATACCGCTTCATATGCCTCTAAATTGGGCGCTATCGGAAACCATAGCGGACCTTGATGCGCCATAAGCAGCGTCGCATTGCTCAGTGAAGCAAAGAGCACATACATAAACGGATAGAGCGTTACAACTATCATTAACACCATAAAACAAACATTGCACTTGTGAAATATTTTTTGTGGGACAGATTCTTTTATTTTCATTTTCCGCGCTCCCCATTACCATAAACTGGTATGATTCATTTTTTTACTGATGGTATTTGCCAATATTAATAAAATGAAATTAATGACCGCATTAAACAATCCGACAGCTGCACTATAAGACCATGCAAATTCTTGCAATCCTCTCCGGTATGTAAAAGATGATATGATGTCTGCTGTCTCATAAGTCAGTTCATTATAAAGCAAAATTATTTTTTCATATCCAACATTTAATAAACTGCCCACTCTGAGAATTAGCATTACCATAATCGTCGGTATCAAACCCGGAAGGGTAATGCTGAGCGTCTGTCTGAGTTTTCCCGCGCCGTCGATTTTGGCTGCTTCATATAACTCCGGTTCAATTCCGGCAAGCGCTGCCAAATACACGATGGAACTCCAGCCAACTTCCTGCCATATATTCGATATTACATAAATCGGCACAAATAAATTTTTGTTGTTCAGCATATTCTGTGGTCGAAAACCAAACACAGATAATAATTGAACAATAATACCCTTTTCCGAGGTAAAGTCCTGAATCATTCCGCAAATAACAACAAGAGATATAAAATGTGGTAAATATGTAATGGTTTGAACTGTTTTGGAGAAAACTTTTCCTTTCAATTCGTTCAGCAACAGTGCCAAAATAATAGGTGCCGGAAATCCCCAAACAAGCGTATTTAAACTGATATTTAAGGTATTAAACAACAATCTTGTAAAGTATCTGCTGTTGAAAAACTCCATAAAGTTTTGCAGCCCTACCCATTCACTTCCCCAAATTCCGTCAGCAAGGTTGAAATTCTTAAAAGCGATAACCGCACCATACATTGGCGCATAATGAAATACCAGATAGTATAGTATCACGGGCAGCGCCATCATATAAACGATTTTGAACTTTTTGATATCCTCTTTTAAACGCACTAAACAACTCTTTTTTATCGGCAACGAACTAGATTGTACCAGTGCTTTCAATTCTACTTCCCCTTTATTAGGCATAAGACCTTAAGTATTTCCTTCACTTATTATTGTAAAGAAAAAATAAAGCTATGTCCAGTAACAATTTTTAGAATTAGTTAACAAAACAAGACATCTCATATCCCAGCGCCTACATTTACCATTTTCTATCAATTCTTGGGTCATACAGCGCTTTTCTCATACTGTTTTGGTGCCCAATTTAATGTCTCTCTATTTTTTTTCGTTTTATTGTTACAAACGAAAAAAGAGATGATTTCTATTGAAAGAAATCATCTCCAAATTTCATATTAGTATCATTTTATTAGATTAATCGAACCTTTTTCCAAAGAACACATGGCTTTTACACAATTCTTTTTCCTTCCTTGTTTCCATATGCGACAAACACTGTTATGTTCTATGATTTTTTACTTGATTTATGATAATGGATAGCAGCGTTCCGACTGCCGCACCAGCGGGAAACAATATTGTGGAGTATAGTAAAAAATCCCACGTACATAGCGCAGTATTTTTAGCTAACGGCAGAACAATAAAATATACAGAAAGATACAGCGCAATATACAGTGTCATACTAACCGGTAGATACGCCAATAAAAATTTTGCGGAAGTATAACGCAGCAGCAATAAGGATATCAAAGCGGACAAAACACCGCTGCTCATCAAGACGATTGGCACATAAACACTGGCAATTGTTTGCATATCCGGATACATACTTACAGAAACAACTGCTATCCCGCCGGTTAAAATATTCATAATGTATGTAAAAACAATACATCCCAAAGTGGTCGCAAATGCTGAAATAACGCCCATCCATAAAGCGCGCCGCCAATTGCTTATTTTCATTTCTGACACCGCCCTTTAAAAAATTGCAGCAATATTAAAACAAGTAACTCTGTCAGTTTATTTTCTCTTTCTATGATGCTGATTGCCGCTACCACTCTGATTTTTACCGTAACCATGATGTGATTCCACCGTGCCGCTTATTATTTAAAAAATCCACCGTGCTTTTCTTAAGACTTTCCTCAGTGCTGATTGTATCAAAAACTCTTTTTATCTCATTCAAAACCCTCACCTCCGAGTTTATCCTTCAAAAGCAACCGTGCCCTTAAAAGAAGCGTATATACGGTATTTTCTTTTTCTCTATTACTTTTGATATTTCCGCCGCAGTATATCCTTCATAATAATGCAGGTAAACAGCATTCTTATACTTTTCCGGCAATGATAAAACTGCATCGAGTACATCTGATTTTTCAGTATACGAATTATCCGCTATGTCATATACCTCTTCCAGCGAAACAACATTTTTTAGGTAAAAACTTTTTAAAAAGTCCTTACATGCATTTATCGTGACGCGAATAATTCACGCCTTTTCATGCTCTTTGTCACAAAATGTACCATTGTAGAGCATATGCTTTAAAAATACCGTTTGAAATATATCCTCTGTATCATCATAGTTTTTCAAATGCAAAAGACAGATACGCCGCACCGTGTCGGCATATCTATCTATCGCACAATTCACTTCATACGCACTTCTCATAATTTTTCTATTATCTGTATGAGCAATATGCAGTACCACCGCAGTGGCGTTCGCCGTGCTGTTCTCCTCCTCCCCAACCTCTATGCATTCCTGTTCCGTCACGGCGCGGCGTACAGTTATTCGGGCATGCCTCAACACAATATCCTGCATTGATACATTCTTCATTTGGACAAGATCGGCATGACGCTACTGCCGAAAATACACCTGATACCACTGTTACCACAACCAATGCGGCAATAATACATTTTTTCATTTTGCATTCCTCCATGTGCTTACATAGTAGAGTTTTTTACTCTTTATTTATAATACGATTGAAACATACAAATCCTTTCAAATTTTTTCTCTTTCCGTTTCTTAAGTTTGATAAAACATTCTAATTTCTGCTCCAAGGACATACGCCCACTAAGCGACCTCCGTTCTATGGAAAAGATGAGACGCAGCAGAACGCCTACCATCGGCGGCTTCTATAAAAAAATTGCCGTAAGCAATGCTTGCGGCAACATGTTGGTGGTGGAGCCAAATAATATAGATGCACTCGCTTTACTTACATTTTCCCCTGAAAAATGTTTATTTCTAAATTTTTTATTATAATAACATAATTTTAGGAATCTGACAATTAGTATTTTCTATAGGTTTCCTGTTCCCAAGGCATTCCCTATTAGAATACTGCCGTTAATTATGAATTTTTCCATTTTTGTTTTTACTTCCTTATAGTATACAGTTCTTTTGGAGTAGACTGTGTATCTGGAAACATTCTCAGGCTCAAACATATGCTTGGTCGCACCTGTAATGGAAACCGAAATAAACCATTTCTTTTCTTTTAACCTTATCCAAAAACCAACACACGGCTCTTCCTGTACGGAGACAGTGCGAAAAATGACCAGATTGCTTTCGCATCATTGATGTGTCCGCTTGAATGCGCCCACAGATTTAATCCATCCATCTCATAAGGGTAACGTGATCCCCCCCCCGCCGAACGCTCCAGACAGAGAATATCGCCGTCGTTTAGATAAAATACATTTTCCGACAATCTGCAGTTTATATCATTTTCTTTTTTCAGTTGCTGAATATTCGCAGGCAGATCCATAATTTTCTGTTTCATTTTTCATATCCTTACCTTTCTACCAGAATTGATGCGCTAATCCCGTATGCACCTTGCCACTCTGTCCTCTCCTACGCCAAAGCGTGTACAATAGATAACTTTATCCGTGATTGAAATGACATCAAACGCCGTCTCCGTAATGGTGCCGAACTCTCTTTCTGGGCTTGCCGGATCCCATTTTCCCTTAGCCACGCCTGTCCCGCTCTGCGTATCAATCGAAACAATTTTACCGTCATATACGAGGTTATCGTAATGTAAATGTCCTGCTACCGCCGCAATCACGTTGTCCGCCTGCTGCATTGCCTTCCACAGCTGGTCGCCATGTACCAGATACTCCGTTTCACTGATACAATCCGGGAAATGTCCCTTGGCACGAATTGGCACATGTGAAAAAACAATCACTTTTTTGTCGGTTTGAACCGTTTCTTTAAACCACTGCAGCTGCTTCATTGAAACGCCCACTTCATTGACCGGATATATCTTTTGTCCTTTGTTATCGGTGCCGTAGCACAAATCCGATGTGTTGAGAAAAACAAAGCGATATCCCAAATCCTCAAAATCTGTATAATAATAATTTTCCTCTGTCGGATTATTTTTCATGCAAATTCTATGTAAATCTTCAGGATACAAAACGTACTCAGAAACATCCGGCTTCTTTTCACCCGTAAACTTCGGAAAACTTTTCAGCGGTTCAAGCGCCGATGTTGTACAGCAATCGTCATGATTCCCGATACAGCAGTGAACAGGTATGGTGAGCCGATATAACGCTTCCATCATTTCTTCAATCGATTCATGTGCTTTTTGTGGGTCGTCATGATAGTCACAGCCCAAATCACCGCCGCAAACAACGCACTGCAAATTTGGCAGCCGGTCTATGATATATTGCATGGACGCCACAGCGTCTAACGCCGACTCAAAATCGTCCGGCGCATAATCCGCATGCTTGGGGCAATCCCACTCGGACAAACCGTTGTGGGGGTCTGTATAAAAAATAAAATTAAGCGGCGCGTTTATTTTCTTGATTTTCTCAATTTTTGCATCATAATGGTTCGTTAAATAGGATACATCTTTTTTCATTGATACGTCTCCTTTTTCGTCATTGCTCCCGCGTTTTCCCAACAAATGCGTTATGCTCCTGCAATATTTTTCTGAGTTTCTTTGTGTCCACTTCCGCTGCGGATACGCCGTCTTGTACTGCCAAAGCCGCCGCTATTCCCGCCGCCTGTCCCATACACGCGCAGGTCGGCATTGTTCTGAGCGATGACTGCGCCTCGTGCGTCGCTGAAATACATCTGCCCGCCGCCAAAAGATTTTCCGCGCCATCTTTTGGAACAAGACAGCGATACGGAATCGTGTAATACTCGTCTTCTTTAAACTCGTGCAGATACGTTCCCGACCCGTCCGGACTGTGAATATCGATGGAATACCGGCACGCCGCAATGGCATCGTCAAACACCGTGAGATTCAACAAATCCTGCTCAGTTATCGTATATTTCCCTTTTATCATGCGGCTTTCGCGCACACCGATGTCCGCTGCCGAGGAAAGAATCTGCGCCTGTTCAAATCCTGCGCAGTTCTCTTTCAAAAATGTAAACAACTCCATCATCTGCCGTCTGCCCTCGATTTCGCTGTCACTTAAATCCTTTGCATTGACCGATGATTTTTTGATAATTCTCGTAGAGTTTAAATGCAAAACACCATCCGACATATGGATAAATTTCAGTACATTCTCCCGTGGGTTTGTGATTTTGCCTTCTTTTTGGAATTGTGCATACAATGCATTGATTTTATCATGATTTTGAAACACTGTATCAACGTCAACGTCGACCAATCTAAAACAAAGCGTCATAGGCTGGCAAAGGTTGTCGCTTTCTCTGCCTATTTGATACACGCAGCCTGCCATTACTGCAAGGTCGGCGTCACCTGTGGCGTCAACAAAAAAATTTGCCTCATAGCTTTGCGTACCGCTCTTGTTCACAACGCTGACCGACTCCAATTTCCCGTCCTTGCACACGGCGCCGGAAAGGTAGGAGTGGAACAACACGTCCACTCCTGTCTCCATACACATATTGTCCAGAACCACTTTTAATAGTTCTTCGTTAAACGTCACTTTATTTCGGTGCAGCCCGCCGAGCGTCTGCAATCTGTCCAGTATTTCCCGAAAGATTCCGTCTGAAATCAGTTCCGTCTTTCCGTCTATTTCGCCGGTATAAACCATAAACGGATTGACAAGACAATTACACGCCGCTCCACCCAAAAAACCACTTTTTTCTATCAAGAGCGTCTTCATACCCTGCCTTGCGGCAGACACTGCCGCCGCGGCTCCTGTGAGTCCGCCGCCGACTGCTATCATATCATATTTCATTCTCCAACCTCATCTTTTCTATTTCTTTTTTATTGAACCTCAAGCGTATACCGCCCCACATAATCTTTTGCCGAAATCTGTATATATATTTGGTCTTTGTCATATTCTTTCGGCAGTGCAAAACGAAAACGATATGCCCCGCGGTTATTTGTCTCGGCTACGTCTGACCATAGCAAATTATTCAAATACGCTGTCATGTCATAAACCGTTGTTTTCATGTCGGAACTCAGCACGGTTATCACGCAATCCCCGCCCGCGCTGCTTTTTGGCACCGTCCCGCTGACGGTAATCATCTCTCCGCTCTGCATACATTTGATTCCCGCGTCGCTTCCCCAATAATTCAGCGTTGCCGCGGCAGTGAGCGGTCTGAGCGTCGCCATATTTTCCACCGCCATGATTTTAAAACGTTCCATGTTCGGAATGTCTGCAATGGAATACTGCTTCAGCATACCGCCGCTGCCTACCGTTTCGGTGCTGAAGTCGCTCTGAATCAGCTTGCCGCTCTGGTCATATGCCGCCATAATTACATTCATTTGTGCGGCTTCTGCCGCGCCGTTTGCCCGAATATCAACGTCAACCGTATCCGTTCCCTCCGGCATAAAACGCATATTGTCCGCCGAAAGGGAAATGGTGCAGTCCTGTTTTATGAAATCAACGCCTTTGACATAAACAGGTTCGGTTTGGTAAATTCCGGTATAGGAACCCGATTCGTTTTTGACATATTGCGTATTGCCATACATATCGCTGACTTCAAAATACGGCCTGTCGCTTTGATAAGTGTATTGCGCTCCCGACGGCGCGCCCGACGAACCATATTCCGTATATTTCCAGAAACACATGATTTCTTCCCCATCGGCGCCCACAAATTGATAGGCATATACATTCGCTGTATCCGATCTGTTTTTTTGGAATGTCGCGCCGCCTACAATATCGTTAAATGCCGCTGTGGCAATATAGGCAGGTTTTGCCGCAAAGGGCGTTTTGTCCTCATGGGACTGCACAATGCCGAATTTATTTTCCTGATAAAACCATCCTGCGTGATTGTCGGCGAATGCATAGTGAAACACCTTGTCAATCAACGCCGGATTGCTGTAGTATGCAAACGACCTCGCATACCGCCGCGCCTGCTCCTCCAGATTCGATTGACCCATACTGCCTGCCGCGCTTGCGCTCATGTCCTCTGCCGGCCAGCCTGTTTCTGTCATCCATGCTTCTTTTTTGGAATCCTTTTCTTTCACAAAATTCGTAAAGTTCTGCATCAGATTCACCAAAGTCGGCGCATACTCTGCCTCTGCCATATAATCATAAGCATGAAAGCTGTATGCATCTCCTAAATCAAAAATACCATTTTTATAGCAAGCGGCGTCCCACTCCGGTTCATATCTGCCGGTTTCTCCCACGACAATCATCGCGTTCGGATTCGCCGCCCGAACAGCCGGTGCCATCGCTTTTACCAATTTCGCAAACGGCTCTGCTTTTTCCGGCGTATGTATGCCGCCCGGTTCCAAATTATACTCGTTGGTAGTGGCAAAATAATTGGTATACGGCGACATTTCTTTCACAGCCCATTTGCAGTAATTAGCGTATGCCTGCCGTTTTGCATCGCTGTCCATCCAATATGGATAGGCATCATAGAGCGGATTGTCGCAATTCAAAATGATGAGGCTTTTCAGACCTAGTTCGCTATTATACTGCAAACTTGTCATCAGGTTTTCACTCATTTGATAGCTGCCCTTGGATTTTTCCATCTCGTTCCAGCGGGCGGAGGTTCTCGTAAAGCCGTAACCGGCGTTTCTAACCAATTCCGCCATTTCCACAACATTTTGCACATCATAGCCGTTCCATTCATAATGCACATTGGTGCCAAAGCATTCGTTCACCTTGTCTGCCTTGCGGGAATAGGAAAAATCAATGGTTTCCTTTTGCGATACCTCTCCGCCCGTCACTTCAATCTCTAAATAATACACGCCGTATTTCAGCGTCGGAATGACAAGCGTATCTTTGCCCGCATCTACGGCAGATGTTTTGGTGAACACGGTGTTTTTGCCAAAATCCAGCGCCCGATAGGTAACATTTTCGCCGCCGAAGCCCGCTGTTTCACTTTGAAAAGAAACATCAAATGAAATCGTATCACCTTCAAAAAAGATGTTGCCCGTCCTGCCCGTCTCCGCTGTGATTTTGTACGGCGATTTCATTGCTGACTTTGTTACGCGGATTTCCGATATTGTCACCGGCCATGGCGAAGCGTCCATAATGCCGTTTTCATCAACGCTTTTTCCTGTTCCGTCCGTGATAATCTGGAAATCGTCCGTATTGATACCGTTTGCAAACCGTGCGTCATACAAAACAAACGTGTGCGTCAGCCAATGGTTCGTTCTGGTGAGCGGACAGAACTCCGCCTTGCGTTTCCCGCCCTGCGCGTCATAGTAAACAGAAAACCCGCCGTAGCTGTCGTCCAGATATTCCACCGTCACTTCTACAGTGTCCTCGCTCTTTAAATCGTACATAAAATCATTGTCCAGTTTGCATCTGACATAAGACGCGCTGGCATTTTTCGGATTTAGCACCCAGCCGGTTTTCCCGCCGCTTTCTTTCAGTTGTACGTTCGTGCCAAGCTGCATTCCCACCTGCATACCGTTGGTAGCAGGTTCAGCGGCGGAGAGCAGCGCCGTAGCGCTGTCCCCCGCTGCATGAACACTCGGAAGGACGGAAACTATCATTGCAACCAGCAATACATATACTATTTTTTTCATCTTCATCATCTCGTCTCCCTTACATGGCTGCATAGAGACTATTTCACAATCTCTGCGCCGACAAACGGTTTCATATCCGTCAAGTTGTCAAACACAAATACTTTCACCGCGTCCGCTCCGGCACATGCCGCGGCGTCTTCCGCCGTCAGCGTGATGGCGCCAACGCGCGGCGCACCGTCCTCTGGTGCATATTCCAGCGCCGTCGCGTAGACAAGAGTATTGTTTTTGTGCGCTACCAGCGTCACAAATGCGCCTGTTTTTTCTGCTGTTGTATTGACAGCCGCAATCTCGGCGGTAAGCGTTCCGCCTGCTGTGATGTCGGCAATCGTATTCACTGTATTGCCGTTGCATTTGATAACCGGTTTTCCATAGATAATTTCACCGCTGTCCGTGGTGAAAGAATATCTCGCGCCTTTTGCAATCGGTTTGCCGTCCGCGTCAGTGCTGTCCGCTCCAATCACAACAGCGTAATCCGTATCCGGTGACAGGCAATTTGCAAACGTCACAACCGCCTTTGTTTTTGCTTCGTTCAGCGCAACACTGTAGTCCGCCTCGTTCAGTCCTTCCACCGTGATGTTTGCGTTATCCATTTCTTTGGAGAACTCCACTTCCGCGCTTGTCAATCCGGCAGACAGCTTGCGGCTGTATCCATATGTCGCGCCGTCATACTTTTTAAATTTCACTTCATTGACCATTGCAGGCGCCGGCAACATCTTTGTTACCTTGATATTATCTATACAAATTTGATCTTTCCTATATATGTTTGTTTTGCTAAAAAAGTTTTTTGCAAAAACAAACGCATCATATTCCATCTGCGTTTTGCTGCCCGGCAGATAGTCCAGACTTTGCACCATTCTCCCATCATAATAAATATCGTAACTCTTGTTATCTAAATCTATTACAAATTTATATTTATGCATTGTCGTACCGTTCTCAATCGCGCCGCCATTTCCTATCGCCGTTATGTGCCCTGTCTTAAAATCGCTGTTCCCGCCTCCCCAATTACGTGACGGCATATCCTTTCTACCATGCACAAAAAATTTCGTAGAAGCGCTATCATAACTCAGACCTGCATATAAATCTGCATTTGCCCACCGATTCGTATAACTATATTCCATTGATGTATCCAGTTTATCCGAAAGCCCGAAAGAGTAGTCTACCCACTGGTGAGTTCCTTCGCCAACGGCAGCCTCGAACTCTACGGTTAAAGTTCCATCTGTTACCGTCTGTCCCTCCGCGAAAGGAATTTTCAGCGAAATCGAATGTCCGCCCCACTCGAGCATATTTTCCGGACACTCAAATTTCATCATCTTTCCACCGTTTTCATCCGCAGCTTCCGATATATACGCATAGAGATGATCCGTTCCCTCTGTGTACGAACCGGTACTCCAATCCTCACCTCTCACGGTGCTAGCAAATAAGGTCATGTCCCCTGCCGTACTTGTCGCTTCGTCTGTCGGGAAAGTGTAGTCGTCAAAACTCATATCCACCAAAACTGTCTCCTGTTGTTCTACCGGAATATTAAACAACAAAATCGTTCCCGCCGGAAGGGAAGCGTTTTTGTTAAACGCCGAAGTTATCATGGCATTGATAGATAATTCATAGGTTTCACCGGCTTCAAATGCGTCCGCAAATGTCAGGCGCAGCGTGCTGCCGCCGCTGATTTTTTCAATGCTCGTCGGATGTACGCCGTCCGTCGCTCCTACGGCGTTCAACGAAAATTCGTTTGTATTAAAATCCGCCGCTTCTCCGGAAATGACGTCGCTGAATTTCACGTCAACATAGTTTTCGCCTATCTCGCCTACAGAAGCGGACATAACGCCGGCTCCGCTCATTCTTTCCACCAGCACATCGTCGATACAAATTTTCGAGTTCGTTTGTTTCATTCCCGAAAACTGTATGACAGGATAAAAATAGTTGAATTTATATGCCGTTTTCACAGGAACCACCGAGTTATCTTTGTAGGTCGCTTTCAAAACGCCGTCCAAATAGTGGCTGACTTCCTGCGCGTCATAGTCTACAATCGTTGTCACCGTGTAGGGTGTGTCAAATTCAATCGTTTCCGTATAATCATTGTGCCTTGCTACAACGCTTTTTTCCGCGAATCCGATAATCGGTTTTGCGCCCACCTGCAATTCTACCGACGACAAGTTCGCCTGCTCTTTCGTCCCGTCCGGGTCGTTCCAGCCTGCCGCTGAAATAACCTCTAGATAGTAAAAATATCTTTCACCTTCTTGCAGCGTTCCGCCTTCTTCCGGAATATACACTTTATACTCAAATTTCATTTTGCCTGTATTGAGGTCCATGTTCTCGCCATAGCCCCAAATGTTACCGCCTTCACTGATACTCCAAAAATTTCCTTTGACAACAGTGTTATTCAGTTCCGCCGGATAATAAAGCATAGTCGTATTATTAAAAGTGCCCGGCAGGAAAAGATTTCGGTTCCAGCCGCCGCCGTTTACCGCTCTTGCGGACTCAATCGTGGTATACCCTTCCATATCATCTTGAAAGAGGATTCCAACCTCCGGCAGGGGCGCTTGCGCCACTTCCCATTTCGCAAAAGCCGAGGACATGTTCATGAGTAAAACCGCGAAAAGCAAAACCGCAGTTATTTTCTTTTTCATAGTATCGTCACCTTTCTCCGCTCATTTTCAACTTTACTGACAGCAGCCTGTCATTGTTAAGATATCAAATCCAACTCTACCGTAATCGACATGTTTCCGTCCGACCATGTCACGGTCATAATGCGTGTGCCGTCTGTCGCCTTTTTGCTGAACTGCGTCGCCTCGTCCAGCAGATAAATCTGGGTTTGGAAACGCATATCCATCAGCTTCACATATGCCACGCATTCTTCGCGCGTAACGTCTTTGAGCGTCAGCGTTGCACTGTTTTTGTCAGCATGTTTATCAACCTCTGTTCCGAAATCAACCTGCGGCGCAAAGCTGAGCAAATCTTTTTCCTCGTCCTTCGGTTTGTTGTTATCATCAGGCTGCCCGCTCGTTTCCGGTTTCAACTTTTCATACATACGCACCGCCAGCGCAAGCGACTGTTCCCGCGTGGAATTTGCATACAGCGCCGCTTCCTGCTCCGGCGTCACGTTTTGCGGCGCGAATTTATTGCCGCCGATTCCGTTGATAATGCCTTTTGCATACATGAAATATACGCTTTCCCGCGCCCAATCTGAAATGTCGGCGTCGTCTGCAAATTTTTCTATGCTGTCTGTGGTTAAATCCGCGTTTTCCTGCGTCATGGAATAGATTCTGGTCAGCATAGTCGCCGCCTGTTCTCTGGAAAGCAGTTCTTCTGGACTGAACGTTGTTTCGCTCGTCCCTGTGGTGATTCCGGCGTGATACGCCTGAATGACCTCTGCATTATCTGTATCGGTGAACGGATTTTCCGTGTTTTTGATTGGCGCGCCGCCAAACGCTTCATATAGTTTTACGCTCACTGCGGCAAACTCCAAACGGTTAATCGGTTTTGAAACGTCGCTTTCGCTCAAAACCGCCGGCATCAGGGAATAGGACACCGCTTTGCTTAAGTCCTCTTTCGCCCAGTCGGATGCGCCCGAATATGCCCCTGCGGGCAAGCTCAGGCTGACTGCCATCAGCGCCGCAAGCAAACTTACTGCTATTTTTTTCACTGCTGATACGCCCCTTTCTTTTAAAATCTCAGGTTCTCTTTTAATAATCGGTTCTGTTGTTAATCACATATAAGGTATTGATTTTTCCGGATCTGGTCGTTGCCATAATGTCGGAACATTCGCTGCCATAAATCTTGCTCGGTTTCACATCAGCTAAACTGCCCGCGGAAAACTCTTCGGTTTGCGCATCATATACAATAATCGGGACACCGCTGTCAATGACGCCGATTTCGCTTATTGTGTCTGTGCCATGTCCGTCTATGCTCCATTTTAAAAGGTTGCCTTCAATTTCTACCGCCGACCCTGCAAGGAATCTGTTTATATGATACATATCGATAAATCTGTTCCAATAGGTCATTACCTTATAATTATAACTGCCGAACGGCGCTTCCGGATCCATCGGACCGGAGCCGTTTTCGCTGTAATCATAGTGAATTTCTACCATGCGTGAGGCTCTCTTTTCGTTTGTGCCGACGCGGACAATATCACCCACATCGGGAATGATGTTATAGCTTGCGTCAATGTCATATTCCACAAGTCCGCCCTGTTTATACGCCTTGATTCTGACAACCGGCTCTCCGTTCGCGTCAACCGCTTTGGAAACGGATTTTACCCACACATATGGCGTTACATCTCTCAAATCATAACTGGACATGCGCAGCACAACAATGTTGTTATAGGAGGTTTTACCGACTTTATACAAATCTGTCGTATACCCTGTATTTGCCTGAAACAACGCTTTGGTGGTTATGGAATAGCTTCTTTCGTCCGTATCGGTGGTATCTGCCGGAACACGGAACACAACTGCGTCTGAAGACACCAGTCCCGTTTTACCGAATTTGCTTTGATCCGGATTCCACCGCTGCACCAATGTCTCTTGGTCTGTCGATTCTGTATATTGCAGCGTATTTTCGTCCTCTAACGGTTCATTTTTGGTCGGAGAATCAATATAGGTGATTTCATCGTCCGTATTTGCTCTATATAGAATCGGTTTGCCGATAAACTTGCTCGCCGCTTCCGGAAGGTTTCTGATATCGGACGCTTTGTGTCCGTCAATTTTCGCTTTGGAGGAAATATTGAATACTTTAAAAGTCCCCTCCGCCGTTAAAAGTTTCATTTGCACGCTTGTGTCCATGCTGCTTTTAACGCCTGTTTCTATCACATATCCGGTCTGGTCGCTCAGCGCCGGGTCAAGCATACAAACCACTCTGCCGCGTTTGTTTGTCTTAAACAAACCTTTCGCGCCCAGCTTGCAGGCATAGTTGTCAAACAATGTGTCGCTGTATGGATAGATGTTACCGTCAATGTCTACCTCCCGCGCGCCTGAGTCAATTGAATTCACCGTGCCGGTAATGTTTTGCACATTGGTGTAGATAATGGTGTGCTTTGCGGAATATGCAACGTCTATCACACTGTTTGCCTGTATCGAAGCTAAACTCTTCTTATCTCCCTCAGCCGTAAAAACGGAAATTTGTTCACACGCGTCGCCTGACAAATCAATATAATTTTTCTCGATATCGTCTGTGATGACCAGTGTTTCCGTGTTCACCGTGTTTACAACCACCGTCCGGTAGTCCTCTATGACAGCAACATTGATATCGCTTGATTTGCTGTTGCGAATTAGTTTTATTTGACCGTTTTTCACATCAAAGGCTTCCGCCAAGTTTCCCGAAACCACCTCGCCGTTTCGCATCACCGTCATGTTGGAAGCGAGCGACGCCGTTGTTTTTCTGCCGCTTTCGTCCAGATAGGTCAATGCGCCGTTTGCATAGCTTACGATATCTTCGTCTACCACAACCAATTCTTCCGTCCCGCGTGTGTCCGTCATGAACCGCAACGTTTTATTTTCTTCGTCGCCGTCCTCTGCGTAATAATACGCTCTGACGCTGTGTCCGAGTTTTGCAATCGTTTTGATATCGCCGTTTTCTATGAGTACGTCCCCGACCAGAGATTTTCCGGTTTCCACCTTTTTCTCTGTTAGCGTAAAACCTTCCGTGCCGTTTAAAACGCCTTCCACATAGTCAATATTCAGATATTTTTTCATCATGATATCTGTATCTTCATTTGAAATCATGGTTTGCGTGCCAACGCCGACAACGTCCATCACTTTTGCGTGCATTGCATTATAGAGCAATACTGTCATTACCGCTTTGGTAACAGGCGTCTCACCACCGGCTTTCACGCCATTCAAAAGATTCAGTTCCGATGCAGCAGTGATATATCCAATGGGATATCCGCCTTTGTAATACGCATAGTCGCCATATCCCAAAACGCTTACCAATATCTTGACCGCTTCGTTTACGCTAATGGTATCATATGGGTGAAAGAGTCTATCGTCTCCCACATGGAGAATCCCTCTGTCTACCAGCGTGTTCAGTGTATAAGACGCCCAATGTCCGCCGTCAACGTCAATATAATAGGAGTCGTCTCCCACCAAGGTCGGGTTAACGCCTATAATCTTTCCTGCCAGCGCCGCAAAATCAATTCTGGTGACTGCCTCGCTGTTATCAATTTGTCCGTAAGAATCAGGCACTATGATGTCCAATGCCGTCAGCAACGCCTGTTTTTCTTCCAAGCCGGAATAACTTTCCTGCTCCGCATGAATCACACATGCGCTCAGCATAACAGAGACTACTATCAGTAACGCTGTCATTCTTTTCAACATTTCGTGTTCCCCTTTCCAAAATAAATTTTCCTTATTTTGATATCAAATAAATTACTTTTACTGCCTCTGCTCTACTCGCATGATTCACCGGATTGAAACGTCCCTGCTCATCTCCGTTTAACACGCCCATCGCTTTAAGTACATATACGGACTCGTTTGAATACGCTGCAATGGACGCGTCGTCGGCAAATTTTCCCTCTGCCGCGCCGGCTGTGCTGCGTCCCGCCGCTTCCAGCGCACGGCAAACCATCACCGCCATGTCCTGTCTGGAAATGTATGTATCTCCGCCGAACGCTGTATCGCTGATACCTTTTACAATACCCGCCTGATATGCTTTTTTGATATAGGGATACGACCAGTCGCTCTGTGCAACGTCGCTGAAATTCATGTCTTCCGTACCCTCCTGAATCTCCAGCGCAGCCGTCAGCATTTTGACAAATTCCGCCCGTGTCACACTATCCTGCGGGGCAAACACGCCCGCCGCTTTTCCCTGAATAATTTGTTTGCTGTATAAGCTTGTAATGGCTTCTTTCGCCCAATCATAGCCCGCCAAATCATGGAAAATTCCGTCAATACCGCTGCTAACCGGACGATTCACCGGCGCGACTGGGTCAATGGTGAGGTTTATATCGCGACCGCCGCCGCTGCCGTGGTTACTGCTGCTGCCGCCCGGACGGTTGCCCGGCGTCGTCTGTCCGCCTTGCGTTCCACCTGCTTTTTCTTTTGTGAACGCCTCTTTCAGTGCTGCAATACTGCTGAAATTCTTATTTTGCAGATTTCTGTATACACTGTCGGACGTATCCGCCGTATCAATTCCAATGAACGCATTGTGCACTTCCAAAACCTTCTTCACATTGCCGAATCCATTTGGATTTTGTACCACTGCCAAAATCATGGCTTCCTTGATTTTGCTCGAAAAATCATTATAATCGCTGATGGATTTTCCGCTGATTCTGCTTGTCGCAGCAAGTTCATGCGCCGGCGTGAAAAATTCTTCCTGAAAAATATTGTTGTTCGCGATTTGATAGATGTCAAGAATATCTTCATAGTCAAATATATTTTCTATTTGACCGCTACTAAGATATCCAAACAAGGAAAACTGCTGGAGTTGTTTTAACGTCGCATTAATATCCGCCGTGCCAAGCGGCAGCACGTTTTTGATACAATTTGCAATATGGCTGTAGTTTAACTCTGCATCAATCCCTGCAATGCCCAAGGCAAGCGCTACTTTATTTTGGGCTAAAACGCTTGCAACGTCTGTTGCCGCGTTGACAGCCTCAATCGCCGCTACCGCACTGTCTTTATTGGTATAGGAAAAATCAACGCTTGCAGATTCGTCTGCCGTCGCAACGGTGACGGTATAAATCCCTGCGCTGCTCATTTTAAAAGTTTCTGTAAATGCGCCGGTTTCATCTGCCGTCAGCATGTTCTGCCAACCGAGATTTTCAGCAAAATTCTCTTTATCCGACCCTTTCAAATAAACGGTTATTAATATATCTTCGCCCACAGCATCTGTGGTTCCGGTTACGGTAACCTGATTTTCTGAAAATACGGCGTTGCAGTTTTCTACGCTGATTTGCGCCGAAACCGTCATGCCAAAGCACAAAACGGCTGCCAATATGACCGCTGCTCTTTTGATTTTAAACATAAATTAACCTCCTATTTTTCAGCAAGATACATGTCAGAAAAGAACGCAACATTTTTATGTGTTCCGATTGCGCCGAGTACCTGTGAATATTCCATATAAGCGTTTCTTCCTGCGCCGTCGTCATCATTAATCAGGAAGGCAAATCTCGGCTGATATCCCGGTCCTGCATTTTCCGGATTCGTGAGTACTTCGCTCCACGGAATTGCGAGTTCATAATAGGTCTTGTATTCATCTCTGACAATCTGCATTTCGCAGTTTTTCACGCTTCCCACCGGATTATTGGAATTATTCGCCAAATGCCTGTACATTTGAGGTCCTTCGCGCGTCAGGGCAACAGTCAGTTCGCAATATGCGCTGCTGGCTTCAGCACCTTCGTCCGCAATACCTATCTGGATACTGTCCCCATTCCAGATATTCTCTCCGACATTGTTGTTGACAAAGACGTCATCCGTTACTTCAATAAAGAAATATAAGTTCTCATCATCATATTTGATGGTTGCCTTGCCGCTTAAATCATCATCGCCCATGTGCTGAACGGTATCTATGAGCGGCTGGTAATGTTCTTTATTTGCTCCCGCCTTAATATCAAACCATGCATCGTTACTATATTCGCCCGGCGATACAACGCCGTCAATCTGCGGTTTGGTATATGCATAAGGAACGCTTGTAAAATACATTTTGTGCGACAGTTTATAGCTATCGCGACCCGCTATCTTTACGTCAATATCAAAGTCGCGCATTTCCTTTGACACGATTTCAGGCAGAAACATCACATAGCTTCTCGTCTCTCCCGGTTTTAAATCGGAAATGTCAATCGATGAACGGTATTTTGCCAAAATATCCGGTTTATTGATTGTGATATTGGCATTTATCGTATCGACATTTTTGTTATTTGTTACGTCCAGCGTTAGTTTCCATCTGTTCACGTCTTTGGCGTCACTGATTTCATGCCGCTCTGTAATCGTTAGTATATCGGTGTTATTGACTTTCACTTTTCCTGTGTAATACAATTTTTCGCCGTCGCTGATTTCAAAGAAAACAGATTTATTAAAAAACGGTGTGTCTGGCGTTTTTACCGTATAGACTGCCTTACCGCCGGAAAATCCTGCGTTTTCCGCTACAGGGAACTCCAGCGGATTGACGGGCGTTATCGCCATATTTCCCACAGTCGCCGCCGTGAGTTCTATGCTGACAGCATCCTGTGCCGTAGCGTTTGCTGAAAGTCTGTCCATTTTAACAGTCGGTTCGCACGCTTTAAATTCTTTAAAGTCACCAATGAGATATACCGGTCGGTCTGTCAGGCAAAAACTAAATTTTCCATCCACTGCGTAAAGTGTGCGTTCATTACCGAACATATCAATCATGGTCGCCTTGTCCACACCTAAATCCAGTCCATACTCCACCGCGTCCTGATTCGTCCACAGCGCAACCATCTGTTTCCCTCTGCCGTCTGTGTTGCTGCGGTTAAACCGGTATACATATTTGCCCGCGTCCAAATTCGGTTCGCCGTCTATCGACCGGTCGAATTCTGCGCCGCCCAAAAGCCAGTTGGTATTCGCCGCCGCAATATATGCCTTTTGTGCGCCATAGGGAACGTCGCAATAAACAGAATTCAATGTTCCGTAAGAGGATTCACCGTAGGACGGCTCCATACCACCGTCAACAAATTCATAGAAATAGATTCTGTCGAATGTTTTCAGCGCCGCATTCTGCAAAAGCGCTCTGGACAGATAATACGCCTTGTCCTCATGGGTCACTCTGTTGTTCAGCCCTTCGTGCCAGCCTGTTTCCGTCACCCAGATTTCCTTATCGCCATGACCGTATTCCGCCATCAATTCGCGCACCGCTTTCGCGCCGCGCATCTGGTTGCCGTCCTCAAAGCTTCTCGCCCAGTCGTAGGGGTGATAGCTGACCGCATCCATATATTCCAGTGCGCCCGCTTCAAAATACTTTTTCATCAGTCCCAAATCCAAACCACCGGTATCAATCCCCACAACTTTTATTCCCGAATTTGCTTTTTTGGTTCCTTCATAGAGCGATTTCATCATCATGGTATACTCTTCGCCTGTTCCGGTTGGAATATGTAAATTCCATTCGTTATGCGCTTCCACCGCGACACAGGCGCCCTGCAATTGCTCGGTCAGCCATGTACAATAATTCTGATACGTTTGCAACATTTCCGGTGTCCGCAGCGGTTTGGAGGCTTCGCCGTAAACAGGTTCATTCGTAGAGTTGTGTACCGGCAGCAAATCCAAACCATACTCTTTCGCCATTTCAATTTCTTTTGCCGTTGTTGCACGCAGCGTATAAACACCTTTCGCTTTCTCGTTATCAAACCAGCGGACAGAGTCTCTCAGACTGCTGTATCCCGCCTTTTTTGCAAGTTCAAGCGTTGCTTCATAGTCATTTTTATAGCTGTCGCTGCCCTCCAAGTGGACATTTGTTCCGGCGCGCGGATTGGCAATCTTTGCCTCGCGGCAGTGCGAAAGTTCTGTCACTGCCTGCGCCCGTATTCCCTCGGCAGTATATAATGCTGTCAGCGTAAAGCAGCCGTAAGGCACATTTTTCAGGACAACCGAATCGGTTTTGGATTCATTCGCACCAATTTCCAACTTGCCGGAATATACCGTTGTTTCGTTGCCGTATTCGTCCGTAATGAAATATTTTGCGTCCATATTATAGGGGATATCAAACCGATTGGTCACCTCCGTATGCACTTCAACCGCTTCATCGTCAAAAAAGATATTACCATGTTTTTCCGTAGTGATTTTCATGGCAAGTGGATTTTTCTCCGTCCGCTTTTTCACACGTACTGCGCCTATGACTACATCGTCAACCGTGGAAACGCGCCCGTATCTGCCCGGATAAAACCGACTGTATTTTGTGCCGAAGCCCGTATCCGTATTGGGCGTAATATCATGGTTGGAATTTAATATATTAGACGAAACTTTGAAATCGTATCCATCTAAATCGCCGTTAAACTTGGCGTCATACAGATAAAATGTCTTTGTTCTCCACGCCTTCACCGTGGTATTCCGCGCGCCTTTCGCGCCAAATCCTTCCGTCATCTGCATACCTGCCCAGCGGTTCGGACGGTCCTGTGCGGAATATACCAAGGAGAATACGCCCAAATCCGCATCATAGTAATCCACTTCAATTTCAAAAATGCTCCCGTCGGAAACATTATTGGCAAAACCATTATCCAAGTCAACGCAAATGGACGCTGTCGCCTCGTCTGCGCCCAATGCCCAGCCGTATCTCCCCTCTCGTTCCACAATCCTCGGCGCAGAACTGCCGCTTAGCACTGCGTTCATATTAGACTTTTCCGCAGAAGCGGATGTAAAATTCGCATAAGCTTCATTCGCCGTTCCTTCCGCTTCTTCCGCAAATGTATAACCGATAGAAAAAAGCATAACAAACGTTATGACAATACTGATTATTTTTTTCATATGGTTCTTCATACCACACCTCCTACCCTTTGACTCCACCGAGTGTCAAACCTCCGATAATATGTCTTTGGAAAATGATGTAAATGACAGACGGCGGAATAATCACAAACGCCATCACCATTACATATCTGTCAATTACCATTTGTCCTTTCATCGTCAAAATCCGCTGTCCGATTACCTGCAAATGGTTGTTTATCAAAAGCATGGGCCAGAAATAGTTTCCCCATGCGCCGTTGAACTGAAAGATGGAAATCACCGCCATGATTGGTATGCTCAGCGGCAGCACAATTCTGGTAAACATCTTGAAATTGGAAGCGCCGTCTATCTTTGCCGATTCAAAGAACGATATGGAAATGGAGTCGAAAAAACTCTTAAACAGCAGCAGATAGTAGCAGTTCGCACCGGCAAGCATCCACATGGGCAAATATGTATTAGACAAATTCCAATGCGTCACCGGAAAGTCTGTAAACGTCATAAACAGCGGTACCTGACTCACATTGTTCGGCAGCATCATTGTCCACATGATTAGCATAAAAAACAATTTGGAACCGCGCGGTTTCAGTCTTGATATGACATATCCTGCAAGACCGTTGGACACAATGGTAAACAAAATGTCGCCCGCCGCCATAAATGTTGTGTTCAAAAAGGTTCTGCCAATATTGTTTTGCATCCACGTATCCACTACTTTTGAAAAATCAATTTTTTCCGGCAGGAAACTCGGCGGTATTTTCAAAAATTCTTTTGTATCTTTAAACGCGGACAAAAACATCCAAATAACCGGCAGCAAGCAAATCGCACACAACAGCATCATCACGGCAAAAAATATCCCGTGAATGATTTTCACCTTGGTGGTTTTAAATTCCAGTTGACAGATCATTCCTGAGGGTTCGCTTACTTTAGTCTTCATATGTCACCCTCTTTTCTAAGAAAAAGTAGAACACGGTCAATACCACAAGCATGACAAATGTTATCATACCGATTGCCAGCGCTTTTTCGTTCTTTAGATATACAAACGCATATCGGTATGCCAAAAGCGACAGGGAAACCGTCGCATTGTTAGGTCCTCCGCCTGTCATGGCCAGCGGCTGGGCAAAAACCTGAAAAACACCGATGATATTATTCACCAGCATCAGCAGGACAATTCTCCAAATCTGCGGAATGGTAATATGCCATACCCTTGCCCAAAGTCCCGCGCCGTCAATGTAGGCGGCTTCGTACATGTCTGTACCGATACCTTTGATGCTGGACAAATACAAAATGGTTGCCGAGCCGAATCCCGACCATGTCATGGAAATAATAATATACAAAATCGCATGATTCGCGTCGTTCAGCCATTGCTGCGCCGGAAGCCCCATTTTCAGCAGAATCATGTTTAACAATCCGCCCGCGCTGGGGTCATAGATAAACGTCCACAGCAAAGACGTCACAATGACCGGCGAAATGGCAGGGAAATAGATTGCAAACTTAATAAATCCCTTGCACCAACGCACTTCATTTAACATCACCGCTATAAATATCGGCGGAATAAATCCCACCAAAAGCGATAGTCCGACATATTTAAAAGTATTGAAAACCGTTGTTTTAAACAATGTTTCCGAAATGATATCTTTATAATTCTGCAAACCGACAAATTCAGCAGGTTCATACCCTTGCAGTTTAAAAAAAGATAAAATGAATCCCTGATATACCGGTCTCCAAATCAACAAAAATATGAGAAAAATTGCCGGAAACATTAGTATGTATGCGGAAAAATCGTTTTTCAATTTTCCGAATCTGTGTTTTTTTAGCACGACACATTTCTCCAATTATTTATATTTTTCAGCGGCGGGCGTCCCGCCGCTGAAATAGCTATCCTAATTTTATTCTGCGCTGTCCAGATAATCTCTCTGGAAATCCGCTGCCGCCTGTTTCAGCAGCACAGCCGGATCTGCGTCTTTGTTGGTAATAACCTCCTGAATGCAAGCATCTAGCGCTGCATACAGTTCCTGACAGTTTACCGGTTCCTCCGGTTTGAGCTTCAAATCTTCCGGCGGATTATTAAATTCTTTCACATTTGCTGCCGGAATGTTTGCATATTTGTCAACAATGCTTTTTTCAAACGTTGCTTTTTCCGCACTGTCCGCCCATGGTGAATACTGATAAAATCCTATCGGCAGCCCTTTATTTGCTCTTATCTGATAGGAATTTTCCATTGTCTGTTTTGCATCTTCACTCATTGTATAACTGTTGCTCACAAATTCAATCCATTTGAACACTGCGTCTATCTGCTCCGGCGTGCTGCCTTCCTTGACCACCGACAGAGTTCCGCCGACCTGCGAATACCGACCGTCCGGTCCCGCCGGAAGCGAAGCAATACAAATATCATCGGCTTTCATATTGTAAATGCTGATAAGCTCGTCCTGCGGCGGCGTACCGATAAACATACCTGCTTGTTCCGCGCCAAAATATTTTTGCTGTTCCGTTCCGGTTGCAAATGATGTTTCCGGAATGGCATTGTATTTCCATTTCAAATCTTTAATCCACTGGAGCGCCGCTGCGCATTCCGGCGAATCAAACGTTGCTTTCCATTTGCCGCTCTCATCCTGTTTCATAAATTCCGTTCCGTATGCCCACGCGACGTTGAGGAAGTTCCAGCCGCCTGTATTGTTCGCCGTGCAAATACAAATACCCGCCTGACCCGTTTTCTCTTTAATAATACCTGCAAACTCCGCCAGTTCCTCATATGTCTGCGGCACCTTCACACTGCCGTCTTCATTGACAAGACCCGCCTTTGTAAAGAGTGGTTTATTGATATACAGTCCCATATTATAGGAGGATTGGGGCACCATATAATATTTTCCGTCTTTCGTGATAAGGTTTTTAATGGAGTCTTTAATTTTTGACTCATAACCATATTTTTTCACTGCATCCGTAAGGTCGGCGCAATATCCTGCGTTAATCACGCGCTGTCCTTCTGTGAAATAGACCTCGTAAAGTGTGGGGAGATTTCCGCTTGCCGCTTTTGCAAGGAATGTTTCCAAGCTAAAAGACCAGTTGTCAGGAATAATCTCAACATCAGGATTCGCCTCTTCAAATCGCGCTTTCAAATCTTGGTATTGCGCATACCTTTCGGCGTCTTTTTCTCTTGGCCATACACCTATAGAAATTTGTGTCTTCCCCGAAGAGTTTGTATTCTCTTTTGGAGCAGAACATCCTACCGCTGATAACATTAAAGTAAGTCCGAGTGCTACAGCTAACATTTTTTTCATAATCATTCTCCTTCCGCCTATGTATCTTTGTGTGTTTTGTACAATTATAATTATATCTCACTCTAAAATATAAAACAATGTAACAAATGTGATATTTCCTTTCCATAATGTGACGACTTTACGAAATACCGGACTTACAAGCTGTAATTTACTTGACAATATAATTATTAGCGCGCTATAATAAACAATACAAGATATCAGAATGCAACACAAAAGGAGTGGATAGAAATGCTGTCAAAATTAAAGCGTCACGCAACGCTGCAACTATCGCTTACGATTTTTCTGACCATATCGATTCTTATGACCGTTTATTATTCTTTTTATAATCAAATTATGTATCGGGATTATACCGACAAAGCAACCTCACTCGCGGAAATTTATTCTCAAAATATTAACAATTACCTGAAACAAGTGGACAAGGATATCACGACATTTGCAAAATTTTTTAATGTTTACACCGCCGATATCACTGACAAGACAACCTTGAATTCAAGGTT
>JAAWTG010000087.1 GCA_022801925.1 Clostridia bacterium | reverse complement strand
AACCAAATTTCCTGTCCGTCCACTTCCCTTTCCACGGTCACTTCTATCCCATACACGCCTTGCGTCATGCCTGTTTTGTCCTCTTTGAAGTGATACCGGAATCCGTCAAAACTCTTCGCTCCCGTCGTATCTTTATATACGCGGGTCAGCGCCAGCTTTTCATTTTGAATCGCCAGAGTCCCTTGGTCTGTCAGCAGCGGCTCAATCCGCGTGTCCAAGGTACCGCTGAAATCGTCCTGTACAATATAGCCTCCCACCGGCAACAGTTGTACTGCTTGTGTGTTCACCGGACAGACCACTACACTCAGCACCATTGCGGCCGCTGTCAGATAACTCCAAAATTTTTTACGCATACTTTCTCCCTCCTCAGTCCCTGATGATAACAACCACCGAGGGGTCATTGTTTTTCACAAACATAAACACTTTAGACGCGCCCGTACCCGCCGCCTCATATCCCAATATTTCATCGGTAGAGGAAACATAAATGTTGCCTTCCTTTCTGTCATAGAGATAGACTTGTGGGCCGTCTTTGCGCGCAATACTATATTGTATGCCTTGTCCGGTTCCATTTTCCTCCAACACCACTTCAAGTTCATCTACCATTTCATTGCGGATATTGGACAGACGGTTTAATCGAATGGATTTGACTATACCAAATATTTCTTCTTTGGGGCTGTTTTCATAAGCGCGGTAATAATCGTCGCCCAGTGCCGCAATGGAGGCAAGCACTTCCACATTGTCAATATGTCCATTGCTCTTTTCGTTATATCTGATTAAATCGCCTTTTTTCAAATTTGTTACCACCGCAAAATTTGTATCGCCGTCTTGACTGACTGCATATACTTCTTCTTTGTCTGTCAGCATTTGCACTTTGCAGGCAGCCGAACCGTCCTGCGCCGCACTGTGAATCACTTTCCCCACAATGGAAACTTTCACGGTATCACGAATTGGCCGCGGCGTTTTTGCGTCCATATTTGCCCACAAAACCACTGCTTCCGCCACCTGTGTATCCTCGTCAATTTCAACAGGAAACGCTTTCACATTATCTTTATCTGTAATTTCTACATCTACCAAATAGTCCTCATCGCATGACGACGTGTTTGGCGCCAAAATAATTTTCGTGCTTTCATCTGCCAGAAAGCCTTCATATGCCGTATATCCGCCAAAGGAAAGCAATTCTGCATTAAAATCATAGGGGTTTGGAACAGCCGGAAGTTTGTATAAATCTATTTCCTTCATTTTTCCCGCACTGTTCAGCCGATAGCGCACTGCATTGCCCGCCAGTCCTTTTTCCGCAAGCTGCGCCGCGGAAACCCGCGTTCCGTTTAATATAACGCTGTCCGCCGTATCCAACACACGCAGTTCTTGGTTTTGGAAGGTATAGTAGATGGTCTCTACATTATCTTCCTTCTCTATTCTCTTTTGCCGGCTGCCGCAAGACGCTATTTTCAGTTGATAACCGCCCATGCCGCCCGCCATACCCGCTTCCGCCACATAGCCATATCCATAAGCGGTCTCTTTCACGCCATTGGTTCCGACAATGGTATCTTGTGCGTCCAGTAAAAATGTTGTTTTTTCCTGAAGTTCCGGTATGTATCCATAGTTGCCGCTGCCATTTTGGTGCAGACGGTATGTCTTTCCGTCAATAGAAACTTCTCCGTCTTCTCCTAACTCTGTTACCGTCCCTTCTACGTTTTTGCGGCTGACAACAGCCGTGCACTGCGTTTCATCCAGACTAATCCGCAGCGATATCACATCGCCTGCCTGCAAGGATTCAAATGCAATTGCGTTCCCCTCCGTATCCAACAGCCGTGTCTTGATTTCACTGTCGTCAAACCGGAACCGATAACCGTCTTTTCCGCGAAATGTATTTCCTGTTTTGAAATACACTGCGGTATTCACTTCCACAACGCGGTCAATGATAAAACTTTCCCATTCGCAAACAGATACCATGTCATATGTTCCTGTTCCGTCGCGGCTCACCAATGTGACGTCCCCTTGATAAATCGTCACCAGTTCGTCCTCTACTTCTGCACGCGGAACCGGTTTCCCATTATAGAGGAATGTAGCATCCGGCGCTATCTGAAACCGTTCCTGCGCATATTCCCCTTTTTCTGTCAAAATTTCTGTTTTGGTCGCGCTGCGGATTTTATCTGCCGCCAGCGTCACCGTCTCATTGCGGTTTCCATAAGGACGAATAGAAATAATACATGGGTCATCTCCCTCTTCACTGCGGATATAGGCTTCTACATAATATCCTAAATATTCCTCTGCGCGGCTTGCACCCACACGGTAAATACTCCCGTCAATGTTCACGAATCCTTCCGCAGACGGCGCATATCCTTCCAGCGCAGCATGCTCCGTTGCGCTTAATACGCCGCGCACTTGCTGCAATTCTTCTCTGCTGCTAATCCGCTCATATAAAGTCTCTCCGCTCGCCTGATATTCTGCCCCTGTACCGACCGTTTTCTCCAGCAATTCAATATCCATGGCACGCTCTGCTAACAATGCAACCATGCCGCGCGTCAATTCTTGTCCCGCTGCCCCTTGCGTACCGCGCAACAGCCCAATGGAAGCCGCCTGTGAAATGTATCCTGTCGGATATCCCCCTTGCTGCCACGCAAGCGGACCGTATCCCAACAATTCCACTAGAATTTTAATGGCTTCCTCATAGCGAACAGGTTCTTCCGGAGCAAAATTGCCGCCGCCGGTTCCCTGTATCAATCCCAACGCCGCCGCAGTTTCAATATCTCCCGCTGCCCAGTTATCCGCAGAGACGTCCGCAAACACATTTCCTGCCGGCGCTATATTGGAAATACCCAACATTCTAACCGCCACCACTGCCATTTCCGCTCGTGTTACAGGCGCTTCCGGTCGAAATGTGCCATCTTCATACCCTTCCATTACGCCAATAGACATCAGGCGAAACACCGATTTTTCATAAACCGTACCCGCTATATCGCTTTCTTGTGCGCCAATTGCTCCGGTAGAACACAATACACAACAAATCATTAAAAATCCAATCCATTTTTTCATTCTCGTCACCCTCCAATCTTATTTCCCGTTTTCATTCGCTTTCTTTTATTTTACGCCCAAATTTCAGACAATTCAATAGTTTTTTTTACCAATCGTTTCTCCTGTTTCGGTAACGCTCATATGCCGTCTGCCGAATTTGCAGCGCCTTTTCTATTCCCATTTCTTGTAGCGTCATGTGATACTGTTCCCACGCCTCCGTCATTTTGTTACCCATGATAAAATCTACCGTTTCCTGTCTGCACCAGGGTATCACTTCCTGCATAATTTTGTCATAATCCCGTTTTTCTTTTTCCGTTAGGTAAGTCAATGGTAACATCCCATTTTCCTGAAGCGTTTTTGCTCCCACCAGAACCGCTTTTGGGAATCTCGCAAAAGTCTGTGTTGCTTCCTGCAACGTCTTTTCTGCTGTACCATATTCCGCTTCCAGCAACCGGCAGGCAAGCTGCGGCTGCCGGCACTGGGCAGAAACTGCCGTACCATATGGCTGCACACCCGTTTTACTTTTTAATAATTCTTTTATGCGCCCTTCCTGTAGTAGAACCGGAACAATTTCCGTTTCATGCCGTGTTTCCTGCAACACCCTCTTCCACGTTTCTATTTCTTCCCCGGTTCCGACCGCTGCGCCTACGTTTCCTTCTGCTATCCAGTCAGCTGCCTGCTTTGTATCTGCCAAATATAGCAATCCACGCTGCTGCCAACGCTGCAAACACTGTATGAATTCTTTCCAGCGCGCTTGATATGGACCAAACTTGACTGTTTCTTCTTCTAAATAAAAGGACGGTGCAAGGTCAAACAGTGCCGCGAAATAGTCTAAGTCTCTATTGGATTCCCCTATGCGCAAACACAAGGGTATTTCTGTTCCCGATTGTTTCAATGTTTCCAGCGCTATTTCCCATTCCTCCGGCGTTTGCGGCAAACATTGGAGAAATTCTCCGTGGATACAAGCGCCGACAGCTTCACCCTTTTCCTCCGGCAATATCCATGGATACATATAATAGTGACCGTTTGCCGTTTGCATTTCCGCAGCATATTCTTGTCGTTCGGCATACAGTTTCTTAAGATTCGGCAAATCTGTCTCCAAAAAATGGTTCAAACTCAAAATGATTTTACTGTCAATTGCTTTGTCCGGTCCACCACTAAAATGGTACCAGTCATATTCAATGAGATCCGGCAGTTGATTGGATACTACCATCAGGCTAAATGCTTCCTGTTCCTGTCCTTCCGGCGGATGAATCCATTCTACCTGTACACCGGTTTCCTGTTCCAGTTTGGCGCTAATATTTTTTTCACCGGACACATTCTGACCGGCAGACCAATACCGCAGCGGTATTTGCTGTGCCCGGATGGTTTTTCCCGTTGGTACAATAGTAGAACATGCCGTCAACCATACCGCAAGCAGTACAATACTTATCAAAACTGCTAATCGTTTCATCTTTCTCCCCTCCTTTTCTTCTGACTATCATAGCTTTCTGCTTTTTTACGATTCTATTATATCGCCGCGGCTTTTCCACCTCAAGCCCCAACAATTCGGATAAAGTATCAATTTTTCTGATTGCCTTCCTCATTGCAGATGCAGCGTTTTTTCATTTTATATTATGTATATAAAAAGCACCCACATCAAGAAGAAATTATCTACAAAACAGCGTCCTGAAACCATAGCCTGGCGCTTCCAATTTGAACCCGCCTAAAACGGCGATATTTTGGCATCTTTCGGATTGTCGTCTCCCGTAGGCGCCAGCCTATCTGCATCCTCCGCACCAAAA
>JAAWTG010000086.1 GCA_022801925.1 Clostridia bacterium | reverse complement strand
CGGAGGATGCAGATAGGCTGGCGCCTACGGGAGACGACAATCCGAAAGATGCCAAAATATCGCCGTTTTAGGCGGGTTCAAATTGGAAGCGTCAGGCTAGCAAGGCGGGAGAGCAATATGACGACACAAAAGAGAATATCTGTCAAACAATACGCTATCATATTAGTGGTTTGCGGACTGTTTGAACAAATAACGTGGCTGCCGGAACTCAGTATGTTAAACAGTCCGAAGGACGTGATATCAGTGGTACTTCTTGCAGCGGTATTGCAGGCGGCGCTGTTTGTTCCGCTCTATTGGTTCCTTCGGCAAAATACGAAGGTGCAGGGTGCGGCGGGAAAAGTGGCGGCAGCGCTTTATGGACTATATTTTTTGGCAGCGGCAGTCTATATATTATTTTGCGGATACTTATTTTTGTCCCGTACGGTTATGCCGCAGACACACGGATTCGTTTTGCTTGTATTGCTTTTGGTAAGCGGCTGCTATGTTGCGGCGCGGGACACACAAGCAGTGGTGAAAACAGCAGCTTTTTTCGCCACGGGAAGTGTGATTGTCATTGTGCTGTTTTTCTTGTTGTCCCTGCCGCAGATGGAATTTACAGAAATAGAGTTTCTGCCGCAAAATGAGGGAAGCGTGTGGACTGCCGCCATACATGGCGCGCTGCGCAGTCAAATAGCGCCGGTATTGCTGGTACTTGCCGCGCCTCACTCCAAAGGAAAAGAACACGCTCTGTTGAGGAGTTGGGGCGGCATATTTGCGCTTTTTTTAGCAGTTGGCGCAGCGGTAAGCGCCGTTTTGGGCGTTGCCGCGCAAATGGTGTTATTTCCGCCGTTTGTACAAATCACAACCGTGCAGGTCTGCGGAATTTTGCAGCGCATGGATGTGATTTGGATTGCTGGCTGGGGAATGGCGTTGCTGGTGGTACTGGGCACGCTGATTCATTGCGGTAGCGTATGTCTGAAATATGCTGCGGGAAAAGTTTGGTTCGCAGCGTATTTGATTTTGGCAGGCGGTGCAGTGGCAGTCTACCACTGTACAGGAACGGAAAGGGTACAAAACGTGCTGCGCCAAAGTTGCTTGATTCCATTGATACAACTTTTTTTCTGTTTTTTGCTGCCGTGTCTGTTATGCTGTGCAAGAAAATTTCAGCAGAAATGCGCAAATACTGTGCAAAAAGGAAAAAAATGAAAAAATGACTTGCAAAAGCGATACAAATGATATATAATATCTTATTGATATGCTATAAAAGGCGGTTCGCCTTTTTCTATGCGAATTTGACAAGGCATGCGGAAGCATTTCAATATGAAGGAGGACGATTTCATGAAGGTTACAAAAGAACAATTGGAAGAAAAAAACCAAGTCAAATTGGAAATTGAGGTAGAGGCGGAACAGTTTGAAGAAGCTGTGCAAAAAGCATACCTGAAAATGAGAAAAAATGTAGCGGTACCGGGCTTTAGAAAAGGAAAAGCGCCAAGAAAAATGATTGAAAAAATGTATGGCGAAGGCGTGTTCTATGAAGAAGCTGTAGACTATCTGCTGAATCATACATATGGCGATGCCGTAGATGAAAGCGGAATTGAACCGGTTGACCGCCCCGAAATAGAAGTGAAACAGATTGGCGCCGGCGAAAACTTTATCTATACGGCGGTTGTAACGGTGAAGCCAGAAGTGGAACTGGGCGAATATAAAGGCGTTTCCGCGGAAAAAGTGGAATATAAAGTAGCAGACGAGGATGTTGACGCAGAAATTAATAATATGAAAGAACGCGCAGCGCGTTTTGTGGATATCACAGATCAGCCAGTAGCAGACGGTAATGTTGCTATCATTGACTTTGACGGCTATGTGGACGGAAAAGCGTTTGAAGGCGGTAAAGGTGAAAACTATAATTTAACCATTGGTTCCGGTCAGTTTATTCCGGGATTTGAAGAACAGCTGGTTGGAAAAAAACTTGGTGAAGAGACAGATGTCAACGTTACATTCCCGGCGGACTATCATGCAGAAGAACTTGCAGGCAAAGAAGCTGTCTTTAAAGTAAAAATCAATGGTATCAAAGTGAAAGAATATCCGGAACTGGATGATGAATTTGCAAAAGACGTCAGTGAATTTGATACATTTGAAGAACTGAAAAAAGCAACGCGTGACCGCTTGGAAGAAAACGCAAAAACGCGCACGCAGCGAGAACAGGCGGATAAAGTTCTGGATGTTGTAACGGATAATGCAACCGTTGACATTCCGGAAGTGATGGTGACAAATAAAGTAAAAGAATATGAACAGGATATGCGTTACCGTATCAGTTCCCAAATGCCTGGCATTACTTTTGAACAATATCTGGAATATACCGGCAGTACTTTGGAAGATTTCCGCGAAGGCATGAAAGACCGTGCATGGAAAGATGTGAAAACCTCTTTGGTGCTGGAGAAAGTTGCAAAAGAAGAGAAAATAGAAGCAACAGATGCGGATATTGAGGAAGAAATGGAAAAACTGGCAAAACAATACAGCATGGAACTTGACAAAGTCAAAGAAGTGTTCCAAGGGGATAGTCTGGAAACGCTGAAAAACGACATTATGATGCGCAAAACGGTTGACATGCTGCGTGAAAGTGCAAAATTGACTGCTGCAAAGAAGAAACCGGCAGCGAAAAAGACGACTGCGAAAAAAGCGGCGGACAGCGCTGAAAATGCAGAGGATAAAACAGAAAAAGCGGCGGCAAAGAAAACGACCACCAAAAAGGCGGCAACGACCACCAAAAAAACAACTGCTGCCAAAAAGACAACAACAAAGAAAACAACCACAAAAAAAGCCAAAGAGGACGCAGCAAAAGAAGAAAAATAAGCATATAGCCACATAAGAAAGCCGTACCCAGCGGGACGGCTTTCGCTATTCTGGTTTTGAAAAAAAAGGAGGAAAATCTATTATGAGTTATATTCCGGTACCTTATGTCATTGAACAGACAAACCGCGGCGAACGGTCGTATGATATCTATTCCAGACTGCTGGTAGACCGTATTATATTTTTAAACGGTGAAGTAACAGATGATTCCGCGTCTGTTATCATTGCACAACTGCTGTTTTTGGAAAGCCAAGACCCGGACAAAGATATTAATTTTTATATCAATAGCCCGGGCGGGTCTGTAACAGCGGGATTTGCTATTTATGATACTATGAACTACATCAAATGTGATGTATCGACCATTTGTGTAGGGTTGGCGGCGAGCATGGGTTCCTTTTTGCTGTCCTCCGGTGCAAAAGGAAAACGTCTGGCACTGCCGAACAGTGAGATTTTGATTCACCAGCCGCTTGGCGGAACACAAGGTCAGGCGTCAGATATTAAAATCTATTCTGATTTTATTATCAAAACAAGAAAGAAACTGAACACAATTCTGTCGCAGAACACCGGCAAACCATTAGATGTGATAGAACGCGACACAGAACGCGATAATTACATGGAAGCGCAGGAAGCGCTGGAATATGGTTTGGTGGATAAGGTAATTACCAAGCGGTAATGTAAATTTGGGACAGGAATTTTCCAAAGTGGGGTGGAAATCATGCGGGAAACGAACAAAAATTCAATACATTGCTCCTTTTGCGGCAGACCACAGGAACTTGCCAAAAATTTTGTGGCAGGACCGGACGTATATATTTGTGATGAATGTATCGCAATGTGCAATGAAATTATTGCAGCACAGCAGGAGGCGGAAAACGTTTCCGAAAACAGTATGGAAAACGTACCGACGCCGCAGCAGATGAAAGAGCATTTAGACCAATATGTGATTGGGCAGGAACGCGCAAAAAAAGCGCTGGCGGTCGCGGTATATAACCACTATAAACGCATTCAGACCGGTCAGACAAAAACAGACGATGATGTTGAACTGCAAAAAAGCAACATTTTACTACTGGGACCGACCGGCTGTGGAAAAACGCTTTTGGCACAGACGCTGGCAAAGGTGCTGGACGTACCGTTTTCCATTTCGGATGCAACGTCGCTGACAGAAGCAGGATATGTGGGAGAAGATGTGGAAAATATTTTGCTCCGACTGCTGCGTGCGGCGGATGACGATATTGAACGTGCCCAGCGTGGCATTATCTATATTGATGAGATTGATAAAATCGCCCGAAAATCAGAAAATGCTTCTATCACGCGGGACGTCAGCGGCGAAGGTGTGCAGCAGGCGTTGCTGAAAATTTTGGAGGGAACGGTTGCTTCTGTGCCGCCGCAAGGAGGTCGGAAACATCCGCATCAGGAATTTATCCAGATTGATACCAGCAATATTTTGTTTATTTGCGGTGGTGCGTTTGATGGTCTTGATAAAATCATTGAAAGCAGAATCGGGAAAAAAGCCATGGGGTTTGAAGCAGATGTGCGCGGCAACAAACAGCATGAATTGGGAGAACTTTTCTCGCAAGTTGTGCCGCAGGATTTGCTTAAATTTGGCTTGATTCCGGAATTTATCGGACGTATGCCATTTGTGGAATCGTTGGATTCTTTGGATGAAGATGCGTTGGTGCGCATTTTGAAAGAACCTAAAAATTCGATTGTCAAACAATATCAAAAGATTTTTGAGATTGACGGCGTGGAACTGGAAATTACAGATGAAGCGCTGAAAGAAGTGGCGCAGGAAGCGATTGAAAAGGAAACCGGTGCGCGCGGACTTCGTGCTATTTTGGAAGAGACTATGATGGAAGTCATGTATCAGATTCCGAGTATGACAGACGTAGAAAAATGTGTTGTGGATAAAAATTGTGTCAAGAATCGGAAAATGCCAAAACTCATTCGGAAAAAAATTGAGACGGAAGAACCGAAAAAAATTGTCGGTGAATAAATGCCCCAAAAGACCTGCATATGCAGGTC
>JAAWTG010000022.1 GCA_022801925.1 Clostridia bacterium | reverse complement strand
TCTCCGTCTCTGAATATTTCAATCCCCCTGCAATTTGCCGCATTACCCTCCCAAGTAAGCGTAATACTGCTTCCTGTAGCTGCAAGCGCAGGATTTATGTTTGTAGCCTGCGGCTGTCTTACCTCATAGCAATAGAAGAAATTTCCATTCTCCACGCATAAAGCAGGATTGGCTATACTGCCATCGCCCGACATAACTCCGGATTCCAGAGAGGTTGACGTTGATGTAGTCCAGAAATTATCAAAATAAGCCGGATATTGAGAGGAACCCGTTTTTTTCGCTACCATATATACATTTTTATCCGGAAAATACTTCTTCATATCGTTCAGGCTCTGACCATAGTTATAGACAATGCCCGTTTCCCTATCAACATACTGTTCCGGCGCGTCAATTTTTGCCGCTTCTCCAAAGACGGAATATGTTGAAACCACCGGTGCTTGCGCGCCATATGTCACCTTGACGTCGTCAATATAAACATTAACATCTCGCGTTTCTGTGCCTGTATTCATATCCCTGACCTGGAAGTTTAAATTCTTGAGACCGGTAATCTGTGCCGGCTTGCCGCCACTATTAACCTTATTTGTTATATCCAGTCCTTTTATAACCGGATAGCCGTTTAAATAAATATCTAACGTACGTTTATTCGAGTCTGTGTAAAAGACATAGTCATATTTTATCCACTTATTGGCGCTCATAGGCGCTTGGTCAGGCACACCTACTTCATAATACGAATCAAAAACACGTTGCCGCCTGTTCTCATTAGTCCATTCAAGCAATCTTAAATTTGTCGCCTGTCCCTCGCCTCCGTCTTGCTTCTTAGTCGCGAAGTCGAGTGTCACCTCCAAACCGGCGCCCTGCCCGTTGGCTATATCCAGCTTCGGCATAGGGTCTTGCGCGGCGCTGAAGGAAATATGTACATACTTTTCGTCATCGCCCAATTGTTTTTGGTTATTGTCAGATACTATCATTCTGTGGGACATTCCGTTATTTCCCACTCCACCACCGCCTACACTCCCAGCATCGCCTGACCAGTCGTCTGCAGTTCCTCCATCAGCTTTTTTACCAAACGGAATAGTGAATTCCGCGTTGATATGAAGCGATTTGTCTGTATCGTCCGCCCCTTTGCTTTGCACATTCTCCAGCGTATAAGTTATTGGCAAATTTGCATCAGTCAAATAATCAAAAAAGGGTTTTTTTACAAATTTGCCTGATGCCGCCTCCGATATTGTACCATTATTGAACCAATCACAGTTATCGAAATTCTCCTCATATATAACCCTTGTCCCATCCGCGCTCGGTTCCTCCGCCGATACCGTAAAATTGAACATGGTACCAAGCAAAGCAACCAAAAGCATAATCGAAATCAATTTACGTTTTTTCATTTTTTCTTTCCTCCTTTTACCCTTTTTAATCTTTCCGTCCGTCAAATGATTTTGCATTCTCTTTTGACTCCAAAATTCATAACATTCTGCATCTTCTCCTCCCCAAATAGTTACCAATCGCACATATTTATTTCATAAATTTTTAGTAATAACCTCTAAAATATATTATAATAAAGGTTCATGCATAATACAATCGCACAAATCTGCTTTTTTGTAACGTATTCTGTCGGTTGCCGAGTCGCTTCGCAATGAGGTTGAACAAATCAAAAGCAATAGGAAAGACGGCAACCAACCTACTTTTTCAAACATAGACGCACTTTTTGAAAAACCGGAGGAAGACTGATAAAAAGCCCCGACTCTTTGTAAAGCCGGGGCTTTGATGCTATTAACCTAAACCTGTTTGACGCAGATATAAAACAAGCGCTGAAAAAATTTTTCAGCGCCATTATAGCTTACGATCCAATTCTTTTAATTGATTATCTAATTCCGGTAAATCGTTTTTAATAATATCCCATATGAGCACAAAATTTACACCTTCATAGTCATGAACGATTTTGTTTCTCAGCCCATACATCACTCTCCACGGAATATCACTGTGCGTTTTTTCAAACGCATCGTCAATTTTATTTGCAAGTTCCCCTATCTGACTCAGATTGAAAACACAAGCTTCAATCAGCATTGCATTATCTGTGAAATCGTTATAATCTGTATTATGTGTATATTCTATAATTTTAGAGATATACTTCAATATTTTCTCAATTATCAGTTTATTTTTCATATATCAAAACTCCATCTTGATGAATTTCATTTGATATTTTAGAATTGGGGATAATATGGGTTACATCAAAAACATCAACTTCTTTGTCAAGGGCAGTTCGTACATCTTCAATAAGACCAACAAATTTCAACCCTTTTAAACCGCTGTCGAGAAGCAAATCAATATCGCTCTTTTCATCTGCCAAACCTTTCACATAAGAACCAAACAAGACAGCTTTATTGATGTTATAATTTATAAATACAGGATTCAACGCCGATTTTATATCGTCTATTGTATATATCTTATCGCACATACCTTTGCACCTCCCCATGTCTAATGACAGTATATCATATTTTTTTATCAAAATCAACCGTTCCTACAATAATCTATGGACGCAGCCGCAATCTATAGATATGAAAAAAGGGCGGATATTGTTTCGCACATATATCCGCCGTTATTCTTTATCAAAGCCCTCTTGCCGTTCTTCCTCTATGCCATGCAACTCTGTATTTTGATACGGTTCGGCAGGCAGTCTTATAATAATCTCTCCACCGCTGTCGGACAGAATCTGCAATTCAAACTGCTCTCCGAACAAGACCTTAATGCGTCGGTTTACATTATATAAACCTATATTCTTTTTTGTAATTTGCTTTTTCCCGGACAGTATTTCATTCATTTCATGAATTTTTTCGGGCGCAAAGCCCGGCCCGTTGTCCTTGACGGAAATATAAAAAATATCTTCCTGCAAAAAGGCTTTAATCTTAATAATTCCCTTTTCCTTTATTCTATTGATTCCGTAGGCTATTGCATTTTCAAGCAAAGGTTGCAGAATCGATTTCGGCACCCTTAAATTCTCGGCTTTATCATCAATTTCCCATATCACATCAAATTTGTCCGGATACCTGATTCTCTGAATTTCAAGATATACCTCCGAAATCTCCTTTTCCTTTGAGAAGGGTCTGAAAAATTCCGATACGTCTATTGCCTCGCGGAGCAGCCTTGAAATCAGGGAAATAACCAGCACTGCCTGCGTATCCTGCTTTGCCTCTGCCAAAATAATACCGTTCAAAAGCTGAAGCGTGTTAAACAGAAAATGCGGATTCAGCTGTGCCTGCAGCGCCGAAACCTGCGTATTTTGCAAAAGCAGGGCGTTCTGTGCGAGTTTTCCTTCTATATTCTGCTTTCCCACAGTAATATCCATTACATAATCGAGAACACTGTTCACCTCGTTATTACTGTTAAAGTTCGTTTTATGAATATTTTTTTCAAATTCAATAATCTTTGCAAACGGCTTGTACACCTTCGTCACAAGGAAGGAGGACACTATCATCGAAATCATCAGGGAAACCAACAACAACAAAAGTATTTTCCATATGGTCACAGCGTTTATCCACTGTCTATAAAATACAACCATCAATTTTGTGTCGCTTTTTTTCGAGTTGACCGAAAGTACGATTTCATTTATGGTTCGATGTGCGCGGACATAAGTACGCTTGCCTTCGCTCATACCGTCAAATACCGCGGTATAGCTTCCTATCTTTTCTTTGTCAATCGGCTCATGATCCGTGGTGTAAATGACGCTGTCCAACGAAGAAATCATATAAAATCTGTTGTTTTCATAACCGTTGCCATCAAGATTCATGTTCGAGTAATCAACATTATATATAATAATATACTTTTTGTCCGTCTCTATAGACTTCGCGTAAGAAAAACATTTTGCAATTATTCCGATATCAGGAAATTCACGATAAAAGAATTCCTCTCCTTTTTTACATGGTTGAAGCCACGATTTATCAAGGAAATTTTCTCCATCTCCACTCTTATATATATTTGAGGTGGAGATGACATAATTTTCATCGGGTATATAAAAATAAACGGAGTGCAGAAAATTCAGGTTTTGCTTTTCGGATTTCAGAAGTTCCAGTAATTTCTCCTTTTCGTTTGCCGCAAGGTATGGTAAATTATTCTTTGCTTGCAAATCTGTATGAAAAGAGTCAATCACTCCTGTAATACTGTCAAAGCGATTTCTGGTAGAATACAATTCTGTTGATAGACTTTCCATGGTTTTCTCATCATATACATCCGAAGAAAACCAAAAAAACAGCATAATACCGCCGATAACCAAGATAAAAACAAAAAGACTCAGTATAAAGAAACCTTTTACAAATACGCTTTTCGTACCATATTTTTTGATGGCATTATATACGATACCAATATTCCTAAAAACCATTTTCCTTCTCCCGATAAATCTTAATGTTCTATCAGATTTTTCCTGTATTCCTGCGGCGAGCACTCCATATATTTTTTGAACTGCACATAAAAATGATTTCTGCTTTTGTAACCAACCGCTTCATAGATATCATTCACCGAATGGTTCGTACATTTCAGCAGCATCGCCGCCTTGGTAATCCTGACTTCATTGAGATAATCCACAAAGTTTTTACCGGTTCTCTTTTTAAACTGCCGGCTGAACCAACTTTCTGAAAGCATTACTCTGTCCGCAACATCTGAAACGGTAATGTTCTTTGCATAATTCTCATCAATAAATTTCTGGGCTATGCTTATTAAATCATAAACATTTAACCTTTGGTTTTCCTCTGAAACAACTCTTATGATGTCACAGATATTAAGCTTGTTGCTTTTTATTTGCTCCATATCCGCAGTAATATATTTTGTCGTCTCCTTGTCGTACAAAAGATAATTGCTGCATACTTTAATTCTTGACGCCAGCGCTGCATAAAATTTAGTAATATCATCTTCGTTGCAGTTAATTTTTTTCTCAAATGCTTTATAGGCTTCTATCGCTTTTTCTGTCTCGCCGCTGCTCATTTGCTCATATACCATGTTTACATTAATGGATATAAACTCGTGCCGTGCATCGTCAAAAATACTATAGATATTGTCTGAAATTTTTTTCCTGACAAGGTCAATCTTCAAATTTAACATTTCTGCCGCATTTTTTCGGATACTTCTCCGCAGGGACTCTATTTTTTCTATGCACTCTGCATGGCTGGTGCAATCACAGAAAATGATATATTCTATAGAATCAAAAGAATAATCTGTAGGAATTGAAATAATTCCGTTTTCTCCCATAAAAAGATTGTTTATCAAGTTATTGAAACTATCCCTTCCGAAGTGGCAATGCTTTCTGATATACTGCTTGATGTCCTCTTCAAAGACAATTTCAGCAGAAACAACAGGCGTTTCATCTATCTTGTTCTGAAATCCCTGCTTATGAAACGTTTTTCTCAAAATGGATATATCATCCGTTTTTTGCTTGATATATTTCGCAATAAACTCCTGCAGCTCAATATTTTCATCCGAGATGCTGCTGCGGCTTCTATCATCCAGAAATTCCTTGCATTCTGCTAAGACCCGTTCAATATCCTTCAGCATAACAGGCTTTAAAATATAGTCAATAACCTTGCTCCGCAACGCCGTCCTAGCATATTCAAAGCTGTCATAACCGCTCAGAATGACAAAAGCCATATCGGGATACTTTTTTTGAATATATTCGGCAAATTCAAGCCCGCTCATCCAGCGCATTTTGATATCCGAAATGATTGCATCAACCGCATTTTCTTTCATATATTCAATAGCGCTCTCTGCCGCTTCAAACTTTCCGACCAGTTCAAATCCGTTCTTTTCCCAGTCCACTGCTTTTGAAATGTTATTCAGTGTAAACTCATCATCATCTACTAAAATCAATTTATACATCAGGGCATCAACTTCCTCTTGTCAAATAAAACAATATATGGCATATAGATTCAGTTCCCATCAACCTAATTATATCATAATTGCGAAGCAATTTGATATAATACTGCGCATCGCCGGTTTCGAGCAAAGCGATGAAACAATTCGGCGGCGCTTTCAATATATAGTATATGCTTTGCATATATTATACAATATCTTTTGCAATCTTTCAATAATTAAGTTCCGGATGTCTGTCATAAATATTTTATCCCTTTACCGAGCCTACCATAACACCCTGAACAAAGTATTTCTGCATGAACGGACAGCAGACCCATACAGGCAGACATGTCACAATAATCAGCGCATACTGCACAATGTCCTTATACAACTCCTGCTGCGCCGCAGCCTCGTAGTTTTTAACAGTTTCTCCTTTTGTTACAAGACCGCCAAGAATTGTCTGAATAAATATTGATAACGGATATTTACTCTCACTGGAAAGATAGACATACGCGTCAAAATAAGAATTCCAGTGACCGATTGCGTAAAACATAATGATAACTGCGATGATTGGTTTTGAAAGCGGCACAACAAACTGGCTCAAAAATCTGAAATCATTGCATCCGTCAATCTTTGCTGCTTCCAGAATCTCATTGGGGAGATTTGTCTGCAAAAAAGTCCGCATGACTATCATATTATATACTGAAAGCGCACCCGGGATAATCATAACAAGCCGCGAATCCACAAGCCCTATGCTCTTATACAAAAGATACGTTGGTATAATACCGCCGCTGAAATACATTGTAAATGTAAAAAATTTCATAATAATATTCTTTGCTGCAAAATCCTCTCTTGACATAGGATATGCCGCAAGGACGGTAATAAAGATATTCAGCAGCGTGCCGAAAAAAGTATATATTATCGTGTTGGTAAAGCCGAGCACAAGCTTTCTGTTTGCAAAAACCATTTTATATGCTTCAATGTTAAAACCAATCGGAAAAATTGTCACCTTGCCCGCACCCACTGCCTTGGGCGATGAAAAGGAAGATACGATAACATTAAGCATGGGAATCAGAAGTACCAGCCCCACGATAACAAGCATAAAATATATCGAACCGACAAACAACTTGTCGCCCCTTGTAAGTCTGAACGCATTGTTCTTGCTCCTGTTTTTTATTGTCATGTTGTATCCCTCCCATTACCACAAGCTTGTCTCAAAGACTTTTTTCGATACCTTGTTGACAGTCAACAGAACAATTAGGTTTATAAACGAGTTAAAAAATCCGATTGCCGCGCCGAAAGAATAGTTTCCGCTTCCAATCAGCAGCCCTGTCTTAAACGAATAGGTGGAGATAACCTCACTCGCCGCAAGGTTAAGGTCATTCTGCATGAGCAATACCTTTTCTTCCCCGACATTCAGCACCGAACCGACAAGCAGCAGAAGCTGTATCACCATTGTTGGCATAATTGTAGGTATATCAACATGGATAACGCGTTGAAACCTTGAAGCACCGTCAATTAACGCCGCCTCTGTCTGGTCTTTGCTTACTGAGGTAAGCGCCGCCATATAGATAATTGTAGACCAGCCCACGTTCTGCCATATTCCCGACCACACATAAAGGTGCCGGAAAGCACTTGCACTTGACAGAACATTTGTTATCTGACCCTGCGATATGTACTCAAGCGTTCTGCCAAGAAGTCCCGTTCTGGAACCGAACAGCACATTTATCATCCCCACAAGAACAACTGTGGAAATAAAATGCGGCAAATAAGAGATAAACTGTACGGAATTTTTAAATATCTTATTTGTCACTACATGAAAACAAAGCGCAAGAAAAATCGGCAGGGGCCAGCTTAAAGCAATATTGTAAACCGATATTGCCAGCGTATTTCCTATATATCTCCAGAACCACGGAGAGTTGAAAAATCTTTTGAACCACATAAGCCCGACAAATTTACTTCCCATGATTCCGTCAAGGGCATTATAATTCCTAAAGGCAATCTGCAATCCATACATCGGCATATATGCGAAAATCAGTATATATACAATCGGCAGCAGTATCATAACATAAAGCTGCCAGTTTTTGTGAAAATCTTTAGCGTATTTACTTCTTAGCGATAGCGTTTGGTATTCCATTTTCTTGCTGGACAACTGCATCTTTCAATATCCCACCTTTCAAATTTTCCGCCGCATTCATTTCACTGACACGCGACGGAAGGTTTGCAGAATCCTCCCCTGCAACGCACAAATCCGATTCCCATTTGGTAAAAGGGCGGGAATATAAACTGTCCGGCTGTTCTCTTGTTACAAGGTTCGTCTTTATTAAAGTTTCTTTCTCTGCAAAGCAGCCCATTTTTATATAATTTCTTTCTATTTCAATACAAACTATAAGGCGCCCTAGGTATCCTTACAATTCTCTTATCAAATGGAAACCGTGTTTTCGGACATTTCTGTCCGAAAACACGAAGATATTCCATATTTATTTTTTATGTTTTATACGCAAACCATTACTTACTTGCTCTGTCAACGCCCGACTGAACAATTTTGAGGTATCCCGCAAAGTCAAGCGAATCAAGTTCTTGCAAGAATGTATCGTATTCATTAAGGCTTCTTCTGCCCAAAATGAATTTAGCCATTTCCTGGTCAATGTGCTGTTGTAAATCCGCGAGGATAAACGCCTTTTCCTCCTGCTCTTCCTGCGTGTATCTTGTTGCAGGCAAACGGTATTCAAATTCCTTGCCATAGTATGCCGCAAGCGCATCGCCTTTGAATTTTTCTCCGTCATACGGCAAACCGTTCCATGCCATACCATCGGATATGCTGAGGTTTCTGAAGTATGGATTTCTCTCTTCCCAGTTTGAGTTTTGAACTGATCCATAGGTGAGCATGGACACTATCCGCGGCTTTGCTCCGATGCTTTCAAACACACTGACATCATTTTCGGTCGCAGGTCTCCAGTCTTTTCCCTCAACACCGAATCTCGAGAAGATTGTGGCTTCTTCAGAGAGCATATAGTCCATTAGTCTGAACGCTGCAAGTCTATTTTTACAGTATTTTGTCATAACGCCGTTGGTGACTACATCCACATCTGTCTTTACTGCGTAAGCAACACCTTCAGGTCCCTCAAGCGGTGGAAGCGCAACATAGTCAAGGATTCTCTCAGGTACGCTTGCAAAATAGGAATCTATATCAGCCGCCACAATACATCCGAGTATTTCATCATCGTTCTGACACTGCATTCTCAGTGCGGCAGAATCCTGCGTAAAAGCGTTCTCATCATACAAACCGTCCGCATACAAGCTGTTTACGTATTCCAGTCCTTTTTTAAATTCCGGTGCATATAATACGCTGGAAACCTTGTTGTCCTTATCGACAACCAACTGCGTCCAAATATCGTCATATGTGAACGAGTTCATAAAGAAATGCCACGGAATCGCATTCCAGCCATTCGTACAGCCTGTTATACCGATTTCGTCCTTTTTCCCATTCCCATTTGGATCCTCGTTTACAAATCTGTGCATTACATTTTTAAATTCTTCGGTTGTTTTGGGAACCTCAAGACCGAGTTTATCAAGCCATTTCTTGTTGATAAATGCCTTACAAGTATACATGTTGCCGGTCTGTTCTGCGATTGCCGGCATAAAGTATCTGCCACCGTCATCTGTCGTAAGTCTTTTTTCAAGATCTTTAACAATCGTGTTTGACAGGCATTCGTTTAAGTAATAGCCGTAATTGTCCATATATTCGCCCAAATCAACGAGAGCGCCTGTACCATTCTTTCCGTATTTGATAAGCATATCCTGACCAAATCTGATACCGAAAAGCAAATCCGGCAATTCATCATTGGCAGCAAGCAAAATCTTAATCTTCTGCTCCGGATTTACCATTACGTCAAATTCAAAGTCAATTCCCGTCTTTTCTTCAAGGAATTTTGTGTATTCATTTGTATTGTAATCAATAATATTGTTACTCGAATATGTGCCGAGTTTTAAGGTGATTTTATCCTTTACAATAGGCAATTCTCCCGGCGCAGTAACATTTGGGTCCTCAATAACAGCCTCCGATTCATTCTTGCCGCCCTTTCCTGTGCATCCGCTAAATACAAGCACCAAGGATAATGCAATGAGAGCTGCACGTTTCCATTTACTGTTCATCATTTTCTCCACTCCTCGTATGATATTATGTAGTAGTTTTTCAAGTTCCTCTCCAAGAACTATGCTTACCTCGCCTACTGTCGAGGCATTTGCCAAAACTTAAGCAAAGGAGAGTCGAACCCCATGTGCCGTGCGCGAAAAATTTTATGCAAATGCTGCGTCAAAGAACCGCTTTCCATACGCCCAGTATGCAAAGGAACCTTTTCCTTTGCCTTGCAAAAAATTTTGACGCGCAACGGTTCTTTGAAGTCTCCGAGAGCAGATTTTTTTGCCGACAAGGCAAAAGCACGCAGGAATACTGGCGTATTTCAAGTGATTTTAACGTAGTAGGCAAGGAAATCTGCCTCGGAGACCGCACGCGGTTCGACTTTCCTTCGCTTAAAGCAATGCTTTCCGACTTTGGAGTTGGTGACGCCGCTCTATCATAGACCGTGTGCCCACTGATTAAACTCCTGATTATCTTCTCCGTTTCAGCATATCTGTATACTGCCATGTCAAAAGCTGCTTCTGAATCATGATGTGTTTTGAAATGCGGCAACTGTGATTGATACCAACTTTTTCAACATAATCTCACTTCCTTTGTTTTGACCTTACCATAAAAGCGCCGAAGCAACTTCCTGCCTAACCGTAAACCAAATAAAAAGACGGTATTAAAACCAGTATCAACAAAAATTTTGCCGGTCACTTATGCAATCATCTCAAAGCACACATACTCTTTCTGTAATTAATATTATAAAGAATATCCGGGTATAATACAATCGCACAAATCTGCTTTTTTGTAACGTATTCTGTCGGGTTTTTGGAATCTTTATCCTGATTCGGACTGACAATTAACGCACACAAAAAAGACTTGTAATACCGTTTTCGCGGTAATACAAGTCTTTTCATTACAATTTACTTTTCGCATTCTATCTGATACAACGTTCCTTTTGACACTAAGTCCGAATACCAAACCGTCCGGCTAATTGAAACATCGCTTCACAAAACAATTCGGAATGTGTCAATGATATCAATAACGGGTCCCCTTCACGGATACGCATTGTTCTTCTGATTTCTTTTGGTATTACAACACGTCCTAGATCATCAATTCTTCTAACAATTCCTGTTGCTTTCAAAGCATGTTCCTCCCTTTATTGGTATCTATTAAACTCGAAAGTTTCAATTTTATTTACTACTATATTATTTATTTTTACCCAATTTTTTATACCATGTTCCTGCAGATATTTTTATTAAAAATCATGATTGTCGTTTTTTCTATGATGTAACATAAAACCTTACCGTTTTGTCATTTCATAAAGTCCAAAACGCAAACCTTTTTTAGCATAGAATATTAAAAAACCTCTCAAAATTAGCCTTTTGGCATCATTTTAAGAGGTTTTGTTTTTACTCATTGCGTATCTTGTCATTCATGCTTTCGCATCTGTTCATCGCTTTATTATGCCGCAGGCTGCTCCTGTGGCTGCTGTTCAGCGGGTTGCTGCTCAGCCGGTTCCTGTGGCTGGACCGGCTCTGCTGCCGGTGTCGGAGCAACCGGCGTCGTTCCGCGTAGTTCAATCCGCTCCAACATTTTGTAGTGGCTTCTAGCTACATATTCTCGTTTTACAAACGTCCCATTCACATAAATATTTTTATAGGTATCAATGACATATCCCGTCATTCCTTTTTGTTCAACCTGTACTTTTCCTTCCGGCAGTCCCGGGTCATCTTTGGTTGTCGTTTTAACAGGAATGGTCTCAATCGTCACATTCTCAATGGAAATTTTTCTGCCCGGCTGTGGATTATTACCCAGCAAAGTAATATAAACACCGCGGTTATCCATACTTGCTACAATTTTCATTGGCGCATTTGTATTATTGCGGAACCGCAAGTCAATATCGCCGCTGGATACCGTTGCATCCTGACCATACGGTACATAACCGACAATCAAAGAATGGTTATACCGCGTTACAATATCCATATCTGCCATTAAAAGCGCGGAATACAACGCCGAAGAAACTTGGCAGACGCCGCCGCCAATGCCCTTTTCAATTTTCCCACTGGAATATACGTTTGCAGATTTATACCCTGCCGCTGCCGTGACCGGCCCAAGCGTATCATTATAGGAAAACAATTCTCCGGGATTTAGTACCACGCCATTGATACTCTGTGCCGCTTTGCGTACATTATTCAACCGGTTTGAATCACTGTCCCGTATTTTTGAAGTGAACGTAGACAGCGTATCTCCAAATAGAGAACTGTCATCCACCTTCTTAATTTGCGGTTCTATCACCACCAAATTTAAATAATATGGTTCACTATTATCCCGATTCGCCTCCAATAATTGCTTCAGTGCGTCTTTGTCTAAATCATATCCGTTAGATGCTTTTTCAATCCGCGTTACGCCGTCCACAGTCTCAATTCTGGCATTTTGCGGGTCTCTGTGAATCTCACTATAGATTTTATCAACATCATATGCGTCCGGAAACACTTCAGTAATCGTTGTTTCTACCGCAGCCTTTTCCGTTTTTGCTTTTAATTGCCCGCTGATATCACTCATTAGTTTACTTTTATCAATGGCATAGCCTTTTGTACCATTGATAAATTTCAATTGATTGCTTTCAACGCTATATTGATTTTGTACCACCGGCGAATCAATCTTTTTTTGAAGTTCATCCACAAATTGCGTAATCATCACTTCATCCGCCTTATATTCCAGCGCAATATTCACTTTCCCAACAGCTGTGCCAATTGCTTTCATGGCATTCGTAAACCAATTTCCTTCTCTGCCGACTTGGAACGCCTTTTCGGCTGCTGCGATATAGTCATAGCCTTCAATCAGTTCATTGACCGTAATCGTATCTGTCTGGTCGTTGCTTTTCACTTCTAATTGTTTATCGCCCAGGTCAAACACAACGCTGTCTTTTAGCAGCGCCACTGCTTCATCCTTGGTTTTTCCGCCAACATCAATCTGTTCAATAGACACGCCATGCAAAATAGTATCATCTGAACGCTGTGCCAAAATCACAATAGCTGATGTAATCATGAACAAAATAATAACAGCAACAGAAATCACTGCAATTTTAATTGCTAAAATCTGTCTTTCAGAAGCCTTATGCTCCTGTTGTATACTTGTCTCTGCCATATAAATCCCCCATCATTTTAATTTCCATAAGATTGCCATAAATATTTATGGATTCTCGCCATCATAACTGCCATTTCCGCACGTGTTACCGTATCAAGCGGACATAATCTTCCATCCGGCTTTCCTGTCATAATCCCCTTTTCAATCAGATAAGCAACCGCCTCCCGTGCATACTGCTCTATCTGCCAGCTATCACTATAAGCGCTCAATACCGTATCTGCATGAGACTGCGCCGTGTACCCCACCTTATTCATCAGCCGCCACAGAAGCACTGCCATATCCTGACGCAGCATGTAGGCATCCGGACTGTAATGATTCCAATCTGTTCCCGAAACAATTTGATATAGTTTTAAAATACCAATCGGTCGATAATAATACATATCCGGCGCCACATCATCAAAATTCTCCAGAATATCGTCTGCTTCCAGTCCAAATATCCGCACTGCCAAAACAGAAAAATCTCCTCGTATAACCGCTTCTGACGGAGAAAAAATTCCCTCTGATATGCCGCGGAGCAATCCCTTTTTGTTTAAATATGTAACTTCACTTTCACACCACTCATATCCGCCTAAATCGGAAAATGCAGCGGCAGGTAATGCTTGTAGCAACATTGCTATCAGCAAAACCGCTAAAATTCCTTTTTTTCTCATGGTATATGATACCTTTCTAAAAAAACTTTGCGTATATTATACCATGTTCGCAAAGCGAACTGGTATAACTTCGTACACCGCCGATTTCAAGCGTATGCGAAGAAACAATTCGGCGGCGCTTTTTGATTCATGAAATCTTCGGACACATGCCGAAGATTTCATACCCTACAGCGTTCGGAGTGCCGCGTTATGCGGCACGACGCGCGAGCGAAGAACACTGCTTAAGGGGATTCCGACAAGGGGGACGATATGACAGCAACCGAAGGGAAGCTGGAATGAGTCCCTCTTTTGAAAAGACTTTTGTCTATTATATCATATTTTCCGTAATGATTCAACAACAATTTTCACGATTCTTTTTCCAATATCAGCCGCTGTATTAGGCGAATCGCTACTGCTTCGTCCCAAAACAAAGTTTCCTTTAATTTTTTAAGCGTTTCAAACCATTTATTTCCCTGGAAATTTGTTTCATCTTGAATCGTAAAAATATGGGAATATCCACTGCTGCACAGCTGTTCTTCCGGCGCGCACAGTGTCTCTGTTAATTTTTCTCCTTCGCGCTTGCCTGTACTGACAATCGGAATATCTTCCCGCCCCACTATCTTCAGCAGCCGCCTTGCCAAAGTTGCAATTCCTACAGGCTTTCCCATATCTAACATATACATATGCGCTTTTTCCCCTAGAAATGCCGCTGAAATCACCAACTGCGCCGCTTCTTTTGCAGTCATAAAAAAACGGGTCATACCGGTATCCGTCAACATAACAGGACCGCCGCAGGCAATCTGCTGTGCAAATGCCTGTAAAACGCTACCGCTACTGCCAATTACATTGCCGAAACGCACCGAACAAAATGCTGTCCGCACTTTTTCATCTAACAGACGCATCATGATTTCGCAAATCCGTTTTGCTTTTCCCATCACACTTACAGGCTGCGCCGCTTTGTCGCTGGAAATCAGCACAAACGTCTCCGCACCAAATTCGGCTGCCGCCGCCGCGCAACAATAAGTACCAAACACATTGTTTTCCATGCATTGCGACAGATTGGATTCCATTAACGGTACATGTTTGTGCGCCGCCGCATGAAACACAATATGCGGACGGTGCACCTCAAACACACGGCGTACCAGTTTTTCATTCGTGACAGACCCAATGATTAGCGCCGCATTTTTTACCGCTGGCGCAACCTCCTGCATGATACGCAGACTGTCATGTTCCGCAATGTCCATCAATATGAGTTTTGCCGGACGATACTGCGCCAACACCCGACAGAGCTGCGACCCAATCGTTCCGCCTGCGCCTGTCACTAAAATGGTTTTCTCTTGCACTAAATTTCCGATATCCATCTGCAGATTCACTAACTTCCTGCCCAATAACGTCTCCATGTGGTCTTGTGCCATCTGCAATATATGCGCTTTGCGGCTTTCCGTTTCATAAAAAGACGGCTCTATGATTAGTTCGCACTGCTGCGCCTCACACCAATGCATGAGTTGTTCTTTTTTCTCATTCTCTATTTCCGGCGCCGCCAAATAAACCTGTTCAACTCTATTTTCTTCCATATGACGCGGAATATCCGCCCATTGTCCCTGCACTGTCAAGCCTTCCCACACAAATTCTTCTCCCACAACTCCGACAATTTCACACTCTCCGGCTGCCTTTAACCGCTGTAACAGGCGCATACCTGCCGTCCCTGCTCCAACTATCATTACACGCTTCATTTCAAACCTGCTTTCCTCAAGGAGTTTGCCCGTTTCAGCAACAATACCTTTTGATTATCATTCGGATGTTCTGTCACCCATTCCAACAATGCACGGAGCACTTCTCCAATTTCCTTTCCGCTGATTCCCACATTTTTTAAATCTTCTCCCGAAAGTGCCAAATCCTGCAAAAAAACCGCTTCCCCACGCTGTTTGATAGTTTGATATTGCCAAGCGGCGTCTTCCACCCATTGCCGCACCTGCTGCCCGTCATAATTCTCTACGGCATGCAGCCACAACACTGTCTCCAGCAATTCTTCGCCGACAGCGCGCGCCAAGCGTTTGAGCGCCGCATCTGCTGCCGGAAAGGAGACTATCTGCTGTATTAAAACAGCCGTGACATTCGAAATTGTATGGTTATCCAATTTAAGCGATTTCAATGCTTTTTTCGCCGCTGCCGCACATTGTGCCGGCGTCTCTCCTGCTTTTTGAAATAACGTCGCCAACCGGAGTGTTTTTTCTGCCGGTAGCTGCTGCAAACGTTCTATTGCATTTTTCCAGTCCGCCTCATTCCATGAAACAAATTCCGGCAAACAATATGCCGCAAGTCCCGTCTGCGGCAGCAGCAATAAATGCTGCGGCGCGGCGGTGCATAGCGCAGCGGTTAATTCCACTGCGATGCGTTCTTTGCTGATATATTGCAATAGCGGCGCCTTTTCCTGCATTGCCGCCGCTGTCTGCTGTTCGATTGCAAAGTCCAATTTGCAGGCAAACCGCACTGCACGCAGCATTCTGAGTGCATCTTCCTCAAACCGCTCCCGTGCGTCTCCAACAGCGCGAATGATACCGCGCTCTAAATCTGCTTGCCCGCCGAACAGGTCTACCACCGCTCCCGACATTCGGTATGCCATTGCATTGATGGTAAAATCCCGCCGCTTTAAATCTTCCTCAAGGTTTGATACGAATGCAACTGATGTAGGTTGCCTGTGATTTTGGTATGCTGCTTCCTGACGGTAAGTCGTCACTTCCAGCGGCATGTTCCCCATCAGCACCGTCACCGTGCCATGCCGTATGCCGGTAGGAATCGTTTTGTGAAACCATTTCATCACTTGTTCCGGCCTAGCGCTCGTCGCAATATCCCAGTCGTGCGGCGTCTGTGCACGCAGCAAATCCCGCACCGGACCTCCCACAACGACCGCTTCAAACCCAGCTTGCTCTATGGTATGTATCACTTTTTGTACTTCCTGCGGTATTTGAAACATACAATCTGCTCCTATTTTCCCCACTGCGCCACAATAAAATCACCCACTGTTTTTGCCGCATATGGTTTTGCAATACGCCCAATCGCGTTTTTAATTTCTTCCCGCCGGCAGGTATCTTCCAGCAATTGATTCACCGCTTCGCTGACAGGATAGGTTTTGGAGGAAATCATGGCTACGCCGTTATTCACTAAAAATTCCACATTCCGGTCTTCCTGTCCGGGAATGGGGTCTACTAAAATCATGGGCAGCCCCTTTGCTAAACTTTCCGATACGCTCAGCCCCCCCGGTTTGGTTACAATACATTCCGCTGCGTCCATCAGTAAATCAACGTTTTTCACAAACCCCAGATTGTGTATGGGATGGCGAAACTGCATTTGGTCAATCGCTTCTTTGGCTTCTTCATTATTGCCGCATACCACAGCAATATCATAGGGCTTGTCTACGCTGTCCACTTCCTCCAAAATACTGGTCATATTTCCATATCCCATGCTGCCCATCATCACAAGAATCAAATCGTTTTGCGAAAATCCCAGTTGTTCTTTTGCCTGTTGTTTGGACACTTTTTCTGCAAACTTTAAATGAATCGGAATGCCGAACGGTTTGATTTTTTCCGGCGTGATTCCACGCAGCGCCGCCTGTCTCGTCAGCCCTTTATCGGCGGTGATATAATAATCCAAATTGGTTTCTTCCCAATGCGGATGAATGGTATAGTCTGTTACAACGCCCATGCTTGGAACATCCAATTTCCCCGTTTCTTTCAGTCTCGTGATAAGTTCGCCCGCAAACAAATGACTGCAAATAATCACGTCAATGTGGTGTTCTTCAATGAATTTAAACAACTTGTTGGCAAACGCACGGTTCAGCGTTTTCATCGTGCCTACCACTTTGCCTTTTCCGCCTTCTTCAATATCATAAAATTTCCCATAAATTTTGGGGACTTTGCTTGATGCAAAAGAATATACATCGGAAACCGTTTTCCCAATCAGCGGATGTACATATTCATAGACGTCCAAAACAAAGGTCATAATACCCTGTTGTTTTAAATAGTCCTCCATCGCTTTTGCGCAGCTATTGTGTCCGTGTCCTGTTGATACAGTCAAAAACAATACTCTCATTATGTACCCCTCTTCTCTTATCTTGTGTTTGCTTATGTAAAGAGCGGTCTCCCGCTCCTATATTCAAATCCGTTCCATTTTTCCGCCCAACGCCGCCACCTTTTTTTCCATCTGGTAATACCCGCGGTCAATATGGCGAATATCTTCAATCACCGTGTCGCCATCTGCGCACATACCCGCCATCACAAGCGCTGCGCCCGCACGCAAATCTGTAGCTTTCACTGTCGCTGCGCTGAGTGCGTTAACGCCCTCAATTACCGCCGTACAGCCTTCTACTTTGATGTTCGCTCCCATTCTGCGCAGTTCTCCTACATGCATAAACCGGTTTTCGAACACAGTCTCCACAATGATACTGGTCCCGCTGACCAAACTCATCAGCGTCGTAAATTGGGACTGCATATCCGTCGGAAAGCCTGGAAACGGCAGCGTTTTGATATCCGATGCATGTAGTTCTTTTTTTCGTGTCACACAAATCTCATCTTCGCTTTCCTGCACTTCGGTGCCAATTTCTTTCAGTTTTGCCGTAATGGGTTTCACATGCTCACAGACCACGTTTTTAATCGTGACGCTGCCACCAACCAACGCCGCCATTGCCATAAACGTTCCTGCCTCAATGCGGTCGGGAATCACTGTGTGTGTGGCACCACCTAGTTCTCGCACGCCATTGATACGAATCGTATCAGTTCCGGCGCCCTTGATATCTGCACCCATACACATTAAAAATGTGGCAAGGTCGGTGATTTCCGGCTCTGTTGCAGCGTTTTCAATAATGGTTTGTCCCTCTGCCAAACAGGCTGCCATCATAATATTTTCCGTTGCACCAACAGACGGAAAATCCAAATATAGCTTTGTGCCTTTCAACCGTTTGGCACTCAGTTCCACATATCCATTTTCATGACTGATTTCCGCTCCCATCGCTGCAAACCCTTTTAAATGCAAATCAATGGGTCTGGAACCAATCGGGCAGCCGCCCGGCAAACTGACTTTTGCTTTGTGATATTTTGCCAAAAGTGGTCCCGCAACCAGAAAAGAACCGCGGAATTTTCCCACCATTTCATATGGCGCAACAAAATTGTTCACCGCGCCGCTATCCACAGAAACAGACTTTCCACGCCGCATATTCTGTGCACCGAGGTGTTCCAGCAACTTGCACATTTCCTTGACATCGCTTAAATTGGGAACATCATGAATTTTGCAAGGTTCATTTGACAAAACCGTTGCCGCCAAGATAGGCAGCGCAGCATTTTTAGCGCCGTCAATTTCCACAGTTCCATGCAGTTCATCTGTTTTTTTCACTAAAAATTTTGACATTTCGTATCGCACCTTCTCAAACAAATTCTATTTATAACTTTATTGTTTGTTTTGTGTGCGATTACTATTCTATAAAATGCAATCCATTATCTTGTATCGCGCATTTTTGTTTCATTTCATGAAAAAACAAATGAAATAATAAAGCGTATGCGACGAAATGATTCGGCGGCGCTTTTCAATTCATGCAATCTTTGGACACGTGCCGAAGATTGCATACCTTACAGCGTTCGGAGTGCCGCGTCACGCGGCGCGACGTGCGAGCGCAGAACGCTGCAAAGGGGGATTCCGACAAGGGGGACGGTATGACGGCGAGTAAAACAAGCCGGAATTAGTCCCCCTTTCGAAAGCGCTCCGCGTATATTATACCATAATTACCGACATATGAAAATAGATTCTGCCAAAATTTCATAAATTTTCAAGAATTGTTTAATAATTTTGTTGTTTGATTTCAAAATAAGAACGCGGTTTGCGGCAGACCGGACACATTTGCGGCGCTTCCTCCGCGACATGAATATGTCCGCAGTTGCGGCAAATCCAAATCACAATGTTATCGCGTTTGAACACCAATCCTTTTTTCAGGTTTTCCACAAGCGTATTATACCGTTCTTCATGGTCTTTTTCAACCGCTCCCACCATTTCAAACAAGGTTGCCAGCTGGTCAAACCCTTCCTCTTTCGCTTCTTTAGCGAACTGTTTATACATTTCGCTCCATTCATATTTTTCCCCGCCGGCAGCAGCGACTAAATTTTCTTCCGTTGTACCGATTCCATCAAGTTGGTCCAGCCACAATTTGGCATGTGCTTTTTCATTGGACGCTGTGATATCAAAAACATCGCCAATTTGTTCATAGCCCTCCTGCCGCGCTTTTTCCGCATAATAATTATAGCGGTTGCGCGCCATGGATTCGCCGCTAAATGCTGACCATAAGTTTTGTTCTGTTTTGGTTCCTTTCAGTTCCTTCATTTTCTTTTCCTCCTGTTTGTATTATAATAGGGTTTTCCTTCTTATTATTTGTCAAACAGGAGGATTTATACAATTTTGCATACAAAAAATTCCAGCTTAAAAAAACTGGAATTTTTTCTATTTATATTTGTTCCAAACCTAATTTGATATCAGCAAGAATGTCCTCTACATTCTCCAGTCCCACTGACAAACGTATCATACCGCTTTCAATACCGGCTGCAACAAGCTGTTCATCACTAAGCTGGCGATGTGTTTCGCTTGCCGGATGCAGCACGCAAGTGCGGATATCAGCAACATGGACTTCGTTAGACGCAAGCTGCAAAGCGTTCATCACCTTCATGGCTGCTTCTCTTCCGCCTTTTACCACAAAAGAAATCACACCACTGCAGCCTTTTAAATATTTTTGCGCCAACGCATAGCTTTCATCACTTTCCAACGCCGGATATCTCACATATTCCACCTTGTCCGACTGTTCCAGGTACTTCGCAACGGTCGTGGCATTTTCACAATATTGCTTCATACGAACCGCAAGTGTTTCCAGACCGAGATTGAGCAAAAACGCGGAATGCGCGGCGGGATAAACACCGAAATCACGCATAAGCTGCATTCTTGCTTTGATGATATATGCCATATCGCCATACGTCTTTGTATAAGAAATGCCATGATAAGATTCATCAGGTTCTGTCAGTCCCGGAAATTTTCCGTTTGTCCAGTCAAATTTACCGCTGTCCACAATCACGCCGCCCACCTGAATCGCATGACCATCCATATATTTCGACGTGGAATGAATCACAATATCTGCGCCAAATTCAAACGGTTTACATAAAATAGGTGTGGCAAAGGTATTATCTACAATCAATGGCACATTTTGACTATGTGCTATTTTTGCAAAACGTTCTATATCTAAAACCGTCAGCGCCGGATTGGCAATCGTTTCACCAAACACCGCTTTTGTATTAGGACGAAACGCCGCTATGATTTCTTCATCAGACGCATTTTTATCAATATAGATACATTCAATTCCCAGCCGCGGCAGCGTATGCGAAAACAGGTTAATCGTGCCGCCATAAATTTCCGAAGTGCTTATAATGCTGTCTCCGGCGCTGCAAATATTTAATATGGAAAGTAACGTTGCCGCCTGCCCCGACGTGGTACACATGGCACCAACGCCACCCTCCAGCGCCGCAATTTTGTCCTCGACCGCCATTACGGTTGGATTGCCAAATCTGGAATAGACCAATGATTTTGTCGGGTCGTCAAAAACTGCCGCCACTTCTTCGGTGGAGTCATAGACATAAGTTGTGCTCTGCACAATCGGTATCACACGCGGCTCGGTATTTCCCGGCTGATAGCCTGCATGGAGGCATTGTGTTTCAATTTTCATGGCTTTGCTACCTCTTTTCATTAAAACTGAATCTTATTGCTGATATATTCTTCCAGCGCATCAATTGCAATACGTTCCTGCTGCATGGTATCACGGTCACGCACTGTTACGCAATGGTCTTCTTCACTGTCGAAATCATAAGTAATACAAAGCGGCGTTCCGATTTCATCCTGCCGTCTATAGCGTTTTCCAATGCTGCCTGTTTCGTCATAATCGCACATGAAGGTTTTAGCAAGCTGTTCATACACCACACCGGCAGGTTCCGCCAGTTTTTTGGACAACGGCAGTACCGCCGCTTTAAACGGCGCAAGCGCAGGGTGCAAATGCATCACCGTACGCACATCTCCTTCGCCCACTTCTTCCTCGTCATAGGCTTCCACCAAAAATGCCAAAACAACGCGGTCTGCGCCCAATGAAGGCTCAATTACATAGGGAATGTATTTCTCGTTCGTAAACGGGTCGTTATATTCCATGTTTTCGCCGGAATGCTCTGCATGTTGTTTCAAATCAAAGTCCGTCCGGTCTGCAATTCCCCACAACTCGCCCCAGCCAAATGGGAACATGAACTCAATATCCGTTGTCGCATTGGAATAGTGCGACAGTTCCTCCTGCTCGTGGTCACGCAGTTTGATATTTTCTTCTTTGATACCCAGTCCCAGCAGCCAATTTTTGCAGGCGTCTTTCCAATAAGAGAACCATTCTAAATCGGTGCCCGGCGTACAGAAAAATTCCAATTCCATTTGCTCAAATTCACGCGTACGGAAAGTGAAGTTCCCCGGCGTGATTTCGTTCCGGAACGATTTTCCAATTTGCGCAACGCCAAACGGTACTTTTTTGCGCGAAGAACGCTGCACATTTTTGAAATTAACAAAAATCCCCTGCGCCGTTTCCGGACGCAGATAAATTTCTGATTTAGAATCCTCCGTAACCCCTTGAAATGTTTTGAACATCAGGTTAAAATTGCGGATATCCGTATAGTTACATTTTCCGCACTGCGGACATACCACGTTATGTTCTTTGATGTAGTCCAGCATTTGCTCGTTGCTCCAGCCGGCTACTGTGATGGTTTCTCCGTTTGCCGCCGCAAAATCTTCAATCAAGTTGTCGGCACGGTGGCGCGTCTTACATTCCTTACAATCCATTAGCGGGTCGCTGAATCCGCCGATATGTCCCGAAGCAACCCATGTTTGTGGGTTCATCAAAATTGCCGCATCTAATCCCACATTATATTTGGATTCCTGCACGAATTTTTTCCACCATGCCCGTTTCACATTGTTTTTCAGTTCCACACCCAACGGGCCGTAATCCCATGTATTGGCAAGCCCGCCATAAATTTCAGAACCTGGAAAAATAAATCCACGTCCTTTGCACAGCGATACAATTTGATCCATTGTTTTTTCCGTATTTTTCATCTGTTTGTCCAACCTCCCCAGCTATTTTAAACAATTCCTTCGCAAAATTGATTATTGCCGCAATTTTATTTACTTCTTTATAGTTTATCATAACCAGCCCATTTGTCAAGACGGCTGAGACGATTTCTACCAATCTCACAAAAAAGTGCATACAAACCCGCTTTGTATGCCCCTGTTTTACTCTATTTTACTTTTCTTTTTCTTTCTCTTCCTTTTTCCATTCTTTTTCTCTTTTCTCCCAACGCCGTTCCACTTCTTTTGCATACTGTTCTTCCAGATAAGGCACTTTACTTGCCAATGTATGGCTTCGCGGCAACAATTTCGCATCTTTATAACGCTCTTTTGTTATGGATTCCGTTTTACCCGAACGCTTATCCAATCTAAAATATTGATTGTCAAATTCTATCCGTGGATACTCTATTCGTCCGCGCCGCGCCGAATAAAATGTTTCTAAATTCACCCAATACGCATCTCCGCTGTCTATCAACTCATGCGTTTGCATATATACCCCAACAGATTCATAACCTTCATAGTCCTCTTTCATATTCTGCCACGTGTCCCGATACATCTCGCGTTTGATAATCCAATTCACATTGAATCGGTTTGGCGGCAAATGACAAATGACGGTCGATGCCAAAATACAAATAAGAATAAGTACAATACATCCTATTTTTACTATGTACCGACGTTCCGGATATTCCCGATATTTTCGGTCTATCCATTTTGTGCAGAGCAAAAGCGTCAGTATCATAGCCGACAGGATAAATATTGCTGCCAGCGGCGACGGTTTATAGTAAATCCCCAATGCCGTCAGCAGAATCATCAGTGCTGCCGACAGTATTACATTGCTAACTGAAAACCGAATACATCTGCCGCAGTTCGGACATTTTTTCACGCTCGACTCCAGTTCTTCCCCACACCTATTACAAAACTTTTTAAATTTTTCTGTTCTCTGTCCGCATTCCACACAAAATTTTTCATCAGTCCGTACACCACAATAGCCATAATATATTTTTCGCACCCCCATATTACCATTATTTTCACATAGGATAGTCTATCGCAAAAAACACATTACGTCAATCAATCGGTTACTATTTTTTATAACTTTTATTTCCCCACCAATTCCTTCGCTTGCTTGCCACTGACATGCTCTATCTTAAGTTCCAGCATGCACAGCGATGCATAAAATCGTTCAATCTCTGCTTGCAGTTCCTCTTCCGTATTCTCCGGCGCATATTTTCGTCCCAAAATTTCAATTGCCGTCCGTTTTTCCGCCTCATCTTCCAATATGCGTATTTCTCCAAACACAATGACGCTTTTGTAGTGCGTTGTATATTCCTTCGGCGCGATTTCGTCCCTGTCTATCACGCAAAAAGAAACCTTATTGCTTCTCGCGATTGCGTCCAGCTTATGCCCTTCTTTGGCGCAGTGAAAAAGCAGTTTATCATCATGGTAAACATAACTGATTGGAACGGCATACGGATAACCGTTATCTCCCGCAAGCGCAAGCACGCCTGACGTTCCCCTTTGCAAAACAGCGATACATTCTGCCATGTCCAGTTTTTGATTTTTCCGCCGCATTTCCCGAAACATCATACCACACCTTCCCCTATTGCCACTCTCTTTCTAAAAATGAATTATACTATACTGAGACATCAATTTCAAGGCTTCCCTGTAAAACATAAAAAGGCTGACGCCATAAACGATGACGTCAGCCTGCTGTTTCACTTCACAGCTATTCCGCCGCCAGCTATATCTGTAGCAGAGCGAAACAAACTTTTCCGACAGCATAACTGCTGTCTTTATTTCTGATAGACAACCTGCCCTTTTTTGATAGCATACAGCACTTCCAAATTTTTATCGGTAATCACCAAATCCGCTTGTTTTCCAATTTCAATGCTGCCGAGTTTATCCTCCATGCCCATTGCCCGCGCCGGCGTTAAGGTTGCCATTTTAATGGCTTCCGTCAGCGGAATACCAAAAGAAATGGCTTTTTGCACCATCTGACGGATATTTTTTGTGCTTCCGGCAATCGCGCCATATTCTGTTCGCGCAACACCGTCTTTCACAATGATTTTCAATCCACCCAACTGATATTCTCCATCTGCTAGACCGGTTGCCGCCATGCTGTCACTGATTAACACCATGCGTTCACTGCCCAGCACTGCATATGCAATACGCACCACCGCCGGGTCTAAATGAATGCCATCGGAAATCACTTCGCAAAACGCATTTTTGCAGTCCATCGCCGCACCTGCCATGCCGGGCGCACGGTGCACCAATGGCGTCATTGCATTGAACAAATGCGTACATTCCGTTGCCCCAGCCGCAAATCCGTCCATTGCTTCTTCATAGGTTGCATTGGTGTGTCCCAGCGCAACGCGCACGCCTTCTTTGGTGATTTGACGGATAAAGTCTACATTGCCTTCTATATCCGGTGCAATGGTAGTTAATTTAATTTTATTACCGCTTGTTTTTTGAAACAAACGCATTTCCTCTAAATCTGCCGGACGAATGGTTGCTTCCTCGTGCGCGCCTTTATGACCGGCCTCTAAATAAGGCCCTTCCAAATTGATTCCAATGACGTCTTCTTCCTGCGCCAATTTGGTAAGCGTTTCCAATATATTTTCTTTGGTTTCCGAAACAGTTGTCGGGAAGAAATTCATGATACCATTTTTGTACATATAGTCCCGCCATGTGGAAAAGTCGTCATAGTCCATAGAATCCAGACCGACTGCGCCATGCGTATGCACGTCAAAAAAGCCCGGCAACACATAGCAGCCGCTTAAATCCAGCACATCGTCTATGGCAGGAACCGCTCTGTCATCTTTCATAAAAATATCAGATATTGTTTCGTCCAGTTCCAAATCCAATTTCTCGAACGTAAAATTACCTGTTAAAATTTCACCGTTTCGCAGAATCATGGTAACTCCGCCTTTCTATTTTCCTATCATACAAATCAACTATTATTGACCGTCCGCTGCTTCGTCCATCAATACAACCACATCGCGGTGCAGTTGCAGCAGAGTGGACGGATTGTTTGTTGTAACATCGCCGCTGAACAATTCTTTGGCAACTTTTTGTTTTGACGCGCCGCTCACCAGCATCAGAATTTTTTTCGCTTTTAAAATGCTTCCAACGCCCATTGTGATTGCCTTTGTGGGAACATCATCAATGGAATCAAAAAATCTTGCGTTTGCTTCAATGGTCTCACGCGTCAAATCCACCGTATGCGTCGGTCCTGACAAAATCTCCGCCGGTTCATTGAATCCAATATGCCCGTTGGGTCCAATGCCCAGAATCATTAAATCAATGCCGCCTTTGGCGTCAATTTTTGCGTCATAACTTTTGCATTCCGCTTCAAAATCGCTTGCCGTACCGCTTGGGATATTGATATTTTCCGGTTTCAAGTTCACGCCGGAATATAAATTCCGGTTCATAAAATAATAGTAGCTTTGCGGATGGTCGTGCGTCAGTCCCAAATATTCGTCCAAATTGAATGTGGTCACATTCTCAAAATCCATTTTGCCTTCCTGATACATTTTACGGATATTTTCATACATGCCAACCGGCGTCCCCCCTGTCGGCAGTCCCAAAACCGCATTCGGTTTACCGTTCACCAAATCGCATACCATTTGCGCCGCATATGCGCTCATTTCCTCATACGTCTTAAATACTTTCTTTTCCATTTTCCCATGCCCCTTTTCCTTAAATTTAAATCGCGATCGCGGTAATATTCAATCGTTTCTTTCCTTCCGCTTTTTATATGCACAAATTTGTTAAAATCCTAGCAAAATCATTTTACCATCATTTGATAGAAATTTCAAGTTAATGTATTTGTATGCAGCAAAAACTGACCCATTCTCTGCTTTACAATCCCAAAAAAGTGCACATTTCATCGGATATCTGCTGTGCCAACTCTTTTGTTGGCATTTCGCAAAACACACGAATCAAGGGTTCTGTACCGGAAAAACGCGCAATAATCCAGCCGCCGTTTTCAAAATAGACTTTCAGACCGTCCATATAACTCACTTTTTCTACCGGTATGCTAAACTGTGGCACCTTCTTTTCCTGGAACAACAGCTTTTGCAATTGGTCTTTCTTTTCCTGTGAAAATTTGAAATCGCATTCCGTCATGGTTACGCGTCCATATTTTTCATAGATTTCTTCCACGATATCAGACAGCCCTTTACCTGTCACGCACATCATCTCTACCAGCAGCGCCGCCGCGAAAATACCGTCTTTTCCCTTGATGTGTCCGCGAATCGTAAGACCGCCGCTGGATTCTCCGCCAATCAGCGCGTCGGTTTCCTCCATTTTAGAACTGATATGTTTAAATCCAACCGGCACTTCATAGCATTCCTGTCCTGCTGCCCCTGCAATTTTGTCCAGCAAATGTGTGGTTGCCAAATTGCGTACCGCCGGGCCGCTCCAGCCTTTGTATTGTGTCAAATAGTAGTACAGCAACACCAGAATCTCATTGGGATGAATGAACCGCCCTTTGTTGTCAATGATTCCGATGCGGTCTGCGTCGCCGTCCGTTGCAATACCAATGTCATACCTTTTTTCCACAACCAAATCTTTGAGTCTGGTCAATGTTGCTGCCGAAGGAGACGGCAGCCGTCCGCCAAAGAGCGTATCATGCCGGTCGTTGATAATATCCACTTCGCAGCGCACTGTCAGCAAAATTGTCTGCAAGGACGTTTTCGATACACCGAACATGGGATCCAGCAACACTTTCATACTTTTGTTGCGAATGGTTTTGATGTCCAGCATATTCAAAATGCTGTCAATATAATCATTGAACGGCTCAATATATCTCACTTTTTCCTGCTGCAAAGCTTCTTCAAAATCCATCAAACGGATTTCCGGATTGTTAGCGCCAATGGCTTCAATACGGTCTGTCACAGTCTCTGTCGCGTCACGCCCGCCTTCTGTGAACACTTTGATACCGTTATATTCCGCAGGGTTGTGACTGGCAGTGACTGCCATGCCGTATTTTACGCCGCTCTGTTTAATGGCGTACATAATCAGCGGTGTGGGCGCGTCCTCTTTGATGAGGGAAACTTGAATTCCATTCGCAGCAAACACTTCCGCTGCCCACTGTGCGCCAACGTCAGACAAAAAGCGGCGGTCAAATCCAATAATGATTTCCCCCGCGCCCTCCTGTTTCATTAATTCTGACAGCGACTGTGCCAAAAGCTGAATATTTGCTCTTGTAAACTCATCGCCGATAATTGCTCTCCATCCGCCCGTACCAAAATGTACCATGATTTTTCACCTCTCCAAATTCTTTTGGCTTCCTTTTCTCTACTAATATAATTATACAAAAAAGGAGTACATTTGTATTTGTCAAAATCTTTTCTGGCTTTATAAATTTTTTATCTGTTGTATAAGAATTCCCTTTCCATGTCAAACTAACCAAAAGGAGGCTGACCGAACAATGGCATTGCAAGAAGATTTGATACGTTTGGCTGATATTGCCCTGCGCTCGTTGATATCGGCAATTGTACTTTTTATTATGACGAAATTAATGGGGAAAAAGCAAATTTCCCAGCTCAGCATTTTTGACTATGTGGTGGGTATCACCATCGGCTCCATTGCCGCCGCTATGGCAGTAGACCAAGATACGGAATACTTAGATGCGCTGCTGTCTCTTATCATATATTCAGGTTTGTCCATTTTAATTTCCTATTCTTCCATGAAATCCTATAAAGCGCGGATATTTTTAACCGGTACCCCCACTATTCTCATTCAAAACGGCAAAATCTTAAAGCAAAATCTGCGGAAAATGAAACTGGATTTACACGATTTATTGGAAGAATGCCGCGTCAGCGGGTATTTTGACATCAATGATATTGAATTTGCTATCATGGAAACCAGCGGAAACATCAGTTTCCTGCCAAAAAGCGAAAAACGCCCTGTTCTGGCAGAGGATATGAATCTTTCTAATGTCACGCAGGGACTTTGCGCCAATGTCATTGTCGATGGCGAAATCATGCATGGCATTTTGCAGGTGATGAAAAAAGACGAAAAATGGCTGCTGGAACAACTCAAAAAACAAGGGCTGCAGCCAAAAGATGTGGACGGCATTTTCCTTGCAACCCTGTCGCCGGAAGGCGATTTATCTGTTCACATGAAACATGTGAACACGAAAGTATATGATGTACTGGAGTAAAATTTTGATTTCCGGTTTCTATTTCAACAGAAAAAACAGGGAGTTTTTGCTCCCTGTCTTTCCTTTGACTTCTCATTGCCTATTCTGCTAAAAAAACGTTCTATATTTTTCCATTTCTTCTTGTCTCGGTACATAATACGAGGTATATTGTCTGCCAAGCGCTTCATACTTATAGTTTCCCATTTCATGATAGGGCAAAAGCTCTGTCTTTTTGTACCTAAGTTTTTTAACAAACGTGGCAATTTGTTTCAGTTCTTCCTCTCTATCATTGAATCCCCCTATAACAGGCACTCTGATGATAACATCACCGCTGAACTGTTCGGACAGTTTTAGCAGATTTTGTAGAATCAGTTCGTTGGAATTGCCTATTCCTTCTCTGTGCAGATTATCAGAAAAGCACTTTATATCATATAAAAACAAATCTGTAACAGACATAATTTTTTCAAAATATTCCCATGGCACGTTCCCCGCTGTGTCAACAGCAGTATGTATTCCTTGTTCCTTGCACTTTTTCAGAATTTCGCAAAGAAACTCTATTTGCAGCATACATTCACCGCCGGAAAAGGTCACACCGCCGCCGGAAGTTTGGTAAAATATCCTGTCTTTTGCGACCTCGCGAAACACTTCTTCAACCGTATATTCCTTTCCGCAAATTTCTCTTGCGCCGGTAGGACATTGCACCGCGCACCTTCCGCACAATTCACACGTTTTTAATGCATGGGGGCATACCTCTTTACACCTTCCGCAGCTCACACATTTGCTTTGATAAAACAGCAGCTGCGTTTTGGGCAATTGGCTTTCCGGATTGTGGCACCATTTACAGTTTAAATTGCAGCCTTTCAAAAACACGGTGGTTCTGATTCCTGGCCCGTCAACAAAGGAGTTTCTTTGGATATCAAATATTTTTGCTCTCATAGTTTCTCTCCAACGATAACGTTTCATAAAAAGCTTTTTATTTTTCGATTTTTTCGATAATCATATCCTGCCATTCTTTGCTCATTGTGACAAAGCGGGCGTTCCAGCCGGAAACACGCACCGACAAATTTTGATAGTTGGCTGGATTTTTCTGCGCTTCTATCAGTGTTGCCCTGTCAACAGTATCCATTTGCATAAAATATCCGCCTAACCTGACAAAACCTTTGATGAGTCCCACAATGGCGGCAATCGCATTATCGCTATCTATATTTGACGGAATAAATCCGATATCAAGCGCTGCTCCCGTATGTTGTTTTTTTAAATCCGCCTTACAATACGATTGAATGATTGCGGCAGCGCCGCCGGTATCCGTTCCGGGCGTTGGCGATAAATTTCCGGACAAAACCTCTCCGCTTTTTCTGCCAAACGGCGCCGCAAGCCGCATCGGTGCCCAATCCACCTGCCGCCCGAACGTACTTACGCCGCTCACAAACCGTATTGGCGTTTCTTTATCATATTTTCTGCACATATCCGAAAAATCATCTAAAATTTCTGCGGCAATGAAATCAACCTCATCATTATCATTTCCATAATACTGATAGTGGTTTAAAATATGGTTTCGTAAAAGTTCCTCATTCTCCCAATTCTCTTTCAGGATTTTCATAAACCGTTTAAACGAAACAATTTTTTCATCAAATACGGCTTTTTTGATTGCATAAAGACTGTTCGCCACATCCGGCAGTCCGCCGATATGGGGCGAAATCACGTTGTACACCGTACCGCCCTCATGATAGGAAAGCCCGCGTTCTATGCAGGATTGTTCAAATAACGCAACAACTGTGCAAGGCGTCGCAGTCTTAAAATGAACGTTATCTTCTTGCAGTTTTTCCAGAACCCGCTGCCGGTATATCATCTCAATTTGCTCACGCAAGTCCTTTTTATACTGCTCGAAAAGCGTCGCAAAATCTTCAAAATCCAGTGTTTCATCATAATCTTTTAAGGTCACATGCTGCAATATTTTTAAACTATCAAAAGGTACATAAGAAAAATTTGTTTTTCCAGGAATTTGTACTTCCCAACACCCATCGTTTGCAAATTTTCTCGCTTCCTTCTGCGGATACCCCATGTCGACAAGAGATTCCAAAACCAAATCTTCGTTATATACGGCAACAACGCCGCCGCCAAAACGAATCACCTCCGCCACGCGGCGAAGAAGTTTTTCCTCTGTGTTTTTATTGATTCGCACCGTCACCGGAAAATCGCTTATCCCTGTTTCTTCTATGATGTCAAGCACGAGATATGTCACTTCGTTTGTCACTTCATGTCCACATTCATCTATTCCGGCAAGAATCATATTTTGATAATGCTGCGCGTCGCCGCTCACACAATTTTCTCCGGTAATCCATTCGCATCCCTTGATAAAGAAGTGTGCAAGAATTTCCCGCGCCTCTTGCAACGTTAATCTCCCGCATTCCAAATCAGCTTTTAAATAGCGTCCCAGCAACACATCAATTCTGCCAATGCCGGGCCAGTTACCGCAGAGTCTTAAAAAAGCAAAACAAAACCAAATACTTTGCACCGCTTCATAAAAATTTCTTGCCGGGCGAAACGGAACCGTTTCCAGATTTTCCAACACCGTTTCAAATCCCGCTTTCTCTTTCAGCGCCTCCACATATCGTTTGTGCCAAATTTCCATGCAATCAATGCAATGGATACAGCTTTTTATAAATGCTTTCTTTTCAGGGTCAACATGCTTTTTAAACGCTTCCTCTGCTTTCGCCCTTATGCCGTCCATTCCGATTTCGAGAACCTCAAAAAAATCAACAGTTAGGTGGCTGACACTCCTCATTTCCTCTCTTGTGTCATCGAACCGCGCAGGGACGTTATGCCCTATTGCATCGCCAAGCGTGGCGGCGCCGCTTATCAGTTCTCCCTCACAAATTCTTATCGGCGCCGTTTTGGCAATTTCCAAAATAGCGCAGTTATACTGCTCGAGCGCAGACATTGTTTCATAGCCTGCAATGTGCTTTAATGAAACATAAGGCACTTTTCTCGTATCACGCCCATATTTGCAATATAGGGATTCATATGCAAATTCCCTTGTTTTTTCGTTAAGCCGTATCGGTCTCTTATACTTTGATGATGTATAAAACTCCACAAACAACACTTCCTATCTGTATGATTATGTGAAAAATTATACTACAAATCATTATAATGCACCATTGACAAAACTATATTAAATATGTATAATACTATGAAAAGGGGGTATTTCCATGGAAATCAAAAGCGTTGAAATCAAACAGCATCTTTTTCATCAATTTTCCATGCAGGATAACGACGGCTTGCTCCATATCAAACGCCTGCCCTATTTGTCCGTTGTGCAGTCACAGGAAGGTTCTTATGGAATAAAGCTGGGAAACAGCCCCCAAATCGAAACCGGACGCAACGGCTTTTTTATCGCTCCGGCTCATGTAACGCAGGAAATCACCCATCATTTTGATAAAAATACAAATCGATTCACCGCACGTTATATTTTTTTGGACGTCGTCATCAACCAAAAATATCATCTGGATGATATTTTCGATTTTCCTATCGTCTGCAATCCGCATGATACTGCGGTCTTCAATGAAGCCTTTGATAATCTGGGAACTTCCCAATGTATCTGTGATACCATGAGTTATTTCTATAATATCATAAAGCATCTTCTGGAAATTGGAACAGAAAAAAAAGTGATTCAAAACCAAGAAATTTATCCGTTGATTGCCTATATTGAAAAAAATTACAGCAACGAAATTACCATTAAAGATATGGCAAACATTCTAAAAACCTCGGAATCCCATTTATATGCCATATTTAAAAAAGCTACCAATCTGTCTCCCATCAAATATTTGAATCATTACAGGCTATCCATAGCAAGCAGCTTATTAGTACAAACTTCGGACAGCATACGCGAGATTGGCGAAAAAGTTGGTATTCCCGACCCGTTTTATTTCAGCAAATTATTTAAAATGAATTATAAGATATCGCCGCAGCAATATAGAAAAACAAATTATTAGTCAAACAAAAGCATTGCGGGAATGAATCCCTGTCGGTGGATTTCATTCCCGCAAAATCATTTCAATTTTATTTGGCAAACAAAAGTCGAATCTCGCGCCTACCGTTTTAGGTTTACACATCAAATACTATTTTTCCCTAACGCATTTTCTGCATATCGCCGCTGCCGTTGTCAAACACCTCTCCCGTGTTTGCATCCACATGATAGAGCGAGCGCATAGTGCCGTCCATGCTATCCGCCACATCTGCACCGAACATGAAACATGCCCGCTGCTGTCCGTCTATATTGATATACAGCGCCTTTTGTTCACTTGCCGGCACAATAAATGCTTTTTCGCCGTAGCATTCTTTTGCAACTTCCAGCGCAAGGTCATAACACTGTCCAAACGTTAATATCGTTTCTTTGGCATAGTTAAAATCAACACTGATTTCTTCTTCCTGCTCCTGTGCCGCTTGCTGCGTGCCTGCCAGCAATTCTATTTTTTGTTCCTGCTTTTTCTTTTTATGATGCGCCGCCACCGCTGCCGCCGTTACGCCTGCCCCGACTATCGCAGCGAACACGCCCGCCGCAATTCCAATATTTTTTTTGGTCAACTTTGAAAAATCAATTTTTTTCATTTTTTTCATCCTTTCTTTTCTAGTTGAAACGTTACATATTCACAGCATTGGTAAGCGACTGCCGCCAGTGCATTTGTGATTTCTTTCATGAGTTGCATCAGTCGTTCCCCTTCGCCGCGCAGCACGCAAACTTCCAGTTTTACTTCCGCGCCAAAGTCCGCGCCACGGATTGTATAGCCCGCCTGATTCAACGCATATTCCACTTTCCCATATAAATCATAGCTGCATGAAACTGTATAGATATCGCACAGCCGGCATACAATAGGCACTGCCGCACGGATTCCCTGACTTGCCGCGCCGCCATATGCACGCACCAATCCACCGGTACCCAGCAGCGTTCCGCCAAAATACCGCGTTACCACCACCGCCACATCCGTCAGTTCCTGTTTGCGAATACAGTCCAGCACCGGCATTCCCGCAGTTCCTGACGGCTCACCATCGTCTGTATACCGCTGTAAATGGTTTTCCCGCAGCACATAGGCATATACATTATGCGTTGCATTATAATGCTTGGACTTTATTTCCTGAATGAATGCTAGCGCTTCTTGTTCCTCTTGAACCGGTCTGACTTTCGCTATAAACCGCGATTTTTTTTCCACCAGTTCTATTTCCGCCTCCTGCTGAACGGTCTTATATTCCAATTCCTCCATTGCCCTCATCCCTGTTTTTATTATATTTGAAACGGTTCATATTTATAAGCGGCTTTTTGGTCAATGTCCGCCACCAGCGAAACACCTTCCGCAACATATTCCTCCGAAATCACTTTGCCATCCTCCCGCGCCGCTGCCGCCAGACCGCTTTTTTCATATGGCAAAAGCAACTGCATACGGCGGTATTTAGAAGGTAAAAATGCGGCGGCAGTTTCCAAAAGCTGCTGCATACCCACGCCGCTTTTTGCTGAAATATAAACCTGATTTCCACTGTTTTGCGGCATGTGTTCCAGTTTATCACATTGATTATAGACAATCAGCTGCGGTTTATCGCCGCACCCCAGTTCTCGCAGCAACTCCTGTGAGATTTCCAGCTGCGTTTTATATTCCGCATCACCGATATCCACAATATTCAAAATCAAATCCGCATTTGCGGCTTCCTCCAGCGTGGAGTGAAAGGCTTCCACCAAATGATGCGGCAATTTTCGGATAAATCCAACAGTATCAATCAAAATCACTTCACGTTCGTCCGGCAATAACAGCGCCCGCGCCGTTGGGTCAAGCGTTGCAAATAATTTGTCCTCTGCCAAAATTCCCGCGTCCGTTAAATAATTCATAATGGTTGATTTCCCCGCGTTGGTATACCCCACCAACACCACGGTTTCACGGTTTTCTTTTTTGCGCCGCTGCCGCAGCAGCTGCCGTCTGGCTGCCACTTCTTTGAGTTCTTCTTTCAAAAAATGAATGCGGTGGCGGATATGCCGCCGGTCGCTTTCCAATTTGGACTCACCGGGACCTCTGGTACCAATTCCCGCGCCCAATCTGGACAGTTCCGTTCCGCTTCCTATCAGCCGCGGCAAACGGTATTGAAGCTGCGCCAGTTCCACTTGCAGCTTTCCTTCTCTTGATACAGCGCGCGCGGCAAAAATATCCAAAATCAACGTGGAACGGTCTATCACGCGCACACCAACCGCCCGTTCAATGTTACGCTGCTGCGAACCGGTCAGTTCATCATCAAAAATAACCAGTTCCGCCTCCAGCGCCTGACACATCTGCGCCAATTCTTCCAGTTTACCCTCGCCTAAATATGTGCCCTTTTCCGGCGTCGGCCGGTTTTGCGTCAGCACGCCCACCACTTCGGCGCCCGCGCTGTTCGCTAATTCCTCCAACTCGGCAATCGTTGCCGGAGAAGTATATTCATTGCCGATTCTCCCTGTTATTACACCGGCTAAAATGGTTCTTTCACCGTTTTTTTGCAAAGTTTCCTGCTGTGTCATAATCCTTATTCCATCCTTATTCATTATCAGTTTTATTATAGCATACCCCTTTTGTGATGTAAAGCATTCATACAGGAAAATCTTTCTTTTTCCCAGAAAACACATTTTTTTGAAATTTTCTCTTGCTTTTTTGATTTTCATATGGTATAATGTGTAAGTTAGGTCTTGTTTACCCTTAATTTGGGTATCATAGAGACAAAACAATTTTAAAACACACATTTTACAATTTTTCAAAGGGTGCCTATTTTGCCAGTAGGTCTTTGGCTAAGATGCGTAAAATGGAGGAATTAACCGGAGGTGTAGTAAACATGGCAGTTATTTCAATGAAACAGCTTTTAGAAGCAGGTGTTCACTTTGGACATCAGACACGCAGATGGAACCCCAAAATGAAGGAGTATATCTTTACAGAACGTAACGGTATCTACATTATTGACCTTCAGAAAACCGCAAAAAAAATCGAACAGGCTTATGCGTTCATTCGTGACGTTGCAGCAGACGGACAGAAAATTCTGTTTGTCGGAACAAAAAAACAGGCGCAGGATTCCATTCGCGAAGAAGCACAGCGCGTTGGTATGTACTATGTAAACAACCGTTGGTTGGGCGGTATGCTGACAAACTTCAACACCATTAAAAAGCGCATTGCCCGTCTGGAACAGCTCGGACGTATGGAAGAAGACGGTACATTTGATCTTCTGCCGAAAAAAGAAGTAATCAAATTAAAAGCGGAACGCGACAAACTGGAAAAATTCCTGGGCGGTATCAAAGACATGAAAACACTGCCGGGTGCTATGTTTGTTGTTGACCCGAGAAAAGAAAAAATTGCGATTGCAGAAGCAAAAAAACTGGGTATCCCTGTTGTTGCAATCGTTGATACAAACTGTGATCCCGATGAAGTAGATTATGTTATTCCTGGAAATGACGATGCAATCCGTGCCGTTAAACTGGTTGCTTCCACCATTGCTGATGCAATTATGGAAGGTCGTCAAGGCACTGATGCGGAAGAAACTGCTGTTGCGGAAGGCAACGATACGGCTGCTGCAGAAGCATAAGACGAAATTTCACGATTGGGGCGGTTTCACAAAATCGCCCCGCCTTTTATGAAGATAGAACAAAAGAATTTTTTTGAGGAGGTAATGTCACATGGCAAACTTTACAGCGGCAAATGTAAAAGAATTAAGAGAAAGAACCGGCTGCGGTATGATGGATTGTAAAAAAGCATTGACCGAAAGCGGCGGCGATATGGATAAAGCAATTGAATTTCTGCGGGAAAAAGGTCTTGCAGCGGCAGCAAAAAAAGCAGGTCGTATTGCTGCGGAAGGTCTTGTAGAATCCTATATTTCCGAAGATGGTAAAATCGGCGCTTTGCTAGAAGTGAATAGCGAAACTGACTTTGTAGCAAAAAATGCTGATTTCCAGCAGTTCGTATCTAATGTTGTTAAAATTGTTGCAGACAAAAACCCTGCTGACATGGATGCATTGATGAACGAAGCATATCCCGAAAACGGTTTGACAGTTGCAGAAGCGCTGCGTGAAAAAATCCTGACAATTGGTGAAAACCTGAATATCAGAAGATTTGCCCGCTACGAAGGTCCTGTTTCCGCTTATATTCATGGTGGCGGACGTATCGGCGTTCTGGTGCAGTTTGAAGCAGACAACGCGGTTTCCGGCAAAGCGGAATTTGCTGAACTGGCAAAAGACGTTGCAATGCAGGTTGCTGCAGCAATGCCTTCCTATCTGGATCGTAACAGCGTTCCTGCTGAAGTTCTGGAAAAAGAAAAAGAAATCCTGTCTGCACAGGCGCGTAACGAAGGCAAACCGGAAAATATCATTGAAAAAATGGTAAATGGTCGTATCAACAAATATTACACGGAAAACTGTCTGGTTGACCAGGTGTTTGTAAAAGACTCCGACTATACCATTACTAAATTGTTAGACGCTAAGGGCAAAGAACTTGGCGGCGCTATCAAAATCAAAGGTTTCACCCGTTTTGAAAAAGGGGAAGGTCTGGAAAAGAAAGAAGAAGATTTTGCAGCTGAAATCGCAAAAATGACGCAGCAATAATATTGCGCTTGATTTAGATTTTAATCAAAAACGCTCGAAAGAAAGCTTTTAGGCTTTCAGTTCGGGCGTTTTTTTGCTCTGCTTCCTTCCCCAGTGACTCTGCTTCCGCACATTTTGTTGATACGCAGCATAGGATAAAACAAAGATGAATCATAGGAGGTACATATTATGCCAAACGCTGCCGCTCCTTCCCCTCCTACCAAAGAAACATTACAGGAACAACTTGCGTTAATTGACCGTTCACAAAAATTTGTTCTTTTGATTATTATTGCGATATCTCTGTCCTATTATGTGACTACCATTCAGAAAGACCAGATAAAATGTCTGTTGTGTGAAGAAGACGCCGCCTTATGTGAAGATTTTCCCGATACCTTTCCCATCAGTTTACTCTCTAGCACATTGGTATTAATATCCGTTATCTATTTCTTCATCATATCCGACCGTGCACTTTGTGACCCCAAAGATACCTGTGTTCAAAAACGTTCCGACAGCTATAACAATACAGCCAGTTTGTTCGTATTGCTTGCAGCTATTATCCGTATTATTAATTTAATGATGGTTTGGAAAAGCCAACGTCAGGTATCTGAATCTTCTGACACCATCTAAAAGTAATATATTTTCCATCTCTCGGCAATAAATAGAAACGACGTGCCATCGCCTTCCAAAATTCGACAAAATAAAACATTTTTAACCTCTTGCTTTTCCTTTCTACTTATGATATGATGAATATCGTAGGTTTGATTGATCTACAAACTCCATTATGTATCAGCCCTTGCGCATGTTCGCAAGGGTCTTTTTTTATCTTTTTATATCTGTGGCGTAGCGCCAGTATAAATAGCACACTATTCTTATTTACCATAATTTTACTTTTTCTTGCTAAAACTTGGCTTATCATCTGTTCATAAAACAGGTATTTTCATAAAACACCGCTATGGACGGATGAGCAGGCAGGTATACGCAACCTTGCAGCATACCTGCCGCTCCTCTTTAATCCTTTACCTTTTGTGTACCAAAATAAAATCCAATTACTGTTGTAAAAATAACAACAAATTGTTCCGCCGTGATAGCGCCCCGCAGAGATAAACAACAGAACACCGCCGTAATACAAATGGTCATGATGGATTTCACTGTCACAAGCCGTGCAATTCGCTCTTTCATAGTGCCCTCCTAAAATATCATCTTAATAATCACGCCGCACAGAGCAACACCCACTGTCGTAATCACACCCAACACAATATTCAATTTGGTGTTGATGACTGCAAATTGCACCCTACCATCATTGAGTTGGTGTTCATGTTCTGCAACAATTTTCTGAAGTTCTATCACCGCATCGCACGGACATTTTTCTACTTCCATTTTATTTCACCCTCAATGCATTGGCGCATTTACGCGCCAGCCAATAACTGTCATTATCCCGCTGGAGTTTGCCCAGCCACAATGTTTTATTCGTGATAATCCCCTGATGTGCCAGTTCCCACACAATATCGTTGATTTCCACCAATTCTTTTTCTTCCATCATATCTACCCCCATATATTCTTTGATTGCTCCTATGATTGCTTCGCTGGCGTCCTCCTGATAGGCTTCTCCCATCATCACCTGTTCTTCTTCCGCGTTTGAGATAAATCCCAGTTCCACCAGCGCTGCCGGACATTTTGTCAGACGCAGAACCGCAAAATCTTCATGTTTCACGCCGCGACTTTTTCGTCCTGTCGCCGCCACCAGATGTCCTAATAAAAATTCCGCAAATTTCTGAGATTCCGCTGCCCCCGGATATGTCCAGATTTCCGTTCCCTGCGCAGTTGGCGCACTGCTGTTACAATGCAGGGATAGAAATAAGTCCGCGCCGGTCTGGTTTGCAATTTTCGCACGCTGCGCCAGTTCTATGTATTCGTCTTCATCACGCGTCAACACCACATCAATCCCACCATTTTGCAGCTTCCGTGCAACGCGGTTCGCCATATCCAATGCAATCCATTTTTCGTAGGTCTTGCACCCCACCGCACCACTGTCATGCCCGCCATGCCCCGCGTCTATACATACTTTCATACGTTAAGCCTCCTCTGTTGTCTCTTCCCAGCCATATACCCCTGGCTCCCAAACATTGTTGTCTTGTATGCTCATCCAATGTTTATCTTTTGACAATATTTCCTGTCATATATATATTTATTATGTCGAGCGGTTGTATCCAACTTCCATCGGTAAAATCAATCGTTTTATATAGTATCCTTCTTGAGCGGTAAAACCGTTCTTGTAATACCCATATTTCATCCCTCCTATTTTGCCTTGATGTATGTGTATCCTGCATCATTATAGACAGCGGGCAGAACTTTGTCATTAAAATTGGTAGCTATATATCCATATGTACCGCCAGAAGATGGTGCATATTGCATTCCGACAAAATAACCATTGGTATATAATACTTCACCAACGTAAATATTTTGCTGCGGCGTTCTTGTCCAGTGTTCTAAATCCGTAGAACTCAGCATATAATTATTACCTTCGTTATTACTCCCACTAGGCAAAATCCAATATCCATTTCCGTATGTAATAGATGAATAATTTGTTGTCAGTGTTGCATCCGGCGTTACTACAATATTATTAGATGAATCCATATATCTAATTTTTTCATTGTACAACATCACTATTTTATTATTTAGAAAGACGACGTTATTAACCACATCATTCGCCGAAGGAGTTGATGATGTACCAAATGTACCGTTAGTGATTGATTCCCTTCCGACAACAACACCGTTTTTTAGTCCCAGCCATCGTTTTCTATTCGGATCATATAGAAGTTTGGCAAGACCCCTACTGGCATTTACGCTGGAGCCAATCGCTGTAGAATTCCACGAAGTCGCGTTCAATGTTGTCGAATAAGCAATTGCAGGATAGGTGTATCCAGTATCAATATAATTATAACCAAACGCATAATAGCCATCACCATATTCTATATTTGTAAAGATTTCTGATGAGTTCTTGTGATCTGTTGTTATCGCAGTGACAGACGTCCATGTTGAATTCAAATCACGGGTGTATGCTATATTCATTCCACCGCCTGACACTATCCAATATCCGTTTATATAATCTATCCGATTTGGAGTAAAGCTAATTGACAATGTTATTGTTTTCCAATTATTTGTTGTCGGGTTAGTTGCATAGTGTATTTTTTTGTCATTTGTTAGAACTACAAAGTACCCATTTGCCACAGCATATTCGGAATTCATACTCACAAAACTGCTTGTATATTCATATCTCCATTTTCTTGTCAGTTCCGGCGGACAGATTTGCGCTAGTTCTGGGTAGGATGTTTTTGATATACTTGCTCCGTTACACAGTAACCATGAATCATCCAAATCAGTCCGAAGTGTTGTCAGCATATCACCAACTTCATATCCGCCCGCCGCATTTAACAATCTTTCTGTTGGGATTTTTCCATTTTGGTCTAACAATTGATACTCATATACCTGCAATGTCTTTGGCGCGGTATTTGTCCCTGTTCCAAGCTGTATCGCATCAATACCATTTCCCTGTGCATTCATTGTTTTCGCATACATGCCACCAGCAAAACCATCCCCTGTTTTTGCTTCCATACCTATTGCTCCACCATTACTTGTACTGGATACAGCACCACCAGCAAAACCACCACTGGAATCAGCTCCAAGTCCAATCGCTCCACCATCACCTGCATTGGACTGTTCTCCACCAGCAAAACCACCGTGTTCCGTTTGTCTGTTCGCCTTTTTTTCATCTAAAATTTTCCCTTGATTCGCACTAAGCGCACTAGTCGTGGACGTACTGGTTAAGTTGTCCACCACATTTACATCACTACCACCGCCTGAAGCAGAAATTGTCACATCATTTCCGTTGGTTGTGACGGTTACATTGTCGCCCGCTATAATATTTTCTGCACTCAATATCGCTTCCGGTTTATCTTTGATATCGTTCCAATTGGGTCTGCTATATTCTGTCATGACCCAATATGTACCGTCGTAAATCAAAGTTGTCGGTTTTCCTGCTGCCAAGAAACTATAGACACTGGGCGAATACAATGTGCCGGTCGTTCTGCCGCGCTGTCTGAAATATTTTGCACCTGTACCATTCACATTTAAGGTTGCAGAAGATGATGAACTGGATACATGTGGAATAATCGTAATTTGCATTCCAATATACAAACTTTCCGGCGCTGGGTCAAGTGTTGCAGTATATGCTGCCCCTGTTCCGGCAGTCGTGATTATCCATTCGGTTTGTTTATCCGCCAATTGCGGCATTCTTTCGTCCGGTATATGCCCCTCCGCGTCTAACAATTGTTTGTCATATACCTGCAATGTCTTTTCTGTGGAATTCATTCCCGCCCCTAACTGAATCGCATCAATGGCATTATTATTTGCATCAACCGTTTTAGCCTGATAACCTCCGGCAAACCCATCTCCAGTTTTTGTTTCCATACCTACTGAACCGCCATGTTCGGCAAAAGCTCCCGCGCCGCCGGCAAATCCGCCATTAGCTGTTTGCTTATCCGCCTTGGTATCATTGAGTACTTTTCCCTGGTGCGCGGAAAGGGAACTTGTCGTAGAAGTTGACGTTAAATTATCTTCAATAACGATACCGTTCAGCATATCTTCCAACTGCTGTTTCAGTCCTTCGCTGTTTTCCGTACCTTCCCATTCCTGCACAATTTCATCTCTGGTATTTTCTACCCGCTCCAGTGTCTCTGCTATCTCCTGCTTCAGTCCGCCGTTGCCGTCTGTTCCCTGCCACGCTTCATAAATGCTGTCAAC
>JAAWTG010000021.1 GCA_022801925.1 Clostridia bacterium | reverse complement strand
CTACTATAATTATAGTAGTTTAGCTACTAATCAAAATCTTACTGATAAAAAAACGGAATGGAGTTGACAAAATGAATACGATTAGACAATTACGCAGAGAAGCAAAACTCACGCAAGAGGAACTTGGTAAAAAAATCGGCAAATCAAACACCTATATTGCGGACATCGAAAACGGAATTCGCAAAATAGAAGGGATAGCGGCTGGGACGTTAGTAAAAATAGCGGAAGCATTAGACACGACAGTTGACGATTTAATGAATCCGGCAGATAGTATCAATGATAATGATTTTGAGTGGGAAGATGACAAATTAATAGTTGACAAACTATTTTTCTGTGCTTCGGCAAATAAAATGGCAATAGAAGTTGACGGCTTGTATTTTATATTAACAAAGCACACCGTTGTACCGAACGAGCCGTTATCAAGGCAATTAAAACCGCTAAAAAAAACGATTGAATTTAGAGCACCTAACGCGGGTGTGCGTATTTGTAAGTTAGACTTTGAATACTTGATGGCTGGCTGCGTACCCAGAAAGGGGTACAATATTAAGATTGGTCGAAAAATAGAACAAGAAGAATTTGACGAAATATGCGAAAAATATCATATTAGCAAAGATAAAATAAGTGGAAAGTATGTAACGTCTATAGGTGGAGCATTAGGGAGACGATATGTCAAGGAATATACTTGTGTGCAAGTACGCGTTGATGAATGGAATGCAATACACCTCGAAAATGAACTGGAAGAAAAAGGAATAGAAGCCGGAAATATAGCGAGCGGAATAGTTAAAATAAGGGTAGAATAAATCCTTTTGAACAAAGGGAATGATAAAATATGATAACAAAACATACATGTCCTTGCGGCGTATCATTTTTAGGTGGGCCTCGTGCAAAATGGTGCTCAAATTGCAGAAAAGAAATAGCAAAAGAACGCAGCCGATTAAATAAGCGGAATGGGGCAGCTAGACCTATCGGAAGTAAGGACAAATGCTTGATATGTGGGAATGTATATACAGTTAAATCTGGTTTACAAAAATACTGTGAGAAATGCGCCCCTTCTGCAATTTTGGCAAATGACCGTAAACAGGGAAAGGAATACTATCACAAAAATAGAGACAATATAAACAGAAAGAAATCAATAAAAAGACGCGAAAAACGAAAGATTTGTATTGTATGCGGGAAGAGTTTTGACCCTGATGGAAAACCAAGAAAAACTTGTTCTGAGCAGTGCAGGAGGGAGTTGCGTAACCAAAGATGGAGAGAATCATATTACAGAAAAAAAGGAAAAACGTAACATTTTTAAATGTCTGACGATAATCATGCATAAATGTGTTATACTATATTTGTTTGTGTATAGTTTATCTTAAGTAGGATAAACAATTATATTGGAGACCTGAAGATGATAATACTCTTCAGGTTTTCTCTTTTAATTTACAAAATAGCGGGACACAATAACGCGCCCCGCTTTTGTTATTTTGAATTAGCCCACTATAATTGCGATAACTGCTGCCGCAACAACTCCTATTACGGAAAACATAATTCCCCACATAAATCGTCTGTTCTCGAAAAACCCTTTAACAATATGCTCATTAGAATCCGCAATTCTATCTTTTATATCATTGTAATCTCTACGCTGTTCAGCAAACATATCTTCAATGCGAGAAAATCGTTCATCAATTCTTTTTTCTGTATCCCTGTCAAGCATTTTTATTCCTTCACTTTCTGCGTTCCAAAGTAAAATCCGACTATCGTTGTGAATATTACAATAAACTGGTCTGGCATAATTCGTCCCACTGCTGCCAAATAACAAAACACCGCCGTAATCAGCAGTGTCATGATGGATTTTACCGTCAATAATTTATTCATTCGTTCTTTCATGTTTTTTCCTCCAATCCGTCAATCCTTTTATGTGCCTGTTTTGTACTTTCTTCCACTCGTGTGACGCGTTCCGATAAGGCATTTACACTTTTGTTTGTCTCTCGCTGTTCTTTTTTTAGGTCGTCTACGCCGGCTTTTATGTATCCTACATCGCTTATCAATACGCCTGTATTTTCACCTTCATTTTTCGTATCCTTATTTTTGCCGCGTTGATAACCGATATAAGAAAAGATAATACCTGATAGTGCTCCAATCGCTCCAAGCAATACAATAATATCCACTTTCACCTTGGCACCCTCCATTACTTTACTTTTTCATGATAACGGTCTAACACTGTCCGTACATATTCCGGTTTAGGTGTTTCCCGCCCGTTTAAAAACTTTTCCCAATTTGCCATGTTTTCTGTTGTGATGATTCCGTCTTGTAGCATGTTGTCCACTGTATTGTCATAACTCAATTTCTGTTCTTTCACCGGTTGTACCTCCTTTATTCCTGCGAACTCCTTAATTCCTTCTACAATCGCTGTGCTTGCCGCGTCCTGATAATCAAATCCCATCATAGTTTGTTCTTCCTGAGGATTGCTAATGAATCCTAGTTCCACCAGGGCGGCAGGACAGCGGCTCAAGCGCAGCACTGCATAGTTTTCTTCTTTCACGCCGCGGTCTTTCAAACCGGTGCGCTCCACCAGCCTGTCATGGATAGACTTTGCCAATCTCCCATCCTCTGCTGCTCCCGGATAGCACCATACCTCCGTCCCGCGTGCGCTTTCGACCGCACTGTTACAATGAACGGAAATGAACATATCTGCTCCCGCATTGTTGGCAATTTTCGCCCGCTCCGCCAACTCTACAAAGTAATCGCTGTCCCGCGTCATTACCACATCAATTCCGCTGTTTTGCAGCTTTTGTGCCACACGGCTTGCCACATCAAGCGCAATCCATTTTTCGTGCGTCTTGCTTCCCACCGCGCCGCTGTCTTTTCCGCCATGTCCCGCATCAATGCATACCTTCATATATTAGTCCTCCTTCGTGATTTCCGTTTTCTGCTCCTGTGTAATCCAGCCCAGTCCTACGGCTCTATCCAGTTCCGCCGCATTTAGCAATCCTTTTTCATAAAGATATTTCAAATTCTCAAACATTCTCTGCACCTCCTAGTTGCGCCATAATCAGCGCGTCAATTGTCTGTTGCTGCCTGAGTTGTGTCAGCATAAGCTGTTGTTCCACAGTCAACGCATTTTTCTGCGCCACATATGCTTCTTGACCCATTTCCCATATCTTGGTTGCAGCTTCTATTTTTTTATCCGGAATTATAATTCCTTCCAACCAGTCAACATCTTTTGTGTCCATTTTTTCTATTTCAAAATTGGTTGCGCCTGTTTTTTCGAGTTCCTCTTTTTCAGTTTTAATATTGGCTTCATCTAATTCATAACGTGTCTGTTTTTCTCCGTTTTCATCTGTATAAGATAATTTCCAACGCAAAATCTGTATTCTATCTCCCTGAAGTCTAAACAGTATCATAATATCGTCTCCTTACTAAAACTTGTTATTTTCTTTTATGTTACTCGTCCCGGAATCAGCTACATCTTTTCCGCTTATAATATTATTTGAAACTATGCAACTGTTGCTATTATTAAGGTATATAGTATATTCATCCGTTGCATAATCGCTTTCTGTTCCGTCACCTTTTACGCATATATTATTATTTATAGTTATATTAGTTGCGTTTTCACACAAAATTCCTTTTTTTGCATTTTTGATTGTATTTCCGCATATTGTTATAAATTTTAAACTTCGAGCTGTTATACCGTCTTTTGTTCCGTCATTAACAATCACATTACCACATATTGTTATATAACAATCATTCGCATTGCGGTAAGTATTAACACCAGAAAGTCCTATTGTACCATTCGTGATAATGTTATTACATAATATCACATTTTTCGGATATGATGTTGCACTTCCAGATGAACTACCGCAACCGATACCACAGCCATTCAGTTTATTATTTTCAAGCAAAGCATTTTTTGAAGTTCCAGCCACAGTAATACCTCCCGTACATTCTTCAAAGGTATTGTTTTTAATTATAACATCGCTTTCCCCTCGTGCGCATACGCCACTGCTGCCGCAATTTATGAGTTTATTTCCTGTAAAAACGATACTACCATAACTAAATATTGATACCGGCTCATACGCAATATTTAAAAAGATGCAGTTATTTATAATTACTTCCTCCACATGATTTTCATTATTTATGCAGTTAATGCAACGGCAACTTGAATTAGAGTATGTTTCTTTGTTTCCGTTAAGCGTAATGTTATTAAGAGATAATTTCTTTCCCGAAAAGTAAATCATATAATTAGTAGAGGAATGCGAAAACATCCTATTGATAACTGTTTTCCCATTTTCTCCATATACTTCTACATTTTGTTTTTCAATGTTTATGCCTTTATATCCGTTAGGTGTCGCATAGTTCAGATTGTATTCCCCACCCAGAATCAAGACCTTTCCACCATATTCTGGTAAAGACGCAAATGCTTCTCTTATTTTTTCGGTGTCATTGACACCATTGCATAAAAAGTCCACCGTATCGGCGGTATGACCACTTAAAGTAGTTCCAATAGTTATGTCATAAGTTTCAACACTTCCTACTTTCTTTTTTTCTGCTGTAGTGTAGTCATTTGTAGACAAGTCCTTTCCTGCTACTTTGTCCACCTTTGTATCCAGTTGCGGCATTCTGTCGTCCGGTATATGACCATCTGCGTCAAGCAATTGATGGTCGTAAATCTGTAGCGTCTTTGGATTGATGTTTAGTCCAGTTCCTAGCTGAACTGCGTCAATGTAATACGAATCGCCAGTTTCATAATCGAAGAATGCTGTCTCTGCATTTTTCCCTCCTGCAAATCCATCTGTCGTTTTTGCTCCATCTCCTACTGCTCCGCCGCCTTTCGCCATTGCGTCACGTCCGACCGCACCACCTCTATACGCTTCTGCTCCGCGACCTCCCGAAAATCCTCCTTCCGCCGTTTGCTTGTCTGCCTTGGTGCCTAATGCCATTTGGGTTTCTTCTCGTTGCGTCCGAATTGCCTGCGTAATACGATTCAATAATGCTGTCAGCAAGCCGGTTTCAGTCCCATTTTCTGTTGCTGGGTTATCTATCGTCCTGCTTCCAATCTTTTCATCCGTCACGGCACTGTCTGCAATCTTCTCTTCCGTTACTGCTTCCGCTGCCAATTTTTCCTCTGTCACACTTTCATCTGCATGGTCGAGCGGAACATCATTTTTGTGTTTCCCTAGCTGCTTATCCACGTATTCCTGTGCAAAGCTTCCACTTTCCCCTCGGTATTGTTTTCTTCCTAAATTTAATTTACTCATTCTATCCCTCCTTACCATTTGTTCACAAACCGCAATGACTGGTCTATTGGGTTTGTTTGCTTGTACCACAAACTATAATCGTATAGTTTGTCATTATACGCCGTCATTTGTTTGTTGTATTCGTCCATATCATTCTGGTAATAGGCAATCTTGCCTATCACGTAATCAATATACATGGAATCATACGGCGGCGGTGGAATTGTCTCGTCCAGTAATACCAGTTCGATTTTCGCTCTTTTTTCTCCGGCTGTGAACGTATCGTCCTTGGTGATTACATCGTCGCCCTCTAGGTCAAGCACATTGCAGTTTATGGTTTGTCCATCTATTGTTACATTCAAATTGTCACCGATAATAAAATCATGTTCGGGTACTAAAATCCGGTCTGTTCCAAAGGTATAGGTATCTTCTAAAACAATCTCCCGATATGGCAGCCACCGCCTTTTATAGACGATTCTGATTTCCTTTGCATTTTTCGGAATCATCTCGCAGAATGACCGGTTATCCACCTTTGTGTACTTTCTGCCGTCCACGTAAATATGTCGGATATCTTCCATTAAAATATTAGGCGGAAGGAAATAATCTTCCTGTCCGCCCAACATAGTATAGACATCATAGACTTTATTTACCGTCTCGGCAATCGCCGCTGTCACCTCATAACACCAATCCAGTTTTTGTTCTCTGGAATAATGGTTCGGATATAGGCTGTCCGTCTTTTGCAGAATTTCTGTTATCAGCATTATTTCACCTTCTTTAATTTATTTGGAACCTTCGTCACGCCATATTTTCGTGAATACTTACTTTTAAACTCATTCTTCACATCAGTCCGCACTTCGTTGACCCATTTGATTTTTTGGTCTGCACTCGCATTTTTGTAAGTATACCGCTGTCCATAGGTTTTCTTTTTCTTAGAAGTATACTGATTGTTTATCAGCCGTTCCATTTGCTTGTAGGTTTCCTTTTCTATTTCACGCATAATCTGCGGCATATCGGAATAATTCACATTAATGGAATATTTCTGCCCATCATCAGTGTATGTAAACATAGACATATATCCGGTTGTTACGTCCATATCCCCATCTTCTGTGTCGGTGTAGTCTTCCTTTAACACTCCTAACCGATACAATTCTTTGTCCACCGCATTAGGGCTGCGCTTCTCTATTTCATCTATGTACTTGGTGATGCCAGATATGACATTCGGCGTTAGCTTGCTTTTCTTTGACAGCGCATTCACTACGGATGATACCTGTCCGATTGATTTCCCCTTTGCCTGTTTCCCGACATCACTCGGTTCCACATCGTCCCATATGGAATAGTATTTCTTTTTGTTGGAAATATCATTTTTAAAATCTTCTATTGTGTCTGTCACACCTTTTTTCTTGAGCAGTTCTTTTCTTGCTTTGCTGTCACTATTCGCAATAATGGTCTTGATATATTCTGCTTTATCTGCCGCACTCGCGGATTTATAGCCTTTACTTGACATCAACTCCTTCAAACCTTTGTTTGTTTCCTCTCCAAGTGTCCGTTGATAATCTGTTTTTTCCTCGGCAGACAAAACGTATTTCATACCTTTATTTGTAATAGAATTTCCTACTACTTTGGGGAAAACGCCCGTATCCTGCGTATCTTCAAACACCTTCCACACTTCTTGCAATTCCGGCGTTGGGTTTGCTACATTGACATTTGCCGGATTTAAAAATACGTTGAACAAATTATTTTCTCCGCCGTATCGTTTTACGTCACGCCCCAATACATCTACGGACGGCTGCAATTTCTTTTCCAATCCTGGAATTTTGGCAATACCTGTGTTCAAGGACTGCTGCAATTTGTCAGGGTCATACGTGCTGCGTTTTACCGGGTCTATGTAGTCCGAAATCTGCTTGAGCAGCGTTGGAACCGCCTGTGCCGGAATATCTCCGGCTGCCCCTTGAAACGCCGCGACAAGTCCATCATCTGCATTTTTGAAAAATTCTGCCACACCTGTTAAAACAGATTGCTCAAACAATGTGTTTCCACCTGCCGCCAACGCATTTGTGATAACGCTGATTGCGCTTTCTCCGTTTACATTTTTATTTGCAATATCCGCGCTGATTGCCATAACGCCGCCAATCGGCTGCGCCCAATCATATGTATAGGTTTTGTTACCTAGTTTGAACGCATATTGATTCTCACCAAGCACATTTCGTTTGAACGCTCTTGCGTCTTTGTCGTCCTCTTTATCGCTGCCGGTCAAGAAACCGGAAGAAGCTAATGCATACGCACCGGCATACATCAGCATTCCAACAATTCCTTTAGAAACATTGTTTACAAATTTTCTCTGTATTTGTGGTGTAAGCGTCCCGTGTTTTTGTGCCTGAATTAACTTTGTTCCGTCTACAACCAACCCTTTTGTAAAACCTACAGGGCTGAAATCGACCAATGCTTTTCCCAAGTTTGCAGGTGTTTTGATAAACGGTACAACGATATCCCCAAGACCGAATTTCATTCCCAAGTTCAGTCCTTGTTTTATCTTCTTCATGGAATTAGTAACTGCATTATCGTCCTGCCATGTTTTTTCCAGTGCGGACTGCGTGGCAATATCTATCATGTCGGCAGTCGGTTTGTCCACCTTATTTGCCTTCATTTGTCCATTAATACTGTCCAAAAAATATGCTTCAAAAAACGGACGGTCACCGGTATCCAACAAATAAGATGTAACGCGGTCAAGTCCCCGCATAGCTTTTGATATCGGATTCTTACCGCGAAATGCTTGACCGGAACTGATATTGAACCGGTCATTTTGTATATCGCGTGTATTAATGCCGCGCCTGAAATCGTCAAAACTGTCGTACCCGCCTTTTACAAAACCTTTTCCTAAATTTTTAGCATTAGGCAGTGTTGTAGTGCGAACTCCGGTTGCCTTTGAAACCAGCTTATCAAGACCGCTGCCGATTGCTTCACTTGCCAAATGAACCGGCGCTATAATCGCATTGGCACCGGCATTTCGCGTCACAATCGTTTTAGGGTTGAGCAGCATAGAAACCCGCTGCCATGCCCGCAAATCATCTGCAACAGTCTCCGATAACTTCTTCGGCATTTTCTCCTGAACCAGTTTTTGCACTTCGCCGATAATGACTTTTCGTTGTCGTTCATCTTGAATATTCGGTACGCGTTTCATGGAATCTACAATGAACTTTGCTTCATCATCGGTCAGTTTAAATTTATCCCGATTCTTGTCCAGCCATTCTTGCCCCTTTTTTTTACCGATAATCTCCAATGCGCTGTCCAGTTCTCCCTGTGCATAATATAGCATTCCTTCCGGCGTTAAACGGTTCAGAATGGAAAACGCTTGTACCTCCTGTCCTTTTTGTGTCCCAATCTCGCGTAGTTTTTTTGCAACCTCAACAGCGGAATTAAAATCTCCCACTTCCTGATATTTTTGCAGCAAAACGAAACCTGTCGCAATATCTTTCGTTCTCACCCGTTCGGGAGATGTTGTCAGAAAATGTGACGCGGTTTTCAGTGGATTATTTTGGAATTCCTTCAAGGCTTTTTGAATCGTCTCTTTATTGCTGATTCCTTCATATTCAAATGCTTCCGCTTGCTCTGCAATCGCTTCCTTTGTCTGCGTATTCAGCGCGTCTGTATTTTGTGTGCTGTCATAGAATTTGGACGTTTTCATAGATGGTTTTTCTGTATCATTTTGTGCGGAATCTGATATACTACTATTGACAGAATCTTGATTCTGTGTTATAGTGTTTGTATCAGAAGAAGCAGTCCTATTCAGAGCGCCGCTATTTGTGGAAGAGCCGTAAACTGGATTGCTTCTTTCTTTTATTTCACCTATGTTATATACTATGTTCCCAGCGTCATTCATTGCGGTTGAGATACGCATCTGATAATATCTTCCGTCATTGTCCATAAAGTAAGCTGTTCTGTACTGCCAGCCTTTATCGGCAAATTTTCCGTGTTTATTGTTTTTATCTGGCACAGGTTTTCCAAATCGTCTTGACACCTCAGCAAGTTCATCAATATGTGTTTCCGCTCTTAATTTAGTTGCATATTGTCTGTCAGAAGTTAAATTCTGATTACGATATGCGCCTTTCCATGCGGTCTTACCTGTTAATGTCAGCGGGTCACCGTCCGCACCGTATACAGTGACATCTTTTCCTTGCCGTATTTCATTATTGATGTACTGCTCTACCTGCTTTGCCCATTGCCCAGGGTCATTTCCTGTAATTACCTGCCTATCTGCTTGCACATATTTTCTTCCGTCCGGCAATGTCTCAACACTATACCTTGTTTTCCCATCTACCCCGCTATCCAGTTCATTTCCCAATGCCTTTTCAAACATGCGTTCTATTTTTTTGAATTGAGCGTCCGTCATACCGGAGGACAAACCTGCTTCATTCATACCAATAGAATAATGCTTTGGTATAAACCTGCCTTTGGATTTCATCCACGCATTCACGTTGCTAGGGTCGCGTTTCAGTGAAAATGCACCTTTGATTTTCTCCCATATACTGCGTAATGTGTCCAAAAGCCGTTGTGTCGTACCTTTATTTTTCTGCGCCAGTTTATTTACAAAGGTTTCATCCTGAAAGAAGTTCTCCATGTTGTCCGCTGCGTATTCCTCCCAGAAATCCCAATCCGAAAACAAACGGTTTTGCTTCTGGTATTCCTGTGTGTATGCCCGCCGCCGTTCGTCCCGGTATCGCTGAAAGTCCGCACTCTCCACATTGGTATTCTCTTTCACAAAATTTATGATTGCCGCCCTGTCTTTTGCGTTCAATGAATGAAAACTTTCGTGTCCCAATACCGTCATATATGGATTCTGAGCGTTTTCATTAATGTGAATGACACCGTCTTTATAGTATCCGTTTTGGTTTGCATGAACTGGGTCGCTTTGGTCGTTATACCATTCAACCTTCCTACCAATCGCCTTTCCGACCTTCTCTACACGCTGCTTCTTTTCTTGCATTTGCTGCTGTGTTGTCTGTGCAGCTCCTTCCTGTGCACGTGCTGCACGGTCAATGGTCTGTGTTTCCAGCCGTTCATCATATTCAGCATTATTTTTTGCCTGCTGTATAACGTCTGCGGTGCTTAGTTCAGGCATATCAACTAATGTGGTTTGTGCGGCTCCTTCTTGCGCATTTAATGTTCTTGCTACCTCTGTAAAGAATCTTCCCATTTTCGCAGAACTTTTCATCATGACTTTTCCTGATTCGTCCGGCGTAGCAATAGCGGATAGAATTTCACGCTGTGAATCCGTTAAACCGTTATTGTCCAACGCTGTTTGTGCAAGCAATTCTTCTGCCGTGCTGATTCCACGTATATTACCATCTTTAATATCTTTCATGGTTTTTGCAACGGCAGCTATATCACTAGGTATATTGGAGTTTGACAAATCACCGGAATCAATGCGTGACTGCAATTTCACGAATTCCGGTGCAGCTTTTATCATGGCATTTGTCACATTACGGATATTGCTGTCTGTTTCTTCTGCAAGCAGACTCATAAGCTGCGAATCTTGGTATGCTTTATAGAACAAAGCGTTTTTGACGCGGTTTACACCCGCTTGGGATAATTTCCCATCTGCTGTAATATATTCACCTCGCTGCGACTGCGGAATCACATTTTCAACAAACTGTGCGATAAATCCGGTATTACCGCTATTATTGATTGTTCCGTCCTCAGATGGCTGAAATGACGACAGCATTTCCGGTGTTAATCTCCCCGCGTCCTGAGCCGCCGTCTCTGTCGCTCCCATGCTTGCAACGCCACTGTCATTTGCCATCTGTGTAAATGCACTTCTATTTTCTGCCCCTTCCCGTACCCGTACTAAAACAGGCTGATTCATATTTTCAACATCTGCCGGACGAATTCCGAATTGTTCTGCATTCTCTACAAGCCACTGTTTGTACGACGCTCCTTTTTCTCCTTTATATGCCTGACGTAACGCCGCTGTTCTTCCATTTCCGCTTTCTACTACCATATCGCTTCCGACAACGGGTGCACCAGCAGACACCAGCGTATTTTCACCCAACATTGCCGGTTGTAGATTATTCGCAATCTTTTGTACTTGTAGTTGTGACGCGGTACGTTCACGGTCACGCGGTTGTAATTCCTGCGGATATGCAGGATTGACATTTCCTGACTCATCATGAGAAGCAATTATGTCACTAGATTCCACAACAGCATATTTTGTATTAATCGGTTGACCGTCTGCTGTATAACTAGTTATCAAATTTCCTTCTTTTATTGCTACAGATGTTTGTGTCTCTGCTTGTATATGGGACTGGTTTTGCGGTGGTGTTGAAACATCTTCTTGCAAATTTATATTTGTTCGTGTATTAGTGTCTATTTCCGGCGTAGTTACAACATCTTCCGCTAATCTGTTTTGTGCGCTGCTTGTAGAGCGATTTGTAGCATTTGCAAGATTGCTCATCGCTTTATTCGCGCCACCGAACAATCCGCCAGCCACCGCGCCGACTGCTCCGGCGTATAAATCCCGTTTCGGATTTATGACAGCATTTTCGTCCTGCACACTGAATAACGGCGCGGATGGGTCTACCATCATTTTCCGTAATGCACCTTCCGTTACGTTCTGTGTAATTTCTTCAACACCTTCTTCAAGCATGTTATCCTTCACAAAGTCCCATGCGCTTTGTTTTGCTGTATCTTTTAACGAACCTGTGGCAACTCCTTCTTGTACGCCGCCCTGCTCAATTAAAGCGTTCAAATATCCATTTATAATGCCATATTCCAATGCCTTTGTCGGGTCTCCTGTCTGTTCCAGTGCGTCATTATACGATTGACCCGCTTGAGATAAAAAAGTAGGTATCATATGTTTGGGCAGTTTCAGCAATTGTGTTGCCTTTTCAAACGCCGTCATACCTGCACGTGATAAATCAGCAGAAGCAGACTGTCCACCTGTTAAATAAGCAGCTGCTAATGAAGGTGCCATTTGTGCAGCAGATTGCGTAATCTGATTTGTAAATTCTCCAACTGTTCCAAAATATCCTGCTGATTGGTTTGCGCGTTCTGCCGCTGTGTTTGCATTGTTTTTAATGTTTTGTATTGGTGCACTATCGCCCAATGGCATTTTTAATTCTACTTTGGCAAAAGGATTCTTTTGTTCAACGGCAGCTTTTCCCGCTCTTCCTAAATTATATAAATAATCTCCCACTCCAGCAGCAAGAGAATAGACCCCTTTATTGAAAGCGTGACCGCCGGCTATCAAAGAGTCTTTTGCTGCCACTGCCGCAGGTTTTGCTAAGGTATAATAAAAATTATTAAACGGATTTGACCCTGATTCCACTTCAAATGTGTCCAGTTTGCCGTTGTTATTGCGGTCTACGCCATATGTTTTACCGCTCCATCTTGTTTCTATTATTTCGCCTGGTCGGGAGGTATATTCCCGTTTCACCGAGCTGTCAATGGATTGGTCGATTGCTGACTTTGCAAGGTTTCTCGCTACCCCAAGATTTTCATTAGAATTGACATACCACGGATTGCTGAATAGTTGCCGTATTCCGTTTTTCCATACGTTCCATGCACTTAAATCCATATTAGATGAATCAGCTTTACCTTTTTCGTTTTTAGCGTCATTTTTCTTTATTCGTGACTGTCCATACTTATTGCGTAAATTTTCATATAGCGCAATGCTGTTTTCTATTCCTTTTACCGCTTTAACCGGATTGTTTGAGAGTGCAAAAATATTTTTTGATTGCTGTTTCTGCGGTGTTGTTTTCTTTCCGCTTTTACCTGCAATCTCGCCATGGACAGACGGCATTTTAACGCCTTCCCGCTCGTTGTCCGCAACAATATCTTGCATAGTACGTACATTACGCTCTCTCGGATTTTGCGTTAATTTATCCGGTACTGTTCCGCGCTCTACCCTCTCTAAGAAATGTCCCATACTTTCATCTCCTTTATCGGCTGCGCCGCTGATGGTCTTTAATCACTTGGTCTATCACGCTATCAGGAATTGACATTGCTGTTAGTAGTTCGTCTTTCACTTCATCTGGATAATTGCTGGATATTATCATTCCAGCCTTTGTTTCAGCACTTACTTGATTAATTCCAATTCCATATGTATTTTTTAATTTCATATCAACCTCATTTTGCAGTTTTTTACTTTCCGCACTAAGTTCATCTCCTTCATATTCTCCACCGGAACTTTTCTTGCTGCCGGAACCGGAACCGCTTGATTTATACCGATTCTGTAATGCGTATTGGTATGCCAAATAATCTTTCTGTGCATCATTTTGGATTCGTAATGCCGTCTTGTCGTAGTTCCACGGGTCTGCACTGGTCGGAACACCTAAAAGGTCTGCTTCACTTTGCAGGAAATACCCTCGCCGCTGCGCATTTGTCAAAGCATTATCAACGCGCAATTGGTCATACTGAATATTTTCGCGGTCAAAATTTGCCCAATTCAGGTTACTTTGGTCGTTAAATCCAGCCCATCTATAGGATTCGTCCGCCTGCCATCTATTGTTATCCTTTTGCTGTTCATACCAATACCGTGTATTTTCTTCATTGTCAAGCCGTTCTTGTCGCCCTCTATCATAATTCTTATCATTCCGTTCCACATCTAATGCATTGTTATAGCGGAGGTCGGATATATTATCGCGGTTTACGCCGTATTCGCGTTGAAATGCCTGCGCATGTTGATTCTGTACATCGGAGAGCGCGTTGCGATTCATATTGTAATCGCCGACATAGCGGTCATAGGCTATCTGTGCCAATTCAGGGATTCTATCCATCAGCGCATCTTTCCACTGTTGTTCCGCCTGTGCGCCTGCCGTCACTGCTGCCGAATTTACAAACCCGCCTGTCAGCCCTGTCATGTTCCCCATAGTATCTCGCAAAGACTTGTCGCCTTCGCGGTTGTATTGGTCGCGGTATGCACGATAGACAATATCCTGCTCGGGGTCATAATCAAACTCTTTCCGGTTCACGATTTTATCCAGCAGTGCGTCCGTCATCGGGGTATATTTATCTTCGTACCTTTGCCAAATATCCGCGCCTTTTTGTAATCCGTTATTTTGCATTGCCTGTGCAATGATGTTGTCCAATTCGTTTTTATACATATAGGAATTTCCGTCAATTTCAAACGCCGGCGTTCCTGCTATACCATTTATCAGAACTTTCCCATTTTGCCAATCCACATTAAACGGCAAACCGCTGTTTGATACATAACTCGTTGTGTCCACAATTTCATTTGGCGTTCCCTTCCAATAATCTATCGCGGAGCGGTAAATATCGCTCGCGTTCGCTGCATAACTGGTTCCGTTATTTACGCTGTTCGCTTGCATGAAATCCTTACCGTCATAGGTAACTGTGCCAAGCCCATTCGGGTTATCGCGCCACTCGATTTTACTGTTATCCATTCTAAGTCCATTTCCATTCGTCATAGTGTTGCGAATGCCAACGCCGTTTGCCGGATTCTGATATTGCCATCTTGTCGGGTCATAGGTATTGTTATTAATCGTATTTGTATCCACGCCACTATTTGCCGCCTGTACTCTGGAATACCAGTCCAGTGCGCCGGCATCGTTCGGATCCTGTCCCAAAATACCGTTCACACGATTTAATTCATTTTTGTAAATGTCGCTGTTTTGGTTTTGCCCCAGATAGGATATTTTGTCTTGCGGATTTAATTTGTTGAAATCGTCTTGATTTTTCACATTGTATGCCATAAAAATTCCCTCCTTATAAATCTAATGGCCCCGTAGGTTTCGTTGGTTTCTTTGTCGCCTTTTTCGACTTGATAGGATTCATCATCAAGAAATAACGGCTCTCATCATAGACGTGATCCTCTCCTGCCGTGTCAACGTCCTCCGTCTTGGTTTCGTCATAAATCAACGACGGTACCGTGCGAATAAACGCTTTACAGGTATTGAATACATACATCATCGGGAAACCGTCTTCGTCAAACTCCAGCCGGTAATGCATTTGCATTTTTCCGGCAAGACGACTGTTATCCCCTTTGTCAAAATAGATACCGAATTTCTCAAGCTGCTGCGCCGGACTTGCTTCTGTGCCATAGCGCACGTCCCATATGGCAGGGTCGGCAATGCCAAAAATGGTGTTTCCCTTTTCATAGGTATCTTCAATTTCCTTTATCTGCCGCGCCATTTCCGGCACCGTCCATTTCACGCCGGTATCCGGCTCACTTGTGCAGCCGTATAATTCACGGTATCGGTATACCCTGCCTTCTCCGTCAACCGCCCACCAGCCTACCGAAAACGGTTTGCTGTACCCAAAGTCAAAGCTGCGGTACCGCCGCCACCAACTCGGAATATCAAACGGCTCTATGACATGTGTCCATTTGCGATTGATATACCCTTCCGCGTTGTTGCGAAATTCCGTGAACACCTGTCCTGAAAAGCTGTCCCAATCCCCGTAAAGCAATGCCTTTTTTTCCGCCTCCGGCATGGCTGCAAGGCTCGCCAAGTAATTAGGGTCATTGTCCAGCAGGATTTTGTTGTCAAACACTGTAGACGGAACAAATGTCCTTGTTTTTTTGAGGATTTTCCCATTTACGTTAATTTCTTCCGTATAGGTTTTCATAGGTTCCTTCCCTGCAATAAACCGCTCCTTCACCCACCCATGTCCAATTCCTCCGGGGTTGCATGTTGCACGGATATAACAGCGCGTACCCGAACCGCCGGGGCGGTTTCGGCTGAACATATAAGAATATTCCTCCCATTTGAAATGCGTCAATTCATCAAACCCAACAAAATCATAATGCTTCCCCTGATAATTAATGCGGTCTTGCGTGTGCTGCATACTGCCAAAATAGATTTTTGCCCCTGACGGAAATGTCCAGCAGTGCGACTGCCCGTTATATTTTGCTCCCGGATAAGCGAACGGATATATTTGTCTGGAACGGTCTACCAACTCCGCGCATTGCGGATAGGTCTTTCGGAAAATAATTGCCCGATAATGTGGAATATGCACCTGCCTAAGTGCCTCCGCAAGCAGTGCGTCAGACTTTCCTCCGCCTGCCGCACCACCGTATAATACTTCATCTTCCGGACGGCTTAAAAACTCCGCTTGTCTGGGCTGCGGTTTCCATATAACATTCATATCTGTTTCCCCCTTTGTTCCTATGCAGGACGATTCCTGCACAAAAACAAGAGGGAAAACCCCTCTTGCTGTGACCCTTTGAATGTTTCTTTAAATGATGAACAACGAGAATTTATATTAATTTTTCTTTAGTTCGTCGGCGGCGTTGCGTCATTACTGGATACACTTTCAATGCGTACCATTGCTTCCTGTGACAAAATCACTGCCGCATGTGCCGCTTTCCAGCCTGTTGTTGCTCTCTGGTCGAGCGGGTCTGCTGTTCCCGCGCTGCCAAGCTGTTTAGTGATGGTCTGAATACCACCATTTGCAAGGTCAATTACACCATAGGCATTTGCGCCTACAATCAATGTGGAATAGACCGGACGACCATCTGCTGCACCGGTTCCACCATAAATAGTGGTTTTCGGCACAATATCCGCCGGAACCGTTTCTGACATGGTGAGAACTGCTTCGCCACCTTCGCCTGCTGTTGCTGATGTAATCGTCAGCTTTTTACCTTTTGCAATTACTGTTTTGCTGGCAAGGGCAGTCGCCTGTGCAGATGCGACTGCTTCTTCTACATAAATCTTGTCGCCCTCCACTTTTGCAACCGTCAGCGTTGGAACGTCTGTCGCAATATCCCCGTAGAAAATGAGTGCTTCTGTTGTTTCCACAAAACGCACTCCATGAATCCGACCGATTTCACCCGCGTAGAAATCTTTCGGGTCGGAATATGTTTTCACGTTTTCCCATGCAGGGTCGCTTGTCAAATCGTAAGATACATCAGGGTGGATAATACCAACATAATCTCCCTTGATTTTCTTTACATTAAACCGTTTTAGCGTACGGACTGCTTTTTTGATTTCCTCAACCGTCAACACATCACCAGTCGCCAGCGTACTTCTGGACAACTTGCCATTTGCAAATTGAGCATTTGTTCCGCTGTTAATCACCTCGGCGGTCAAACGGTCAAGCGTTTCACCGGACTGTGCACCCAGCAATTCATTTGCTTCCACCAGATTGTTGTCGATTGCCGTCGTCATAATCATGTCGGATAATGCAACATAATCTCCATATTGTTCTACTGTTGCCGTAATGGTTTTTACATTCAAGCTGCTGCCATTCGGCGTTACACCCTCCTCAAGCGGTATCAAAGTTTTCGGCAGTGCCGTATATCCACGAAATTCAATGGTCTTGCCACCGTTTTTCGGGATATTCCGCTTCTGTCCCATCTGTGCATGTACCAAATTGGGGCGCGCTTCTTTGAGTAGTGTTTTGTCATAAAAGGTTTTCATCTCCGGCGATAGTCCCGGAGAATACGTGGTGTTTAAATTCATTTCTGGCATAGATAAATTCACTCCTTAAAATGTAATCTTTTCGCCGGAACGGGCACGCTCTGCGTATTCTTCAAGCTGCGCGTCTGTCAACTTGGACACGTCAATCTTGGCGGACGCATTCGCGCTCTTTTGCATTGCGCCTTCCGACACACGTTCCTGTCCGGCTTTGATGTTGGATACAATTTTTTCTTTTTCATCTTTTACGCGCTGTTTTAAAATGTCGTCAAAATACAACGCATTATAGGCTGTTTGCAGTGCGTTTTCTCGCGTTACCGGATTGTCATATAAACTCCTTGCAGTTGCAATGAACTGCGGATTGTCCAGCATAGCGTCATAGGTCGTATCATCAATCCCTGCTGCCCGCCGCTGCCTGTCCATGTCGTTTGCAAGCTGGTCATAATACTGTTGCTGCTGCATAGCGTCCCGCTGCTGTTCCAGCTGCTTTTTCTGCGCATATAGTTCGACATCTTCCACACCCTGCTTCTGTGCCTCAACTTCTAACCGGCTCTGCCGCACTGCTTCCGCTGCTTGACTGCGGTCTACACCCATCACCACTTCCAAATCGTCCAGCAATGCCGAATATTTGTCCTGCGGTTCTCGGATTCTCTGACCGATAATGCGGTTCATTTCTGCCTGTGTAAATAGCCGTTCCTGCTGCGGCTCCGGTTCCTGAACCGGTTCTTCCACCGCTGACGGCTCTGCTTCTTCCTGCTGTTCCTCCGGCTGGGCGGGTTCCCGTGCCAGCAGTCCATTTAAATCTTCAATACTTGCGCCCGATTCATATTGTGCGAATAAATCTTCGCCTGTTACGCCGCCGGCTGTTCCGGTGGAAGGTTCTGCTTCCGCGCCAACGTTCACGGATTCGTTTGTCATTGCGTTGGTAATTTCCATACATAATTCCTCCTAGCGTTCTATGGAGAACGAAATTAGATTGCCTGTGCGCCCTGCGCCTTGGCTGTCATTTTTTCCGCTTCTTGTTTCCTGCGGTATGCACGTAATTTCTGTTCTTCCGCGTTCATAATTACCTCATATTTGTAACGCGGAATTTTGACCTGTTTACCGCGTTGAATGACGGTTGCTTCTCCGTTGATGATAACCGTCAAAGTATCGTCCTTGGGATTCGCCGTGTTGATTGGCAACATCAGGTCTGCCAGTTCATGTGCGTAATCCGTTTTCTTTGTTTCTGCTGCCGTTTTCTTTGTTTCTGCCATGTTTCATTCCTTCTTTCTTAAAAAAGTGCATAAAAATAGCGCCTACCCTTTCGGATAAACGCTTCATATGAATTTGTTTTTGTCCACTAAGGTGGTCTTGCCGGATATATCATGTTTATATACCTCCCATTCCTTGACTAAGAGCCTGTTCAACTTGCGCCAATTTCGCCGCGTTCGTTTGTGCTTCTCCTGCTGCCTGCTGGTAAGCTGCTTGCAATTGCTGTCCTTGCTGGTTCATCTGCTGATTTTGTGCTTGCAATTGCTGGTTTTGTTGTCCCATCTGCTGCAACTGCGCCTGTGCTTGCTGTAGCTGCTGCTGCAACCCAGCCATCTGCTGTTGTAAACCGCCCATTTCCCGCAGCTTCGCCACGATTTCATCACTGCCATCAAACTGCATAAAATCCAATGCCATACATGCCATATCAATGTTTTGTGGATTGAAGAACCCTGCACCCCATATCTCTAATATAGTTTGGTTTTGTTGTGCTTTGTTGAACGGATTCGCCTTTTGCACAGTGAGCGATATATCAAATTCTGGTCGGCGCAGCATGGTATTCTCCGTTTGCTCCTGCGCCATTCCATCTTCTGCCGGAAGTCCAGCCATCTCCGGTTGATTAAGCACGCTATCCACCGGCTGCGGTTTCATCGTCGCATTGGAAAACGGTACAAACTCCGCTTCTCCATTTTCGCCTATAATGCGGAATCTGCGCTCCAAATCATAGAATTGCCGTATCAACTCAATACACATGTAGACAATATCCTTGTAAGATTCGTATGACGCATTTACCATATCGCGGGTGAGTTTGTCACCCGCCTGCTGCAATACATTGATTGCACTTGCCGCTGTCACGCCGTTTGACGTACCACCTTGCTGGAAGTCCCGATTTCCCGCAACCTCCTTCAGTTCATTGATTTTATTCACACGGTGCTCAATGATGTAATTCGGCATTGCGCTATCTGGTATCTCACGCATATTGTATTCATCTAAGTTTCCTGCCACATGTACCAACGGATTGTTGATATCTAAAAATTCATCTTCATTCACGCCACCGTTGTCTTTAATGAACCACCGCTTTTTACCCGTAACGATTGCATTCTCCGAAATGATAGAATCTATTTTATCTATATATGCCTGCGGACTTTTGACAACATCTATAATACCAAACCCTGCCGGACTGTCCTCATTCGGGAACATCACATCAAATACAAACGGATACATGCCATGTTCATATAGTCCTTCCGGCTGCTTCTCCTTGCTATCTTGCAAAATATTGGAACCGGAGAATTTCAGCAGGTGGACTTTCTTATCCTCTTTATAGTAGCAGTCCACCACGCGCATTTTTTCTTGTCTTTGCTGCTGCGGCATGTCCTTATATGACTTGATGGACACCCCTGTTAAATCCTCACTGCCGTCCAGCTTTTCCTTGCCGTATTGCTCCACAAATGCGTCCTTATCCATGTAGTAGGTGTAAAACAGATATTTGCTGTCCTGAATGTTGTCTACATTAGGCTCCCATGCAAGATTCAGCAATCCTGCCTTTTTTATTTCAATGTCTCCCAATCCGTTTTGTAGTTCGGGATTCCAAAATACACCGTATACCCCTGTTCCCGTCTTTAATTTCTGCCACCAGCAATCCGCATAAACCTTTTTAAATCCGCATAATTCCATTACACAAGGTAGGATACTTGTTAAGGTCTTGGCTGTCGTTTGGTCTGCTTCTTCCCGCGGCAGCACGTTAATTTCAGGGTAGTTGTCCATTGCGTCGGCATGTTTGACGTTGATTGCGCTGAATATGTATCCGCTTGTCGCGTCTGGCTGCTTCGGCTCTTTCTGCGCATTGTGGTTGTGTTGCTGTTGCCTGAACCATCTATTGTTCTCGATAATGATGTCGTCCAGCTTGCCTTTCTCGTGCGTGTACTGCTCATAGGCTGCACGTATCTTAATTAGCTGATTATCTTCCATTGTGTTTCACTCTCCTTATTGACTTTATTATGTAATCATGGTATCATAAACCTACAAAGGAGGAATGACATCATGAAATCTTACAAACAACTTATCACGGGCATTGTTATCGGCTCTGTGTTAACTGGAACCATTGCTATTGCTGGGAATCGTACATTCACCGCCACGGAAGCAGACTTCCCTGTTGTGGTGAACGGCTCTCCTGTCTCATTGGATATGCCTGTCGTTACCATTGAAGAACGTACATATTTGCCACTACGCGCTATGGGCGATATCTTAGGCGTGTCTGTAGACTGGGACGGCTCACAAGCGGTTGTCACTACAGAAGCTACGCCGGAACCGTCTGTTACTCCTACTGCTTTCCCAGCAGAGGATTATGACCCAACTAAGGAATCTAATGATGGTATTAGTACAAATTTTGTTAATGGGAAATATTACGTTTTAACACGCGATATCTACAAAAAATATAAAGGCAATTACGCATTTACTATGAAAGATGATGATTCATACAAAATAAGTTGGCGGGATGAAGTATTTTTTGAAACCTATCCGCACCATACAGACGGCTGCCCTGAACTAGAGTGGTACAATACAGTATTACAACCATGGCTAGTTGAGAAGTGTAAATAGAAAAGGCGTCCACATGAGTGGGCGCCTAATATTTATTTTTCTATTTGGTAACTGGTTTATTTACTTCGCTTGACATATTTCCTCTAATTTAAGAGTTTTTGCATACATTGAAAGAATCAGCATATCCAAAGTTTTAGCAAAGCAATATGTATCTTGTGGATTCTTAGAATGTGTTACCATATCCACCAAAGTATGAATTGCAATTAAACGCCGATTCATTACGTCTGTTAATTCCTGCTTTTTCGCGCTGTCTTTCGCATTTTTGTCTGCTGCCGGAATCGCTTTAACCTGTTGACACTGTTTGCAAAGTTCCAGCATTCGCCGCGCTCCTTTGGGCGTGAAAACCGTTAATTTACTGATACCGCTGAATCCTGCGTTTTGCGCCTTGAATTGCTCCATGTTGCAGCCGTATAGGATTTCATATTCTGTACCGTAGGTAAATTCATTTTTATGCAGTCTAAAACGGTTTTGTGTGGTCTGTACGCTGATTCTCAAATGCTCCGCTATCTGCCGTATCGTTACGACCGGACGGTTGTTATAGGTGTAATTGGTGGTCGGCTGGGATACGCTCTGCACTTGATTGAAATAATTATTTACAAGTTCGCGCTGAACATTCCATGCAAGACTATCATCAAATACTTTTGCAATCATTAGATAGCCGCTTTCCGTTAAAAATATAAGACCATTAGGAGCAGTATAGCCATATTGTTGGGCTTCGTCCCTTTGAAGGACGAAGTAATCAACGCCGCATAAAAAGCGGTTTTTATTTCGGTGAAACGCCTTTCTTGTAGTTCCTGTTGGTCTATCATGTACATTGTCAACATCTTTGAAGGTTACCACTCTTTTTCCTTCGTACTCTTTAACGTCTATTGATTGCCTATTTACCAATACCATTTCACGCATTTTTCATTCCTCCAAGCTTGATTTTTTACCGGAGGTATGATATAATGGATTTATCATACCTCTGGTGTGGTGTTGGTAACGGGAATTGCTCTTGGTTGGGAGGTTCCCGTTACTTTTTTATTTCGCGTTCCAACTTTTTAATTCCGCGGCTAATAGCTTCCGTCATATTTATATTTTCCTGTTCGCAATACGAATCTATTGTTTTTTTGTCATCATTGCTAATGCGTATACTAATTTTATTAGGTCGCGGATTATTAGTTGGTCTACCAGTTCTAGGCGACATGCCTTCCCTCCTTTCTTTTGTCTGGCACAATTATATATTTATGTCTGGCAAAAGTCAAGAGATATTTCACATTTCGTCACTTTGCACAAATTTGGAGGTTGTTTTTTTACTTATCAAGTTTCTGAATGATATTGCTGAACATGATTTCTAATTGCTGTTTCTATGTCTTCGGCGGTTGCTGCTAGTTTATTATTGATGTATACCTTATCATTCCCATCCGTAGTTCCCAACCGCAATTCATTTTTTCCGCGCACATAGGTTGTGCTTGCGTCGCACTGAAATTGTGTAGTTCCGGTTCCGGTGGAAATCATAATCGGTCGTGACCCTTCCGCGCGGATATTTAGCGTTGGTGCTGTATCTGCCCCTTCATACACTGATATAGTCCCGCCTACAACATCATCATTTTTGAGTATCAGCTTATTCCCGATTGTTGCGTCCGTAGTCACATCAATCGTGGTATCTGATGTAATACTACCGCCCACTACGTCCCCACGGAAGATTGCGTTCCCATCGCTATCCAACCCGATTTGCACTTGCTGTCCTGATGGGTCGTTGATGTAAAATACAAACGTTCCGTCTGGTAAATATCCCATTCCAGCACGGTCTTTGCCGTTTTCCTCGAAATGTATGTATGACCCTGTAATATCAATTGTTTTGTTGCTGTCTTTTTCTTTTATACTGACTTTTCCCGAATCAATTGTGCCTGCCCACAGTTTATCTGCTTTTAGGCTGCCGATTTGTGCGTCCTTAATCTGTGCTTGTGTCACGTCAATATTCTGCGCTTTGACACTGCGCGCTTCTATTACATTTTGCGTATCCAGATTCCCAATCAGCCATTGGAACTTATTGATAAAGTCTGTAAAAATGTTCTGTAATTCCTCTACGTCTTGTTCTGTACTATAGTTCTTCTGTGGGTAAGGAATATGTATTCCTGCCATATAAATTCCTCCTTAAAATCTATTCTGATTGCTTCCACCAACATATATTTTACGTTCCACACACTCTATAATAGCATTGCCGTGCCCAACCAACTTATATTGGTAATGGTCGGCTGACGCAAACCTAACAGGCACACGCATAACCGTATGTCCGTTATTGCTCGGTTCCAGTGTTCCGTATTTAAGCCAATCATAATCATCATATCGGGCGTATACCTCTACTTTACTATCAGGCTCCAACACCACACGGAAATACATGTCGTTGACGCTGCGTTTTGTCGTAGTGTTATCCCTAAACTTGATAGATTCTGCCGTCCACTCCACTGTTTCAGTTCCGGCGTTCAGCCGGATAATCTTGTTTGTACTCGCTGCATATAGTCCGTCATTGTATCGCACAAACCACCCAACATTTAAATCGTCCTCTTTATGCCAGACATTGTATTTTGTATCAAATACTAAAAACTCGGTTGTTTCTGTGTTCTTTGCCGACAGATAATATTTTCTGCCATCGAATCCACCGACCCCCGCCGAATAACGCCTATTAACCTTGTCCGAAATACACAACGGTGTTCCGCCGCTGTATTTATAAATCCCATCATAAGAAAGGAAATATAAACTACCTGATACCTCCGCAATGCTATCACCGTCAATGCAACCTTTCGCTATCTGATGTGTTACTCTGTAATTGGTTGGTGCGTCTCCATAGACAAGATGAATATAATTATCTTTAAATGCCACGACAGACTGGTTATACGTTACAATACCCGTGAATCGCCCATCTGTCCCAACCTGTGCATACCAACTATCCGTCGATAGCCCCTCAAAAACGTTCCAATTTTTAAAATCTGCCAATTTGGACGCATAAATCATCTCGCCTGCCGCGTCTACACCAAACACACGGTTATTACAGACACACGCCCGCGTAATATTTGGCATGGCTTTGCGAATACTGCCCCTTATATTATTACCGGCTTCCACCGGAAGCTTCACGCCCAGACGTGACACGCATTTGATTGTCATTTCATTACCACTAACTGCCTCCACCACGCAAGACATGATTTTGCTGTCGCTCACGTCATCATACTTGCTGTCAATGGATACCGTATTGTTTGCCATTATTTCGCAGTTAATCGTCAGACTGTCACCAACTCTAAATTCCGACCAGCCGCCTGTTTTTGTCACTTTATTAACCAGCGTACTGTCATTATTGCTACCCGCCGCGCTGAACGACAAACTTACGTTGCTATAGCCAGTCTCAATGTGCTTGAGTTTGTGTTCTTCTTGGGCTGTATAGCAGTAGTATAACTTATCGGGAAATATCAGAATATACCCATTGTAATCTATCAGACACTTTTTTGTATCTGGGTCAATCGTCACGCCGGAATCTTTTGGTACTGCAACACCGTTATAATAAAACTCCGCCCCTGCAACTCCCGTAAATGCTGTTATCTCCTGTTCCGGTATAAGCTGCGGCGCAATAAAATATTTGATATTGTTTTGACTGCATATTTCCGTTCGCGATTTTCGAGGGGACAAATAGGGATAGTGGTCGCTGGAAAGGTTTTGCATGTCGACAAACTCATCTTCTCCGCCCGCGTCCGCTCGGTTTAACCCTTTAAACGCACTCGTCATAATGCGGCTATTGCTCTTTGCTCGCTTATATATCGGCTGATACATCACTATCCTCCTTGATTTCCGGCAGCAGAATAACGCCCATAGTGTTGACATCTATCTCCTGTTTTACCTCTTGTTTGTATTTGCCCTTTAGTTCAAAATACAGCTTGATTGCCTGCGTGTCTCCGGCTTTGCATTTATTGATTAAAGCACGCCATACAACTGCTAACTCAGCGTCTGTGTATGCGTCAATCAGGCTATTGACGTAGTTCACAAAATCCGGATTTTTAAACCAATCATAAAATGTTGTGCGGCACACACCAACCTTTTTTATAATTGCGCTTCGCGTCCCTTTATAACTAGGGTCTGCCAACAGTTCCGCCGCTTGTATTTGCTCGTTTGTCAATATTGTATTTGTTTGGTTTTGTTTACTCATCACTCATCACCCCCAATAAAAAAAGAACACCCCAATTTTAAGGAGTGCTCTTGAATATTAATCTGCCTTTGTAATCGTTATTTTCTTCCCGTCAAACTCTGCTGTTACTTGCCTGTTATCCGGCGATAGTCCCATTTTTTTAATCCAGCTTATCGGCAATGTAACTCTTGTCGTTATACTTCCACTACCCGCCTTTGCGAACATTATATTTAATACCTTACGCACACTCATATAACACCTCAATATTTGCATACTCATAACCTTCTGCTTCTCCGTACTCTGCTATATTATTTAACCATTCTATCAGTGCAAACTCAGGGTGTTTTTCATCATATAAGTACGCTTCTTTCTCTTCATCATATTTCCAGTCTGTCACATCAATTAAATCTTGCGAATAGTCATTCCCTGTTCTTTCGTCCACCATGCTTACATTCAAAAATTTTTTAGTTTCCTCGTTGTAAAATCTCATTTTGTATATCTCCTTTCATTTTGTCGGCTTGTTTCTTTCCCGACCCTGTGACTATAGTATAACACATGACGACTCGTTTTTCAAGTGGCATTTTTCACAAAATGACGACTCGTCTTTTGTTAGAAATATACAAAATGACTATTTACCCGCCGCCCCTACCTCCGGCAATTGTTAAGTCCGGCTCTATTCGTGTATCAAAAAAGCGACCCATCAAGAGCCGCTTATGTTCTGCCGCGCTGAAAGGAGAAGGGCGCGGCTATTTTTTATGGAGGATAATAGATAATTGCAGTTACCCCATTTATCCACAGTACCATTATAACACGGATTTACCCCTCATTTTTGACACCTTTTTGACATGTTATATAACCTAACTCTTTCGCGATTGAAATTACCACCTTGTCAATCCATCTATAGACCGTTCTTTCGACGGCTCCCACTTCCATTCCCGCACCGGCTGCCGTATGCGTCCCACGCCAATACATCAGGTCAATCGCTTTTATCTTTTCCGGCGGCTGTCGATTCAGAACGCGCTCAATCGCTTCAATCGTTTGTTCCGTTTGCCTTATGTATGCGCTTCTTTCTATCTTCTCCACTTTTCGCGCTGTCGGGTCTCCTGTATCAGTCCCGCGCGGCTGCCCGTCTATCGTATAATCTTTTGCGGTTATAATGTCATTTCTGTATTGTTCAATCTGTTGTTTACTTTCTGGGTAGTGTTCTAACTCCCAAAGTATAAATCCTTTTATTCGTTTATCAATCCTTGGCATTATAAACCTCCTCAATTTTATTGTCTTATGTAACAATGACACACAAGCCCATATGACATTACAACCGTCCCTAGGTAATCGGCGTATATGATATTATCCCCTTTTCTTCCCGTGCCGACAATAAATATCTGTATGTACTTCTTTGGACTTTTGCTAATTTCGAGCGGGTCTACGTCCGTCTGAAAATATAGTACAAGATTACCGTTCTGCTCCGCCACCGTCAACGGTTTTATTATGTTTCCTGGCAAAAAATAACCCGCCTTTTCTGTAATTTCAAGTTCTTGTTTTAATACAGTCATTACACCCTCCTCAATCCAGCCTGCCCCGTCGTTACTCAACCACCCGTCCGCCCTATACCAATCATTGCCAACCTGTATCATGCCATAAGGCGTTACCGCCCGCACAACGTCCTCATGCGGCATATATCCGGCATAATATACGGTTACTGTGTCGCCTATGTTAAACATTGGTCATTTCCCTTAGTGCTGATTCTGCTACATATACCGTATCCCCAAGTTTGCACGGCGGCATTACCACGCCATTTGCAATCAGGTAGTCTGCAGTTATTTCTAATACTTTTTCCCGTTCCCTTGACTTATCAGCTCCGCAATGATTGCATAAATTTCCAAAAAGCGTAGTGCCCATTAACTCTATCAATCTTTCACGTTCATTCATTTTCTGCCCTCCTGTTCATCTTCAAAATTGCTTTTGGCGGTGCCGTCTTGCCACATATTTCGCGCTTCTTGTATCCAATTTTCCCCAATCTTGCCCTCATCACTTCCCCAGTTTAACGCTTGACCGCAATCCGGGCAATATTTTCCCTGCAAATGTATGTGCTTGATTTTTTGACAAACGGGACAAAAATAAATCGGATAACAACCATGCGGCTTTTTTGGTATCTGCTTTTCGAGCGCCATTACCGCCAATGCTGCCGACTTTACCGCCGGTAGTTCGCGGCGCAGAACATATCTTTCTATATCATTCCTCGCTTGTTCCGGTGTCCATTTTTGGTCGATATTTAAAGCTTCTTTAATTGATTTCACTCTGTTCCCTCCAATTCTTTTTCCATGGCATTTTCGTCACTTTATGTACCCACTCCTGCCGTAATGTGCCCCATAAGCAAAATGTTCATAAAATTTGCAATATGGACACTCTATAATGCGCTCTGTTTCCCCTTGTTCGTCAAAACTATATTTTGTTTTTATTTTTTTTACAGCACTCTGGACATTTTTCTACCGTTTCAATCATTCTATTCCCTCCTGCATTTCAAATTCTTTCCCACACACCGGCTCCCCGCCTGAATAATCATACGCCACCCACCTGTCTCCGTAGCTGCTTATACATAACCACTCTTTTGAGTCGCTGCACCATATCGCAAAACTACCACGGTCTGTTGTGTCCAATATTGCAGGTATTAGTTGGTTATCGTCACCAATACGCACATATACTGCAACATTGTCCGTAAACCTCTGTTCAATTTCCGTTTTTGTTAGCGGTCTCAACTTTTTATCCTCATGTTTCGGCACAAAATGCCAATGCTTAGACCCGCAATTTACACACTCTACATGTGGATATCCGTGTTTGCATTTTTTGCATATTTTATCCATGTTGTTCACCTCATTTATTTGCTTTAAAAAATGCTTCTGCGAATCGTTTACTTGTCATACTTCTTTTTGCCGCTTGTCTACTCCAACCTTTAGGCATTATGTAATCATCAGGTAATTCCGGAAGAACTCTGTTATTTATGTGTGTTCGCAATTTATCATCACGCGAAAGTTTATAAGGGGATTTCTTTGGATTATTAAAATATCCCCAAATATCGGTTTTCTTTGTGTAATTTTCCCCGTATTCTTCTGGGGAAAATGTAAACGGCGGTCTGCCTAAAAACTGCCTTAAATATCCTTGCGGATTTTCCAAAGCCCAAAACTTCAACGCTGAATCATTGGAGGTTCTACAAAACCAAATAATTTCAAGGCATTTTTTCACTAATTTCATACCACTTTCAAAATCCCGTGGTGTTTTCGCAGTTGTCCGGGCAAGTGAAAACATAGTGCAAGTGGGGGCTGCTAAAATCCCATAAACTTTATCAGCGTTCACTGCTTCAATTTCTTCTGTAAAGTTGTTCCTGAATTCAATTATTCGTGTGTGTGTGTGTGTGTCGAATAAATCATATTTGGGCAAGGTAATCAATTTCACATCATATCCTGCATCTTTGTACGGCTTACTCCATGACCCTGTGCCGCCGCATAAATCAAGTATTATCTTATCCATATCATATCCCCTCCATCAATACCTGTCCTGCTACTCTGCCGAACAAACCTTTATTGGTTTTGCGTAATCCTCTATAGACAGTTGTCCCTCTATAGGTGCAACGCTATATTTGCATTTTTCTGCGTGGCGTTTTAGCCCCCCTCAGTCCGCAGAATACGCCCGCATTGTAAACATCTCCAAACAGTTGTCTCTTTATATTGACTATTCACATCAGCACCTCTAGCATTCTTTCATCTTCATTTTCTACGCTTGTTAAAAATTCGTCGTACAGAAGCCACACTTTCCTTGCATAATCCTCTAATGCCTCACGTTGATTTTCCGGCAATTTGCTTTTTAGCTCTTGCAAATTCTGTTCAAACCGATATAATATAGGGGCGGGGTCTGAATTTTGGTGAATTTGTTTTATAGATTGTGAGATAAGTTGTTTTACATTTTTTACTATATCCATCTTTATCCTCCTATGGAACGTAACCACTGCAACCATGGTGCAACCAGTCACGTAACCACCTGAAAGCCGCGTATCATGGGCATGTAACCACTGTAACCACTTTTTAGCAATACTCCTTATAGCACAAATACACTATATAACTTTTAGAGTATATATGTTTAGTTATATAAAAGCTTATGTTTTCAGTGGTTACACTGGTTACAGTGGTTACGCCGATTACAGGTCAAATGGAAACGATTCTCGCTCCTCATCCGTCATATCCTCAGTATTTATAACGTTTTTCAGCCATACGCAATGACAAGTTTTTTGCTGAACACGTTTTGACTTTGTTGTTCGATTTGGTGCACATGTAATATAATCACGCTGCTTCGCCCAACTCAAAAACGCTGTAGGGTTATATCCTTCATCCTTCATGATTTTGTCAAACTGCGCTTTTATGATGTACGTGTATCCGTCATCCATCGCGCCCCATACCTCGCTGTATTCATCATTTCGGAATCGGTGTTGATTTATGGAAATGTACTCATACAGGAATTCCAATGCACGCTCATTGACTGATACATCCCGTTTTGTAGACAAATATGGCTCAATATCTTTTACAGACAAGGTGTTTCCATCCTTAAAAATCCATTCATTTGCCAATTTATCAGCCGCTAAAATTACACTGGCTGCCATTGCCTGTTTTTCTGTTGTTTCGCCCATGGATAATTCACGATAAAAGTCTCTTTGGACTTGTATTGCATAGTCCATGTTATCTTGTTCCATCAGCTTTCCCACAAACATTCTGCCAGCAAAACCATAATTATGTTTAAGTGTATCTGCAACGTTGACAGGGTCGTCAAATAACCGTATATCTTTGCAATCTACCTCTATAATACGGTTGACCGCCCCACCACCACTGGCGCCGCTATTGATTGGCATTTCTCCCGTTGTTAATATGCAGTTCTGCCAACTACCAACTTTTTGCAGTCCTCCCGTTTTTTGTCCGCGATTGCGTCCCACTCCCTCACTCAGCATGTAAATGATGTTGTCAAAGTCTTTCCGGTCTTTAATAATTTGCAGTTCATCCAATATCAACGGAAGAGAGTTAACAAATGTTGCGGACAACTCCTGCGCTACTGATGTGCTGTTAAAAGTATGTATGTACTCGCCCATTTTGGGGTTTGCCCACACACTTGCTGCTAACATCAAACCAACAGTCTTACCTGTCTCTGTGCCGCCCCATAAATGCACAAAAAATGGCAGTGCGCAGCACGGCTTAACAAGGACACTGGCAAAACTAGCAACCAGCATTAAACGAGCGCATATGCCTCCGCAGCGTATCTCTTTCGCAAGATCTAACCATTTTTCGTAGCTACCCTTTTCTCCAACGCTTTCAAAAAAATGTTTAAATGTTAGGTCTCCGTCAAAGACTAAATCCTCTACATATGGACTAAATCCATAATTATCAATCCAGCCCAGCCGACCTACAGAATTTAGTTCTTCAATTTTGTCGTAGTTCAGATGTTCAATATCCGTTAAATATCGCACAAGATATTTTGCATTTTCACTGTTCACTGCTACTCCGTAATCCGCAAGCTGCAAGATGGAATTGTTGCTTGCAAGCGTCTTTTTGTCAGAGATGATGTAGCGCCACTGTTTATTTTTCCGGTATGCCAACTTTAATTTTTCAATGCCGGAATCAATATTGACTAAACGCTGCACTGGCATGATTGGATGATTACAGGCGACAATTTCAAACCCCATTTTATCGGTGCCTGTAATGCCCAAATCATCACAATACCAGGACCCGCAGTCAAGTTCTAGTTCCTGACCCTCGAAATCTGTTGTGTTATCCGCTATGATGCCGTCTTTAGATGACATCATTTCCAAATATGCTTTATACAGACTAACAAAATTTTTAACGCCAACCGCTCCGGCGCGTTCTCTCATTCGCTCAATTAATTGTTTCATTTGCAGCTTGTTATTCCGATACTGGTACAACCATTCAAAGGGGGCTGTTGTTGCTAAAAAATCTCTTTTGGTGTATTCCGGTATTACTATTTCATTCACATCCTATCCCCCTTTCATTCCAGACAGTCAATTAAATAATTTTGATATGGTAATTTCATGAGTGCTTCAGCGTATAACGGATGCCATTCTTCATCTTCGGTTTTAGGTGCGTATTTTATGCGGTTCTGATCCAGTCTAATCCATTCATCCCAAACTTTCCAATAATGGCGTTCCTTTTCTTCTGCCGCCATTCTTTCGGCTTCTTGCCGTTTCTTCCGTTCGCGCTCTTTCTGTCGGATTTTTTGCTGCTGGCGAACCGACAAGCGTTGTCCTAGTGGCAATCCCAGTGCAAAATCATAATTGATTTTTGTAATTGCTTCCTGCAATCCGAGGTTATATAGCTTTATCACAAAATCAATCACACTGCCACCCTCACCGCAGCCAAAACATTTCCACTTTTTCCCGTCTTGATACGGCTTTAAAGATGGGGTTCTCTCTCCGTGCAGCGGACAACAAATAAATCCTGCCTTATTTGGTTTATATCCATACTTGCCGAATATATCTTCCATGCGGATTTGGTCTGTAATTGTATCTATGTATTCCCTACGCAATCATATCACCTTCTAAATTTTCAAGATGATTTTTTAGTGCGTAATAGAGTATTTTATAGATTAGTTTTGGCGTAGTTTCTTCGCGGCAAAAATGCAGTTGCAGATTGTACCGTTCCGACCATGCAAGATAACTCGCAGTCAACGCGTCCGGCGTTAAAAGACTTCTATACATTCCGCCAAACATCTTTTCATAGTTTCCACCCTCTACCAGCAAATGGATTCTTGCACCGTCATTTTTCGCTCTTATGAATTCCCGTTCAAAACGTTGTCGTCCTTTCGTAAAGCAACCGCACAATTCATCTAAATTCATTTTTCGCTCGATTGCAACAATTTTATTGATATAAACCTTTTCGCCGTTTTCGTCCGTATATGCTGCACTATAGTCTCCATAATCTAATTTATACCGTTCGGAGGGGCAGCCGAACCCCTCCAAACGCTTACGATATGTCGGTGTGTCTTGCTCTCTGGTATCTACTAAAATAATCATGCTGTTTAGCATACGCCGTATTTCAAAATTGGTATATTTCATGACATCACCCCATATCTCAGAATGGGCAGTCGTCATCGTCAAACATTGTCGCAGGAGTAAATCCGGATACCGGCTCCTCTTTTTTCTTCAATAGCTTATCTTTTGGCACCTTGAATTTACCGCTTTTAATAATCTCCACCGGACGGAAACCACTACATTCCGTGAAAAATCCTCTCACTCCGTTTAATTCATATTCTTTATTGCGGAATAACGCTCCAACGACCTTTCCTTTTAATTTCTTTTCGTCCCAGTCCCAATGATATCCGGTATTACTATCTTCTATTGCGGCAATTGCTGTCTTAAAGATATTTGCACTCCATTCGTCCATCTCACTACCGTCTTCTTTTGGTATGCTTAAGCGATATACACCTTTCCATTTTTTATCCTCTTGATTTTGCAGGTCATAGTCTTGTTGATAATATCCCTTATATTCCCCTTCTTCAATATCAATACTAATTGCCAATACGCTTCCCCAGCTATATGTAAGTTCTTCCGCGTCCAAAATTTTCACGACGTACCCGCCAATCGGCAGCCGCTCTCTGTCTGTCATTACTCTTGCTTTTTCGTATCCTTCAAATTTTTTCATTGTTCATCTTCTCCTTTTTTATTTTTATTCAAATTCCAGTATTCGCGAATTGTTTTGTCCACGAATTTTAGGTCATTATCTATCTCCGGCTCGAACATATCCATGGGACTTTTACAGGTTGTATGTCCGTCCGACTGCGTTACAAAATAATGTCGTTTGCCGTCCGTTTGCGCCATCAGTACAATGCTAAAAAGCCCTTCCAAAGTCAACTGATTGTCTATCATTTTCCCGCATGTTTTTGCCTTAATTTTACCCGTATCGGTTTGGTCTGTGTGCTGCATAAAATACACAATAGTATCTTTCGACAATCCGTTAATAATAAATTGCAACAGGCTGTGAAAATTTACTGCAATATCTGTAAATTTCGCAAATCCGGTTTCTTTTGCGCGCGCAAACATTTCAAACGCCATGAGATACTGGCTGTCATCTATAACGTAAGTTTTTAAAGACCCATTCTGTAACGCCGCATAGATTTTGTTATAATCATTTGTATCCACCGTTTTTAATTGTTTTCGGAATGGTAGTGGTTTGCCCGCCACGTTAAAAACTCCAACTTCATCAGGCTCAAAATTTCTCAAGCTGGTACTTTTCCCGCTGCCGCTCTCTCCTAAAATTAAAACAGGTATTCCCATACTGCTCTCCTCCTTCATCTATTGATAATTTTTATTTCCATGCGATCCAGTGCGTATTTTATAGCTTCGGACGCAATTTGCGTTACCGGCAATCCCGTTGCTGTTTTCGCTTCGTTGAGTCTCATATAGGCTTCATTGTCCAGTCTGACAATAGGGCGACTACTTCCCTGTATTGTTCTGTAGACCTCCAAAACAAAACTATCCGCCATTTGATTCACTCCTTTCCATTTCTTCCAACTGTTCCAACGTCTTTCCCTGCCTCGTCAATTCTTTCAGTCGCTCTATTTTTTTTGCCCGTTCGGCTTTTAATTCCTTCCGTCTGGCATATAGACTATCGATTTCTTCATCTATATTGGCAATGTCTAGGCTGAGTGCAGCAATCTCATTTACCAGCTTCATCTATACCCGCCCTTTCTCGCCATCCAGTCATTTTCTTCCGTTAAAAAATAATTGTCCTCCTTCAAATTCTCTCTCTCGCATTCTAGGTCAAATATTCGCTCCTCTAATTCTTCATATGTAGGTTCATCACAAACCATCTGCCGCACCCATTCGCACCACCGGCAAATAGCCTCGCAGATAGCATATTTCAACCTTTTATGCCATTTCATCTTGACAAATCCCCTTTCCGGGTGTATTATAATTATAAGGTTTTTTGTTTTGCCCCGCTATAATGCGGGGCTTTTTTTATGCCAATTATGCTAAAATTACAATGTTATCCATGCCGGACAACTCTTTTTCAAGATACCCTTTTATTCTTTTAATTGCTTCCAGCTTCCATGCGCCACCATCTGCTTCAAAAATTCCAGCGTAGATATTTTCGCCTGATTTTTTCAAGCGGAATACAAACTCACTTTCTGGCTGTTTCACTTCCGCAAATGTACGGAACGGCTGCAATTTTACTTGATTCGGCACGTCAACCTGTTCCACTCTCGCAATTCCCGTTCGCGCCGTAACCGTTTGGCTTACACCATCATCTTGATATTTCAGCGCGTTTTCATCTGTAATATTTCCGCAAATTTTAAGCAGTGCATATGTCGTATCGCTCTGAACAAACATTGACCGTAACATAATTCCAAAATCTTCAAGACCAATATAGTCCCCAATTCTCACATTAGGCAATGCAGGGCTTACACTGATAAAACTTTCACGGTTTTTGTCATCGTTCAATTCGTGATAAAGTGTTACATCTCTTGCTCCTTCAATGTGTATAATGACCTTTCCACTTGTAACGTTGTCAACATCATTTTTTAGATAGTCAACTACGCTATGTAGGGTTGATGTGCACAGGGCTTTTGCTGTCGGCTGGACAATACGCGAAAGCCCCTTGTCGCTGTATTCTCCTGTGCCGATTTTCTCTCGATACGGTTTGCTTTGCTCCACAATGTACTCTGCTAATGCTTTTAACATAATAAATACCTCCTAAATTTTATATCGCTTCACGGCTTGGTAGCCGCAGAACATGCGTTGCTTCAATTTCGCCATCGATGCTGATTTGACCTGGCATTGTTTTTCCAACCTCAACCGCTTCAAATTCATTCCCTCTACGTCCCATATAAAACTGGCTTTCAATCGGTTTGGACTGTTGCAGTTTAGGCTTTACATCTGCTACGACATTAACTTTTTCCCTGTCCTCGCTGCTTGTAAATTTAAGTTTGATGGTAAGTTCTCGCGCTGGTTTCCATGGTGTGTTCAAATCTGCAATGTTTTCCATGATATTCGTCATTTCATGGTCTATTTGCTCCCTCAGCGCACCATTTGCAATGTCTACAATTGAGATTGTTTTTACTTCTAAATCCATAATGATTCTCCTTTCTTGACTTTTCATATTTTTGTGTTATAATATAGATAGCTTCATAACTTAGTCCGTGTTCCCGCACGGGCTTTTTTCTTTGTATGCGATATAGATACCAGGCGTTTCCCGCATTTCAAATACTTCATCAATTGTAAAGCTATAGTCGCACGGACACACTTCGATTTCATTTAAATCAATGATATAGTATGTTCCGTCAGCTTCCGACCATTTAAAATCTTTCACTGGAACAAATACAAAATCTTTCATATCCGCTTTGCCTCCCTTTCTATCCGCCTCAGCGTCCTCCGGCTAATATAATATACGCCGGATTCCATTCGCTGCCGCCTTTCCCGATAGCTCCCTACCACCCATGCTGCATATATCCCTATCACCAGCGGTATGTATACCGCATAAAATATGGCGTTCGCTGTTGTCATAATATCACCTCATGATATGTATTTTCGCAAGCTCTATCGCTGCTTCATATTCCTTTGCATATATGCTGCTTCTGTGTTTCTCTTTTACCTTAGCTGCAAATTCGCCTATCGTACCGTAAAAACAGCCGCACGCTACCGCTATATTGCCATCTGTGTCATTTGCAAATGTAATGCTCCCGTAACGGCTGCCGATATAATCGACCATAAGGATTTGTCTGTTATTCTCAACTTGCATTTTTCCGCATACCACACCATTGCCGTATACCCTACCACTGTCGCATACCACACCATTGTTGCATACCCTACCACTGTCGCATACCACACCATTGTTGCATACCCTACCACTGTCGCATACCACACCATTGCCGTATACCCATGCCGTTCCGTTATGCGATAGGTTTTCCTCGCTCTCTATCCAGCCGCCGATATCTCCCGCTTTTACATCTCCGAAATCTCGCAATGCCCTGATTTGATGTACTGTTACACCATAAATATCCTTTGTCTCTCCGGTAAATTCATATTTCTTGCTCATAATGCTTCAAACCTCTTTCCTTTACACCAAAAATAGTCTTCCGTTGGTGTATATTCCTCAACTACAATTATAGGCATTCCAGCTATGCAAATATGGTCTCCCTCGCCAATCGGAATAAAATTTTCACAATTTTCACACATTGGAACTATGTTTTTCTTTTTACCGCGTTTTCGTTTCATTCCCCGTCTCCTCCTTTATACTCAATATCTCCGTCCAGACACATATGCACGGCGTTTATGCGGCGACCTTTGACTGACTTACATTTAAAAGACTCATACGCTATGCATACGGCATAATATAATATATGGTCTGCGTTAATGTCCCCCGCGTTAATGTCCCCTGCGGTAATGTCCCCCGCGTTAATGTTCCACGCGTTAATGTCCACCGCGTTAATGTTCCACGCGTTAATGTTCCCCGCGTTAATGTTCCACGCGTTAATGTTCCACGCGTTAATGTTCCACGCATAGATATTACTATCAATATTAATATTGAACTTTATCGTTACATCCTCACGAAATCCATTTTTATCCACAAACCGATATGTATTTGTTTCCTTGTCATAATATTTTTCCATATCCTCCGGCTTTTTTATGGTTATCATTTGTCACTCTCTCCTTCCATCTCCGCAATCTGTCCAGCTAGTTTCTTCCATTCCCGCCTATCCCCACGCTCCTGCGCTGCGATTAGCTGCATAGTGAGTTCTTTAAGTTTGTTCATTCTGGGACGCTCCTTTCTACTACATTTCCAGTAATGCTTTCACGCAACCAAGTCTATCGCGTAGTGCAGCGTTCTCTCTTGCAAGTTTGAGATTTTCCTCTTTCAGTTTTATCGTTTCTGTACTTTCTTTGATTGGTATGCGCCACAATGCTCCGTCCTTGATTGCTCCCTCAATTTCGCCACGTTTACACATTGCCCTAATTGTGACAGGAGACCTTTTGGTACGCTCGGCATACTCATTCACGCTTATATATTGTACATCTTCAATTTGTGGCGATTTTCTGTTACGACTTTTGTAATCACGGATAAATTCATTTAGGTCGACTGCGGTGTTCATCCTTCATTCCTCCTTTTCTCCTATATCCGCATGGGCGGATTTTTTAGGCTGAATTATTTTCAAACAAATCATCTATTGTACAATTTAATGCTTCAGCTAAAGCAGGAAGTTTGTCTGCACGTGGAAACGCTTCACCGTTTTCCCATTGAGAAATATTTGCTTGTGATACACCAAGTCTCTCTGCTAATTGAGATTGTGTTATGTTTTCTTTTTTTCGTCTAAATTCTATACCATTCATTTTTGCATCTCCTTTATAAAGTATATTTATATTATAAACTAACTTTATATTATTGTCAATACTTTTTATAAATTTTCTTTATTTTTTTCTAAAATACGGAAATTCACTTTACAAAAATATAAATATGTCTTATAATATAAATACAACTTATAAAAAGATGGTGATTTGATGTTACGACTAAAAGAACTACGCAAAAAAGATGGATTAAGCCAACAACAATTGGCAGAACAGCTAGGGATAACACAAGCTACATTATCTGGATGGGAAAATGAAAAATATGAAATTGATAATACTAGTCTTTTAAAATGTTCAGATATTTTTAACGTAACGACAGATTACTTATTAGGTCGTACAGACGACCCGCACCCTATGCCAAACATGAATATTACACGGGAACGGGCAAAGGAACTGTTACGTAAACCACAAAATCCTGACACTGTCCTTATTAGCGTGCAAGGGTCTAGCGGAGAAAACGAAACTATTGAAATGCCCAAAAAAGAATTTGACGATTTAATGGAATTAAAAAAAGTATTGCACCGACAAATGCTGAAACATTTGGAGGACTAAATATTTGTGCAAAAGAGCGGATAAAATTAAATAACTCCCCTGTCTATGCCCAAGGAGGTGCTAATTTTGTGGGCACAAAACAAAAGAGTACAAATAATATGTAGTAAAGGGGAGGTACATAATGGGGAGAAACGTTGAAATGCTGGTGTACAAATTTATGACCAGTAAAAAACAGAGAATCACGGAACTTCCAATCGAACGCGATACGCTCTATGAAATATGTAGTATGAGGGGGTGGGAAATTAATACTTATCAGGAAGGAGCAAATCTAATACAAGAATGTAAGCTGGAATACATGGTTGACCAAGCGAACGGATTCGCGTGTAGAAGTGATTTTGGTGAAATATACATCTTTTACAATAGTAATCTATCCTATGAAGATCAAGTTCGCACTATAGCTCACGAAATTGGGCATGTAGCATTAAAACATACATGTTATAAGGTATTTGGACAATCAAAAGACCCAGTATTAACAGCAAGGCAAGAGACCGAAGCTGATGAATTTATGCTATATTTGCTATCGCAACCATTGATTTTAAAGAAGTGTGGCATAACAGCGGCAAGCGAGATTGAGAAACTTACGTATCTAAGCCGTATGGACGCTAATATTATTTCAGAGAAAATCAATGGAAATTCCGATACAATTACCGTGGACGAAGAAAAGAAAATCATTGAACAATTTTCATCATTTATCCGAAAATATAAGGTGCAAAAGAGGTTTAACGGAATTACAAAACATCTACATAAACCAAGGACATATATTACAACTGGACTAATCGCTATCTGTATGTGTGGCTCTCTCCTTGCAGGATATATGATACCACACGGAGATATTGTACCGGCAAGCATAACAGAATCACCGCAACCGGCAGAACAGACAGAAAATCCAACGGAAGGCGCAGCGGAAAATCCGCAAGTTCCGCAAGCGACTACGCCGCCGAACTCAGGAAGCAACAGTAGTGGTTCGGGAAATAGCAATAGCGGCGGTAATTCAAGCGGAAGTTACTCCGGCGGTTCCGGCAGCAGTGACGGTACTAATCAGGTACAACAGCAACCAGCAGCTACGCCGTATCAACCACCTGCAACACCGCAGCCAACACAGGCACCTACAGAGCAACCAGCAGCAAAAGCGGTTGTTCCGCAAGGTCAAATAGTATGGGTCGCACCTAGCGGATCCGTCTACCACACCAGACGTAACTGCCAAAGCATTGTTAATAATGCAAATGTTAAAGTATACGATATTTCGGAGGTAGCAAACTTACCGAAATGTAAACATTGTACTCGTAACGGTGGTTAATGACTAACTAAAACACCCCCAAAGGGCATAGGCAGAAATTATTAAACATCAAAGGGGCTGACACTATGAGTAATGACACAGAAATAATGTGTGGGCGTAATTAGTGTATATCAATTTATGGTATATAGTAACTACGCCCACATACAGCATTCTTTCAATATTCTTTTGTGAAAGGAGTGATTTGACAATGGCTAAGCGCAGAATGAACGGAGAAGGAACAATCTATCAGCGAAAAAATGGTCTTTGGGTATGTGAGATCACAATAGGCTATGATGAAAATAAAAAACGTATCAAAAAAACCGTATCTAGCATGGACAAAGACAAGCTTCAAAAGAAAATCAATGACTTGAAATATAAGAACGACTGCCATTTGTTAACCAATCCTTCCGACTATACAGTGGGCGAATGGGTTTCGTTTTGGCTTGACACATATAAAAGAAATTCCATCAAGCCGACCACATATGATATGTACAAGGGCAGCATAGACCGCTATATAGTCCCCAAAATAGGGCATTATAAACTTGATAAATTAAATCCTATTATCATTCAAAAATTCATAAATGATATTTCTGAAAAGGGGCTGAATGCCAAAGAGGGGCTAAGTCAATCATCAGTTAAAAAGGTATTCATAACTTTATCTCAAGCTTGTAAACAAGCCGTTTCAGCTAATATCTTGTATCAAAATCCGTGTGACGGCGTTCAGGTTCCTAAAAAAGCACCGCGCGAATCGTTGGCTTTCACCAAAGAGGAGCAGAATCAGTTTTTATCAAACTGCAATAGTGAAACTACATTTGAAAATTTATTCGTATTTGCTTTTAATACTGGTATGCGTTTAGGCGAAATGCTCGCTTTAACGTGGAGTGATGTGGACTTTGAAAACAAAACAGTAAATATCAATAAAAGCATATCTGTTGTAAATGATTATGACAATCCGGAGCGAAAAAGCAAGACTATTATAAACACCACAAAAACCGACAGTGGAAAAAGAGAAATTCCGCTTACTGCAAAGGCTATACAGTGCGTTAGTGTACAGAAATTAAACAACAAAAAAAATTCACCTTTTGTTTTTTATTCAACCGCTGGAACGCCATTGTCCAAACGAAATATATATCGTGCCTTTAATAGCCTACTGAAAAAATCAAATATAACTACACATTTAACCGTACATTCCATGCGACATAGTTTTGCCACGAGATTGCTCGAAAAAGGTGCGGATATAAAAACGGTGTCTGAACTACTGGGACATAAATCTATACAAATTACATTAGACATCTATAGTCATGTCTCTTCTAATCTAAAACGTGAAACCGTATCTCTATTAGAATAGTACGGTAATAGTACGGTAGTTTGTCACGATTTTATATATACACGAATTATCATGCACAATCGAAAAAGTCTTTATTTACGCTATTTTACAGCTATATACAGATTTAAAATACCGTACAAAAGAGGACTCTTAATCAGGGTGTCTAGGGTTCGACCCCCTAATGGCGCACCACTCAAAAACCGCTTGAAATGTACGTTTCAGGCGGTTTTGTTTTTTGTCTACTGTTGCCGTTTTCTGTTTTTCTACCATTTTTTCTACCACTTTCCGCTGAAACGTCAAACAAGCCGCAAAGACTACTCCCCAGTTCCTTCTTGTGTTCCATGCGGTTTTGTGGCAAAAGTCCTTTGCTCTGCATAAACTGTAGTATGAAATAATAGCTAGAAAGGACTGAGTGCCATGTTTGCCCAATATCCGTTCCAACCCGCCCCTTTACCTTACGACTATATTGCTTTGGTCCCACATTGTGATCCGGATACATTATATGTGCATTATGATAAAATTTACTCACAGGATTTACAAACGCTGAACTACTTGCTAACACAGTATCCGATGTATCAATCATGGTCTTTAATGCAGCTTATAACCGGAAAAATCAATTTACCTACTACTGTAGTAAATAACATCAAATATTATGCCGGCAGCGTCTATACACATGAATTATTTTTTTGCACTCTTTGCGGTTCACCCACGCCGCCAAGCGGCAGGCTTGCAAAACAAATTGATAACAGTTACGGTTCTCTTTCCAACTTACAGGATATTGTCAAACAGGCTGCCCTTAATGTGTTGGGCGCCGGCTGGGTGTGGTTGATTGCAGAGCAAGACGGCAGTTTACATATTATCATTACCCAAAATTATGAAATTCCACGCATCAGTAACTCTGTATGTATTTTTGCGTTAGACGTCTGGGAACACGCCTATTTTTTCCCCTATCCTGCCGACATCAGCGCCTATATTAACAATTGGTTTTCTGTGCTGGATTGGAACAAAGCAGAAAAAAATTATCTAAAAGCAATTCAGTCCCCTTCTGCTTGAAGGTAAATACAGAGTGTACTCTTTTCCTTCAAAAAAAGCGCACGCGCCTTTTGGGTCAGATGGTAAACAGGAAAATACTGTAAATAAAGGAGAGTCGAATTCCATGTACCGTGCATGGTTCGGCTCTCCTTCGCTTAGCCTGACGCTTCCAATTTGAACCCGCCTAAAATGGCGATATTTTGGCATCTTTCGGATTGTCGTCTCCCGTAGGCGCCAGCCTATCTGCATCCTCCGCACCAAAATCTGCTCAAAATATCATCCGTTTTAGG
>JAAWTG010000085.1 GCA_022801925.1 Clostridia bacterium | reverse complement strand
GTCTGTTATGGTTTTCAGGTTGCCCAAAACGTCATACGTTGCTGTGTAGCCAATCTGCGCTTCGGTATTGCCGTCCGCATCCTGCACATTTTCCACATAATTATGCAGCGACCATGTGTGGTCTGGATTGTAGATATAGTCTGTTTTCAGCGTTACGGTTTCATCATTTTCGTCCAGCACACCGTCGCCGTTTGTGTCGCTTTCCCACATCTGTTTTGCTGTGACGTTGCCATACTGGTCATAGGTAAATTTCGTTTTGGATTTTATTACGTCATTCACCTTCACGACAGTGGTGTCGATGGATTTTTTGTCCGCCGTAAGTGTGTTTTCCTGCACAACTGTGGTGTCTGCATCCTGTTTGTAGGTTGTTGTGAGGGGAAGGTTGTAGGTTAAGTCATAGGTACTATCCGTCACAAAACCGTTTTCCGTTGCTTTGGTGATGTTGGCATGACCGTCATAGACATAGTCTTGCGTTTGCGCCATTTTGCCCCGCGTTGTCACCTTTTGGCTTTTTATCCGCCCATGAGAATAGGTCAATTCGGTTCTCTGCTCTACTGTGGTCCCATTTTTATTTTCCACTTTTATCTTCTGGTCTTTATTATTATAGGTATCGATTCTCAAATAACCATCCGCCATCCGTGTTACTGTTCCGGTATGTGTATAGGTGTCTATCAAATCAGGGATTCCTTCATTTGGATGGTTATAGGTATATGTATATTGATTCACAGTTTTTTCGTCCGATTCATCGTGCCGTTCCATAAGAACATATTTGCTTTTGGAATACTTGTTTATGGTATGCCTTGTATTCCAGCGTCGGAATTTATATCGCGTACTTAATCCGGTTGGATACGTGATTTCATCAATGGTATAGATATCCTCGCTTTCCACATTTCCGCCAGGGGAATAAGGCACAAATTCTGCACCGCCATTATAGTCGCTTGTTCTATACGGCGCTTCTTCGTATGTCCTCTGCTTTTTACTGGAACGATAAGTCGTAGTACCGTCTGCGGTCGTCACCTGCAAACAGTTGATATTATCTACAGTAAGCTGTCTTTCCGGATCCGTGCTACCGTTATTTATCTCTTCACGCGAATAGACAATACTGCGTTGTTCGCCTGTATCAGGGTCAGGATATAAAATTTTAGAAACATACCCGCCTTTAAACTGTACGGTAATGATTCTGCCATAGGTATCCGTGATGAGAATTTGTTTCTCACCTTTTGCATCCGTTCCATAAGTATAAGTAATACGATTGCCGTATTTATCCTCCATTGCTCGAATGCTGGCGCTGCCCAGCCCCGTTGGTGAGTCATCTTGAAAATAGAGTTTACGCCCATCCGGTTCGGTGATAATTTTACTATAAGTTATGCCGTTTTCTGTAATTCCATTTACAGAAACATATTGTACCGATATTCCGGCTGCTTTATTTGTGTCGCTGGAAATATACGCTCCGTCAGCAATCCACTCTGCGCCTATTTTATGTCCGTCTGTGCTGATGGTAAACATATTGCCGCGGCTGTCGGTTGCAATTCCTTTACGAATAAAATAATAGGTATTAAAGTCGAAATTATAGGAATCAAAATACATTTCCGGAAAATCAATACGCCATCCGTGACCTACCGGCAGTTCAGAACGCGTTTGATCCTGCGTATAGGAAAAGAGCGCCCCTACTATATAAATGGTAATGGGCTCTACTGTTTTCACACGTACATAGCACTTAGGACTCGTTTCTGTCCGAATACTGTGATAGTCATAATAATACCGCCCTTGGTTGTCATGTTTCTGCATCTTTTCCATGTCATCGCGCGCATAAAACTGTTCCGGTGCAAAGTGCAGCATTTCTTCTTCCGTACGGAATAAAACACGAATCGTTTCACTGGAATCCTGCAACTGATAAAGATAGGCTTTGCCGCGCCGTTCCCTCTCACTGAGCTGTCTGTTTGTTACAATGTTCGTCCCTTTGGAAGAGTCACTGTTATAGGATCGGCTGATAACAACATCCAGCCCATTTTTGCCCGGAAGCTGTAAATCCACTTGGGTCAAATTTAATGTCCCGCCGGAGGTATCTACCGTTTCCTGCGAACGCTGTCCCGAAGAATATGGAGCGGTATATTGAACACCAAAAGTATCTTTATGAATCTCTTCATAATCCAGTACGCTGTCACTGGTAGCTGCATTTATATTCAGGACTGTAAACAACAAAAGCATGGAACCCAAAGCGCCTGACATGATTAATTTTTTGATGATATTTTTCATTGTATCCCCCCCTTTACTGTTCTAATTCTTCTGCTATAGAACGCCCTGTATACTTTGCTTCTGAAGCAGCGTTCAATATTTCAGCAGTGTCATATCCTTCCGTTTGCAGCACTTCTACTTGCTGCATATCAACCTGCTGCGCTTCCAGTTGCTGCATAAGAAATTGCTCTTGGGACTCCTGTGCAATCGCTTCTTCTCCGGTGAGCGCATATAAGCCGGCCGCTTTCAACCGTTTCAATTCATCACACACTAAATCTGTGTGGTATGTTGTTACAGTATCACGAAATGTATCAGTTCCCTGCACAAGCAAATCCATCCATTGTTCTAAGGTTTGATTGCTTCGCGTAGATAAAAAGACCGCCTGTAAAATAGAATCACCGTCTTCTATGGCTTGATACGCAGCTTTTTTGCTGGTGGGCAAATTAAGCGGGATATTTATGCCGGAATACACATCAGAAATGATGGTAAACCAATCTTTTCCCTGCTCCCGCTTGGAAAGGATTTCTTTTATTGTATAGACGTCTTTTCGGCTTAATTCATCCGCTAATAGGATATCTTCCCGCGTCAATTCTTTCTCTTGATATTCTTTCACTTCTTGAACCGTTAACCCGCTTTTACCTTTCAAACTGTCATATACATTGTCTACCCAATTCATCATCTGTTCCATGTCTGCCGTATATGTACCTGCAATTTGTTCCAGCAGAGATATGTCTGCATTCGTTGTTGTCCAAAATTTATATGACGTCAGCACCGCATCAAAATCTGTACCATTATCCAACAAATCTGCCAACTTTCCGATTTCCGTCTGTGTCGGCTGATAGACTATTTTCATCCGTGCATATGCCTCCACTTTTTCATATAATTCTTCCCCTGCATAGTGATTCGCCAGATAGGTATAGATGGGGTCGGTTAATTCTCCCACTGCCGCGCTACGCTGTGCTGTAAGCTGTACGCCCGGCTGCTGTTTCTGCGGCTGCGTCAGCGCTCCATAGGTTCCCGCCGCTGCCGCTGTGATAGCAGCAGCGAATAAAACAATACTAACAATGATGATACTCTTTTTATGTTTTTTCATTTGTATGCTCCCCCTTCTGTTATTCTAGCGTGATAGCTGTAGCAATTGTACGTTTTGCGCGGAATTTGAGTATGGTCGCCACGCCGCCCCAATAGGTATAGGTTCCCATGTTCGGTGTGAGTTGGAACTTCAATGAACCTGGTATGAGTTCCGTAATGTTCATATTGCTGCCAGGTACCAATCCCATCGACAAATCCCGCTGGAGTGTAGGTGCGTAGGCATCAATTAACTCTAAATCGTTTTTATTATAGCCAATAGCAAATGTTTTTGTTAAAATGTTTTGCAGACTTCTGCCTGAGACAACTACCTGCACAATTTCTCCTTGTATAACCCCTTTACGTAAAATACCGGCAGTATCTTCTAAAATATTAATTACCGGAACATTTGACAATATTGTAGTATCGCCGTATTCCAGCGTCATACCACAATTATTTTTTGTAAATCCAAGCTGTACTGAAGTGCTTCCGGATTTTTTCGGCGTAAATCCGTTTTGCACAGTTCCATCAAAATATTCCGAAAATCCCGTTTCTGGTTTCATTTCAAAAATCAGTTCAGATGCTACATCCCAGTCTTGTACAACACCTTCCAAAACAACTTGTGTCATATTTTTTGCATACTCTGTTGTTAATTTCATACCTGAAAGCATTTCAATTGCCTGATCCGTTAAAGCCAAATGATATTGCCGTTCTGAACTGGTATAACCATCTTTTAAATAGTCCGGAATATAGTAGCTAATTTGCATATCAGAAATGAAATTCGCATCAATATTCAGACTGTTAAACTCTGTCGCATCATGATATATTCCTGTCAATTGGTTATAACTCACATCCACATCCACACTCATCCCAACTGTAAGCTGCGGAATGTTACCACATAATTTATTATGTGAAAGCTTTAGATTACAATAATTATACCCCATGTTTGCAAGTTCCGGCGGAATTATTCCTGTAATGTTGTTTCGTGATAAATCAATCGTTAAATATTGTGACACAAACTCCCCCATAATGGCAGGTAATTTTTTTGAACTGCCATTGCTGTTTTGATATACGTTTGATGACTCTAAAAGAATATTTGGAATATCTAATAAATCTAAATCAAAATCGCAGCCATCTACTTGTATGTAGCTTTCAAATGTCTGCCATAATTCACTGCTCCCTAAAACATCCTTACACCAATCAAAAAACCAATCCTGCACTTCAAAACCAACTGACCATAGTTTCCGAAACCCATCGCTTGCTCCATCTCCAATGAACACATCCATCGGCATATAAACATCATAATAGAAATAATCCATAACAGAATCGTTAATAGAAGGATCCCAATAAACATACATTTCGCATACACTATATCGAAAAACAATTTTCGTCCACCCTTCACGAATTGCCCAATATTCACCCTGCGTAAATTCTTCAAAATAATAGGATGGAAGCGAATATCCCGTTACACTAACCATAGACCATGCAGGTTCTTCAATTTCTGTAGTAGCTGTTTTCATCGGATACGAATACGGCGGATCGCAATAGCGGAAAACACCTTGTGGCCACGAATCATAAGAACAAGCAGCATTTACCAGGTCATATGCTTGTTGGGTAATTGTATCTAAAGTTGCCCCCAAATCTACATTGATAGAAAGCCTCTCTGTGGCACTTGTCATTGTATAACCCCCGACAATATTTCCATAGGGGCAGTTCCAGGAATCGTCCTCTGCCATCATCGGCATAAGTGGCGGCGATAATTCCCGTCCCTCCGCAACCGCCTGTTGCTGTCTGCTAAGATACACTTCTTTGTCTATCTCCATTTGCTGTTTCATTTCTACTTGCTTTTCTGCAATTTCTTCTTCACTATCCGTTTCTATCAAAACATCCTCATCATATCGTATCATTCGCTCCTGCCGAATTTCTTCCCATGATTTTTGAACTGTTTCCTCTTCCGTATCCGGCGCCGCTAAAGAACTACAGG
>JAAWTG010000084.1 GCA_022801925.1 Clostridia bacterium | reverse complement strand
AAAGCGGAGGTAATCCTGGTGGATTGCCGAGCATTTTAACGCAGAGAAATCGGAAATTTGCCTTTCAAAATCGGAGTTCGGATTTGTCGGCTTACCCTATGCAGCAGAAACTGTTTTTTCTTCCATTTTTAACAGATGTCGTGTGCTGTATGAGAAATTTTCTCCTGCATAATCATACGTCCGCCTTTTCCAATATTTATGGCAGCAGTGACGCCAAAACCGTGTTGGAGACTAAAAAACCTGCCGTGGTGAACGCCAGCCGCCCAAGCGACGGCTGATGCAAAAGCCCCGCCTGCCGGTATTGCTGCGCTTTTTGCGTCCCGCCCGGAAACTGTTCAAACAACGTTTCCGGCACGCCTTTTGTCAGACGCATTCCCATGATAAGTTCCTCCACCAAACAATCCTGCGCGCTCAATTCTTCCACTGCCGCGCGTTTATCCGCCGCATGAATATAGTCCGCCACACCACAGATATTTTCCCAGCGCCGCTGTCCGTCAAACGAATGTGCGCCAGCGCCCAGACCGATATAGGGTCGGCGCTGCCAATACTTTAAATTGTGCCGCGACGCCGCGCCCGACCGCGCAAAATTGGAGATTTCATATTGCTCAACCCCCATGTCCGGCAAAAGTGCACACAACTCCTGATACATTTGCGTATAATCCTCTTCTTCCACAACCACCTGCTGGTTTGCAAAGGGCGTGCCTTCCTCCACTTTCAGTCCATATGCCGACACATGCGTGACCGGCAGACCGCGCAGCCGCTGTAAATCCCGCCGAAACATCTGCGGCGTTTGCTCCGGCAGGGCATACATCAAATCAATGCTGAGATTGGTAAATCCGGCGCAGGCGGCAGCTTCCACCGCCTGCTGCGCCTGTGCGCCGTCATGCAGCCGTCCCAGCCTACGCAGCAGCATATCCGAAAAACTCTGCACGCCAATACTCATACGGTTAAATCCCATCGCGCGGTAGGCGGCGGCGCGCGCGCGGTCAAATGTCGCCGGATTCGCCTCCAGCGTAATTTCCGCGTCCGACGCAATGTGAAACTGCGCCGCAAGCGCGTTTATAATACGTTCCAGTTCCGCCGGCGGCAACAGTGTCGGCGTGCCGCCGCCAAAATAAACGGTATCCGCGCTGCCGCTATATTGCCGCAGTTCTGCACAAACTGCCGCGGTGTATGCCGCCATTTGTTCTTCCATTCCCGCATAGGAATTGAAGTCGCAATAGCCGCATTTTGCACGGCAAAACGGAATGTGTATATAAATACCCTGTGTTTCCTCTACCACCGCTTCCTCCTCCTATTCCAAACCTCATGTGCCATGCAGCTTGTCCGCCGCACCGCGCTTTATTTTGCCTACTCCCTATGTGCCACGCGCAAAAAACACCATGCCAATCATGCATATTTCTGCGTATACGCCAAGTGCATGTTTTTTCTCTTTGTCTGCAAAAAGAAGCGGCATTATGCCGCTCCTCCCCGCTTTATTTCATGATTTCAAATCGTTTTCCTATCCCATAATCCGCCGGTTTCCCATCTTCTTTTTCCGTCTGACTCTTACGGTTTGATTTTCGTCCAGCGAAAGCAAATATTCCAGCACAATCTCTTCTAGATACGGAAGTTTTTCTTTCGGGCAGCGATTCAGCCAATACACCGCTTTGTCATAGACCTCCGGACGGTCTTTGTACATGTCAATTCCGGTGAGTATATAATCCGTTGTAGCATCCAAAATGTCACTTGCTCTTGATAGTGTTTTAATCGACAATCCTTTTTGTCCCAATTCAATGCTACTGCTATATCGGTCGGATATATCCAACTGCTCCGCCAAATTGCTTCTGGTCCAGCCTTTCTCTTCACGCAGGCTTCGGATGCGCCGTCCGACTTCCTTTTTATGGTACACACTCATCAATGACACCCTTTCTGCTGACCCCCACCTCACGTTTTCTAAAATTCCCTTGCTGTCACTTTTTTCTGTTTCAATTTTTCAGGAAATGCTTCAACTTTCCATTTTTTCTATAGCTACACTTTTTCCGGCGTCGGAACCATGGAAAACCGCGCGCCGCCGTTGCCTTCAAAATCCTGTCCAAATACGATTTGCGGACAAGCGTCATTTTGGTCTATCTCAAACGCAACCCATCCTGCCAACATCATACCGGGCTGCAATGTGCCGCGCAGCGGTGGATTTGGCGTAATGATGTTTTTCCGTTCATAGCGTTGTCCGTTTTGTCGCCGGCATTCCACATCAAACGGAGAAATGCTGACCGGCCCCGAACCTGTTCGCACACTTTTCACAATGACCTCCAACATCGCTATCAAATATTCTTTTCCCGCCGGCGGTCTGGTATTATACGCATTGACCTGCCGCAGCGCCGTATAGGCTTCCTCTCCGCGCCCTGCACGCAGCAGCCGCACCTCCGCCAGATAGATACAAACGCTTTGGTCTACTTCTATGATTTGCTTTTTATATTCACAGGTCAAATTCCCGCCGCCATCTGTCAGCATACGCGGCATTTCCTCTGTATGTTTCTTGTGAACCGGCGCTTTCTCTTGTTTTGCCGGACGCGCCACAATAAATGTGCAAATTCCTGTCAGCAGGCAGATACTAATAAACACAATGGTTTCAATTGGCATTGTTCCCGCTCCTTTTTCCTGTTTTCTGTTTCCTAAAAATCGTCAATTTTCGCAATAGATAGCCGGCAGTGCGTCTCACACTGCGCGGGGCATTATTATCCTTGCCGCTGCCGCGACGCGGATTGTCCTTTTTGGAGCAATGTTACCCAAAAACGCGGGGAGTCCCGTGCTTTCTAATTCATGTAATCTTCGGACACGTGCCGAAGATTACATACCCCGCAGCGTCCGGAGTGTCGAAGTATGAGACGCGACGCGCGAGCGAAGGACGGCAAAAGGGGTAAAAAGCGTAGGGTATTTTCCTCAGAAAAAGTAAAAGGGGGAGACTTTGTGCAAAGCACAAAGTCGGAGGACATTTTTCACGAGGAATATACCCGTAGCGAAAATTGAGGGATTCCGACAAGGGGGACGGCTTAACGGCGAGTAAAACGAGCCGGAAAAAGTCCCCCTTTCGAGAAAGCTTTGTATATATTATATCATATTCTGTAGAGTAATTTCAAGAAAAACCACAAAATTTTTGAATGGATTTCTTGGAAGCGGCGCATGTTCTGACCAGCATTCGGCAACACTATAGACGAAGAAGTAAGGAGGAGCGCCAGTCATGAACACAACTGCATTATTTGATTTAACCTATGGACTATACATTATTTCTGCAAAAGAGGATAAAAAAATCAACGGCTGCATCGTCAACACCGTCATGCAAATCACTGCCGAACCGGAACGGCTTGTCACCGTTATCAACAAAGACAGCCTCACCCATGACATGATTCAGCACACCAAACGTTTTAACATCTCTATTCTTGCCAAAGATACGCCAATGGAAACTGTTGCATTGTTTGGCTTTCGCAGCGGGCGCAAGCTGGATAAATTTGCCAAATTGCCCTTTGACATTGACGAATCCGGTATCCCCTATCTGCGGCAAAACAGCATTGGCATGTTGTCCTGCCTTGTCACGGAAACGGTTGACGCCGGAACACACACCATCTTTGTGGCAGAAATCACAGAAGATATCTCTTTTGATGAACGCGAACCACTGGACTATACCTATTACCGCCGCGTCAAAAACGGAAAAGTGCCCAAAGAAGCGTCCAGCTTCCATGCGCCGAAAGCGCCGCAAAGACAGGGCTGGCGCTGCACGGTCTGCGGCTATATCTATGAAGGCGAAGTCTTGCCGCCGGAATTTATCTGTCCGCTGTGCGGCGAACCGTCTACGGTGTTTGAAAAGCTTTCTTGAGGGAAACGCTTTCATCAATATATATAAAGAAACGTCCGGAATAAAACGTGTAAGCGTCTTATTTCGGACGTTTTTATGCGACTGTCATTCTGCTTTCTTCACCTTTTTACAGCCACACTTCTTTGGTTGCCACATTGCTGCAAAAGGCGCTGTCATGTTCCACAAACACCATCGTCCCGCTGCTGCGCAGCAACATGTCCTCAATTTGAATCCGGCTGATGATATCAATATAATTCAGCGGTTCATCCCATACATATAAATGCGCCTGGCGGCACAGACCGGCGGCAATCAGCACCTTTTTCTTTTGTCCCTCGCTGAAGGACGCCATATCCTGCTCCAGCTGTTCACGCTCCAGCGCCATCTTCCGCAAAATGGTGAAAAGCCGTGTCTCCTCCAGCCCCTGCGCGCGGGCATATTCCCGCAGGGAACCGTTTAGAAAACCGGTATCCTGCGGCACATAGGACACGGTTATTCCGCTGCCCATGCGCAGCGTACCCGAAAAATCCAGCGGCTGTCCTGCCAGCAGTTTCAAAATGCTGGATTTTCCGCAACCATTAGACCCGCGCAGCGCCACACGTTCACCGCGCTGCACCGTGAAACTGACCGGACGGCACGCCTGTCTGCCATCATAGAACACTACCGCTTCTTCCACCGTGAGCAGCGTTTGCCTCGTATAGTCCAGCGCAGCAGCGCTTAGCGGCGGCGCAGTATCCAAATCGCGCAGCAAACCGGATTTCTCCTCAATTGCCGCTTCCCGCCGCGATACAATGGCTTTGGAGCGTTTCATGATTTTTGCCGCTTTGTGCCCCATAAATCCCCTGTCCGGTCGCAGTCCGGCGGTTTTCACATGTTTTTCTTTCTCCGCTGTATTTGACCAATCGGACAATCTGCGCGCACTTTTTTGCATTTGACAAATTTCCTTTTTCAGTTTTGCGTTCTGCTCTAATTCTAACCTGTCCTCCCGCTCTTTTTCCCGCTGCCAAGAGGAATAATTTCCTTTTTGTACGACTATCTTCTTTTTTTGAATAGACAACACATGGTCAATACAACCGTCCAGAAATGCCCTGTCGTGCGACACCAAAATGAATCCTTTTTTCCGGTTCAAATAGTTCCCTACCACCTCGCGCGCGTGCCGGTCTAAATGATTGGTCGGTTCGTCAATCAGCAGCATTTCGTCCTCCCGCAAAAACAGCCCTGCCAGCAAAACTTTCGTTTGTTCGCCTGACGAAAGCGTATCCAGCGGACGCCACAACACTTCCTCGTCTATTTCTAACAACGATAATTCCCGCTGCAGCCGCCAAAGTTCCATCTCCGGCACAATCTCCTGTACCACGTCATATGTCATTTGCGTGCGGTCTTTTATCTGAAACGGAAAATAGCAAAATTCCCCTGCCTTTGTCATCCCTCAGGGAGAGATGAAAGGTTTTCATATGATTGCATCCCATAGTGATTCACCCTGCTTTAAGATAAAGGAGAAC
>JAAWTG010000020.1 GCA_022801925.1 Clostridia bacterium | reverse complement strand
CCTGCATGGCGCACGCATATTCGACTTTTGTTTGCCTAAACACGTCTGACCAAAATAAAAATGGCTGCTGACTGCGTTTTCGTCCTTGGCTTGCGAAAGCAAGCCTGCGTCCTCAGCCTTGCCATCCCCTCATTTTTACCCCTCTGTTTTCGGTCAGATCCTATGGGGTTTTTCTGGCGAAAATCATGTGAAGGATAAGGAAGACGAAAGAGCAGGGCTAGTGCCCGCAAATGAGGAGGACGCAATGATTTGCAGGATTTTCACCAGAAAAACCGTATTTACCTTTGTCAAGTGATGGTAAATACGGTGTATGAGAACCGAAAGAAAGGAAGGCGTTATCAACAGTTTTTCCTTTACAGTAATGGGAATCATACAAACAAAAAGGAACGGGTGGGAGGCCCGTTCCTTTTTGTTTGGACTTCTTTAAAGGGGTAAAACAAATGAGATACCGTATTACTTAAATGAATAGGTATACGCATATTAGACGGAACAGGTGGTAGAAGAGTTCCTGAAACGGGAATGCAATCATTGGAAAAAAAGCGGGCGGCAGTTTTAGGATAGAAATAGTTCAGAAGATAAGAGAACAGATTCCTGTCATGAAGGCTGCGGGGCAGTTTGCGGCAGAGAGAAGAAAAACAATGGTTTTTCTATTGATTTTTTTTGGAAATAGTGATATAATACCAACGTATAGAAAAAATAAGAGATGGTAAACAATAAATAGTAAAATAAAACAAAAATGTGAAACGGAGGGCAACCTAGTATGGAACAGAGTAACCAACCTCAGGTATCGCAGGAACCGAACGAAGATGGCGTGATTAAAATTTCAGAAGATGTTGTTGCTATTTTAGCAGATAAGGCTGTGCGGGACGTGGAAGGTATTGCGGGCATGAGCGGCAGTCTTGCGGATAGTTTTGCTGTTGTGATTGGCAGAAAAGTCAGCACCAAAGGAATTGCGGTTGACATCAAGGACAATGATGTTGTGATTCACCTGCACACGGTGGTGAAATATGGCGTGCGTATTCCAGAAGTCGCATGGAAAGCGCAGGAAGCAGTGAAAACGAGCGTGGAAAATATGACAGGCTTGAATGTGCTGAAAGTGAACATCAGCATCGAAGGTGTGGAATTTGAAAAACAGGAAAAAGAGCCGCCGGTTGATTTGGATGAAGAATTGGCAGATATGCAGATAGAGGAAGAACCGGAATTTACAGTAGATGAAGCGGATATTACGGACTAAGGAATTTGCAGCAGCATAGGAGAAATCTCCTATGCTGCTGTCATACTTGTCTAGGTGGGTGCAGCGATTGCTTGCGGAATGAACCAAGATATTATATTGTCCTTTTAAAACATGATAAACATGCAAAGAATGCAGTATTTTGTAGTTGAGAAGGGTCAAATATAAAATATTGCATTTTTTTTGTGAAGGAGTGGGTCGCATGGATGAACAGATGAAAAAAGAACTGGAGTTTTTGGTAGAGGACGGGGAAAAAGCGGTCTATAACCGTGGATATGCAAGAGATGTTGTGTTTAAATTTGTGTTTGAATATGAGGTGCTGGGAGAAGACGTGCTGCGGCGGCTGGATATCGTGAAACAGATTCCGTTCCAGAAACGCGACAGCGACTATATTACAGAGAGTGTGCAAGGCATTGTACAGCACATCAAAGAAATTGATGAAATCATTGCACAATATTCGGAGAAATGGGATATCCACCGCCTGTCAAAAGTGGCGATGGCGGCAATCCGTGTGGGCGTTTATGAAATGAAATATTTAGACGATATTCCGCCGCGTGTGTCGCTCAATGAATGCATCAATCTGGCAAAAAAATACGACGTGCCGGTAAGCGGAAAGTTTGTCAACGGTATTTTAGCAAACTTATATCAGGCGGCGGAAGAAGAAAACAAAGCGGCGGAAACAAAATAAAAAGCAGATAAGAAGGTGTGGGGATTGGAGAATAAAATCGTATTAACCATTACGGAAATCAGTGAATATATCAAAACGCTGATGGAAAGCGACCCCATGCTGGGACAGGTGTGGCTGAAAGGGGAAATTTCCAATTTCAAGCGGCATTCATCGGGACATTTATATTTGACGTTGAAAGACGGCGGCGGCGTTCTGCGGGCGGTGATGTTTCGTGGTGCGGCGGGAAATCTGTTGTTTGAACCAAAAGACGGTATGAAAGTGATGGTGCGCTGCAAAATTTCAGTGTATCCTGCATCGGGAAATTATCAAGCTTATATTTCAGAAATGGAACAAGACGGCGTAGGCGATTTGCACGCGGCGTTTGAAGCATTGAAACAAAAACTGCACGCCGAAGGGCTGTTTGCGCCGGAGCATAAAAAAACGATTCCACGGTTTCCTTCCCGCGTGGGGATTGTAACCTCGCCGACCGGCGCGGCGCTGCAGGACATGAAAAATGTGATGGGACGGCGGTTCCCCTATGCGTCGCTGACCATTTATCCGGCGCTGGTACAAGGGGACGGCGCAGCGGAACAGGTGATGGAAGGTATCCGCTATTTTAACAATACAAAGTCGGCGGATGTGATTATCATTGGACGCGGCGGCGGGTCGATTGAAGACCTTTGGGCGTTTAACAGCGAAGACTTGGCAAGGGTTATTTATGATTCGGAAATCCCCATCATTTCCGCGGTGGGACATGAAATAGATTTTACCATCAGCGATTTTGCGGCAGACAGGCGCGCGCCCACACCCTCGGCAGCGGCGGAATTGGCAGTGCCGGATGTGGCGGAAGTGCGGCAGCGGCTGGAGAATGCACAGCGCAAATTGACGACGCTGTTTCAAGCAAATATTCAAAAAAAGCAAATGCGTTTGGAACAGCTATCGGCGCAAAAAGTGTTTGCACGGTTTGCGGATACGCTAAACGAGCGGCGGCTGAAGATTGATGAAATGATGGCGGCGATTCACAAGGATTGCAAAACGGGATTGCAATTGCGGCGGCAGACGCTTGCCAAATGGGCGGCGGCGCTGGAGGGCTATAGTCCGCTTGGCGTTATGCAGCGCGGATATGGTATTTTGCAGGACGAACAGGGAAATCTGGTGCGGAAAAAAGCTGATGTGAAAAGCGGAGATACTTTGACAGTTACCGTGACAGACGGAAAAATTCAGACGCAAGTTTTATAGAAAAGGAATGAAGTGCCATGGAAGAAAAAGCATTGACATTTGAAACAGCAATAGGGCAGCTGGCGGAAATTGTGAAAAAAATGGAACAGGGCGAAACGCCGCTGGACGAGTCGCTGCAATTGTTTGAACAAGGCGTGCATTTGACGAAAGTATGCAATGACTTGTTGGACGGAGCACAGCAAAAAGTGGAAGTGCTGATGAAACAGGAACAAGAGTGAAAGTGAGAAGCAATATGACTTGGAAAGAAAAGATGAACGCGCGTGCAGCGGCGGTGGAAGCGGCATTGGAACGACTGATACCGTTGCCGGAGGGCTATAACCGACCGGTGTATGAAGCAATGCGCTATAGCTGTCTGGGCGGCGGGAAACGGCTGCGCGGCGTTTTAACGCTTGCGACGGCAAAAATGGGCGGTCTGGATATGAAACAGGCGGAACCGTTTGCTGCTGCGGTGGAAATGATTCATGCCTATTCACTGATTCATGACGATTTGCCGGCAATGGACAATGACGACCTGCGGCGCGGCAAGCCGACTTGTCACCTTGCTTTTGACGAAGCAACGGCAATCTTGGCAGGCGACGGACTGTTGAATCTGGCGTTTGAGACAATATTGGAGCATAGCGCGCTATCGGCGGAAACGACGCTGGCAGCCATGCGGCTGCTGGCAAAATGCAGCGGCTGCCGCGGCATGATTGGCGGACAGACAGCGGATATGCAAGCGGAAAAAGTGCAGGCGGACGCGGCGTTGTTAGACTATATCCATACGCATAAAACGGGAGACATGATAGAAGCGGCGGCGGGCATGGGCGTTCTTATCAGCGGCAAAACGGAATATATGGAGCCGGTAGCCACTTATGCGCGATGTGTCGGGCTGGCGTTTCAAATCGTAGACGATATTTTAGACGTTGTGGGCGACAGCAGTGAACTGGGCAAACCGGCTGGCAGTGATGCGAAAAACCATAAATCTACATATGTAAGTTTATATGGCATGGAACAAGCGAAAGAGCGCGTAGAGCATTTGACGGAATCCGCACAGGAAGCAGTCCGGGCATTTGGTGAGGAAGGGGCATTTCTGGCGGAATTGGCAAACGGATTAGCGCTGCGGACGAAATGATAAAAGCGGCACGGCAGCCGCGGAAAGGGCAAGAAACATGGAGTTGATAAAGCAATTTTTCGGGAATCCGGTGGTGATTGCCACGGTGGTTGCGTGGTTTACAGCGCAGGTTCTGAAGGTGATAATTGAATTGATTACAGAGCGGGACTTTGAACTGTCCAGATTGGTGGGCGCGGGTGGTATGCCCAGTTCCCATGCGGCATTTGTGACCGCACTTGTGGCGTCGGTTGCGCGCGTGGACGGTTTGGGTTCCACCACGTTTGCCGTTGCAATGGCAATTGCATTGGTGGTCATGTACGACGCGGCAGGCGTGCGGCGCGCTTCGGGACAACACGCAAAACTGCTGAACTGGATGTTGGACAACTGGTATGGTTCCAATCCGGAAGATGAATTCAGCAAAAAAATGAAAGAACTCATTGGGCATACGCCGCTGGAGGTGCTTGCCGGTGCGGCGCTGGGATTGGTGATTGGATTGGTATTACCCATGTGACCCACAAATGGTTGGGAGGAATATAGATGAAAGCGGAAATTTTAGCGGTTGGGACAGAGATTTTGCTGGGACAGATTCTCAATACCAACGCGCAATATTTAGCAAAACAGCTGGCGGAACTCGGTATTACGCTGCACTACCAGACGGTGGTGGGAGACAATCCGCAGCGGTTGACAAAGGCGCTGGATACGGCGTTCAGCCGTGCAAATTTGGTGATTATGACAGGCGGATTAGGGCCAACGCAGGACGATTTAACAAAAGAAACAGCAGCGGCGTATTTTAATGCGCCAATGGTGCTGCACGAAGATATTTTGGCGGAAATCAAAGCATATTTCCGGCGCATGGACCGCCCATTTACGGACAATAACATCAAGCAGGCGGCGTTTCCGGAAGGCAGCTTGATTATCCCTAATCACAATGGAACGGCGCCGGGCTGTATCATGGAAAAAGACGAAAAAATTGCGGTTGTCTTACCAGGACCGCCGCGGGAAAATATCCCCATGTTTGAGGATACCGTGAAAGCATACCTGCGAGAGAAATCGGGAATACAGATTTTTTCGCGTACGGTACACATATTCGGTATCGGGGAAGCGACACTGGAACAGATGCTGCTGGATTTGACAGAGAGTACAGACCCGACGGTTGCAACCTATGCTAAGGACGGCGAAGTGGAGGTGCGCGTTTCATCAGCGGCGCAGACAGAGAAACAGGCGCAGGAAAAAATAGAACCAGTTGTGGATATCATTCGTGCGCGCGCCGGCAATGCGATTTATGGATATGATGATACAAGCGTTGCAGAAACGGTGCTGGAAGCGTTGAAAAGTCGCGGCTGGAAACTGGCGGCGGCGGAATCCTGTACCGGTGGAATGATTGCTTCTGCACTGGTGGATATCAGCGGCAGTTCAGAGGTGTTTGAAGCCGGATTTGTGACCTATGCAAACCGCGCCAAAATGAATATGGTAGGCGTAAAGCCGCAGACGTTGGAACAATTTGGCGCAGTCAGCACGCAAACAGCGCAGGAAATGGCGGAGGGTGCACGTAAAACGGCGGATGTTGATATCGCAGTATCCGTCACAGGGGTGGCAGGACCGGGAGGCGGAACGCCGGAAAAACCGGTCGGATTGGTTTATATTGCAGTGGCAACCAAGGAAAAAACGGTGTGCCGGGAATTTCATTTCCCGGGAAATCGTTTAAAAATACGGACATTAACAATGAAAAACGCACTGAAAATGGTCTTAGACCAAGTGAAATAGGAGGGAACATACGATGGCGGTAAAAAAAGCAAATGATGTAGATAACAGAAAGGCAGAAGCGTTGGACAGTGTATTTGCGCAACTGGAAAAACAGTATGGAAAAGGCAGTGTTATGCGCATGGGCGACCAGAAATATCAGCAGGTAGACACCATTTCCACCGGCAGCATTGCGTTGGATAATGCGCTGGGAATCGGCGGGATTCCGCGCGGCAGAATTGTTGAAATCTACGGACCGGAATCTTCGGGAAAAACAACCATTTCGCTACATATCATCGCGCAGGCGCAGAAAAACGGCGGCGAAGTGGCGTTCATTGACGCGGAACACGCGCTGGATCCGATTTATGCAGGAAAACTGGGCGTAGACATTGACCGGCTCATTGTGTCCCAGCCGGATAACGGCGAACAGGCGCTGGAAATTGCGGAAGCGTTGGCGCGTAGCGGCGCGGTAGACGTCATTGTTATTGACTCGGTGGCGGCATTGGTGCCCAAAGCGGAAATTGAGGGTTTGATGGGCGATTCCCACATGGGACTGCACGCGCGGCTTATGTCACAGGCGCTTCGGAAAATTGCCGGCGTGCTGAACAAAACAAATACGGCGGCGGTTTTTATCAACCAACTGCGTGAAAAAGTCGGCATCAGCTACGGCCCTTCGGAAACGACAACGGGCGGTCGTGCGCTGAAGTTCTATGCCTCTATCCGTATGGATGTGCGGCGTATTGAGACGCTCAAAGCCGGTACGGAGATGATTGGGAACCGGACGCGCGTGAAAATTGCGAAAAACAAATTGGCACCGCCCTTCAAAGAAGCGATTTTCGATATCATGTATGGCGAAGGTATTTCACATGTGGGAGAAATTCTTGATATGGCGGTGGAACGCAATTTAATTCAAAAAAGCGGTTCTTGGTTTGCCTATAACGATGAAAAGATTGGACAGGGACGCGATAATACCAAGAAATTCTTGCAGGAACACCCTGAAATTGTGGAGACGTTGGAAACAAAAATCCGTCAGGATTTGGGAATGATTCCGGCAGATGAACCGGAGAACGCGGAAAAACCGGCGGAAGATGCGGCTGAATAAGCATGAAAATAACCAGAATCAAATATACAAAGAATAAACTGTTTGCCATCTATATAGACGATAACTATGCATTCAGCGTAGACGAAAATCTGCTGTTTTCTTACAAACTGAAAGAGCAAATGGAACTTGCCGAGGAGGGCTATGCGGCTTTGTCACATGACGCGCAGCTTTTGATGGCGCGGCTGCAAATGCTGCGGATGTTATCAAACAGCAAAACGCGGCGGGAGGTAGAAGATAAACTCCGCGCGGCGGATTTTGCGGAAGATATCATAAAAGAATGTGCAGATTTTGCAGAGGAATATGGCTATCTGAATGATGAGGAATATACGCGGCTGTATGTGCAGGAAAAAATGAATCTGCGTCAGTGGGGACCGCTCCGTATCCGGCAGGAGTTACAGCGCAAAGGCGTTGCGCGCGAGGTGATAACGCGTGCGCTCGAGGAACTGCAAGGCGGCGAAGAAGAAAATCTGCGTGCGCTGGCGGCGCAGTTACTAGACCGTGTGGACTGGCAGGACAGAAAACAGGTGGATAAATGTAAACAAAAACTGTATGGCAAGGGATATACGTTTGACAGTATCAACCATGCCGTGCGGGAAGAAATCGATAGGCGAAGGTGTGAAATGATTGAAGATTAAAATAGGGTTTGTGTCGCTGGGGTGTCCCAAAAATTTAACAGATACAGAAACCATGATTGGACTCTTGCAAGGAACGGGAGAGATTGTGACAAATCCGGCGGAAGCGGATATTATCATTGTCAATACCTGTGCGTTTATTGAAAGCGCAACGCAGGAATCCATTGACACGATTTTGGAAATGGCGGAATATAAGCAGACGGGGACGCTTAAAAAGCTGATTGTGACAGGCTGCATGGCGCAGCGGTATTGCGACGATGTTTTAAAGCAGTTTCCCGAAGTGGACGCCGTGGTGGGAACCGGCAGTTATCATGAAATTGCGCAGGTAGTGCGCGAGGTGCTGCGGGGACAGCGCAGCGTGCACCGCGGCGATATTGATACGCAAACGCCGGAGGGATTGCCGCGCGTACTTGCTACGCCGTCCTACAGTGCGTATCTGAAAATTGCGGACGGCTGCGACAATCATTGCACCTATTGTATCATTCCGAAACTGCGCGGCGCTTACCACAGCCGCAGCATGGAGGATATTTTGCAGGAGGCGCGGACATTGGCGGCGCAGGGTGTGAGCGAACTGAATTTGATTGCGCAGGACACCACGCGTTATGGAGAGGATTTCTATGGTGAAAACCGCTTGCCCGAGTTGCTGCAAAAACTGGAAGAAATAGAGGGAATTCATTGGATTCGTCTGCATTATGGATATCCGGAACGTATCAGTGATGCGCTGATAGATGAGATGGCGCGCAACAAAAAAGTGTGCAAATATATTGATATGCCGCTGCAACATGCGTCGGATAGCGTGCTGAAACGTATGGGACGGCATATCACGCGGCAGGAAGCAGCGGAATTGATTCGGAAATTGCGTGAAAAAGTGCCGGAAATTGTGATTCGTTCCACGTTTATCACCGGATTTCCGGGCGAAACCGAGGAAGATTTTGCACAGTTAAAATCGTTTGTGCAGGAAATGCAGTTTGACCGTATCGGCGTGTTTGCCTATTCGCAGGAAGAGGGAACCGCGGCGGCGCAAATGCCGGAGCAGGTGGAAGAATCTGTGAAAGAAGCACGGCGGCAGGAAATTATGGAATTGCAGCAGGACATTTCTTTGGCAATCAACGAAGGAAAAATAGACCGGCGAATGGAAGTATTGTGCGAGGGACAATTGCCGAGTGGGAAATATTTGGGGCGCACCCAAGGGGATTCGCCCGAGATAGACGGCAGTGTGATTTTTGACGCGGACGCCACCTATCCAGGGGAGTATGTGGAAATTTTGGTGACGGACGCGACGGAATATGATTTGGAGGGACGCACCCTCTATGAAGAAGAAAAAATATAGGAGGAACCGCATATGAATCTTCCCAATAAATTAACCTTGTTTCGTATTCTATTGATTCCTTTTTTTATTGCGTTTGCGTTGATGTCCGGCACAGTTTGCCGCTGGATTGCTTTGATTTTGTTTATCGTGGCGTCCCTGACGGATTTGCTGGACGGAAAAATTGCACGGAAATATCAGTTGGTAACGGATTTTGGGAAATTTATGGATCCGCTGGCGGATAAGCTTTTGGTCTGCGCCGGTTTGGCGTTGCTTGTAGACCAAGACATGATGTCTGTCTGGGCGCTCTTTATTATTATAGCACGGGAATTTATTGTGACAGGACTGCGGCTCATTGCGAGCGGAAACGGCGTTGTGATTGCGGCGGGCAAAAGCGGGAAAGCCAAAACCATGCTGCAAATGATTGTGCTGATTTGGGCGTTGATACCGCTGCCGCTTGGACTGAGTTATTCGTTTGGTAGAATAACTGTCATGGACATCTTGGTGTTTTTGATGGTACTCATCACGATTATTTCGGGGCTGGAATATATTATAGTGAACAGAAAATTATTGTTGGAATCCAAATAATTTTATATGGGATGGGGGCGCTGACATGGAAACAATCAGAAAAGCCGCTGGGTATATCACTGCCAGAATCGGAGAAGTGCCGCAAACTGCGTTGGTGCTGGGGTCGGGACTGGGCGATTTTGGAAAACAGCTGACAGAAAAAACGGAGATTCCATATGTAGAGATTCCGGGATTTCCAGCGTCTACGGTACCGGGACACGCCGGAAAACTGATTTACGGCAATCTCTGCGGAAAGCCGCTGCTCTGTCTGTCGGGACGGTTTCATTTCTATGAAGGCTACGAAATGAAAGAAGTTGCATTTTATGTTCAGGTGCTGCGGACTTTGGGTGTACAGCAGCTCATTTTGACCAATGCAGCGGGCGGTATTCGGACCTCATTCAGACCGGGTGATTTAATGTTAATTACCGACCATATTAAGTTCTTTGACACCACGCCGCTGCGCGGAAGCAATGTGGAAGAATTGGGACCGCGCTTTTTTGATATGAGCCGCGCCTATACGCCGGAATTAGTGGAGGTTGCACGAAAAGCAGCGAACGAAACGGGCGTTGCACTGCGCGAGGGCGTTTATGCATTCATGCCCGGGCCTTGTTTTGAAACGCCGGCGGAAATCCGTATGTTGCGGACGTTGGGAGCGGATGCGGTCGGTATGTCCACCGTGCCGGAGGTGATTGCGGCAGCGCATTGCGGTATGAAAGTGCTGGGAATTTCCTGTATCACCAACATGGCGGCAGGAATTTTGAACCAGCCGCTCAGTCATGAAGAAGTGATAGAGACGGCGGATAATGTGAAAGAAACGTTTGAGACGCTGGTGAAAGCAATTTTAAAACAGTTGTAAAAGAAAAAACAAATTTTGGGTTGCAAATTTCAGTGGAATGTAATATAATATAAAATACATGTGAGAATATATCGTATAATTTCATAAAAGAAGCGCTGGGAACCGGAAGAGTATCCGGTGGAAATCATGACAGAGAGCGGATATCGGAAGGCTGGAAATATCCGTCATGAACGCCACGGGAGAAGTGCGCCGGGGAGCGCGGCATGGGGAATATAACAGTATCCGTGTCCGGCAGCCTGCCGTTATCAGGCGTTGCCGCCGTAGGTGAACAAAGGTCGAATCCCTTATACCTAGAAGCGGCAAATCAAGTGAGAAACAGAAGTGGAACCGCGGAATGTCCGCCTTCGGTGTTGCAATGACTGCAAACCGGAGGCGTTTTTTATTGGCAAGGAAGGAGGAGAGGAAACGTTGTCACTATGGGAAGATATAAAATCTGTGCGCGACAGAGACCCTGCCGCACGCAATATGGCGGAAGTGATTTTACTGTATCCCGGGCTTCATGCCGTATTTTGGCACCGCCCTGCCCATTTTTTATACCGGCATAAATGCTATTTTTTAGCAAGAATCATTTCGCAGATTGTTCGTTTTTTCACCGGAATAGAAATCCATCCGGGCGCCAAAATAGGAAAAGGACTGCTGATTGACCACGGTATGGGCGTTGTCATAGGTGAGACGGCAGAGGTGGGCGATTATTGTACCATCTATCAGAATGTGACGTTGGGAGGAACCGGAAAAGAGTGCGGCAAACGTCATCCGACGCTTGGTAACAATGTCATGGTGGGCGCGGGCGCAAGGGTGCTTGGACCGTTTAAAGTGGGAGACAATTCTAAAATTGCGGCGAACGCAGTCGTATTAAACGAAGTGCCGGAGGACAGCACTTGTGTCGGCGTGCCGGCGCGGGTGGTACGAAAAGGCGGGAAAAAGATTGCCGATTTGGATCAAATTCATATTCCCGATCCGGTATCGATGGAACTGTGCCAATTGCGGCATATGATAGAACAATTGCAGCATAAAATGGATAGCAAAGGAGAAGAGGAAAATGAAATTATATAATACGTTAACGAGGGAAAAACAGGAATTTGTACCACTGGAAGAGGGAAAAGTGAAAATGTATTCCTGCGGCCCGACCGTATATAACTTTTTTCACATTGGTAACGCGCGTCCGTTTATCATTTTTGACACGCTGCGCCGCTATTTGGAATACTGTGGCTACAAGGTGAAATTTGTACAGAATTTTACGGATGTAGACGACAAAATGATTCGCAAAGCGGGTGAGGAAGGTATTACCGTGAAGGAACTGGCAGATCAATATATTGCGGAATATTTTACCGACGCGCAGGGGCTGGGTATTGAAAAAGCAACGGTACACCCGCGGGCAACGGAAAACATTGACAGCATTATTGCGCTGATTCAGACGTTGGAGGAAAAGGGATTTGCCTACGCGGTAGACGGCGACGTCTATTTTGCGACAAAGAAATTTGAGGGATATGGCAAACTGTCTCACCAACCGCTGGAAGATTTGGAAAGCGGCGCGCGTATCGGTGTGGATGAACGCAAAGAAGACCCAATGGATTTTGCACTTTGGAAAGCGCAAAAACCGGGGGAACCTGCATGGGAAAGCCCCTGGGGTATGGGACGCCCGGGCTGGCATATTGAGTGCTCGGCAATGGTGAACAAGTTTTTGGGAGAAACCATTGATATTCACAGCGGCGGAGCAGATTTGGTGTTCCCTCACCACGAAAATGAAATTGCCCAGAGCGAAGCGGCAACGGGTAAACCATTTGCGCATTATTGGCTGCACAATGGATATATCAATATCAATAACCAGAAAATGTCTAAATCGCTGGGGAACTTTTTTACTGTGCGCGAAGTGGCACAGGAATTTGATTATGAAGTGATTCGTTTCTTTATGCTCAGCGCACATTACCGCAATCCTATCAACTTCTCTAAAGAATTGATGGAATCGGCACAAAACGCTCTGCAGCGTGTATATACCTGCATGGAACATTTAGAATTTTTGATGGAAAAAGGAACAGGGGACGGAATGCGTGCAGAGGAGCAGGAAAGCTATAACCGTATGATGACATACCGTCAGAAATTCACTGATGCAATGGATGACGACTTGAATACGGCGGATGCTATTAGCGTTCTGTTTGAAATTGTGCGTGATGTTTATAATGATACAACGGTAGAAAATACTTATTCCAAGGCATATTGCAGGAGCATTTTAGACTTGATGCGCGAACTGGGCGGCGTTTTGGGACTGCTTGGACAGGAGAAAAAGCAAGAAATTCCGGCGGAAATTGTTGCATTGGCGCAGCAGCGTGCACAGGCGCGGGCGGAGAAAAACTGGGCGTTGGCGGACGAATTGCGCGATGCGTTGACAAAACAAGGGTATCAGGTGAAGGACACGCCGCAGGGACCAAAAATCAGCCGCATTGAAGCGTAGGCAAGGAGACTCAAGCCGCATGAGCTTGGGCTTCCTTTGCTTAAAACATGGAGGGATGGACAATTGACCAATCTTTTGGTGCGTATCTTTGTGAAAGACTATGACAAAACGGGAAAACCTGCTGTGCGCGGACGCTATGGTCTGCTTGCCGGTTTTGTGGGACTGGCGTGCAATGTGCTGCTGTTTTCGCTAAAGTTTTTGGTTGGTATGGTGTTTGGCAGCATTGCCATCATTGCAGATGCAGTCAACAACCTTTCTGACGCAGGTTCTTGTATTGTGACGCTCATTGGCTTTAAAATGTCCGGCAAACCGGCGGATGAAGAACACCCCTATGGTCATGCGAGAGTGGAATATATTGCCGGACTGGTGGTTTCCTTTTCCATTTTGCTGCTGGGTATTCAGTTGATTGGTTCGTCGGTGCAAAAGATTTTTAAGCCGGAAGCAGTGGAATTCAGTTGGCTGTCCGTAGCGGTTTTAGGTATGGCAATTTTGGTGAAACTCTGGATGGGACTGTTTTATCGAAAAGTTGGAAAAACCATTGATTCCATGGCAATTTTGGCAAATTCGGCGGATAGTATGAATGACGTCTATGCCACAAGCGCAGTGCTGGTTTCGGCGCTAGTAGGCAAAGTGACAGGCTGGCAGTTAGACGGATATGCAGGAACGCTGGTCGCTATTTTTATTATTATTTCGGGAATCGGATTGGTGCGCGAAACGCTAAATCCATTGCTTGGCACTGCGCCGACACAGGAGTTGGTGAATAAAATCGAGGACAAACTGCATGGCTATGAAGGCGTGCTGGGGACACATGATTTGATGGTGCATAACTATGGACCGCAGCGTTGTTTTGCGTCGGTGCATGTGGAAGTCTGCGCCAAAGAGGATATTTTAAAAAGCCATGATATGATTGACAATATTGAAAAAGATTTTGCGGAAGATTTGGATATTCATTTGGTGATTCATTTGGATCCTGTTGTCACTGATGATGAAGAAACAAACCATATGCGGGACGTGATGCAAAAGATTTTGCAGAAACTGGACAGCCGCTTGTCCATGCATGATTTCCGCATGGTGAAAGGAAACACGCACAGTAATTTGATTTTTGATGTGGCGGTGCCGCCGCGCTATCAAATGAGTGATAAAGAATTGCGAGAAGTGATTGATATGCAGGTGAAAGCCGATTATCCGGATTATTTTACGGTTATCACGGTAGACCGCAGTTATACTTCTACAACCGGCAGAGCAGACAGTGATAATTCATAAGTGGGTTGACAAACGGAATTGGGTATAGTATCATTAATAGTATACTAATTAAGTGTGCAATAGGAGGAGAAGCACATGCTGGAATTAAGCAATATATCATTTTGTGCTGAGGCAGAAAAAGAGATATTAAAAAATATAAATATGACGGTTCAAGACGGCGAATTTTTAGTCATTACAGGTCCGAATGGCGGCGGGAAGTCCACATTGGCGAAGGTGATTGCCGGCATTGAAACACCGAGCAGCGGCAGTATTTTGCTGGACGGAACCGACATTACAAAGGAATCCATTACCGCGCGGGCAAAAGCGGGAGTCAGTTTCGCATTTCAGCAGCCGGTACGGTTCAAGGGAATCACAGTGCGGGATATGGTGCAAATGGCAGCGCAGCAGCCGCTGAGCGATCAGCAGATTTCATCTTATCTGTGGTCTGTTGGACTGTGTGCAAAAGAATATCTGGACAGGGAAGTGAATGCGGAACTGTCGGGCGGAGAAATGAAACGCGTGGAGATTGCGGGCGTGATGGCGAAACAGACAAAGCTGGCAATATTTGATGAACCGGAAGCGGGTATTGATTTATGGAGTTTTAAGAATTTGATTGATATTTTCCAAAACATGCGGGAGAACATGGACGGTTCTATTATTGTGATTTCTCACCAAGAGAGGATTTTGGAGATTGCAGATGAAATTATGGTGCTCTCCGGCGGAGAGATTACCGCGCGGGGAAAACGGCAGGAGATTTTGCCGCAGCTGCTAAAAGCAGAAGGGGACTGCCAGTTCTGTGCGAAAAAGGAGCGTGGGTGCTGTGAATAATATTACGAAGAAACTGCTGGAATCGGTGGCGGATATGTTCGGTGCGCCGACAGGTGCTTATAATATCAGAGAGGATGGGCAGTGTGCCGGACGGCAATCGACAGAGCATATCGTGATTGAACCGAAAAAGGACAAGCCCGGTATTAATATTATCATCGATTCGGCGGCGCAGGGTGAAACTGTCTATATTCCGGCATGTGTCACACACAGCGGCGTTGACGATTTGGTATATAATGATTTTTATGTGCATAAAAATGCGGACGTTGTCATTGTTGCAGGCTGCGGCGTGCATACGGATGGGGAAGAGGACGCGCAGCATAATGGGATTCACCGATTTTTCATTGAAGAAAACGCCCGCGTGAAATATATGGAAAAACATATTGGGATTGGGGCAGGTACCGGCAGCAGAATTATCAATCCCGAAACCTATATTGAAATGGCGGAAAATTCTTATATGGAAATGGACACGGTGCAGATTGAGGGAGTTGACAGTACGAAACGCACCTCCGGTGCAGTGCTGCAAAGCGGCGCGAGTTTGGTGATAAAAGAAAAAATTATGACGCACGGAACCCAAGTCGCAGAAACGAACTTTGTTGTGGATTTAAACGGAGACAACGCCGGTGCGAATCTAATTTCACGTTCCATTGCCAAAGAACAGTCCAGACAGCTGTTTCGTTCGCGCATTAACGGCAATGCCGCATGTCATGGGCATTCGGAATGTGATGCGATTATTATGGACAAGGGGATTGTCAGCGCAATTCCGGAACTGACGGCAAATCATGTGGATGCTTCCCTGATTCATGAAGCAGCAATTGGCAAAATTGCAGGCGAACAGATTATGAAACTCATGACGCTGGGGCTGACAGAAGCGGAAGCGGAAGCAAAAATTATTGAAGGATTTTTAAAATAGAACCGATGGATTTCTCCCAAATTGGTTTTTGGAATCATTTTGGGAGAATTGTTTTATAGAGAGATACCAAATGGAACTGTCAATAGTCTCTCGTATTTGCGTCAAAGTATAGGAGACAAATAAGAAATGGGGAAATATCGGACAGAAATAAGGGAGCAAATAAAAAGCAGCCGCCAAGGAGGCGGCTGCCCGTAACGGTTTGAACAGACAATGCAGATGATTATTTGTTTTCTGTTTCGCGTGCAGACAGATACTGTTCAATCACTTCCACACAGCGGTCGGGACTCAAACGGCTGCTGTTTAAACTGAAATCATAATTCTGCATAACGCCCCATTTTTCGTTGGTATAGTAATTGCAATAGTTTGCACGTTTTTTGTCTGTCTTTAAAATTTTATCTTTCACTTTATTTTCCGGAATATCGTAAAGTGCAGATACGCGTTTCATTCTGCACGCCATATCAGCATAGATAAACAGATGAACACAGTTTGGAATGTCGCGGAGTACATAGTTCCCACACCGACCGACAATCACACAAGGACCTTCCTGCGCCAGATTTTTAATAATGTCGGATTGGAGAATAAACAGCTTGTCATTGATAGGCATTTCTGTAATCAAAGAGGTCGTATTGCCCAGCGTATAGGCGCCCATGGCAAGAGAGTATAAAAAGCTGTTGGTGGCTTGTTCATCAACGCTTTCAAACACTTCTTCGCAAACACCGCTCTTTTTTGCCGCTAACTGAATCAGTTCTTTATCATAAAAAGGAATTCCAAGAGCTTCAGCTAGTTTTTTGCCGATTTCCCTTCCGCCGCTTCCAAATTGCCGTCCAATTGTGATAACTGATTTTGTTTTCATGTAAAATCTCCTCGACTTTCTTTAAAGTTGTAGCAGTTGATAAATATATCTTATCATTTTGTTTTAGCATTCCGGCATGATAAATGTTCCGATATCTAATATATATTATACCATGGCGGGAAACAGATTGCAATCATGATTTTTATCAAAATATTTGCTGTATTCCTATCATTTGTCTTAGGACAAGACAGTTTTCTTTCTGAAATATAAAAAGTAAATGGAATAAAATGGTTTGCGGCTGTATACAGCAGACATATTGGCATTGTTTTTTGCGTTTTACGGAATTGGCGATTTCAAAAAATATACTTGCAAATAGTTTTGTTTTAAAGTATAATGATTATAATTTGGAAAATTTATGAAAGTTGAATTACGACATGTAACGGAGCAATACCGGCGGCTTGGTTGCTAATAAAATAAGACAGGCAATCTCTGCCATTCGTATAAAATAAAACAGGATAGGAGCGAAAATGATGATTAACAAAAAGATAGACATTAATATAGATTATGCGGCAATGGGCGTGCAGCCGTCGCCGCGGCAGACAACGCTTACGACATATATTTTGGACGACAGAAATATACAGGGAAGCATGAAAAAGAAACGTCCGGCGGTTATTGTATGTCCGGGCGGCGCCTATGAATTTACTTCGGAACGCGAAGCGGAGCCGGTAGCGATAAAATATAATGCAGCCGGATTTCACACATTTGTGCTTGACTATTCTGTTGCGCCAAGTAGCTATCCGGCGGCGCTGTGCGAACTTTCTAAAGCGGTTAAATATGTGAAAGATATCGCGGAGGAAAATAACATAGATAGAGACAGGATTTTTGTTGTCGGTTTTTCGGCGGGCGGACATCTTGTGGCAAGCTTGGGCGTGCATCACAGCCGTCCGGAGGTGCTGAAATTTGCAGATGTTACAGAGGGAGAGAACATTCCGGCGGGGCTGATTCTCGGCTATCCTGTCATTACAGGAGATGAAACAAAAGCGCATATGGGAAGCATTGATAATTTTGTAGGCGGCAAGGAAGAAGTGCGCCCGCTTTCCTATTTGGAAAATTATGTAACGGATAAAACGCCGCAGTGCTTTATCTGGCATACTTTTTCGGATAATGCTGTACCGGTGGCAAATTCGCTTCGGTTTGCCGATGCACTGGAGGCGAGCGGTGTGAAGTTTGAACTGCATATTTATCCAAACGGCGAGCATGGGTTATCGCTTGCAGATAAAACCACGGCAACAAATGAGGAAGGTTGCGTCTCTGCGGCGCAAAACTGGATAGATATGTCAATCCGCTGGATTAATGAATTTGAGAAATAGAAAGATTTTGGAAAGTGCGATTTCATTAAAAACGGTATTGCAGCATGGGAAAACAGACCGAGAAATTATCGAAAAATGAACAATATTAGCAGCAGCCGAAAACCTGATGAAATAAAGGGGATTCGCTGCTGCTTTTTGTCAAAGGCAGAATTTTCAGAAATTGTTAGAAAATGATTGATTATTTTTGGGGCGTCTGGTATAATATACACAGAGCGTATATGATAAATTGAAAGTGTCTCCGTCTCGGCGCGCATAAAACGCATGGGTCGGTGGAGATGCACGATTAGTATGGGAAATTCCTTGCCGGAGAGGGGAACACTTCGTGTTTCGGTATAGCATTTTATTGGCAAATTGATGAAAAACTGGGATTGATGATAGAAAGGCGGAAAAATATGAAAAAGCGGATTTTCAGTGTCTGTATGATAATAGTAGTGCTAATAGGTACGGCGGTGACAGGATTTGCACAGCCGGAACTTAAAACGCCGTCAGCTATTTTAATGGAAGCGCAGACCGGAAAAATATTATATGAAAAGCAGCCTGATATGCCGCTGCCTATGGCGAGCATTACCAAACTGATGACACTGTATATTGCCATGGAAGAAATGGAAGCCGGTACACTGTCCAAAGAAGATTTGGTGGTGGGCTCCAAGGCGGCAAAGGAAGTCGGCGGTTCTACCATTTTTTTGGAAATCGGCGAGAAAATGACGGTAGATGATATCATCAAAGGGATTTGCGTAAACAGCGGAAACGATGCAGCGGTTGCATTGGCGGAGAAAATTGCCGGCAGCGAAAGTGAATTTGTAGGTCGGATGAACGCGAAAGCGCAGGAATTGGGGATGGATAACACCAATTATGTAAACGCGAGCGGTATGGATGTGGACGGACATCATTCTTCCGCACGTGATATTGCTATTTTGTCACGTACTATTTTGCAGCGGTTCCCACAGCTTTTGGAATATACCGGTATTTGGTCGGATACGCTGCGCGGTGGACGCACAATGTTGGTGAATACGAATAAACTGCTGAAAAGCTATCAATATACGACAGGGCTCAAAACAGGAACAACAGATAATGCAGGTTACTGTATATCAGCAACAGCAAATAAAGACGGAATGCAGCTTATTGCGGTCATTATGAATGCGCCGGATGCAAATACGCGTTTTACAGAAGCGCAGTCATTGCTGGAATATGGATATAATCATTTTGAAGTATATCAGGCACTGAAAGCCGGAGAGGAATATGGGGACGTTCCGATAGAAAAAGGCGCAAAAGAAACGGAAAAGGCAATTGTTGCAAATGATGTGACGGTGGTGATTCCCAAGACCTATTCAGATAAGATTAAAAAAGAAATAAAACTGGAGCAGAGTGTCGCGGCGCCTGTGGAAAAAGGAGCAAAAATTGGCGAATTGGTACTGAAAGCAGGGGACGAAGTAGTTGAGACGGTGGATTTGACCGCTGCGGAAGGAACGAATAAAATCACCTTTTTCCAAGCAATCGGGAAGGTGCTTAATGCGTGGCTTAGTTTTCATTTTAAATAAGAATATTAGTTCACTAGAAAAATAAGCATGTTTGATTTTGAATGTCTGACTATCGTATATTCCTAAGAATGATAAAGGCTCCATATGGATTGATTCCATATGGGGTCTGTTTCTGTTGCCTAGGCATATTTGATTCTCTTATGCCTAGCCGGAACGTTAGACGGATTTGACGCATAAAATGATAAAAAGGAAAGTTCGCAGAAATTGAGGGATGATAAAATGGAGCAGCAGCTTAAATTTAAAAATATGCAAGCGATGATTGCCAACACACCACTGCTGGGCATTCGTTACCGATACAAGGGAGCAGAACGGGTGATTTATGCCAAAGCGGAATATTTTAACCTGACCGGAAGCATTAAAGACAGAGTTGCGTATCATATTTTAAAAAAGGCGTATGAAACGGAACAAATTCGTCCCGGCGACTGTATTGCTGAAGCGACGAGTGGCAATACAGGTATTGCCTTTTCAGCTCTGGGAAGTTATTTGGGGCACGAAGTGATTATTTATATGCCAGATTGGATGAGTAAGGAACGGATCAGTCTGATGGAGAGTTATGGCGCAACCGTGCGGCTGGTGTCCAAAGAAGAAGGCGGATTTTTGGGGTCTATTGAAATGACAGAGATGCTTGGAAAGAAAGCGGGCGTATTTTTGCCGCGGCAATTTTCCAATGAATGGAATACCGGGACGCATGACAGTTCAACCGGTCAGGAAATTTTGACGCAGTTGGAGAAGAAGGGACTGCGTCCGGATGCTGTTGTTGCCGGCGTTGGAACAGGCGGCACGGTAATGGGGCTGGGACGCAGTTTTCGCCGCGTAAATCCGATATGTAAGGTGTATCCGCTGGAACCGTCCAATTCACCAACGCTTTCGACGGGCTATAAAGTTGGACAGCATAGGATTTATGGCATTTCTGATGAATTTATTCCGGATCTTGTAAAATTAGACCAATTAGACGAAGTGGTGTCTGTTTCCGATGGCGATGCAATCAATATGGCGCGGAAATTATCAAAACAGTTGGGGCTGGGGGTCGGCGTGTCTTCGGGCGCAAATTTTCTTGGTTGTGTCATTGCACAAAATCAGCTGGGCGAGAATGCTGTTGCAGTCACTGTTTTTGCAGATGATAATAAAAAATATTTATCGACAGATTATAGCAGGGAACAACAGGCGCAGCAGGGAGATTTGGCGCCGGAGATTGAGTTGCTTGACGTAGAGGCATGGCGCTGAAAAAAACGGAGGCAAACGCCTCCGTTTTGATATTGCAATATGATAATATAATACTTCTCCCCAAAGGTGTGTAATCTTTTTAGGAAGAAGAGTATATCGTTAAGCCGATATCTTAGTGCTACAGAAAAATTGCGTTTTAGTGTTACATTTATGCTTTCGTATTTTGGCAGACAGGTTCTTTTTCATATGCGACAAGCACAATATCTTTGTCGCATAGTTTTCCAAAGTAATCTTCAAATTGCGTCAATTCCTGTATGACAGATGGGTCAATATCAGCAAAAGAAAAGGAAGATAATTGCATATAAATCCCTCCCTTTAGCGCAGCTTTCGGTAGTGCTGTGCAAATTGTTTTAAATCGTGCAGGGAATGGATTTCATTTTCGTGTTCGTTAACTGCCGCCTGAATTTCTTCGGAGAGCGAATCATAGTAGTCGTGAAACTGAAGGTCTGTATAGAGTGCAGCTAAGCCAAAATTGCTGCTTTGTGAAAAATCGTCAAACATAAATATTTCTCCTTTTTTGATTTATTGTTTCAAAATAGAGAATGCTTCATGCATTTTTCGGGCATGATATATTTTGATTTATGTGCTTTTTTTGGATAAAAAGAATGATAAGAAAAAAATGAAAAAAGTATTGACATGGCAATGTATATATGATATAATTGTCAACATGTTGAGATGGGATGTGGAGAGGTGTCCGAGCGGTTTAAGGAGCTAGTCTTGAAAACTAGTGATCTCGAAAGGGACCGTGAGTTCGAATCTCACCCTCTCCGCCAAAACTGAATAGGGTGGTGCTGTGGTTTAAAGACGCTATAGTGCCTTCCATATAAATGGAGAAGTACCCAAGCTGGTCGAAGGGGCGCCCCTGCTAAGGGTGTAGGTCGTTCACGCGGCGCGAGGGTTCAAATCCCTCCTTCTCCGCCATTCAGTCTCTCGCGGACTGAGACAAAAAAGAAACTATTTCGGTAGTTTCTTTTTTCATTTTCAAGTAAAACTCAGGCGCTTGCTTTTTCTGCAAGCGCCTATTTAATACTCGTTCCTATCTGCCACAACGTTGAATTTTCCTAAATCAAAAAGCCCGTCGGAATCTTTTTTATCCTTTTGGGTTTTTGGCGGCGTATCTGTCGGCAGAATATTCAATTTAATTTCAATATGGTCTTTATAAACAATTACCCGTTCCACAAACAAATCTATGAGTTTTTTGCCTGCGTCAAGCGTCCCTTGTTCAAAAAGGCTCTTGGCTCTTGAAAATAACCGTTTGAGTTGTGTTTTTGAAATCATCTTCTTTGATAATTCCCTATCAAGCCTATATATATTGTCTTCAATAACAATCTTTTCATTTTCAAGGCTCTCCAAACGCTCTATAACAGCTTTTGAGCCTGTATTAGCAATCACGTCAACTAAATTATCAATTTGTTTGGAAATATCCTTCAGCCTGTTCTCCGCATTGATTTTGGATAGCTTGACGCTGCTTTCTTTTTCGATAATAAACGCATTGATAGTATCGAAAATTTTTGGAATTATGCTGCTGTCGAATATGATATCCGAAATCCTATTTAAGACTGTATTTTCAATCAGTTCTTTGCGAATCTCTTTGTTATGGCACTTCTTTTTGCCATTCTGACGTGAACAACGATAGCTTATGTATTCGGGATGGTCAGCGCGTGCTTTGCGCTTATTTCCGCTGTAAGGGCTGCCGCATTCACCACAGTAAATTTTTCCGGATAGCAGATAGTTTGCCTTTGCATTATACCGCCCTGCCTTATGCTGCCGCTCTCTCATTTTAGTCTGTACCGCCTCAAAGTCTTCCTTGCTTATGATTTGCGGAACAGCGCCCTCAATCCGTATAATGTTTTCGTTTTCCGCTTTTCCGTATCTGATAGGTTTTCCACTGCCCTTATATTTGGGCGCGACAAGGTTATATGTATAAACTCCTGTGTATTTCAGATTATGTAATATTGAATTTATACTGTTTTTTCCGAATGTCTGCCCTCGTTTGGTTTTATATCCATTGGCATTTAATTCGTTTATAATTTCGGAATAACCGCATCCGTCCAAATACATTCTAAAAATCATTTTTACCGCTTCTGCCTCTGTTTCATTGATAATCAACTTTTGCGTCAACTTGTCAATATCATAGCCCAGCGGAGGTTTACCGCCTGTGGCTCTTGCGTCTAAGGCGTTTTCCCTTAATCCTTTCCGTACTTCACGCTGTAAATTCAGGCTATAGTATTCTGCCATTCCCTCCAAAACACTTTCAAGTATGACCGATTCCGGATTATCTTGCAGATTTTCGGTGACAGAAATCAATCTAACGTTGTGCTGCTTTAAAAAATTCTTGTAAATAGCCGCATCGTAGCGATTTCTCGCAAACCTATCTCCCTTATGAACGATAACGGCATCGATTTTAATGTTTTCCGATTTAATATCAGACATTAGCTGCTGAAAAGCGATTCTATCATCTGTTTTAGCGCTTTGCGCTTCATCAATATAGGAATCGAGCAGAATATATCCGTTATCATCCGTATATTTTTGAATTGCGCGAAGCTGCGCCTTAATGCTTTCCTCACGCTGTAAATGCGAGGAATAGCGGCAATATGCCACTGCCTTTAATAATTCAGACATATTCTGCTCACCTCCTAATAAATATTTTAGGCTACCTATTTTTTATTGGCAGTTTGACACAATAAATTATAAATCGCTTCGCATAACAGCGTCAGCCTATCAGATTCGGTTATCTGATTGCTTGATGTAGTGATGATTACTTTGTCCGTCGGCATAGCTTAACCTCCTTGTATAAGTTTTAAATTTTTTCGACTTTCCGCTTCCGTCCTTTTAGAATATATAAAAAATCGGAAAGAAGATATGGAAACATCTCAACGGTTATAGTTTAATTTTTCAATGTAAATTCCATAAAAGCGTTCGTTTCCTACCTTATAATTTTTTCCTTCACAGTCAAGTTTCAGAGCGCTTTTTTCTCTTAATGCGCGGCTGACCTCGACAATTGTAATCCCCGGTACAACTTGTTGAATTTTTTCTAATAACTTAGCCGGTTTAATGCAGAAAAGCCCCTTATATTTAAATCCATCTTTATTTTTCAAATGTTTGCAGTCTTTCGCCAAATCAAAATCTTTGTTCTGATACCAGCGGCAAATCAATTGAAAAATATCAACAGAATCTTTCCTAATGCCTTGCTCTGTCCGCAAATTCTGTTTTTTTACTAATCTTATCAGAGAATCATGAAATGACAAATATTGTTTTTTTGCATTTTCCTCTGACGCAAAACTTTTTTCCAAACAAAAAAGCAGAAACAATTTAAATGCGGAAACAAAGCAAAAAAATGCGTCTGATAAATGCGAATTTACATCCAAATGATTGTTAGTGCGAAAAGAATATAGCCATTCTTTCAAAAGTTTTCCTATCTTGTCGTAGTTTGACACATACCACCCAATGAAAAAGTGGTAAAACGTTGACACCACGAGTGGTTCGCGTTGATACTGACAGAGTTTTTCATTAAGAACGCATTCGCGCATTTCTACAATCAGGCAACGGGCAGCATCAGATCCCAAACCCTGTGGATACTCTCCAACGATAATCACGCCGCAACTGGGTTCTCTTTCTGCAACCATTTTTCCGTTCATCAGAGCTGGACTGTTTTGGTTCCCTATAAAACGCACCAATTTTGAAAATGTTTTTTCAAAATTCCGCCGTATTTCACCTGAATTTGTTGGAAACATATCGTCAAAAACAACGGTACTGTCTTGGTGCATGGGATCTGACAGAATGGACTGAATGGCGGAAAAACTGGAAGTTAACTGTGCCGGCGGAACAATGCCTTTCTTCCGGTTGTATAATTGGGACAAAAAGCTGGTATACGTGGTTTTCCCTAAACCACTTTTTCCGACCACGAATAAGACGCTACTCGGAGTAATTCCAGATTGCAAAAATACATGGCGCATAATGCCCAATAAATTTTGTGCCAAGAGCATCCGACCAACAGTTGGACTTAAGTTTACGAGTCCAAACATTTTTTTAGCAGCTTCAAATTCGGATAAATTTTCATCTATGTCCAAACTAATGGGCATCAACGCCAACTCTACGTTATTATGCAGATTCTTATCGTAAATCTTGTTTCCAGTACAAAACACTGCCTGCTCGTCAACGATATGTATGCCCGGACGATTGCAAAATCGTACCGGCGGATCCGCCAACGAGGCAATTTGAGAGCGCATAATATCTGCCAAATAAAGAACCGCTTTGGTACAGTCAGGGTTAATCCGGCATTTCTGATTCAAGCTAAACCAATCGAGCTTTTCCAATTCCGACATTTTCAAAAAATAAGTCGGGCTTATTTTTTTATCCACAAATTGCAGTTTTATACTAAGTTGCATATCGTAAAGTTCATGTGCCTCTACCGGTACCAATGTACCATTAACAATGGGCAAAAAATTACAGACGAGCCGGTCATTCCACAGAAGACCACTGTCATCGAAGCTGGCGCTTTCAGGCAATATTACACGAGCTGTCTCAGTCATTTTTGCCACCACCTTTGCCGGGCGGCAGCTTTCGGTCGAGAATAACCGTCGTTAATTTTACAAGTTCCGGCAACGTCCTCTCAATCGTTGCGTCCCAACGACCTTTTGGAGAAGACTTCTTCGTTTCAGCCAATAGAGCGTTCATCCGTTCAAACTTTGTTTGTAATTTTTTATATTTTTTCTTAAATTTTTTTGTGTCTTTTCCTTTTTTCTTCGCTTTTTTCAGCTTTTTTTTAGTTTTGCGCAACTTCTTTTCAATATCCTCCTGAACTGAGAAAAGTTGTTGGTTTGATTGGCTATGGTCTGTATCCGCCTCGATTGGCAAACCGCTTAAAATGTCGTCATACATTGGTAACAACTCCTTTATTAAAATTTTATTGGCAAATCCGCGGTATTTGCTTACGAAATCATTATACAGCGACCCTACCACCCCTGACTATTGATTTTTTAACGAGTTTTTAATAAATCTAAAAAAATACCGCCCAGCAACGCTGGACGGCATTCATAAATTTATTTTCTTTTTCTGATTGGTAGTCTTTCCTCCGACACTCGGAATAACGTTTTATTTATTTTGAGTACATTAGAAATACGATTCCGATTTTCATTTAGCTTTGACTTGCCTGGATTGTCCCATTTTTTATCTTTCACATGATATTCTTCGAGGTTATAATCTGTGCGTAGAAAATCTGCAATAGATTCATAATCATCTGACCGAAATTCATAATGGTATTTGAATAACTCGTATGCTTTGGCTCGGAGCAAATGGCAAGTTTGCCACATACAACAAAGATTCGGGGCATCTATTGGATATTGTTCCATCCATTTTTCTTCCATAAATATAATTGGTTTATAATACTTGAACTGTTTATGAAATTTCACTTGGTTATCCTCAACATAGGGCATAACTACAATTGGATGAAATCTTTTTACAAATGAAGGCGCTTTGTTAACGTCAGATACGTTTTCAGATTCCATCTTTAAAGCCAGCTTATAAACAAAATCTAATCTTTTGTAAATTTCAAGATTATAAAAATACATACACTTTTGAATATAAACACAGTTTTTATCATCATTATTTGGCAATATAAACTCTACAAACTTATCATAATTATTGTAATCTTCTATAAATTTAGCATAACTATAATTGCTGTCTTTTTCCCAGATTCTTTTATACTGTTTAGATGTAATGAAATTAGGGCAACCATTAAAATATAAGCTATCCCAGATGTATTTTGGTTTTTTCACATCTCTTTTCCCTTTTTTATTTCGTTCATTATAATATTCAATTCGCAAATCGGGATTTACTCCAAGCTGTCTAACCTGCTTTTTTAATTCCGTGTGTTCCATTATTTCAGCGTCAAGTTCCATCTGTCTTACCATTGCATGAAATATGGCGTCCTTCTTTTTATCAAGTTCTTCTTTTATAAAATCAATACATCTTTCTAATTTTGATTCAAGATCTTTATCCGTTGAATGAGCCACATTAGGCGACGATGCTTTCGTTTCTAAAATTTTTTGAGCCATGGTCGTTGAATCTAACTTTACTTTCGTATATTTAGATAATACAGCCTTAAAGCATTTATGATACCAATCAAGAGAAATTTTATCTTCCGGGTCTTTCAATTCTTTCCAACCATCATAAATTGAATCATCCCAATCATAAGGAATATATTTCGTGCAATACTCATTCAAAGTGATACGCGGGGAATTTTTGAGATATTCATCGTATAGTATATCAAATATGATTTGATTCGCAATGAGTTTTACATCATTCATATTTATATTTATATTAAGTTCCGTTCTCTGTTCTGAGATATTTATTATGAACCCTTGCAGGGGCGGTAACAAATAAGCAATAATCTTACATAACTTTTTCCGCATGGCATCAATCGAATCAACTTTCTCTTTTTGTTTCGCCTTTTCAGTTAAAGAAAAGGAAGAATCCGGCAGAATCGAAATTTCTTTATCAAGATATTGGTAATCAAATATTACAGGATCGCCGTTTTTTAACTCAAAGCAAAAAAAATGTTCATTGTCAAAAAATGCTTTTATTGTTTGATTGTCATAATACATCTTCCGTACCCCTTCATAAATAAATAATTAACTTTTTTAGGGTGGCGAGGTGGAATTTTCCACCTTTTCCACACTGAAAACGCAATATGATTTTTATCCTAATAACCAATTCTCAACCTTTACCGCGGGGATGCCCTCGTAATTTCCCTTAAAAGTGCCCTCTTTATATAAAACATATTTTGGATAATTGTCCCTAATTTCTAAAAGCGAGCCAAACTCTCGCTTGATAGTAGACGCTTCATTTAGAAAATAGCACACTTGCAAATAAATTTTTTCACCGTTCTTTTCGCCGACAAAATCAACTTCTTTTTCACCTACACGACCGACACAGACCTTGTATCCCCGGCGCAGAAGTTCCAGACCAACCATATTTTCCAGTACAATTTCAATGTTTTCTAAATTTTCCCCAACCACAGCTTTACGCAAGCCATGGTCTACAACGTAATATTTCTCATTCACCTTCAGCATCTTTTTGCCGTTGATGTCTTGACTTTTCAGCCGATAGAGCAGAAATGACTCTTCACAGGCTTTCAGATAATTTAAAATGGTTTCCGGTGCGACGGTTCTTTTTTCTGCCTTGAAAAATTTTGAAATACCGGTTGCGGAAAAACTTTTGCCGACATTTGCCAGAGCATAGGAGATAATCCTTTCTAAAAGATCCACATCACGAATTTTATTGCGCTTTACAATATCCTTCAGTACTACGGAATTAAACACGTCCTGCAAATAATTCTTGCTGATTTCAGGCGCAAAATCTACGCTGGACAAAAACGGCATTCCTCCGTATTGAATATAATCGTCAAAGGTGTAGTTCTTGCTTACCTGTTTAAATTCCGCATAGGAAAAGGGATACACAACAAACGATACATACCGCCCCGCAATATAGGTGGCGAGTTCGCCGGAAAGCAGCTGTGAATTTGATCCGGTAATATAGATGTCTGCGTCAAACTTTACACGCAGGGAGTTAATCGCCTTTTCCCAGCCAGTCACCTCTTGAATTTCATCAAAAAATAAATAAAACTTTTCTTTATTGCTGCCGATTATTTCGCAAATATAATCGTGTAATGCGTTATATTCACATAAATGCTGATTTCCCAAATCCTCAAAATTAAGGAATATTGTATTGGGGCTATGGATTTCATCACGAATTTGTTCTAATAGAACACTCTTTCCGCCGCGTCTAACCCCAGTCAATACCTTTATAATGTCCTTGCCTATAAACGGGCGAATTTTGGATAAATAATCTTGTCGAATAACCATAGCCATCATCTCCTTATAAATCTATAATATCATAAGTTTTACCTTTTGTAAATAGAAATATTCCGATTTTATAAGTTATATCTGATAAAAATTTATTGTCATTTCCTGCTATGTAATAAAAGGAATTTTATTACTATTCTAAATGATAAAATATTATATTTTCGGGGTGGAAAGTGGATGAATTCCACCTTTCCACCCTAAAAATTATATAAAATTTCTTTAAAAAAATTATTTAAATTGGAGGTAACACAGTATAATATAAAATGAACAAATACGAATAATTTGTCGAATTTGTTCATTTGATTTAATAAACTTGACAAAAATACTTTTGTATGTTAAAATGATTGCATAGAGGTGATTGTTATGATTCAAAGAAAAGAATATTTAGAGCAGCTGAAAAGTTTTAAAGATAAACAGCTGATAAAGGTTGTTACAGGGATACGCCGCTGCGGTAAATCCACACTATTTGAATTGTACTGCGATTATCTGAGGGGAAGCGGTATAGAGGACGTTCAGATTATATCCATCAATCTGGAAGATCCGGAGTTTCATGACCTAAAAGATTATATGCAGTTATATGATTACGTGCAGGAGCGTTTGCAACCCGATAAAATGAACTATGTTTTTCTGGATGAAGTTCAGAATGTGCCGGAATTTCAAAAGGCTTGCGACGGATTGTTTATAAAGAAGAATGTTGATTTATATATCACAGGTTCCAATGCCTATCTTCTTTCCGGAGAACTTGCAACGCTTCTGTCCGGCAGGTATGTTGAAATAAAGATGCTGCCCCTATCATTTAAGGAATATGTGACAGCGCAGGGAGATACCCAGGATTTACAGAGAAAATATACGAATTATATCACAAACAGTTCATTTCCATATGCATTGGAACTGTCTGCAAAAAAAGAAATTGAAATGTATCTTGACGGCATCTACACATCAGTAGTGCTCAAAGATATTGTTTCTCGCAAAAAGATATCAGATGTTCCGGGCTTGAGAAATATCCTGCGGTTTATGTTTGATAATATTGGGAATCCTGTTTCAGCTACGAAAATAGCAAATTCTCTCACAGCAGGCGGCAATAAAATTTCGGTGAATACCGTTGAAGTGTATTTGCAGGCATTGATTGACAGCTTCATTTTATATAAGGCAGAACGGTACGATATAAAAGGAAAGCAGTATTTAGCGACAGGCGGCAAGTATTATGCGGTTGATATCGGGCTTCGGTATTACCTGCTGGGAACAAAAAAAGCGGATAGAGGACACATTCTTGAAAATATTGTCTATCTGGAACTCTTGCGCAGGGGCTATGAGGTTCATGTCGGGAAAGCAGGCAATGCGGAAGTTGATTTTATTGCAATCGGAGAAGAGGGAGAAGAGTATTATCAGGTGGCATACAGCGTTATGGACGACAGTGTGCTGGAACGGGAATTAAAACCGCTTGACAGCATTTCCGACCATAACCCGAAATATTTGCTGACAATGGATAATGAGCCGCTTACTTCTCATAACGGAATCAAACAAATCCATATCCTTGACTGGTTGATGAAATGACTTTCCCCCGATCGCTATTTTACGAAAAGGCTTGTTTTTAAATTTAAAGTAAAGCAAGCCTTTTTCATTTGGAGGGCAAATATTCTTTGAGCATTTCCATCAATCTTTCTTCCTGCAATGCATCAAAATGCAAATTCGATAATTTATTATAATATGTGCAAAGAAGATTCGGAATCGTTTTTATTCCCCAATCCTTAGGGATTGTAACCGGGTTAATACCTAATTCATTTAATTCTCTCAACGACCTATTAAACTCATCCGAATTATCCGCGTTCTTCAGAGCGGATTTGGCATTCGCAATTCCTCGCATACTATTAACAAATTCTAAGGTAGAAATCAGACGATGTTCTTTTTGGAGTTTAAAGTTCCGGCGCAGAATCATTTTTCTTGCCGCATCCAATGTGTAATAGTTTCCGGCGCCGATTATTTTATTAAAATACCGTGTAAGAACTTGGCTTGCAAGAGAATCTGAGAACATTTCATCGATAACTTTCCAATAACCTTGGCTGATTTCTAATAATTTTGACATATTGTACACTTTTGCATATTTACACTGTATCTCAAAGCGTATGACGTTGTAAGACCTATTTAAATCGGGGCAATCAGGATATTCATTGAATAGCTGCCAATGTTTCCAGTAACAATTTACAACAACCGATTTGCACTGCAAATAAAAGCTGAAGTTATCTGTTTTTCTCCTATGAGAGGTCGTGTTATATTCCACACGTTCAGAAAAATGCGGCGGAATGTCAGCTTGCTTGATTAGCTTTATCATTTGCTCGGGAGAACAACCCAGCCCTAATTCTTTTACATCAAAATTGATGCAATAGTCAATGCGCTGTAAAGTGTAGTAATAAAAATTTTTTAAGACGTGGGATATTTTCCTTACTTCACGATTAAAGGTGATGATAACCTTTTGCATAATCTCTGATGTGGCAGCTGTTACGTAATCCGCTGTGCCCGACAAAATTTTGGGATTGATTATTGCCTTTACCACGTAAGGAAAATCCGTAGAATAAACATTATGTATTATTAAAAAAGATATGCCGCTGTTTTTCTGTGTGTACTCAACGATATGGCAATTAGGAATAATGTTGCCGCATTGATTTTTCATAGGTCTAACCCTAATCAGACCGGTTTCCTTTTCATAGTTTTTAAAGTCATTTAATAATGAATTCCGCGACCGCATTGATAATTTGAGCGCCATAAGAAATGTGTGAAAACCCTGTGAGGTAAGCATTGAAAATCCCTCTCTTTCTAAATAACTATTTTGTTTGATTTTACTATATAGTTGCATATATAGTATTATAAAAATAAAATGAATGAGAAGGATATACCTCGTCCATTACACAATTATCCTGTAAATAAGCGCTATTTTTATAAAATCATTGTTCCGGATATTGCGCATGAAAATATAAAAGATTTATAAAAAAATAAAGGAAGTGATTCAGGTTGTCTGAGATAACGAAACAGCGGCAATCCAAAGTTGGATCACCGCACATATTTGCAACTATCGTCGGGTGAGATAAAATAATGATTATGTGAAATATACTCAAACGTTACTAATTTTTGATATTTGAGTCAACATCTGTAATGCTTCCGTACAATTATTACGAAACTGGTCCAAAAAGTCTTTGTTCAATTCATAGCACATATATAAGCGCGTCATCAACATAGCGTTTATTGGATCATGATTAAAGGTGCGCTCTTGATACATTTCCCTTAGAATTTCGGATATTTCACCGATTTTTTGATGCCATAGTATCGTAAATTCTTCCTCATCCAATATTGAAAAATCTTCTAACCATTGACGGACGGTCTGTATTTGTTTCCGACTTCCGCAAGGGACGGGTTGAAGAAAATATGTAAATTCTTTGGTTTCCCAATTGGTCATACGCCCCAACGGATAAAGCGCACACACGGCAGGCTTGACAGGATGGATGCGGCAGCCTTCCTTTGAGACAAACGGGCAGGTCTTTCTGTATTCCCTTGGTTTGAGCCGAACGATGGGTATTTTTGACTCCGAGCCTTCATAGCTTTCGCAATATTCTATCAAAATCTCTCGAATGGATTGATTCAAATATTTGGCTATCTTGAATAAATCTAACGGCGTTAATAGTATATCGTCACGTTCCCTGCAGCACTTACCGCACTTGGTACACCCAAAGGCAAATGTATCATCCTTGCCCAGCTTTGGCAGTTTTAGCAATTCTTCAGCATAAATCATATCAGGCTCATTCCTTTCTCATATTTTAAATTTCGATACAGCGTATCCTTTTTCACGCCGGTCAGTTCTTCAATCTCTTTCAAGGCGTATTGCCCTGTGTTGTAAAGCTTTATCGCACGCTTGACCTGTTCGCTGTTGAATCGCGGTCTGCCGCCGAACCGTCCTCTGGCGCGAGCTGCTTTCAAGCCCTCCATGGTTCGATCAGCAATGCAGTCCCGTTCAAACTGGGCAATGGCGGACATGAGCGTAAACAACAGCTTTCCTGTGGGTGTGTTGGTATCAATGGATTCCTTTAAGGAAACCAGGTGTACTTTTTTGCTATCGAACAATTCCACCAATTCAATTAGGTCTTTGGTAGAACGTCCCAGTCTGGATAAACTCTCAATCACAACGGTATCGCCCTCAGTCATTCGGTCAAGCAGTTTTTCCAATTCGGGACGGTTGCGTTTGGTGCCTGTCATTTTTTCATTATAGATCTGATCAACCCCATATTGTTTCAGGGCGTCCAATTGTCTGTCCAGGTTCTGTTCGGCGGTGGATACCCGCGCATATCCGAATTTATAGTTTTTCATAGCGATTCCTTTCTCAAAAATGTTTGTGTTATGCGAAGTTGATTCTGCGATGCGTTTTGCGATAAAAATGTGCCTGAATCAAGCGTTTTTAAGGCTGATTTTCATAACGGATATTTTGTCGCAATAACGGTCGTTTTGCAGAACGCCCAATATCCATAATCTGCGAATAATAAGACATGACGAGATAAGGCAGCTCGTTTCCTTTCGCCGCCGGCGAAGGAAGCGGAGCTGACCGGTTCTCGGAGTGGCTTGTTTATTTGTCAGGAGAGCAAATGCGGAAAGGATCCCGAAGGGCGGATAGCCCGGAGCGGATCCTGAAGAATTTGCGAAATGCTCCCCAGCGTCATAACTTTGGGTAAAACCGCAAAGCACCAGTTCTGAATGAATTGGTTATACATTATGAATATTGGTTTTTAATTTTGTTATCTGCAAGGTTTATTTTGTAATCTGCATAGTAATAGATGAGGCAGATGTGACGCATTGTCTGCAGACGCAATCAGTGCGATGTCGTCTGATTCTGTGGATAACCCGACTGACTTTTATGAAAAACAGCCCAGTTATCAACAATTTCAATGCCAACCTTCTGCCAGCCTCCGGTTCTGGAGTTCCGGACCCGGATGCCGGTATCCGTCGGCTGCCTGCTGTCACGCTCACTTATTGATACTTCAGCGAACCGCCTGAAGCTTTTGACTTTTCAAAATATTCATTACAAAAGGTTTCATGCAGATAAATCCGCTTTGATACATTGCTCAATGTCTGCTCCATGCTTTTCGCCGTATCGTTTGAGCAAATACTCAATATATCCGCGTTCCACCATACGGTAATAGGAAATCAGCCCGTTCAACACTTGAATGTCGTGTCTGTCCCAAGCGGCGTCTGAATGTCGGTCATGCATATAATGATCCAGCATGGCCTTAAACTGCTTTTTCTTTCTATGTCCTATCGTGATTTGATTATCCTTATTGAGCATAACCCCAAGATTCCAGTTGCGTCCGGCGGCGGAACCGTACCGGGTCTTTTCCGGTTTGATGGAGAAGGGAGCATGAAATCTTGCCAGCGCATCCGCCACAAACTTCTGCAGAGCATCTTTGTTAAAATCAACCTTACAGGATATCAAAAGGTCATCGGCATACCGGGTATAGACAAACCTTCGACTATCGAAATCCCTGAGTCGGTTGCTCAGAAAGTGATCAATCGGAATCATCATCACGTTGGTGATAAAAGGCGATATCGGCGTTCCCTGCGGCAAACCATTATTCAGAAAGCATAAGCTCAGCGCCTTTTCAAGTTCGGCTTTTCCGTTGGGATACTGCACTATCTCGCTGAAGGGGAAGATGTTTGAAAACATCTCCAATACAAACGCCGGCGTTGTGCTTCCGAAGAAGTCGGAGAAATCCAGCTTTAGAAACCACTTGCTTTCATTTTTTTGATGGCGTTTTACCGCATCAATGGTACTGCGTCCGCGCACATATGCAAAGGCGCTTGTATGATACAATGCAAACATATGTGTTTCAAATAATGTTTTTAGCTCCCGCAGCGCATTCATCAGTTCCGGAACCGGAGCGTCAATTCGTCTGAGTCCTCCGCTGTTTTTCGGAATATAGAAGGAATGATATAGAGAGGCTCTGTCTGTTTGAAACAGAGTCTCCTTTGACTGATTGAACCGTTGCAGCAATTGTATCATTCTACCGATATCGGTATTTTCCACTAATTTATCATTCGGGCGTTCTACCCAATAGGTGCGGGTATTGGTTACGTTTGGCATAATATATTTGCTTAAATCCTGTATGCCGGCAATCATATCCTCAAAGCTGATTTGATAGTATACCGGCGATTGTTTGATTGTGATATATGGCATAAACTCCTCCTTTTTTTAACTTGTAATCCACATATAAATAAAATGCTGGCGCTGCATCAAGGGATTCATTCATACAGCCGGCGGGAAGAAAAGTCAAGATAAATTTTTTGAATTTCTTAACTGGAACACCTGATGTTCCGCGGGTTTCTCCAAGTAGCCCGCAGCTCTGAAGCGACCGTAGAACTCTAGGCATCCCCCAGGGAGCTTCCTCCTGAAGGCTCTTTTCACTGACCGTTTGATACTTTGGATTTAACCGCAAAGTGCGTATCGTCACGCTATCCATTACAAGTTAAAATGCATCTAACATGAAATTAAACGCATCTATTTGTATAAATTTCTTCAATGTTTTATCCCTAACAAAGTTAATAAAATTCGTTACCCCAAGCGAGCATATCATTCTGACCGTCGGCGCAACGGAAAGTGTTACCTGACATGCGGAAACCGGTGTTTCCTCTGCAGCTTCATTATGAGTAAAATCCATGGAGCGCACAAAGTCGTCAACCGATTTTATATCCGACCAATCAGCGGCATAATGCTGCGCGTCGGTCAGGCGTGTACGAAAATCGAACATCGCCTTGATGTATGGATTGTTTTTGTGACGCAGCGCAATCTTGCGCCGTAATTCAATCTGATCGACACAGAGAAACACATAACCGGACAGATTTTGGTTTGTGTATCCGTTCGGCTCCGGTTTCAGCGTGTCTTTTAATTCCGGATTGATTTCTGTCAGCATAGCGGCTAACGCATCGACCTTGTGCATCCCGATATGCTCCTGCCTGAACATCTGGTTTGCAAGGTTTCTCGGCTCTACGCTGTCAAAATCATATAACGTTAATTTTGTCAGCCCAAACCGTGCCAGCAATTCCGCCGCTGTGGAGCCTACCGAACCGCAGCCGATAATATGAATCCGTTCCCGGCAGGTCTCAGGCTGAAAAAATGTATAGGATTTGTCTAAATTCAAAGTCTCCATGCCGCGCCTCCCAAATCATACGGATCGTAAAAGTCATCCTCAAAATAATGACAACAGCCGAATGCCGCAAGCTCAGCGTCGAATGCGGTCTGCTCTTTTGGAGGTCGATTTCCGCTTTTTTTAAGATTGATTTTTTTCTGAACCTTTTCCCGTGCGTCGGTCAGAAACGTCTCCGCATCTTCGCCGCACATCAACTGCACGTCAACATCCTGATTTTCATAAAGAATATTTTGCACCATATCGTAAATCAGCGTATGGACTTCAAGCCGTTTATTCCAAATCATAAAGATATAGAACATATCCGATTCCAGCTGATCAAGAATCTGTTGTCTGTGGTTGTTATCCACGCCGGACGGAGTAGTTCCCATATTGACATGCGAGTGCCCTTGCATACGGATATTGCTGAAAATATCCTCATCCAGACTGTAGAGCCATGCGGTATATTCCGCCTGGTCGGTGTTGACTGTGCTGCCGGTGACCTCCTGCGGATACACAAATATATCCTCAATGGTAAATTCGCATTTGCCGGAGCGGGATACCGTACCATGCCAGCCCACTTCATCGGAAAACGCCGTAATCAGCGCGAGGATTTTCTGATATGCCGCTTCGGCAATCCATACCACGGCGCGGCTGTCCTTGCACTTGAAGCTCTTACTGTAGTTGAGCTTGCCGTCCGGCAATTTCATGCCATCCAGCATTGCGGCAAAATCTTTTTGTGCCGTCTGTTTCATTTCTTCTGTCATTATGATTGGTCTTGCCATAATTGCAGCAACCTCCTTTCGTCATCTGAACACCGTAACCGCCGGTTGCGCGGCGGCACGGCGTTATTGTTTTTTGTAAATCTGAAAATTCATTCCAGCTCCTTAATCGCTTCCGGCGGGGTCAGCAAGGTTCCGTCCGACCTCTCGATACATCTGATATCAGAGCAGGACAAGTCATGCGAAAAGGCGGCAATCACAGCGGAATCATAAAAGTTCAGATTCCGCGCAGATACTACCGCCTGATCAATCGCGCCTATATAGTCCTTATGCTTCATATACTCCTGAAACCGCCCTGCATAGCTTCCGATACAGCCGTAATGCTGGATATGCGGATTCGGTAAATAGGTTTTGCTTTCTGCTGGAAATTCGTAGTGCGAAAATGCTTTCAGCCCGTTTCTCATATCCGCAGTATACGCCGCGCACATTCTTAACCGATACTTGCCTTCGCTGAATATAGCGCGGTACAGCTTTTCCATTTGATTGCACGTTATGGATGAATGAATCCGTGCATACATATAGCCGTTGTGATTTTCCACGTACATCGCAAAGGCTTCTTCATCATAAATATCCGCATACCCATGTACGACAAATTCCACGGCAGTTCCGACCACCTGTATAACGCTCAAATTCTTGTTGCACATAAAGTATTCCATCAGTTCCGAGTGTTCCGCCTGGGCGCCCACCGCGCATTCCATTCCTGCAAGCAGATAGGTCCTTTCCTCTATCTTTCGGGATAACTCCCGCAGGATAGAAAGATAGTGTTCATAGTCTTCCCGGTATGCACTAACCTCGTTTTTCAGTTCTGCAATCCGAATCCGTTCAAATGCCGTTTCAAATCCTGCCAGCTTGGTTCGGATAATCTCCGAGCGAATGTCCATCGCTTTGGCAAATTCTTCAATCAACCGCTCATATTCGCCAACCGATTTCTCTCCGGCGCTTTTCAGCAAATGAAGTTCATCTTGTGATAGCGGCGTATCCTGAAACAAGCGCGGCAGATATTGAGGGATCATCATCTGCAAAGCATGGAACTGTTTCAATTCCAGCTTGTCGGTAAATATAATTGTATTTTGCTGCGCGGTATCTGTATAGAACATCGCACGCAGCTTATGCGCATAGAAAACCCGCAGGTCATCCCGTCCGATATAATTCCGCATGTATCGCTTGTCTGCTCCGGCATGAGCCTTGACAGTTTCCAGCATTTTTTCTCCTGCCTCCTGACGGAGCGTATAAATGAGAACAATGTTATGGATAGATGACGCAGGCACTCTGAACTCACTTGGAATCAGCGCATTTATATATGCCGCCGGCGATGCTGTCTCAGCTTGACTTAGGTCGTCGTTTTTCGCCAGTACCGTCAGACGGATAGATTCATCAGCCGGCAGCCGTTTATAACAAAGCGCCCGCAGGGTTGCGAGAAACGACTGATCCGGCGCATTTTGTGCAGTGATGTTTGAAAACAGCCGGTCTGCTGTTTCGCCCGTCAGAGTTGTTTCGGCAATTCTCTTGTTAAACATCGTTCCCGGCATTGTCTGCTTTGACAACGTTTAACAAATAACATTTCTCGGTAATGCCAAAGTCTGCAAATGTTTTATCCAAATCACCGGGGGCAAGGGTAGAGCCGTCAAGGTTCATCATACCGCGCGTATAGTCGATTTCCGCTGCTTCCAGTGCCTCTCGCAGGGTCGTGTTCTCGTCTAATATCTCGCTTGTTCTTTTTACATTGTTTCCCATCGTTACTTTAATCATTTGATGTTTCCTCCTTTAAAATAGTTTGGAGGACTGCCGCCGCAGTCCTCCGATGTGTGCTTTTATACAATTACTTCAATATTTTCGGTGATTGCACTGCGTTCAGCCTGAATTTCACTCAACGCTTCCAAAATATTTTCTTCAATTCTGTTCAAGCTTGCAATCGCCAGTCCTGCCTTGTCTAAGACATATTCCTTGGCATTCTCTACGTCTGCCGGAATCGGCAGCGTTGCCGTTGCCAGCTTGTTTTCATCGTTGGATATGCCGCCAAAGCTGACGCCGTAATCGCTCAGGCTGCTGCCGCCGACTCCCACCTTAAAGAGCGCTTCCTTTGTTTCGGGATCTACCAGCGCCAGAGCCGAGGGACGGAACTTCTTAACCGTTTCCAAATCCTCCATAGAAATTTCCGATGTTACTACATAACTGTTTCCTGCAATTGTGATTTTTGCCATTTTTACTTCACTCCTTCATAAATTTTGTTTGATTGTTTTTGCTTTTTGCGCATAAAGAAAGACTCCCATGCGGAGTCCTTCTTTGCCGCGTTACGCGGCTAACAACCACAGCTTTCCGTTGACGTCCTTGTAGTTTTAGCGAGATTGTCAATAAATCTTACAACAGATTTAAGCACCGATGTTACTGCGGTCATAACCAACAATGCAATCTCAAGAAATTTCCTTTTAAACACCTTCGCGACCTCCTTCCGTATTTTTATCAAGCAGAGTAAATGCTTTCCTGTCTGCTGCTTATATAATATATAGCTGAAAGTCGGGAAGATGGGTTAGAGGAAGATAAAAAAATACGCCCTCCCAAAACGGGAAGGCGTTATGTACTGTAACTTTAAATGTCCATTCGTTTATTTTTTGCCGATACCATATCTTGAAATTGCCGAAACGCATGATAATTGTTTTGTCTGCACTCCGGGCAAGGATTGGCGAATGTTTGTATCTGCCCAAGTTTATACGGGCATTTGGAACAAGGCGGCTTTATTTTGTTTATAATATCTTTTGTGGTCATTCGGATTCCTCTTGTTTCTTGGTAACCAATACACCCTCTGTAATATGGCACGGATGTTCCGATTCCAAAACAAGGGCAATCTTCACACCCGGTTCCGCATACTCTTTCATGTCGTAAAGACTTGTACCCTGTGTGAATGATACGGGATATATCATATTCTCTTCTGTTGATAAGCACCGTATCTTTGATAGACAGCATTTCGCTTTCAACGTTCCCCGCGACTGCAGTATATTCTTTATGTGCAGGCTGTGAAAAGAAACATCATATTTAGAATTTCAAAGAACTTGCAATTTGGGCTATCTTAGAGTTCGCTTTACTTATAATCTCACTTCTAATAGATTTCGCTGCTTCAATGGCTTTATCCCGTATTTTTTGAGCTCCCTTCACAATCATATTTCCAAACTTAGAACCAGCCATATATCCAACAGTACCACCAATAAATCCTCCAACTGCGGCTCCAATAGGTCCTAAAACAGAACCAATAGTTGCTCCGATTGTTGCCCCTTTTGCCGATGCAGCGATACCGGCAATGCATGATGCAGTTGTTTGTTCCATTGTCTCAAGACCTTCTTTAACGGTCAATTCGCCGGTCACGACTTTACCTAATACTTTAACATTTTCAATCGCAACAAAAGCTATATTAGCAAAAGTGCTACCTTTGGTACCTTTAGGAATAACTTTAAGAATTCCTTTTTCTGATGCTGCTTTTAATGCTCCGGCAGCAGCTGTTTTTACACCAAAGTCTGCACCCGACACAATAGCAGTTTCAATAACTTCTTCACTGTCAATAGGCTCTCCATTCCAAACTTTAGCGGTAATCGCCATCCCCGCACTAACAGCAGCACCTTGCAAACAGGCGTAACCTGTCTGTTTTCCAATACCAATCGCAATGTCCTTGGCTACATAATCATTCCAATCGGCGTCTATGAAATTACCTGTTTGAGCTTTTTTCTGCAATTTCTTTGCCTGTTCTTTTGTTAAAGGCTTACTTGACACATCCCCGTCACCGATAGTGGAAGTAACCGTCTTATTAGGAAATGCTTCTTGAACGGCTGCTACCTGTTCTTCCGGAACAACAAGCGTTTGCTGATGATAGTCACCAGATTTAATCATACGAATGGTGTCCTCGGCGGTTGCACCGTATTTCATCTGGTACTGATGTATTCTCTTTCCGGAAGCATCTTTGATGATTACATCAAAACCATTTTTGGTATAAGTCTCTCCCGGTTTCAACGGCTGTACTTCTGCTCTCAAACCACTACCTTTGGCAGCGGCATTCATATTAAATGAATTGACATGATGTTGTTCAGCAATGAATCCATCTAAATTTGGATTCATGCTTGGGGTAATATATCCGCTCCCTTTTGTGGTTATCGTTTCATGCATTGCTGCATTTGCATTTTTCACAGCATCATCCAAACTCTGTAAATATTTCGCACTCTCCTGTGCTGACATTTGCGAAGTGGATTGAAGGATTGTCGACGCAAACCAACTATCCTTACTTCTTCCTGCTGCGATTGCTTTCTGTTGAGATACCTTCATATCTTCTGTTACTTTAAGGGAGTCGATAATCTCGGTACTCATTTTTTTGATTTCCTTGGAAGTTTTTTCCGGGATCTGCTTTTGAAGTTCTTGCGGCAGCCATTCTTCCACCGGCATCTTGTCCTTTGAAGCTATATAGCTTTCTAAAAACTCTCTTTGAATTTTAGATACGCCTTTAGCCTCTTCTTCTGACAAAACCTTTTCTGAAAAGTCAAATTCGTATATTTCTTCTTTTTTATCCATTGTTCATTATCCTCTCTATAAATATTCTTATTTTATACTCGCATCAAGCACTGAGGCAATCCCAGCGATTTTTGCTTTCCTCAGCATAGATACCCTTGTAGATGCAGCATTTACACCTTTGCTTTCCGCATGGTCAGAAATTTCCTTTTTATAAACAGGCTTAGAAGCCATTTTATTTTCCGGGTTGCTTGCCGGCTTCAAATCCATATCCTTAACAGCTTCTTTAATTTCTTTAATTCGTTTCTCCAACGTATTGGAAATAGATTTGATATTCTTTTGAGCCGATTCCAAATCCTCGGTAGTCAGCTGCTCTCTGCCTTCAATAAAGCAGCTTTCAATTGCCTCTTTAACAATAGCCTCTAAATCAGCGCCGTTATATCCGCTTGTCAATTTGACAAGTGAAATAATATTCAATTCTTTGTTCCATTTGTGGCGCTTTTTAAGATGAATTTCTATGATTTTTCTTCTTTCTTCATCATTAGGAAAGTCAACATAGAACAATTCATCAAATCGTCCTTTTCGCAAAAACTCTGCCGGAATCTTTGAAATATCATTCGCTGTTGCCACAATAAAAACGGTATTTTCCTTTTCCTGCATCCAAGTCAAGAACTGCCCGAACAAGCGTGTAGTCACATCACTTCCGCCGCCGGAGCTTCCAACACCGGAAAAGGCTTTTTCAATTTCATCAATCCAAAGAACACAAGGACTAATAGCCTCAGAAAGTTTTAATGCCTTTCTCATATTTTCTTCAGACTCGCCGATATATTTTCCCAACAAACGTCCGACATCAAGTCTAACTAACGGAATCTCAAATAATTTAGCGGTTGCTTTCGCGGTCAAACTTTTACCGCATCCCGGCATACCAACAATCATTATTCCTTTTGGAATGTCAACGCCAAATTTTATAGCTTTATCTAACTGATTGAAAATTATTTCTTTCTTATAAAGCCATTCTTTTAGATTTTCCAAACCACCAATATCTTCGATGCTCTCATTTACAGGAATCATTTCAAGTAATCCGGCTTTTTTAATTAGCTGTTCTTTCTGACTAAGAATCAAACGCTTATCTTTAGAGTCCAAGCATCCCCCATCCTGGTACGCCAAGTTTAAGATTTGCTTTACCTGAAATTCATTTAGTCCTTTGAAAGACAACGCAATTTCACTTAAAACATCATCAGTCACATCAATTTCCAAGTCCTTTGTAAAGTTTACCATTATATTCTTGATTTCAGAAACTGATGGTAATGGCATATCAAACACCGTAATCAAATCTTCCAATTCATCCGGAATACAAAGTTTGCTTGAAACAATAAAAACAGAGGCATTGTAGTTTTCGTTATATAAATTTCGCTCTGCAATATATTTCAACAATGATACAATTTCTGGCTTGTCTAACTGACTGTGAACGTCCTTTAAGACGATAAACACAGCGTGTTCATATCCGTCGTCTTTTACGATATGAAGAAAATTATAAAGGTCACACTCTTTCATTGTGGATTTTGTCTTAAAGTCTACAATACCCAATCCATTGTTGAATTCTACTATTTTCCTGTTATCCGTTATATCTGTGATGATTTCATCAATTACTTTAAAGTCGAAATGGTTAATGTAAATAATCGGATATAAAGCATCAATATATGAAGCCATTAAATCCCCTGCGCCATTCTTCATGCCTATACCTCCATATATAACAAGCTATTAGTTTCATCGTTACACTGGTATTCCAGTCCATTAAACTTAAGCAATTTTCCATTCACAGCAGTATGTCCGAGTTTTTCAGAGAAATTGCCTGCATTTTTGATAAACGTTTTATCGGCAATAGATATAACCATCACGTTCACATCCGGTTTTTCAATTGGATCCCACATTGCCTGTGTATTTCTCTGAACAATCTTCAAGTCATCGCCAAGAATTTTTTTTGCTTTAGCGGCCGTCAACAATGCAGTTTTAACACTTGAATATATCTTTGCATTTGCTTTTTCGCCAATCCAAAATTTTCTAAACGCATCTCTTGTGAGAATTGCAAAAATAGCTTTTGGAGCAGATTCTAATAAGCGGAAATACAATTCATAATGATTCAATTCAAATAGACCAAAATACTCTTTTTCCATTTGAAATGCATCTGCCTTTAACAAAGCCATATTGTCTCCGTTTTCTTCCATGTGTATAATCAATGCCGTGTAGCCGGAATGGTAGTCATCAACAATCTGTTTTTTAGCATATGCATTTTCCTTATATATTGCATTCAATTCTTTTTCTTCATCCAAGTATGTAAGAATACCAATTGCTTTTTCAATGTCTGCAATATCCATTTCTATCACTTCAAAAATCTTTACTAAAGATGTGACAATTTCTTTTCTATCTAAAGATTTGTCAATGGCCTTAACCGCAGCATACTGTTCATCATAGCCTCTAACATTTAACCAACGCAATAATAAACCATTTTCAAAATATTTGAGCATATCTTCAATTGAAAAATGCTCCTGTAATCCCTCAATATTTCTTACAGGATTGTTGTCCAGAATCAAATTAAACTTAATTGTCTTAGCCATTGCTAATGCCTCCCATATGTTATTTCTTAATGCGTTATTCCCTATACAAGTTTATAAATACCTTTATCTTCGCCCTCGCTTTATCTGGCGCATCCTTTACTGCCTCGGCATTACATTCTTCATTCCCCTCCTCTCAAAACTCTCACATAGTCGCCTTGGCTTTTCAGCCACATATCAATGCCTTTGCCGTAGCATTCCGCTTTGATTGTATATGTATTTCCTTCATTTTTCTCTATTTCGGCGGTCGGTATCTTGTCGAGTACCGCTTCGACAGACGGACCGTTATATTCAAACTTAATTTTTTTCAAATCGCCGGGGTACATATAAAACACGCGTTTTCTGAACTCCCCGTCGTTAAATCTGTCCTTATAGGGAACAACGAATTTTTCCTTCGTTCCCGCAATTTTTGAAATTCTGTCTATCCGAAACACCGTAGGGTAGTTTTTCATATGGTCGGCATACCACGCAATAAGGTAAAAATAAAATTCCGAAAACATGATTGCCAGCGGTTCTATATGCGCTTCGACAATCGTACCGTCCATTTTTTGGTAGCCTATTTTGATCCGTTCCTGATTATGGATATAGCCGCTGACTTCCCATATTGTGTTTATCAGCGCTTTGCCGTGCAGGGGAGGTATATAGTGAAATCTTTCTTTTAAAATCAAATCCCTGATATTCACCCGCGCGTCCGGCGTTGCCTGCAGCAGCAATTTATCAATCAGCCGGTTCAAAACAGTTTCGTCCAATTC
>JAAWTG010000083.1 GCA_022801925.1 Clostridia bacterium | reverse complement strand
TTTTTATGCAAGACAAGGCGAAAGCGGAGCTAATAATTGTTTTATTAGCGAGCATTTCAACGCAGTATTGCGGAAAATTTGCCTTTCAAAATCGGTGTTTAAATTAGAAACGCCAGGCTAGGCTGCGCAGGCGTTTTTTATCCAAAAGCTTCACGCCTTTGCGCGATACTTGAACGATCCCTTCATTTGCAAAATATTTCAGCATTCTTGTCACCACTTCACGGGCAGAACCCATATATCTGGCAATCTGTTCATGCGTGAGTGCAATCGTGTCCGCTCCTGTCCTCACCGCTTCGTCCAGCAAAAAAATGGCAAGCCGTTTGTCCATGCTCATAAAAAGAATTTGCTGCATGACCCACATGACGTCGGAAAAACGGCTGACTGCTGTTTCCAGCGTAAATATTCTAATACTTGGATTGCGTTCCGACACGGCGGCATAGGCGGTTCCGCTGATGACATAGCATTCGCTGTCCTCTTCTGCGTCAATCAACACATCAAAGGTAATGCTCTGCAAGACACAGGAAGCGGAAAGCATACACATATCTCCTTTATGCAAGCGGTAAAGCGTAATATCTTTGCCTTCTTCGGACATGATATAAACCCTCAGGCAGCCGGAGCGGACAAAAATCACGCCGGAACACTCATTGCCGTCATGAACGCCGGCGCCTTTGGGATAGGGCAAAGCCGTCGAATGCCGGCAGATATATTCCCTGTCTTTTTCCGAGATTTCTTTCCAAAACGGAAATATTTCTTGGTATATCGGTTCAAACATTGTCCATTCCATTTTGCATGAAACTCCTTTCAGAAAAGAGGTAACGCCTTATTCGCCCACAGTAAGGACGTTCGGATTTTCCTTCCTAATTTGTGGGCGGAAAGGCGATGGATATTTTTATGAAAACTATTATAATTGGCGGCGTTGCCGGCGGTGCATCTGCGGCAGCCCGACTCCGCCGACTGGATGAAAACGCAGAGATTATCATTTTAGAACGTGGTGAATATGTCTCTTTTGCCAATTGTGGTCTACCCTACTATATTGGCGGTACGATAACCAACCGCAATGCCTTGACGCTGCAAACGCCCGAGAGCTTCAAGGCAAGATTTCATATTGACGTGCGCGTTCAGAACGAAGCAGTGAAAATCGACCCTGCCGCACAAACTGTCACAGTGAAAAATCTAATGTCTGGCGACACCTATCAGGAACAGTATGACCATCTCATTTTGTCTCCCGGCGCCGAACCCATCAAACCAAATATTAGCGGTGTTGACAGCGATAACGTGTTCACACTCCGTACCATTCCCGACACGCTGAACATTCAGGAATATATTGAAACAGCAAAACCGAAATCAGCCGTTGTTGTAGGCGGTGGATATATTGGCATTGAAATGGCTGAGAACCTAACAGAAGCAGGGCTTGACGTCGCGGTTGTCGAACTCGCCGACCATCTCATCGCGCCGCTTGATTTTGATATGGCTGCTGATGTGCATCAATATATCAAAGAAAAAGGAATAGGACTCTATCTGAACAACGGAGTCACTGCTATCAGCGGCAATCGTATCATGTTGCAAAACGGTGAAATCGAATCCGATTGCATCATTCTATCCGTGGGCGTCCGTCCCGAAACAGCGCTGGCGCAGGAATGCGGCATTGCAACCAATGCCCGCGGCAGCATCGTTGTTGACCCGCAAATGCGTACCAATCTCCCAAATATTTATGCCGTAGGTGACGCTGTGGAAGTCAAAGATTTCATCACCAAATTCCCTGCCTTTATTCCGCTTGCCGGCCCTGCAAATAAACAGGGACGTATTGCCGCAGACAATATTGCAGGATTCTCCTCCGGCTATACCGGAACGCAAGGTTCCGCCATTCTAAAACTCTTTGATATGACAGTTGCGACAACCGGATTGAACGAAAAAAGCGCAGCGGCAGCCGGTATCGACTACGATAAAACCTATACCTATTCCGCGTCTCACGCCTCTTATTATCCCGGCGGCACAAACATGTCTTTAAAAGTTTTGTGGGATAAAAAAACGCTGCATATCATCGGCGCACAGATTGTCGGTTTTGACGGTGTGGATAAGCGTTTAGATGTGCTGGCAAGCGCCATCCGCTTCGGTGCAAAAATCACTGATCTTGCCACGCTTGAACTTTGCTATGCACCGCCCTTTGGCAGCGCCAAAGACCCTGTTAATATGTTGGGGTTTGTAGCGGAAAATATCGTTACCGGAAAAATCAAGCAGTTTTTCTGGCACGATGTGGAAACCCTTCCGCGCGATGGAAGCGTTACCCTTCTCGATGTACGTACCGTGACGGAGGTGCGCCGCGGTAAAATAGATGGATTTATCAATATCCCGCTCGATTCTCTCAGAGAACACCTTAGCGAACTTCCCAAAGATAAGCCTGTATATGTTCATTGCCACAGCGGACTTCGCAGTTATATCGCCTGCCGCATTCTGACAGGCAACGGTTATGACTGCTATAATCTTGCGGGCGGATGGCGGCTTTATGAATCAGTCATGCATAGGCAAACAAAAGTCGAATATATCTGCACAGAATGCAAATAATCAGCAAAAACCACACCTGTGCTTTGGAAAGCGCGGGCGTGGTTTTCTTTTAATGACAGCTATGTTCGCCGCAGTTATGACTCCCGCAACCATGGTCGCCGCAAGTATGTCCTTCGCCGTGGTGATGGTCGTGGTGGTCGCATTTTGCCTCAGGGTCATATGCCAAATTTCCTGCAATAAAACTTTCCACCGCTTTATCAGCCTCGCCGCTGACGCCGCCAAAAAGCCGGATTCCACTTTGCGCCAAAGCCATTTGTGCGCCGCCGCCAATGCCGCCGCAAATCAGCACATCTGTTTTGAGCGCCGAAAGCAGACCCGCAAGCGCGCCATGCCCGCTGCCGTTGGTATCCACAATTTCAGCGGAAAGAATTTTCCCATCTTCCACCTGGTAAAGTTTAAACTGTTCGGTATGACCGAAGTGCTGAAATATCCGTCCATTTTCATACGTTACTGCAATTTTCATGTTATCTGTCTCCTTTTTATATGATAATAAGTAAACTAAACTGAACCATATCGCGCTATTGCGTTTCCGCCGCAATAAAGCCTCTTGCGGGCACCTCTATGATGATAGGACGGCGCTAGTTACAGGCATCAGCACATCTCTTGCCACGATGGCTGCGGCAGCCGCCGCACTCGCACTCTTTTTCCTTGCCGTCGCAAAGAGTATACTCTCCGCCCTCAATACGGATACCAACACCCTCTACTAACGCTTTGGCGATTTTACTTCTGGCAGAATTATAGATTTGCTGAACCGTTGTGCGGGCCACCTGCATATATCCTGCACATTCTTCCTGCGAAAATCCTTCGTTGTCAATTAATCGAATGGATTCGTATTCATCTACGGTCAAAACAACGTATTCGCCCACTCTGCCGACAGGCTGAAATTCATTGAATTTGGGCAAGCAACATACTTTTCTGCATTTTCTCGGTCTCGGCATGTAATCGTCCTCTCCTACCTTCTCTTGACACGTTGCGGCGAATATGATATGATAATTTTTTATGACATATGTCAATCATAGCATAGTTATTGACATATGTCAATAACTACATAGCAAAATCTATACATGGCAAAATTTCTGCCGCACGAATGCGACTCAATGACAGATTTCAATGAAAAAAACTGATATAATAGATGTTATATTGCTCCGCCATTCCGTTTTTAAAGCGCAATTACCGCGGACAAACCGCATAAGGAGGACTGACCTATGCAATATTTTATTGCTTTTTTGGAAGGAATCATCACTTTTATTTCACCATGTCTGCTGCCCATGCTGCCAATCTATGTGTCTTATTTTGCAGGCGATACAGAGCGAACCACTGCCAAAACCATTAAAAATGCACTAGGATTTGAGGCGGGGTTCACAATCGTTTTTGTCGCAATGGGCGCGCTAGCAGGAACACTCGGTGGATTGCTGAAGGAATATCAGACTGCCGTTAATATCGTCACAGGGCTGATTGTGATTTTTTTTGGTCTGCATTTTCTTGGTGTTTTTAAGGTTCGCCTGTTTGGCGGCGTCAACCGGTCTATGAACAAAAAAGAGCTCGGCTTTTTTTCGTCCGTGCTTTTCGGCATGGTGTTTTCCATCGGCTGGACGCCCTGTGTAGGTATTTTTCTCGGTTCTGCTCTCATGCTCGCTTCCCAGCAGGGTCACGCACTCACCGGCGTGCTGATGTTATTGTTATATTCTTTGGGGCTCGGCATACCGTTTTTGGTGAGCGCCATTTTGATTGACAAACTCAAAAATACATTTGCGTTTATTAAGAGAAACTATAAAGTTATCAATATCGTCAGCGGTTCACTGCTCGTTTTGGTTGGCATTTTGATGATGACAGGACTTTTGGGCAAGTTCCTTACCATTCTTTCGTAGGAGGAATTTAACGTCTTATCCGCCCACGATAAGAACGTTATGATTAGGCGAACAAAAGGCGAATATGCCTACTACTTGTGGGCGGAAAGGCTATGGATATTATGATGAAAAAAAATATTTTATGGATTGTCGGCATTGTTTGCACCGTACTGCTTTTTACAGGCGCCTATTTTTTATATAGTTCTTTGAGCAAAACCTATGCGCCCGACAAACTCGCTGAAAATCAAACCGATAAAACTGATAACTCGTCTAACGGAGCGTCGTCTGATTATGCTGCTCCCGATTTCACAGTGTCCACACCCGACGGCAAGGACGTGAAACTGTCGGATTATTTGGGTAAACCTGTTGTACTCAATTTCTGGGCAACTTGGTGTTATTATTGCAAAGAGGAAATGCCTGATTTCAATCAAGCTTATCAAAAATATCCTGATGTGCAATTCCTGATGGTCAACGCCACCGATGGTCAGAGGGAAACCGAACAGATTGCCAAAGACTATGTCGCAGAGCAGGGCTTTACTTTTCCGGTATTTTTTGACAAAACGCAGCAGGCTGTTTCCGCTTATTATATTTCAGGCTTGCCGGCTACCTTTTTTATTGATAGAAACGGAAATCTTGTTACCTATGCTAACGGAATGCTGGATGCTGCAAGTCTTGAAAAAGGGATTCAACTAATTACAGGCGAAACAAATGATTGAACAAGGGGATTATCGTACAGTTTGCGCTGCCGATATCTGCATCATAGCAAAAAGGGGCATAGTGGTTTTAACCACCATGCCCCTTTTTGCTATGCAACTTCTATTTTTCTCCGTTCTTCGTTTGCTCTTTATGATTCTCCACTCAGTATATAACCCACTTTATCAATCAGTTACTTTCCCTCTTTATCAGCGGCATAATCAATATATCCCATATAATCAATAAGCTGTTCATATTGTTTCTGCGAATAATTGCTGATTTTTTCTACTATATCGCTATGACTGATTGCACTGTCCAATGGCGCCTGATTTCCTATCAACGTATCCATTGTAATATTGAGCGCCAGTGCAATATGGTAATAAATTTCCAATCTTCCCTTCTTTTTTCCCTTTTCCAGCAAAGATAAATATTGTTTTGACACTCCTGCACGTTCAGACAGACCATCTTGCCCAGCAGCGGCGCGGCCCCCAGCCCTGCGGCAAAGATGAGATACGCCACCATCATCCACACCGCCGTCACCAGCACCGCCCGCCGCCGCCCCAG
>JAAWTG010000082.1 GCA_022801925.1 Clostridia bacterium | reverse complement strand
CGGAGATGCACGAAATTATACCAAATTGCTTCGCAATTATGAATTATGGTATAATGATATCAAATATTTTTTAACATCAGAGGAGGTATTCTATATGTCTATCAAAATTGGTATTGCGGGCTACGGCAATTTAGGGCGCGGCGTTCAGCTTGCCATCAGCCAAAATCCTGATATGGAGTTAATCGGTATTTTTACCCGTCGCGACCCTAAAACACTCACGCCCGTGCTTCCCTGCAACGTATATTCTATTGATGATTGCGAAGCATGGAAAGATAAAATAGACGTTATGATTCTTTGCGGCGGCAGCGCGACTGATTTGCCTACGCAAGGCCCCGCGTTTGCCAAACTGTTTCATACCGTAGACAGCTTCGACACCCATGCAAAAATTCCGGAATATTTTGCGGCGGTGGACAGCAGCGCAAAGGCAAGCGGTCATATCGGGCTGATTTCGGTTGGTTGGGATCCGGGACTGTTTTCTTTGCAGCGCGCACTCTTTTCCTCCGTTTTATCCAGCGGCGAAACCTATACTTTTTGGGGGAAAGGTGTCAGTCAGGGGCATTCCGACGCTATCCGGCGCGTGGATGGTGTGAAACGTGGCGTTCAATATACCATTCCGATTGAAGCGGCAGTGAACCGCGCGCGCAGCGGAGAAAATCCTACGCTAAGCACACGCGAAAAACATCTGCGCGAATGCTTCGTCGTGGCGGAAGAAGGCGCGGATACTGCAAAAATTGAAAAGACTATCTGTGAAATGCCTAACTATTTCGCAGATTATGACACCGTTGTTCATTTCATTTCGGAAGCGGAATTTGAAAAAAATCATCAGGCAATTCCCCACGGCGGTTTTGTGATTCGCGGCGGAAAAACGGGGGCGGACGCAGCAACACGCCATGTGATGGAATTTTCTTTGAAACTGGACAGCAATCCGGAATTTACTGCAAGCGTTCTGGTTGCCTATGCCCGTGCTGTTTACCGTCTGGCCCAAGGCGGCGAAACAGGTGCTAAGACCGTACTGGACATTCCCTTTACGCTGCTATCGCCGAAATCTCCGGCAGAACTGCGGGCAGAATTGCTGTAATTGCGCGCAAAATAAATTTGATACAAAACACAATTTTATTTGAAAGTTTTTCAAACCCTCTCATATGTCAAGTAAAAAACGGCATTATGAGAGGGTTTTATATAGCTTTTATCGACACGCCTATGATACCATCATTGTTTCTTTTCATACTTATTTTTTCACAAATATATTTTTACTTTTTCCATTGATTTCATATTTCCTTTGTGCTATAATATATGTAAATATGTATCTGTGTGCTTTTTGCATGTTAAGATATATTATCCAGATAGCTGAATAGGAGGAACAAAAATGGCGCCGAAATACAAACGAGTGTTACTGAAATTAAGCGGTGAAGCGCTTGCAGGAGAAAAAGGCTTTGGACTGGATGAAGATACGCTCAGCAATATATCCGATGTCATAAAAAAATGTGTGGAAATTGGCGTAGAAATTGCAATTGTTGTCGGCGGCGGTAATTTCTGGCGTGGACGCAGCGGTAAAAACATGGATCGTACCCGTGCTGACCATATGGGTATGCTGGCAACCGTCATCAACGCCCTTGCGCTGCAAGATGCACTGGAACAAAAAGACGTTCCGACGCGCGTACAAACAGCAATTGAAATGCGGCAAATCGCAGAACCCTATATCCGCGGACGTGCAGAGCGTCACTTAGAAAAAGGACGCGTTGTTATTTTCGGATGCGGCACTGGAAATCCCTTCTTCTCTACTGACACAACCGCGGCGCTGCGTGCGGCAGAAGTAGATGCGGAAGTGATTTTGCTGGCGAAAAAAGTAGACGCCGTTTATGACAGCGACCCGCATACCAATCCGAATGCAATTAAATTCGATTCTTTATCCTATATTGATGTGTTAAACCGCGGTCTTGGTGTGATGGATTCCACCGCAACATCACTTTGTATGGATAATGATATTCCCATCCGTGTATTTGGACTGGAGGATGCAAATAATATTTATCGGGCAATTATGGGTGAAGAAATTGGCACCATTGTAAAATAATCATTGGGAGGATTATCGTATGAATACACAATTTAAAGACGCATATGACAAAATTGAACAAAAAATGGCAAAAGCATTGGAAGTGCTGGAAAATGACTTTGCATCCGTCCGTGCAGGACGCGCCAATCCGGCTATATTAGACGGCGTGCGCGTGGATTACTACGGCGCGCAAAGCCCCATTAGCCAGCTTGCCAGCGTATCTGTGCCGGAGGCGCGTATGCTGGTGATTCAGCCGTGGGACGCTTCTGTATTAAATGAAATCGAAAAAGCAATTCAGGCTGCGGATTTGGGCATTAACCCCAACAACGACGGAAAAGTGATTCGCCTTTCTTTCCCGCCGTTGACAGAGGAACGCCGCAAAGAACTGGTGAAAGATATTCACAAAATGGGTGAAAATTCCAAAGTTGCCGTCCGCAATGTCCGCCGCGACGCGCTGGACGCATTCAAAGCGCAGAAAAAGAAATCGGAAATTACAGAAGACGATTTGAAAGACATTGAAACAGATATTCAGAAATTCACAGATAACTATATCAAAAAAATTGACGCTATGCTGGACTCCAAAGAAAAAGAATTGTTAGAAATCTAAACGGCTTTTTTAGAAAAGGGTGTTTGCACAATGTCAATGAAACAAACAATTTATGGACTGTATTCTTCACTGCAGTCCATTTTCATTAAAACTGTTTCTGTGGATAGGAGCCGTTTGCCGCGCCACATTGCAATTATCATGGACGGAAACGGTCGCTGGGCGAAGTCAAAGGGACTGCCGCGCAAAGAAGGACACAAAGCCGGTGCGGAGACACTCCGTACAATCGCTTCTTATTGCAGCGAAATCGGCATTGAAGCGCTGACCGTATATGCCTTTTCCACTGAAAACTGGTCGCGTCCCAAAGAAGAAGTGGACGCTTTGATGGAACTGTTGCAGGAATATTTAGACCGCGCCGACGAATTTTTAATCGGCAAAGATAACCGAATTCGTGTGCTTGGCGCGCCGGACGGTTTAAGCCAAAAATTGCTGCAAAGTATCCGTGCGCTGGAGGAAAAAACTAAACACAATACAGGCATGACGCTGAACATTGCACTCAACTATGGCGGCCGCGAAGAACTCACGCAGGCGGCGCGGCGGATTGCCGCCGACTGCGTCGCAGGGAAATTGCCACCGGAAAAAATTAACAGTGATGTTATGGAACAATATTTATATACGGCGTCGCTGCCGGAACTTGATTTGATGATACGTCCCAGCGGCGAGCTGCGGCTGAGCAATTTTTTGCTGTGGCAATGTGCCTATAGTGAATTTTGGTTTTCCAACATCAATTGGCCTGATTTCACACCAAAACATTTGCAGCTTGCACTGCATGATTATCAAAAACGCAACCGGCGGTTCGGCGGCGTTTGATTTGCTTCTTCTCCGATAACCGCTCACCTTGGAGAAGAAAAAGCAAAAGAATTTTGTGAGCAGAAAGACGGATGGTTGTTTATGGGTAAGCGGATTGTAAGTGCGGCAATCGGTATTTTGATTTTATTATTTATATTAATTTCCGGACGTTTTTTGGAGTTGGCGCTGGGTGTGTTAATTCTGATGGCGCTTGCTGAAATTTATAAGCCGTTTGGCTTTTTCAAAAAACTGCCGCTTTGTTTGCTTGGTTTTGCGGGCGGTATCGCCATCATTACAGCATTTCACTTCAGCCCTTCCCTGCTGCTGCCCGTTGTTTGCGCTTTGATAATGATTTCGTTGGTTCTCGCCGTCTGTATGCATAAACAAATATCGTTTCGCGATATTTCTATTTTGCTGTTTTCTACACTCTATATCACACTTCCACTGCTTCACATTCGTTTGGTGGAACAAATGGAACACGGTAATTTTTTAATTTATGCCGTTTTCATCGGTGCGTTCATGACGGACAGCGGTGCATATTTTACAGGATATTTTTTAGGCAAACATAAATTGATTCCCGATATCAGCCCCAAAAAGACAGTAGAAGGTGCTGTTGGCGGCGTTCTCTCCTGTGTTTTAGGATTTGCTGTTTTCGGCTGGGTACTCCTATTCTTTTTTGAAAAACAGGTGAATTGGTCTGCCCTTATTGTGATTTCCATATTGGTCTCTGTTATCTCTCAATTCGGTGATTTGGCGGCGTCCATGATTAAACGGGAAATGAACATCAAAGACTATGGTTCCATCTTCCCTGGTCACGGCGGTGTGTTAGACCGCTTTGACAGTGTGATTTTTGTGGCGCCGACGCTTTATTATTTGATGAAACTTTTGCCGATTTTGATCTGAGACTTTATTGATACATGAATCAGAAAGGAATAGTCTATGAAACGAATCAGCCTTTTAGGCTCCACCGGTTCCATTGGCACGCAGACATTGGAAGTGATTGATTGTAACGAAGATATGCAAGTATCAGCGCTTTGTGCAAACCGGAATGTCACTGCCATAGAAGCGCAAATCAGACGGTACCGCCCCGCTGTTGCCTGTATGATGGACGCGCAGGCAGCGCAGGATTTAAAGGTACGCGTACAAGATACAAACACCCGCGTTTTATCAGGCATGGACGGATTTGTCGAAGCTGCAACGCTTCCCACTGTGGACACGGTATTGACGGCAGTGGTTGGCGTGATTGGACTGATTCCCACCATTGCAGCAATTGAAGCCGGAAAAACCATTGCGCTTGCCAACAAAGAAACTTTGGTTTCAGGCGGCTGCTTGGTTATGCCGCTGGCAAAAAAGCACCATTGTCCCATTCTGCCGGTAGACAGTGAGCATAGTGCGATTTTCCAGTGCCTTGCAGGGCAGCAGGAACGACCTAAAAAATTGATTATCACCGCTTCCGGTGGGCCGTTTTATGGAAAATCTGCGGCGGAAATCAGCCATGTGCCGCCGTCCAGCGCATTACAGCACCCCAACTGGTCTATGGGCGCTAAAATCACCATTGACAGCGCAACTATGATGAACAAAGGGTTTGAAGTAATCGAGGCTGCTTGGTTATATGACATGCCGCTGGAAAACATAGACGTCGTTGTGCACCGAGAAAGCATTGTGCATTCCATGGTGCAATTTGCAGATAATAGTGTAATTGCGCAGCTCTCCACACCCGATATGAAGCTTCCCATCAGCTATGCGCTGACATATCCGCAGCGCCGCCCTTGTAAAGTGGAGCCACTGGATTTTTGTGCGCTGCATACACTTTCTTTTCAGGCACCAGATCATGAAACATTCCCATGTCTGAACCTAGCGAAAAAGGCTGCCAACATCGGAGGCACCATGCCGGCAGTGCTCAACGCCGCCAACGAGGAACTGGTCTATTTATATTTGCAGGAAAAAATATCCTTTGGTGACATTGCCATGCAGCTTCGGCGTATGATGGAGTTGCACACGCCTATCCCCTCTCCTGCACTGCAAGACATTTTAGATTCCGATACATGGGCGCGGGAAATGATAAAAAAATCATTCTGACGGATATTTCTGCCGTTTCAAGTGTATACTGTAATAATAACCATTACTTGACAAGAGTAAACACGTCTGACCGAAATAAAAATGGTTGCTGACTTCGTTTTCGGTCAGATCCTATGGAGTTTTTCCGGCGAAAATCATGTGAAGGATAAGGAAGACGAAAGAGCAGGGCTAGTGCCCGCGAATGAGGATGACGCA
>JAAWTG010000004.1 GCA_022801925.1 Clostridia bacterium | reverse complement strand
ACGGTCGGTCTTGTCCGATTCCATATATTCCTTCTCGGCCGAGGCAAATGCGAGGCGATCGAGTTCTGACCAAAACAGGGCGTTGGCTGGGCGGCTGCCCGCCGCTGGGATATGCCAGCCAGACACTGTATAGCGGCGCTAAGACCTTCTACCGGTTGCACCCTGTTTTGAAAGAAGCAGATACGGTGCAGCTCATCTTCCGGCTATATGTACAATGTGGTTCCCTCACAAAATTAGAACAAGAATTATTGCTGCGTGGCATTGATACACGTCAGGGAAACGCCTTTTCCCGTCACAGTCTGCGTTTTTTGCTCAGCAATCCGGTATATGCTCCGGCAGACGCACAGACATATGCTTTTTTGCAGCAGCTTGGCTGTCAGATGTTTGGTGCAGCAATAGATTATGATGGTTCACATGGACTCATGGGCTACAATAAAACAGGAAAAACAGGTACTGTTTTTTTGCATTATCGCGACTACAGTGAATGGATTTTAGCGCCGGGACGCCACCGTCCGCTGGTTTCCGCCGCTTTATGGCTCTCTGCACAGCGGCTGCTCCTGCAAAACAAAGAAAAGGCATACCGCCGCCCCAAAAACTCTGTCTCCCTTCTTTCCGGATTGCTGACCTGTGCTTGCTGCGGGTCTTATATGCGTCCGAAATACGGTCGAACAAACAAATCAGGCGAAAAACGATATTACTATATGTGCGAATTAAAAGAAAAATCCCGCCGGCAACAATGCAGCATAGCAAATTTGGACGGAAATCTGCTGGACAGACAACTGATAGAATTTGTTTGCGACCTTACCCAAACATGTTCACTCCCATCTGTTCATGAATTTCTCTCCTCGCATCACACCGATTTCCCTGCCTCTCTTCCGAATGATTTCGCCTCTTTATTCACCACTGCGCCCACCGCCGCCAAACGCGACTTTTTAAAACATATCATTCAAAATATCACTTGGGATGGCAAAACCGTTTCCATACAATTATAAACAAAGAGCCTGTATCAGATTGCCTCCGATACAGGCTCTTTGTTTCCGTTGCGGATGAAGTGCATTTTCAATGCACTTGGCTGCATATGTAGCAAGTTTAGTTTTGTGCTTATTGTTGTAGCTTGAGATTCCTTTAATGAGTCCAATCGTACCGATTGACAATAAATCTTCCGTATCCCTGCTGCCAAATGGCACATATTTTTTAATCACGTGCGCTACCAGTCTGAGATTTCGTTCTATCAGTACATTTTTTGCCTCCATATCGCCTGAAAGCATTTGTTTGATATAGTATTCTTCCTCTTCCGGACGCAGCGGTTTAGGAAATGACCCTGCATTTCCGACATAACACGCGACAAAAACTGCCTGAAACGCACAAATACCGACAAGCATCCAAATAATCTCAAGCATAATTGTACCCCCTTACTTTGGTTCAGTCCATAGGAGCTCTGTCTCTCCTATACGCCTATCCCCGATTGCCGGTACAAATACATGTTCTTTCAGACAGATGCAGTTGCCCCTACAAATCAGGATATATTGCTATTATATGCAGCGGAAACTCTTTTGTGCCTGTTCCATTTAACTACTATAATTTTCAATGGCGCCATAGAGTTTCTCTTTGTTATCAAACCGGATTCCTTCCTCTAGTTTTTTCCGTTCTTTGTCCGGCAATAAATCAATCCGCACCTCATTCGCTACAAATTCTACTTCCAATTGTCCATCTTGTAAAATTTTATAAGCTACTGTTCTGTCTCCTGCATATCGCAGCAAATATCCTTCCTGTTCTGTTGTCACAGGCGTCAACGATTCCGGCGGCGCAGCTGTTACACTCGCCGGCGTTATGCTTTCTTCCGGTGACTCCTCTTTTGCTTCGTAGTGTACCGTATTTTGATTTTCCAATATGCCAAATCCCAATCCTGTGCCAAATGCTAAAATTGCAGCTACTACAAATATCACAATATGCCTTTTTCTCATATACATCCATCCTTTGTATGGTATGGTATTTTCTGTAGAATAGCATTTCCATATTCAGGAATTTTATACACAAATCTTAAATTTTTCAGAACATTTCACCAAATTTTTATAAAATAACTTGTATATTCCATGAATCTATATTATAATAGAGTTATATGTTTTCAAACAAAAGTCCTTTTATGCCGGCATGTCCTTCCGCCAGCAAACAGTTTCCTATCTGTGCGGAACGGGAATGGAGGTCTAGTTTATGGCAAAATCAAAAAAAGCGAAAAAAACTTCAAAACCCAGAAAGATTTTAAAATTTATCGGGTCTGCTCTTCTGGTGGTGGGAATCATTTCTTGCTTTGTTTTGGCAGGACTGATTTCTTCTTTTGTAGTAGACGCATTAAATTTCGATATTGAAGATTATCAATTGAATCTCACATCTTCTATTGTCTATACTGATGCAAATGGCAATCCGGTTGAATATGAAAAACTAAGTTCCGACAACAACCGCATTTGGGTTACGATTAACGAAATCCCCAAATACATGCAAGATGCAGCGGTTGCAATTGAAGATGAACGTTTCTACAAGCACAAAGGAATGGATATTAAGCGTACTGCCGGTGCATTTTTAAAGTATCTGACTGGCAATCCTTCCTATGGCGGAAGCACCATCACACAACAATTGGTAAAAAACATTACAAATGACAAAGATGTTTCTCCTACGCGTAAAATCCGCGAAGTTTTAAGAGCGATTGTTTTGGAAACAAAAATGGATAAAAGCCAAATTCTGGAGTTTTATTTGAATATCGTCTATTTCGGCAATGGCTGTGACGGTGTGCAGTCTGCTGCACTGACCTATTATGATAAAGACGTTTCCGAACTTTCTCTTGCGGAAGCGGCTTCCATTGTGGGAATCACGCAGTCTCCCTCGAAATTTGACCCATTTGTAAATCCCGAGGAGAACAAAACAAAACAGGAAGTGGTTCTCTCCAAAATGCTGGAACTCGGTTACATTTCGCAGGAGGAACATGACGCTGCAATAGCAGAAAAACTGAATTTCAGTACCAAACATCAAAACAACGAAAAAGTGGTTACCAACTCCTATTTCACGGAAGCTTTGATCAAAGAAGTGCTAGAGGATTTGGTGAAAGAATTGCGCGTTTCTGAGGCAACCGCGAAGAAAATGCTGTATAACAGCGGGCTGCAAATCTATGGAACCGTGGATACCAATGTCCAAAAAACAATGGAGAATGTCTTTTATGACACCTCCAACTTCCCCAAATTATCCGGACAAGTACAACCGGAAGCAGCAATGGTTATCATGGAACCTACCACCGGTGAAATTAAAGGTGTTATCGGCGGCGCCGGTCCGAAAACGGCGGATTTAACGCTCAACCGTGCGGTCTCTTCACTGCGCCAGCCCGGGTCTACCATGAAACCTATTGGGGCATATGGTCCGGCAATGGAAAAGAATTTATTGTCGCCCGGCAGCGTATTGATTGATGAAGAATTCAGCTATCAGGGCTGGAAACCCAAAAACTGGTATTCCGGCTACAAAGGTCCTGTCACGGTACGTCAGGCAATTGTGGAATCCATGAATATTCCGGCGATTAAAACAGTACAAATGGTGGGAATTGACACCTCCTATAATTTCCTGAAAAAATTAGGGATTACTTCTCTCGTGGATAGTAAAGTCATTGACGGAAAAGAATTTTCTGATAAAAACCTCAGTGCACTTTCCATTGGCGGTATGACGGAAGGTGTCAGCGTGAAAGAATTAACGGCAGCTTATGCGACCTTCGCCAACAAAGGCGTATATATCACGCCGCACACCTATACGAAAATCATTGACCACAACGGAAAACTCCTTTTGGAAAAACCAATCGAATCAACACAGGTATTTTCAGAACAAACGGCCTATCTGATGACCAGTATGCTGGAATCTTCCGCAAAGGGCAGCATGGGAATTTCAGCAAAAATCAATATGCCCTATGCCGCTAAAACAGGAACTACCAACGACGATGTTGACCGCTGGTTTGTTGCCTATACGCCCTACTACATCGGCGGTGTTTGGTATGGTTACGACCAACCGAAAACACTCCCCTATAGCCAGACGCGTATTGTGACGCATAAACTGTGGCAAAAAATCATGGGACAAATCCACAAAGGACTGAAATATACGGAATTTCCCGGCGCTTCTGGTATCACAAGGGCTTCTGTTTGCTCACAAACCGGCGATTTGCCGCTAAGCAGCTGCCCGACGGTATCTGAAGAATTTAAATCCGGTATGGTGCCGAAAAAGACATGTAATGGCGTACACGAGAAAAAAGCCGAGCCGAGTGAGGAATCACCGGATCCGTCTGCAAGTGCAGACCCGTCGCCTTCCTCCTCCGCATCAGAATCTCCCGGCGTTACAGTAACGCCTCCGGCGCCCTCTGCTACGTCTGAACTACCGGCGTCTCCTCCCCCTGCGCGAACTCCTGCACAGACGAAACCACCTACTGCGGGCGGCGACGTGGGTTCCGGTTCTCAAAACGGAGACTCCGGCACAGTAGTGCCGGCAGCCTAAGCATAAAAGATTCCAATCTTATTCGACTCCTAGGGCAGATACGACTATAGAACAAACATAATGTTTCAAATAATATTGGTATGAATATATCTAACAGCAGGATGTCCTCTTATACATTCTGCTGTTTGTTTATTTGCTACACCGCATATGGAGGATTTCCTTTATGATAACAAATCAGGAATTACTAAATATTGCTATGACGCAATCGGCAATCGACGCCGGTTGCCGCATGGAAGATTTTTTGAAATTTGAACCGGTCGTTGTGACTTCCGGTTCCCACCCGAAACACCGAAAATATTTGCAGCTTCCGTTTTTCTGCAATCTGATTTCCTATGGAAACAACGTTGTGGCTTCTGCCGCGCCGGAATTTCAGGATACCGTTTTGCAGTATTTAAAACGTTATGCTGCCCCGCACTGTTTTGAAACGCCAAATCTTCATGTGCTACAAGACGCTTTGCAGCCATATGGCATGAAAATTTGTTTTATGGCGGAATATTTTTTGCCTGATGTGACACGGCTCACTGCTTTTTCTTGTGCATACGAATTGCGTCTGCTCTCCCCGCCCGATTTTAACGCACTCTATCTGCCACAGTGGAGCAATGCGCTTTGCAGCAAACGCAAGGAATTGGATATTTTAGGCGTTGGCGCTTATGATAACGGACAATTGATTGGTCTGGCAGCCTGTTCCGCCGACTGCGATACCATGTGGCAAATTGGCGTGGATGTTCTGCCGCAGTACCGCCGCAGCGGCGTTGCGTCTGCCATGGTCAGCCATTTGACGGCAGAAATTTTGAAAAGAGATAAGGTTCCTTTTTACTGCGCAGCGTGGTCTAACATCAAATCTGTCCGCACTGCTGTTAAATGCGGTTTTCGCCCCGCTTGGGTGGAGTTGACTGCTAAAAATAATGCCCTTGTGGAACAGCTTAATAATGGTTAGGCAAACAAAAGCCGAATTTTAAGCCTATCTGTCCCACAAAGGCAGTATCACGTTTAATTTTCATATTGCTTTTTTATGTAATAGTTTCTTTTTTAAACGCTTGCACACGGCTCTGCCGTGACAATTTCACAGGAGCTGTCATTCTTGTTTTCCAAAATGATTTCCCCTATCCTGTCCGCGATAATTCTTCCGCTGACAGGATTTTTCACGCTCATAATTTCCCCTGATACCGTTGCCGTGACCGCGCTGTTTTCAAAAGACAAATCGCAGTCTATCATTTCACAATCCTCCAGCACCAGTCCTTTGGCATAGCACAGCGGCTGCGTACCGGTGATTTTACAGCGCACAAGCCGTAGATTTTCGGAATACCAGCCCAAGTATTCGCCGGTTACCACGCTGTCATAAACCGTTACATTTTTACTGTGCCAGAACGCATCTTTTGTATGTAATTCGCAACCGCGCAGCGTCACATTTTTCACATATTGGAAGGAATATTTTGCGTTCATTTTGAAACCGTCAATTTCCATGTTCGTACACTGCAAAAACGGATATTCCGAGGTTAATTCGCAGTCTTTTATCCTCACATCATGGCAAAACCAACCAAATTCCGTAGAATCGATTTTGCAATTTTCAAGACAGATACCGGTACATTCGCGCAGCGCTTTAATACCGCCCAAGGTCGAATGTTTCACCTTGATATCTCTGTCATACCAAAGCGCAGCGCGGCAGGTTTCCGTCATGCTGCATTCCAAAATAGTTGCCCTGTCCGTATGCCACAGCGGATATCTCAACAAAAAATTGCACTGTTCTATTTCAATGTCAGCCGTCTCTTTTAATGCGGATTCTCCGTCAGCGGATCCTGCAAACGTACAGTTTTGGAGTTTCGCATGGCTGATTCCGTAAAAAGCGCGTTCTTCATCATGTATTTCATCGCAATATAAAGTCATCTTTCTCTTCCTTTCATCACTTTACCATCAAATGCGAGAATTTAACATGCCCGCTGTTGGAGTTGATGGTATATTTTTATTTTACACCAAAATTCTCCAAATAGCAAATGCTTATCTGTAATAGCTTACCATGCCTTTTTGCTATAGATACAAAACAGCGCTTTTACAGAATGGTTCCCGCAAAAGCGCTGCCGCGTTATTTCATATTGTTATAAAATTCTTATTTGTTATCAACAGAATACATGTGGCTAATCAAATCCACAACTTTGTTGGAATAACCCCATTCATTGTCGTACCAGGAAACCAGTTTCACGAAATTGTCGTTCAATGGAATACCTGCTTTTACGTCAAAGATAGAAGTTCTGCTGTCTGTGATGAAATCACTGGAAACAACATCGTCTTCTGTGTAGCCCAGAATGCCTTTCAGTTCACCGTCAGCCGCTTTTTTCACAGCCGCTACGATTTCATCATAGGAAGCTGCTTTTTCCAGACGGCAAGTCAAGTCAACAACAGATACGTCCAGTGTCGGAACACGGAAAGACATACCGGTCAATTTTCCGTTCAGAGACGGGATAACTTTACCAACTGCTTTTGCAGCACCTGTGGAAGACGGAATGATGTTACCAGCAGCAGCACGTCCACCTCTCCAGTCTTTTTTGGACGGTCCATCAACCGTTTTCTGTGTCGCTGTTGTGGAGTGAACCGTTGTCATCAGACCTTCTACGATACCAAAATTGTCGTGAATAACTTTTGCCAGAGGCGCCAGACAGTTTGTGGTACAAGAAGCATTGGAAACAACGTTCATGTCCGTTGTATATTCTTTGTTGTTCACGCCCATAACAAACATCGGGGCATCTTTGGAAGGAGCGGAAATAACAACTTTTTTCGCGCCGCCTTTAAAGTGAGCACTAGCCTTGTCCATTGTTGTGAATACACCAGTAGATTCTACTATGTATTCCGCACCGCAGCTGCTCCACGGAATCTCTTCCGGATTCATTTTGTCGAAAACTTCTACAGCGTTGCCATTGACAACCAGTTTTCCGTTTTCTACTTTGACGTCGCCTTTGAACTGACCATGAACGGTATCATATTTCAACATATATACCATGTAGTCCAAATCGATAAATGGGTCGTTAATTCCCACTACCTGCACTTCCGGTTTTTCCATTGCTGCACGAAATACCAGTCTGCCGATACGTCCAAAGCCGTTAATACCAACTTTAATCATTTCGTTTTACCTCCAAATAAAAAATATTTTTTATTCCTGTCTTATATTGTACAATAAAATTCCAAAATATACAAGAGTTTCTTGTTAAAATATTGACACTTTTTTTCACTTTTTTTGTTGCATAGTGGATAAAAAGCCGTCATACTTGCATTTGCAAACTTTTTCGCGTATAATAAAATAAGTGTTTTGAAACAAAATAAAGGAGTTGCAATAATGAATATACAAATCATTGCTGTCGGAACGCTGAAGGAAAGCTATTGGAAAGCAGCATGTGCCGAATATGCCAAACGGCTGTCCCGTTTTGGCAAACTGCAAATCATCGAAGTGGCGGAAGTGGTGCGCGGCGCGCAGCAAGACGTGCAAAAAGAAGGCGCCGCTATTGCGGCAAAAATCAAAAACGGCAGCTATGTTATAGCGCTTTGCGTGGAAGGAAAACCATTGTCCTCCGAAAAATTCGCGCAAACACTGCAAGAAGCAGGGCTGCGCGGATTCGGTTCTATTACGTTTCTCATCGGCGGCTCTGATGGGCTATCGGAAGAAGTGAAATCCCTTGCCCATCTTCGGCTTAGCTTTTCTGAAATGACGTTTCCCCACCAACTCATGCGCGTTATCTTATTGGAACAAGTCTATCGTGCCGAAAAAATTCTGGCGGGTGAAAGCTATCATAAATAGCCGTTTTTTTGCATTTCCTTATAGCACTCCTAAAAAAATTGAATCCTATACTGATACAACACCATCACTTGACAAGAGTAGACACGTCTGACCAAAATAAAAATGGCTGCTGACCGCGTTTTCGTCCTTGGCTTGCCAGCCTCTCATTTTTACCCCTCTGTTTTCGGTCAGATCCTATGGAGTTTTTTTTCGGCGAAAATCGTATAAATGATAAGGAAGGCGAAAGAGCAGGGCTAGTGCCCGCGAATGAGGATAACGCAATCATTTGCAGGATTTTCTCCGAAAAAACCGCATTTACCTTTGTCAAGTGATGGTAGCAACAAAATTTGAATCATCCAAAGAAAGAGGAAACAACATGAAACTTGCCGTTTTCAGTGATATTCACAGTAATTTTTCCGCGCTGGAGGCATGTCTGGCAGATAAACGGATTCAGGCGATGGACGGATTTATTTTTCTGGGCGATTATGTAACGGATTGTCCTTATCCACAGCATACCACCGCCATTATTCGCCGTTTGGCAAAAGATGTTCCCTGTTTTCTGCTGCGCGGCAACCGCGAAGATTATCTGCTGGATTATGAACAAAGCGGCGCGCAGGACTGGTCTTATGGCTCCAATCGCGGCAGTTTGCTCTATACTTATGAAAATTTAACAAAAGATGATTTGCAGTTTTACCGGCAGCTCCCCACCCATGCAGTGCTGTTTTTTCGCGGTGCGCCGCCGCTCACAATCGTGCACGGCTCCGCTGCGGCAACGCGTGAACTACTTCTGCCCGGTCGCGAAAACAGCCGCGCGGCGCTTGAAGAATGCGCTACCGCACTGCTGCTCTGCGGACATTCTCATAAACAATTTGTATTTCGGCATCAGGGCAAGCAGCTTGTCAATCCAGGTTCCGTTGGGCTGCCCATCAGCGAAACACCCGGGGCGCGTTTCGCCATTTTAAAGCTGCAAGACGGCGTTTGGCAACCGGAGTTGTACTGCCTTCCTTATGACCAAACGCCTTTATTTTCTGCTTTTACGCAAAGCGGTCTTTTGGAAAAAGCGCATATCTGGTCTGAATGCATTATCGCTTCTCTAAGAACCGGCAAGGATGTGGCTCCCTCTTGCGCGCGTCTGGCGCGCAAACTCGCGGCCCCAGCACAGCATGGAGACGGACCAGAATATATTCCGGAACAATATTGGCTGGCGGCAGCGCAGCAATTGGGCGTTCTGTAGCTATTTGTTTTCCCCTTTCTGAAACAGATAAATTGATAGTTTCGCTAAAAGAAGTCCCCAGCGATAAAACGCCGGGGACTTCTTGTTATTTTTTCTCTGCAACCAATATGCGGATACGCCCGCCACCCTGCTGGCTTTTATCATAATAGGCGCTGACTCTGTATTGGTCATTGTCCAGAATATCGTCCAGCGGTATCTTCAAATATTGATATCCCGCTGTCTTTTGATAGACAGTGACATTGCTTGCCAATTGGTATATATCGCCTTTAACGGTTGTAACCGCCGTGTCCGTCACCTTTTGCACTGTCCCGTCAAGTTGCCGGAGCGGCTGAATACTTTCCACCTTGCCTCCGCTGATAAAGAAACTTGCCGGCTGTCCGCTCACCACGTTAAATGTGCTATTGTTGGTACTAATGGATTGACTGACTCCGCCGATATCATAGGTATAACTGCCGCTCACGCTCATATTACCGGAACGGTTGCTGGCCGACGTCACCACGCCGTATTGGTAGGTGTCGCCCGTCACATCATTTAAAATCAATGCGCTGATTTCGTTTTTCTGGTTCTTTTGATAATATAATATATCGCTTGCAGAAATTTTCACGCCGTCCAGCCGCTGCAAAAAGACCGGTGTATAGCACGCCTGTGTATATTTATCTACCGTACTTACATCAATGATCTGTACATCGCCGGATACAGCATGACTGCCGATTGTCCGCGCAGATGCGTCTACTGTTCCGTTGATATTGCCGTCCGATTTTACAGAGGACAGCGTTGCTGTTCCATCTTGAAACCGGATACTCACTGTCGCATTGAGATAGGCGCTGTAGGTGCTTTTCGTTTTATATTCATAGCTGGTTCCATCTGCCATTGCTACCTGAACATAATTAGATGTATATTTGCTGCCGTCCGCTCCGGCAAACTCTTTATTGCCTGTCGCCAGTACGTAACCATATAAGGTCTGGCTGGTATCAGCTGGTGACATCACGTCCGCAATTTGTCCGTTTTTCCCCAGCAGCAGCGTCACCGTATCGCCGTATGCATAGGAACCGTTGGAGGAAAGTTTGTCAAACGCCGTCACGCTCTCAAGACTATATTCTGTCCCTGAAACAGTGACTGTGCTTGGCATATCACGATTGGGCGCTGCTTTTTCATAAACACCCGTCACCTTTTTGCTATATGCCAGCGCCATATTCAACTCTTTCACATAATATACAATATCATATAGCTGAATGTCCTTCGCTTCCACTTTCACACCATCGCGCGTGAAACCGGCAGAGGAAACATCAATACCCAACGTCTCATACCAATTTGCGGATTTCACCGTGACAGGTCCTGTCAAATCGCCTTCTTCCACATTGATATATTTGATTTTGCCGTTCGTATCCCGCTTGATATAAAGTTTGTCACCCATTTCCAGCGTACTGCGCAGCGCGCCGAAAGTCGTTTTCTGTTCCTCTTTATACGCTGTCACGGAATCTAAAATATCCACCTGTTTCATCTGTCCGCTGTCGTAAACAATAACCGCTCCGTCCAGCACGGAATAAACCGTATATTGCGCCAAATCGCTTAAATCTACCGCCGCATTGGTATTACCTAACAACATGCCGTAGTCAATCGCACCATTTTCGTTGCGATATATCCGCAGCGTCATGCCTTCGTCCGCAACATTCGATAAATTTCCGTAAGTCGTTTTATCTGATTTATAATATACCGTGATATTTTCGTCCATATCCAGCGATTTTCCATCTACTAACAAATCACTGCCCATTACATTGGTAACAGTATAACTTTGTATGTCCTGCGTATCAGGGGCAAAATACAGCACTTCTTCTTGATTTCTGACAGCTAAACTTCCCCTCTTGCCAATATTTTCATAGGAAAAGCTACTACCGATTTTATAGGTTCCGGCTGACGTTACAACCTTTCCAGCTCCAACGGACGCGTCCTCTTGTATCGTTGCAATCAAAATAACATCTTCCAGAAGTTCCGCATCAAATGTCTTAATATATTTGTCATTACTGTTTTTTGATTTTGTGTCCATCAAATTATAAATCATGTACGCAACATCTCTGCGCGTCAGATAATCGCCGGTATATTTCTGCACGCCCTCCGTCAATCCCAATGAATTTGCCAGTCCGACCTGTCCATAAGGCCAAGACGCACCAAAGTCTTCTGTCGCATATCCCAGCACTTTCAGCAGGACCGTCACCGCTTCCTCATAGGTCACAAAGCTTTCAGGGCGAAACGTTGAGTCCACATAGCCCGTCACAAGCTGATTGGCAGATGCTAGCTGGATATATGGCGCCGCCCAATGGTCATGCAGCACATCATAGAACGGCGAAGTCCGTAAATTTGTCGCCACCGCGTTTCGATAGGAGGACGCCGCAATGGCAATTTTCGTAAATTCCGCCCTGCTGACATAGTTGTCCAAACCAAAACTACCGTCCGGATATCCTGTCATGATGTTCAGGCGGCTCACAACCTGTACCACGTTCTCCTCCGATTGCGCGGCAGCAGGAATGCTTATTAAAAACAGCACAATTGCTGTCCAAAATGCAATATTCTTTTTCCACATAGTTCAAAAACTCCCTCCGTTTTTCTAGTCATAGCGCAGCGCTTCAATGGGGTTGAGTTTCGAGGCTTTTTTTGCCGGAAAATAGCCAAAGGTGACGCCAATCACCACAGATACTGAAAACGCAATCACCACCGCATGCGCCGAAATGGAAACCGTCATTCCGGCAAAGGTCGTTGCCCACGCGGCAAAAATACCAAACAGAATGCCGATAACACCGCCAATGCCGCTGGTTGTAATCGCTTCCACCACAAACTGGCTTTTAATGTCAAACGGTGTTGCGCCCAACGATTTACGAATCCCGATTTCCCTTGTGCGTTCCGTCACGGATACCAGCATGATGTTCATGATACCGATGCCACCAACCAACAGCGAAATTCCCGCTACGCCGACCAACACCAGCGTCATGGTTCCCATGAGTTCATTCACCTGTTCCACCGCTTCCGCTTGGTTATAGACATTATAGGCATTGGAATTGGAATATACTTTCAGCAAATAATTCTCTATCACTGCCACTGCCCGGTCTACCGTGTCCTTACTTGCCGCGCTGAAATTGTAGCTGCTAATCGTGAAACCACCGCCTAATTTTTGCGCCACAGTATACGGAATAAGCACGGTGTCATCAGAACCGCCCTCCTCCCCATTTTGCTTTTCTTCCAGCACGCCAACCACCTGAAAACTATACCCATTGATTTTCACCGTTTCTCCAATGGGATTTTGCCCGTCAAACAGTTCATTCACCTGATAGGTACCCAGCACGCAGTTGCGCTGGCGCGATTCCACATCCATATAGGCAATGGAACGTCCGACCTGAACGTCGTGATTGTTGATATCTCCGTAATATTCATTCACCCCTACGCAAGTTGTCGAAAGATTTTCACTTTCATATTTCACCGTTCCGCTAATAGAAACATTGGGTGACATTGCACCGATATAGTCCGGATTGTCCTCCACCAACTGCTGCATATCTTCTACCGAAACTCGTCTGTTCCCACCTCGCCCGCGGATGGATACACTGATTAAATTGGTGCCCATACGCTCAAAAGTCGATACCATATCCTGACTCATTCCGTTGACCAGACTGACCAGCACAATCACCGCCGCTACGCCGATGATGATACCGAGCATTGTTAAAAAGGAGCGCAGCTTGCTGGTAGACAGGCTTTTCAGCGCCAAAATAAACGCTTGCAATATCTTCATTCTACTGCCGCCTCCTTCACCACATCAGACAGAATTTTTCCGTCTTGCAAACGTACCACACGCGGAATTTGCTCTGCAATGGAATTGTCATGGGTAATCAAAACAATGGTTGTACCGTCTTTGTGCAGTGTTTTCAAAAATTCCAACACATCTTTTCCCGTTTTGGAATCCAGCGCGCCGGTTGGTTCGTCCGCCAATATAACCGGCGGCGTTCCGGCAAGGGCGCGCGCAATGGATACGCGCTGCTGCTGTCCGCCGGAAAGCTGAGACGGAAATTTTTGATACCGCTGTGCCAGTCCGACACGTTCCAGCGCTTCCATTGCCCGCCGTTTTCGTTCCTCCGGCGCGAGACCGCGGTATACCAGCGGCAGCTCCACATTTTCTAACAGATTCAATTTGGGAATGAGATTATATTGCTGAAACACGAACCCTAATTCCTTGTTCCGCACTCGTGCCAATTCGTAATCGCCCATGGTGCTGACGTCCGTTCCATGCAGCATATAGGTTCCTTTTGTCGGAATATCCAGACACCCGATAATGTTCATACAGGTTGATTTTCCGGAACCGGAAGCGCCGACAATTGCCACAAATTCGCCGCGGTTTACTGCAAGAGAAACACCGTCCAGCGCTCGCACTTCGCTGTCGCCGTCAGAATAGATTTTATAAATATCAGTTAGTTCAATGATACGCTCACCCATGGGAGCCGCCTGTTTTTGTTCAGCCATTATCTTCCTCCTCCGGGCATACCGCCGCTAGGCATACCTCCACCACCCGGCATTTCTCCACTCGGTGCGCCACCAGGCATTCCTCCGCCCATGCCGCCCATCATACCGCCTTGTCCCATACCCTGATTGGTGGTGATACTGCCGCTTTTATTTTGAATCAGCACCGTATCGCCTTCTTGCAGTCCGCTAGTAATTTCCACAAAATCTTCACTGCTGAGTCCCACCTCTACCTTCACAGCATGAAATCCGTCCGGTACATTTGATTTTTCTGTTTTATTTTCTTGCTTTGTTTCTGTTGTATCTGTTTTTTTATCTGCTTTTTCGGTTTCTGTTGCTCCCTCCGCTTTTCTTCCGTCCTCTGCCGGCGTGCCGTTTTGCGGACGTTCCCCCTGCGTCGCGCCTTGCGATTTGGGGATACTGCTTTTCTCTTTTTGTTCTGCCGCGCCGTCGTCTTTCACATAAACCGTATTACCGCGCTGCACGGCGGATACCGGAACGCGCAGCACATTTTCACGTGATTCTATGACAATTTGCGCCGACACATTCATGCCCGGAATCAATCCGCTGTTTTCACCGTCGTTTACCACAACTTTCACAGGGTAGGATGTAACGCCGTTGCTGGAGGTTCCGACAATACTGATATTATCCACATAGCCTGTAAAGGTAGTTCCTTCTATCGCGTCCGCCGTAATTTGAACAGACTGTCCGACGGAAATGCTGGTGATATCCAGTTCGTCCACACTGATTTCAAATACCAGCGTGGATAAATCCGCGATAATTGCCATAACCGTGCTGTTATTGCCGTTATCCAATTTATCGCCCGCTTTGGAAGTTTTCTGTATCACTTTGCCGGAAATCGGCGCTTTAATGTTATAGTCCTCTTTCTGGTCATACAAACTTTCCAATGCCAATTGTGCGTCTTGTACGGATAATTCGTTCTGGCGAATGGTGGTGCTCAGCGTATCGTCTTTCAGACTTAAAAAATAAGCGCCGCCTTTTATGTAATCTCCCGTCATATAATCAAGTCCGCTCACTTCGCCCGATGCTTTGGATATAATCGTCTCTTCTGCGCTATAGGTAAAGGTTCCTGCCGTATTGCAGGCAATATTTCCCACCATTGCAGTCGCCCTGTCTCCTTTTTGAATACCACCAGGATTGCCAACCTCAATTTCTACTGTCACGACCGATACGCCCTCGCTGTTGCTCATTGCGCCAGTTGACACTGATTTCACTGTTCCGCTAAGGGTGGTAAAGGAACTTTCCAAACTCACTTGTGCGCTTTGCCCCGCATAGAGATTGCCTGCATCTTTCGCATGAAAAGGAATTTGCAGCACCATCACATCTGTATTGACAATGTCCGCTAATTTTGCGCCATTTTGCACTTGGTCGCCGTTTTTCACATAAATTTGCGTCAACACACCGGAGGTATCTGCATATACAGTTTGATTTTGAATGGTTCTATTCGTCTGCTGACCGCTGAGCTGCGCCTTTTCCACAGACGCCAATCCCTTTTGAATATTGTTGTCCAACTCGGAAGAATCAAGTGCATAGAGCAAATCTCCCTGCTGCACCATATCCCCTTCTTCAAATGTGCAAGTCAAAATTTCCCCTTTTACCAACGATGTCACGTCATATTGGTCAATGGCCTCAATCGTTCCGCTGCCTTCAATCACTTTGGAAACATCGCCTCGCGTCACGCGTGCCACCTGTTCATTTGCCGATACCTTTGCGCCAAATTTTGCTTGATATACGAAAAAACCACCTGTTCCAAGCGCCAAAACACATATCAGGCAAATGCTGATTTTGACTATTTTTTTCCAATTTTTATTTGAGGTGAATTTGCCTCCCTTTTCCGAAAACATCTTTTTTATCCACGCCAATACACTACGCATCCTATGAACTCCTTTCCACACAAAACAGTTAAACCTCCGGCAGATGAAATGCGTCATGCCGACGCTGCTTTGGCAACCGTTTCTTTTTCTGTTATAAACTATACTTTTGCCAGTTGATAACAAAATGGTCATTTTATGATAACTCTGTGAAAATTCTTTAACAATTTATGAACGCGTCTGCTGTATATTGCGCTTTGTCTCAGGTAGACAGATAGCCCCTCTCACTCGTTTTTTTACACACTATTTATGACGTTTCTATAAAACAATCCCGCATTGATATATGAAACACACACCGGCAGAGTCTCCAGCATTTCTACTATCTACAAAAAAAGAGCCGAAAACAGTTTTTCGCTGTTTTCAGCTCTCATTTAGAAAAAGATAATACTATGTAGAAATGCTACCCTCTCAGCAAAAAGGTTGATATACAGGATAGCAAAACACCAACGCAAAGCGCGCCTGCCACTATCCATGAGACAATTCTTTTTGTCCTATCTTTCATATACGTTTCCTCTTTCTGCTAAACGTTTAGGAAAAATCGCCGTTCAAAATCAAAACATCTGTCACAATGCCGTCTTTTTCCCGCACGAAAACATAGTTTCCTTCATCGCTCTGCGGTACTTCGCCTACTGTTTTGTCAGCAGAAATATCACTCATATCGGAAAGTTTCACTTCCGGCTCTCTGCCTGTGACATTATAGAGATAGATATTTGCGTCTTTTCCGACACCATAGCTGCCGGATTTTCCGGCGGTTCCCAGCTCTACCGTATCGTCATATACCAATTCCAAAGAGGTATTTTGTACACGTCTCACCAGTCCATATGCAGTATTGAAATAGCTGAACCGCTTGTCTACTGCCATGTTCTCATCTGCATAGGGATTGCCGATTTTCCGGCTCGTCACTGCTGCGCCGGCTTTAAAAATAATTTTACAGTCACGCACTTCGCCTTTGATGTCTTTCACATAAGCAATGACGTCTCCCACACGAATATTGGTTCCGTCTTTTTCAATGCCGGAGATGTTTTCCACTTCGCCGTGTTTCACTGTAATAGAAATTTCTTCTCCATCCAGATATCCGGTCACTTTCATTGCGCTTTCTTCGTCTTTATCCGACACATTGGCCACGCTTTTTACCACCAGAAAATCACCGCGTGATTTGGTTTCCGGCGTTGTTGTTGCTGTAGGCATCGGCGTTGCTGTAGGTGTCGGCGTTGCCGTAGTGTCCGCCGTCGGCGTAGTGTCCGCCGTCGGCGTAGGTGTTGTCACAGCGTCCGGTGTTGCTGTAGGTGCCGGCTGCGCTGTTTCCACCACTTTCAAAACGCGGTCAATCATCACTGCAACTTCTGCACGCGTCACCTCTTTTTCCGGTCCGAAGGTGCCGTCCGGATAACCATTGATGATACCTGCAACTGCCGCTTTGCGAACCGCTTCTTTTTGGGCTTCTGAAAGCGTGTCAATATCTGTAAAAACAACCGCTATATCCTGATATGCCAATTCCGGAAACAGGCTATCCAGTGCTTTCACCAATACAGTTGCCACTGTCAGACGGTCTGCTGCTTTTTCCGGTTCAAACGCGCCTTCCGCCGCGCCGAAAAATGTTTTTGCCAGTTCCACTGCTTCAAACGACCAATTCTCCTTTGTCACATCAGTGAAGGTTGCCGTTTCCGGCGTTTCTCCAGTGATATCCAGCGCACGGACAGTCAGCGCAGCAAGCTGTTCCCGCGTCACATTTTCCTCCGGCGCATAAATGCCTTCGCCCATTCCTAAAATAATTTCCCTGTCTGCCAGCATCGAAATAGCGTCTTTTGCCCATGCATATTCCTCACCGACATCTGTAAACGTAGCAGCGCCCGCTGCTTGCAGCAGCAGTCCTGCACTTAAAATTCCTGCAATCCATTTTTTCTGCATGTTGTCCTTCCTCCTTATCCTAAAACCACTTTGTGATATACTTTTTTCCCTTTTTTGATAATCATCTGTCCGTCACTGAACAAGTCCTCTGTCACAACTAAATTGACGTCCGTCACTTTTTCGCCGTCTATGGACAAACCGTTTTGCGTAATCAAACGGCGCGCCTCTCCTTTGGAGGGACAAAGTTCCGTCTTTGTCATCAAATCCAGAATCCCCATGCCCAGTTCTTCTCTCCCAATTGTTGTTGTCGGCATGTTCGCCGTATCCCCACCGCCGCCAAACAGACTTTCCGCCGCCACGCGCGCTTTATCCGCTTCTTCTGCGCCATGCACCAGTTTCGTCACTTCATATGCCAACAGCCGTTTTGCTTCGTTCAGCTGCGCACCTTCCATGCCTTCAAACTTACGAATTTCTTCCATCGGCACAAAGGTAATCAGCCGCAGACACCGCAGCACATCGTCATCCTGCACGTTTCTCCAATACTGGTAAAACTCGTACGGCGTTGTCTTTTCCGGATCCAACCAAACTGCGCCATTTTCTGTTTTTCCCATCTTTTTTCCGTCCGACGTGGTGAGCAATGTAAAGGTCATACCATAAACGTCCTGCGATTCCACGCGGCGCACCAAATCAATCCCGCCCAATATGTTAGACCACTGGTCATCGCCACCAAGTTCCATTTTACAGCCATAATTTTGATATAATTTTAAGAAATCGTAGCTTTGCATCAGCATATAGTTGAATTCAATGAAGGACAATCCCCTCTCCAAGCGGGATTTAAAGCATTCTGCTGTCAACATGCGGTTGACGGAGAAATGTACGCCAATGTCCCGTAAAAATTCAATATATTTCAAATCCAGCAGCCAATCCGCATTGTTCACCATGAGCGCTTTCCCATCGGAAAAATCAATGAATTTCGACATCTGCTTTTTAAACTGTTCAATATTATGGTCGATTTCTTCCTTGCTCATGATACGGCGCATTTCCGTTTTGAAGGTCGGGTCGCCAATCATCCCTGTTCCGCCGCCCAGAATCGCAATGGGTCGGTGTCCTGCCAGCTGCATGTGACGCATTACCACCATTTGCAGGAAATGTCCGACATGCAAACTATCCGCCGTTGGATCAAATCCTATATAAAACGTAATTTTCTCTTTTCCTAACAATTCCCTGATTTCTTCTTCGTGCGTTGTCTGTGCAATGAGTCCGCGTTCTTTCAGCGTATCAAAAACATTCTCCATTGTTCTTCACCTTTCTTCCAATGATAGCCAAAAGAATAGCGGCTTTGCCGCTATTCTTTTCAACTTATATTATTTTTTAGGATTCACAATTTCCCGCCAATCTAAATCTCCGCGATCCAGTCCGCGTACCAACACTTCCGCCGTTGCAAGGTTCGTTGCAAGCGGAATGTTATGTAGGTCGCAAAGCCGCAGCAATGTATTTACATCCGGCTCATGCGGCTGCGCTGTAAGCGGGTCGCGAAAAAATAAAACTAAATCAATCTCATTATAGGCAATACGCGCCCCAATCTGCTGGTCGCCCCCCTGCGATCCGGACAGAAATCTATGCACCTCTAGCCCTGTGACATCAGCGACAAGTCCGCCTGTTGTTCCTGTAGCACAGAGACAATGTTTCTCCAAAATTCCTTTATAGGCAATACAAAATTGGACCATCACTTCTTTTTTCTTGTCATGGGCAGTTATTGCAATATTCATGGCTTCTATCCTCCATTCCCCTCAAAACCGCAAACTATTTTATTTTATTAATTGGAATATTCGCTACCAATGCCGAAGTTACCCTGCCGCTTTCATCTCTTGTACGTTCCATTTTTACATTGAAATCGTCCAGTTCAATATCCATATATTTCTGAATCACCGCCATCAGGTCCTCTTTCAGGTTTTCCATCATTTCTTCTGAAATCGCAGCAGTATTCTGCCGGTCAATCTTCAGCAGTACCTGTAGTCTGTCTTTGGCAATGTCCCCTGCCTTGGGTCGGGAGAAAAAATTTACAAAATTCTCAAACATGTTTTCTCTCCCCTCCTACGCTTTCTTGCCAAACAACTTTTTAAATTTATCAAAAAACGATTCATCCTCCAGATTCAAGAGCGGCACTTGTTCTCCCATGACGCGCTGTGAAATATTTCGATAGGCTTGTCCTGTCTTTGATTTTTCATCCATGACGACCGGTTCGCCTTTATTGGTTGTAACAATAATGCTTTCATCATCCGGCACAACGCCAATCACAGGAATCGCAAGCAATTCAATAATATCCTCTACGTCCATCATCTCGCCTTTTTTCACCATACCCGGACGCAGACGGTTGATAATCAATTTCGGTTCATTGAGACCGCTCGCTTCCAGCAGTCCAATGATACGGTCGGCATCGCGCACTGCAGACACCTCCGGCGTTGTCACAACAATTGCTTTGTCCGCACCGGCAACTGCATTTTTAAACCCTTGTTCAATTCCCGCCGGACAGTCAATCAATATGTAATCAAATTCTTTTTTCAGTTCTTCGCAGAGTTGTTTCATCTGCTCTTCGCTGACCGCGTCTTTATCGCGTGTCTGTGCAGCAGGAATCATATAAAGTTCTTTCTGCCGTTTATCTTTAATGAGTGCCTGTTTTAGCCGACAAGTCCCTTCTGCTACATTGACCAAGTCATATACCACTCGGTTTTCCAACCCCATTACCAAATCCAAATTTCGCAGCCCGATGTCGGCATCCACCAAAACCACTTTTTTCCCTGCCATGGCAAGCGCAGTTCCCAGGTTGGCTGTCGTTGTTGTCTTGCCCACACCGCCTTTGCCGGATGTAATTACATATACCTCACTCATTCAAATTGCTCCTTTACTCCCTTGATTCATCATGCAAACATTTTATTCTATTTTTATCATACCACAAAATTTGTGGAAAGTCTATAGTTTTTTCCTGTTTTTCTTGCAAAATCCTGTTATTTCTTTTTAGAAATTCCTTCAATATAGATGCGGTTGTCAATCACATATGCCATTTCGGGTTCCTCGGGCACTATCTGCGCCTGTTCATCGGGCGCTCTTGTGATAATATCTGCAATCCGAATCTGCGTCGGATTAAGCTGCAAAGCGATAATACAGCAATCTCTGTCGCCCTCCATTCCTGCGTGAACAATTCCTTTGAGCGCACCAAGCACCACAACATTTCCCACAGCCGATACCTCCGCGCCCGGATTGACGTCGCCCAAAACAATCAAATGTCCTGTTGAGCTGACATTCTGACCGGAACGCAGCGTTCCCCTGTGAAACACCGATTCATAAATCACCGGCATCACTTGTTTCGCGCCTGCATTTTCAGTAAATGTAATCAGCACATCTTCTCCAATGATTTCCTGCACACATTTACGCAAATCGCATTTATCCCCATGGGAAATCTGTCCGCCTTCAATATAGAGGTTCATATCTGATTTTGCCTGAAACAATTCTTTTGTTTCATTCATTTTTTCCAGCATGACTTTTTTAATTTCACTATACTTTGCGATATCGGACAAAACCGCCTTTAGTCCATCCTTCACCCCAACCAATTTTACACTGTTATACACCTTATATCTCCTCTCCCTCCAGCTGACACGCTTTTTGTCAATTTGTCAGCAATGTGTTCATATAAACGGCCTCCTCCGCCAAATTGGTTCCCAAATAGGTTTCAAAAATATCTCTTGCAACACGCGCAACATTGTACCCAATCCCATTGAGTCCAGCATTTTCTACAATACATGCTACCGCCACTTGCGGATTTTCCACCGGCGCAAACGCCATGAATAAGCTGTTCGGCGTTTTATTGCCGGATACCTGTGCCGTTCCTGTTTTTCCGGCCGCTTTGATGGGCGAACCTTCAAATGCTTTCACCGTAACGCCGCTGTTGACAACCTCCATCATCCCTTGATGAACAAGGCTGAGTACCTCCGGATCAATGTTAATCTGTTCCACTACCTCCGGCTGCACTTCCATCACAGCCTCGCTGCCATCATATTTTACAACTTTTTTCACCAAATGCGGTTTGTAACGTGTGCCGCCATTGGCGATTGTGGCGCAATAATTCGCAATTTGCAAAATGGTAAACGTATTATCGGACTGCCCGATTGCCGCTTGAATGGTATCGCCCGGATACCAGATTCCACCGCGTTCCTCACGTTCCTGCGGCCCTGCCAAAATACCGGACGCTTCTCCACTGAGTTCAATTCCCGTTGCCTGTCCCAACCCGAATTTTCGCCCGTATTCGTTTAACTTTTCTATGCCCAGCCGCCGCGCTGATTCAAAAAAGAACAGGTTACAGGAAACCGCTAGCGCACCGCGCACATCAAGCGGACCATGCCGTCCGCCGTAGTCATTGTAAATCCAGCAAGCTGGCGTATAGCTAGGTTTATAGTAATCATATACGCCTGTACAATTAATCGTTTCGCGTTTTCCGGTCACGCCTTCTGTGATGGACGCAATTGCCGTGAGCGGTTTGAAGGTGGAACCCGGTTCATAAGTACCGCTGATTGCCCTGTTCCAAAGCGGTTTTGACGTATCTGTCGAAAGCCAACTATAGTCATCTTGGAATGTTGCCGGATTGAACGTCGGATTGCTTGCCATCGCCAGCACTTCGCCGCTGTTGACTTCAATTGCCACAACAGCGCCGCCGTTAGCGTCATGTGCGCCTGCAGCGCGCATATTTTCAACAGCGCGCTGCAGCGATTGCTCCGCTGTCGCCTGTACGCGTGCGTCTAACGTTAAAATCGCTTTATCTCCCGGCACTGCCGCAACAGATCCTGCCACAACAACACCATCGTCTGTGGTATTATATTGAATACTGTCCCGCCCATCTTCTCCGCGCAGATAGGTTTCCAGATATTTTTCAATACCATCTTTTCCAATCAGGTCATTCATACTATATCCCTGATCTTTGAGCGTTTCATATTCTTCTTTATAAATACTTCCCACATTTCCGAGCAAATGTGCTCCCAACGTTTCGTTGGGATAACTCCGCACCGGTTCGCTCACAATAACCACATTTTCAAACTGCTTGTTATTTTCTTTTATCATGGATATAATTTCCATGTTGACATTTTTCATCATCGTAAAAGAGTTACGCGAATTAAACAATTTCTGCACCATGTCATAACGCACACCGGCAATTTTCCGCACCGCCGTCTCATCGTATAACGCTGTATTGATTTCATAATTTGAAATCAGTTTTTCCAGCGCCTGCTGCGCTGTCGCGGTTTCTTCTATTTTATTATCTTTTTTCCATTTCGCAAGCTTGTCCGCATCCGTTAATGCACCGGTAAACGCATAGGGCTGTGCGGAAACGGGCAGTTCATCTTCATATGCCATTCCCTTGCTCTCGAACACAGACAGCAAACGGTAAATCAAACTGTTCATTTCTTCATCTGTTTGTCCGACATGGTTGATAATCACGTTATATGCCGTGTTGTTCGTCACCAATACATTTCCGTACCGATCCACAATTTCACCGCGCGGCGCTTTAATCGGCGTTGATTTATACATCCGCTTGTCCGACATTGTCGCATAATATTTACCTTTTACCAACTGCAAATTGGCAAGCGGCAAAAGGAGTGCCACCAGCAGCACCCCTATTATAATATTCATGATATTTAAGCGGTTTTTAAAAAACTCTTTGATTTTTTTCCACAAATCTATCACACTTTCCTTTACGCTATCTCATATCTCCGGTAAATTCTTGCCAGCACCGGATGCATTACCGCCGCCGCAACTGCCGTATACAAAGCATATGGCGCAACTATTTTCACGATAAAAAGCAGTCCAAATGACTGTCCGCTCAGTACTAATATCAGACTATAAATCACACCGCCGGCTAAACTTAGTACGAACGTTACAGTCCCCACTGTCAGGACATTATGTTCAAATAAATATTCAAAAATCACACTTGCCGCAACGACAATATATAAGTACATCAAGGTGTTCACACCAAAAATTTTGCCGAACAACCAATCGACAACGATTCCCATAACAACTGCCATGAGCGCCCCTTTTTCTTTCCCATGGAACGCCCCGAAGCAAATTAACGCAGCTAAAATCAAATCCGGTTTAATGCCAAAAATCGCAATATAACCGGCAAACGTGGTTTGCAACAAATATGCTGCAACAAAAATGATAATCGTTGCAAAAACTCCCACCGTTTGTCCTCCTTACTTTTTAATAACCAAAACTTCTCGAATCCGCTGAAAATCTGCTGCCGGTTCTACCACAACTTCTTTATACAAATCGCCTTGCTGTGTATTAATCTCTTTGATGCGTCCAATGAACAACCCCTTGGGATATACACCGCCCAGACCGGAGGTTTCCACCGGGTCGCCAATCATAATATTAGCGTTTTTGGGAATATACACCATCTTGCAAAGCCCTTCGCGCGATAGTTCCATATCTCCTTCTACCACAACTTGTTCTCCCGTTTTGGTCAGCAGTGCGCCCACATTGGTATCCATATCAATAATCGTTGCAACTTTTGCCCATGTCGTGCCAATATCAAAGATATATCCAATCAATCCCTGACTGTCCAGCACTGCGCAGCCCTGTTCCAATCCATCCATGGTGCCGCGGTTGATGGTGAATATCTGAAACCAGTTGCCCGGCTCCTTAGCAATCACTTCTGCGCCAATGGTCGGGTAGTTTTGTTCCTTTTCCTTGAAATCTAGCAGACTGCGCAACCGGTCATTTTCATTTTTATATTCTTCCCTGTCGCGCGCCATCTTTTCCAGTTGAATAATCTGGTTTTTCAAGATTTTATTTTCCTCCACACTGGTTGACATGTCATATACATATTCCCCAATGCTCACAAAATTGCCGATTACCCATGAAAACGCACCCTGGACCGGACTTAAAACAATGCCGATTGCATCAGACGGCAAAGAGGCTTTTCCATTTTCTTTTGTGGCGCCGGAAATCCCCATTGCCACAAAAATCGCAACAGAAAAAACAATCAAAATTGGGATAAACTTTTTTTTGATGAAATTCCACATGTTTGTAACCCACCATTATCTGTCTTTTTTTGAATTCTCCAGCATTTTACGCAGCAATGTGCGGTCTTCACTTTCCAGAATCTGCCCGATACCACGGATAACGCCGTTGAGTGGTTCTTCTGCAACATTCACCGGAATATTGGTTTCTTTTTCAATGATTTTATCCAGACCGCGCAGCAATGCTCCGCCGCCTGCCAGCATGATACCGCGTTCCATAATATCTGCTGCCAATTCCGGCGGCGCTTTTTCCAGCGTCACTTTAATACATTCAATAATATCGCCCACCGGTTCCGACAATGCCTGCCGAACCTGCGCCGGTGAAATAGAAATAATCTTGGGCAGTCCGCTGATTAAATCGCGTCCTTTCACTTCCATTGGCTGTTCACCTTCATATTCATAAGCGGAACCGATTCTCATTTTAATTTCTTCCGCAGTCCTCTCTCCGATTTGCAGACTAAATTCTTTTTTCACAAACGCGACAATGGCGTTATCAAAAGCGTCTCCCGCAACGCGCAAGGAATTGCAAATAACAATGCCGCCCAGAGAAATGACCGCCACTTCACTGGTGCCGCCGCCGATATCCACAATCATGCTTCCGGTTGGCTCGCCAACCGGAAGTCCCGCGCCGATTGCCGCAGCCATGGGTTCATAGACCATATAGACTTCTTTTCCCCCGGCTTCAATTCCTGCTTCTTCCACAGCGCGTTTTTCCACTTCCGTTACACCCGAAGGAATACAAATGACAATCATTGGGCGGAAAAAAGTACCGCCGCCGCCTGTTGCTTTTTTCACAAGTCCGCGAATCATCGCCTGCGTCACTTCAAAGTCCGCAATTACGCCGTCTTTCATGGGGCGTACTGCGTGAATCGTGCCCGGCGTTCTGCCAATCATCTGTTTTGCGCCCAGTCCCACTGCCAGCACTTCGCCCGTGGACTGATTGATTGCAACAACAGACGGTTCGTTGACCACAACGCCTTTTCCTTTCATATATACCAAGGTGTTAGCAGTTCCTAAATCTATCCCAATATCTTTTGAAAACATGTCAATTTCTCCTCTCTTGTGTAACAGCTGCTGCACAGCAGCCAACTCCTTTATGTTGATTGCTCTTTACGAACAAACTGTTTTAAATTCTTCCTATTTTCATCACACGCTTTTCTCCTATGGATGAAACGCAAGAATATTTTCTTCAAACTCCTCTTTTAACAAATCATGAAATTTAGAAACCGGAAAACCGACAATATTAAAATAATCTCCTTCTATCCGGTCTACCAGCAGCGCTCCTTTTCCCTGAATTCCATAGCCGCCGGCTTTATCCCGATATTCGCCGGTTTCTATGTATGCCGCAATTTCCGCCTTGCTGAGCGGTTTAAAATGCACACGGGAACATTCCACCCGCGTCGCGCCTTTTCCTGTCGTTGTACTCACAACCGCAATGCCCGTATAGACTTCATGCCAATTCCCCGCAAGGGTTTGCAGCACCTGCGCCGCATGACTCGCAGAGTCCGGCTTGCCCATGATATGCGTTCCGTCATACACGACAGTATCCGCACCAATCACATAATAGCCGCTGCCTTTTCCTTTTGCTACATCCGCCGCTTTGAGCAGTGCAAGCTGCTGCACCAGCATGTCCGGCAGAATATCCTGCTGCATGTTTTCCTCTGCGTTGCTTGGCTGAATTAGCGCTTCAATACCAATGCTCTGTAAAATTTCTTTGCGGCGCGGCGACGCGGACGCTAAAATAAATGTTTGCTCCTTCATTTGCACAATCCTTCTGTTATTAAAGAATTTTATATGTCAGCGCCCCCAGCAGCATACCGATGACGTTTCCAATCGTAAATTTAAAACTAATACCAAATGTCAATTTCAAAATCCATAAATCCAGTGACAGCGGCGAATCCATACCAATCTGTCCGCCAAATCCCAGCCATGACAGCGGCGGAAAACCCGCCAAATAATTCCCCAGCAATCCACCGATAATTGCGCCAATGATAAGCGCCAAAATCCATCCTAAACCCCTTTTTGTTCTCATACCTCTACGCTCCTTGTCTTTCCGTGTTGTGTTAGAACTTTGCAACAGAAATACGCGCCCAGCCCTGTAAAAATGCCAAACAGAATGGATTGCGGTCCCACCAGCCACAAATACGACACAATCGCCGCATTTTGCAGCACCAGTGCCGACACTGCCGTTTGACAAACGTTATTGGTAAACGCGCCTGCCACGCTAATACCGGCAAATCCCAGCCAACGGCTGCGCATCAGCAAAGCCATCACTGCGCAAGCGCCCAGCGCTCCCGTTACGGAATAGATTGCCGAGGAAAAACCTGCAAACACCAACGCGCCCAGTAAACTTCGGATGCAGGTAATTGCCAGCGCCATGCGGAATCCCAAAAGTTCTAATGCCAAAATGGTTATCATGTTGGCAAGTCCCGGTTTGAGTCCGGGCAGTGCGCCGGACAGCCCAAGCAAATGTTCCGCATATTGCAGCGCCAGTCCAACTGCCGTCAGCAACCCTGCATATACCAACTTCCTATTCGCTGAGTGCATCCAAATCACGCTCTCCACTTATTTTTATTACCAATTTATTGGGTAAACATACTATGGTTTCCCCTGATTTCCCGATAGCGCCCTGCTTCACGTCCAGTTTGTCCGGACAATCCGCTTGAACAACGCGCACTTCTTTATCGGAAATCCACAATGTATTAGTGCCATATTGCGTCTTAATTAGAATTTCTCCCGGCTGGCGGTACCGTTTCATTTCATAGCGGGCATAGGGTTTTCCTGCCACTTCCACTTCTACATAAACCGGTTCTCCTAAAAAACCGGTGGATATAAAATACAGTCCAAACGCCAGAACCAAAACAGCGGTAAAAATCGAAATATCCCATTTTGTGAAACTTTTCCTCATGCTATTCTGCACCCCGATAGAAATGACCGCGCGTGTAATGATGCGGCGGCGCGCCTTCTCCTGATACAAATTCCTGATAAATCTCCAAACATCGCTGCGGTGATTCTTCTGTAAATACCAGTTTCACTGCGCTGACACCGCTGCGCCGCAGCGCCTGCATACGGTCTGCCATATAAACCGGCACACTATTATACACCGTGGATATGCAGCCATCTCTCGCCACGCGCATTTTTGCGCCTTTGCGGTCTTGCAGAACATATTGCTTTCCTTCCGTGCAGCCACAGCCGTTTTTGGCAACCTGCACCAAACAATTTTCAATCTTCATCAGCGCTGTTTTTCCATATCCGGTCACTTCCACCGCAAGCGGACTCCGACCGGTCAATGCTTCTATGCCGCGCAAATTCAGTTCTCTGCTTGCCTCCACAGCTTCCAGCCCAAAGGTTTTCCAAAATGCTGCCGCAGCCGCATTTCCCACATTCAAATCTGCTGTGCCAATCAACGAAAATCCCATTTCTTTCGCTTGCAGCAGCAAACCCACATTGCCTGCGGCAATCTTCCTAACGCCGCGCTGCCGGCAAACCTGCAACTGTTCTTTGGCGCACTGCATTGCCTCCTCCCGCAAAATCACGGGGAAATAAGCAACCATCTGCTCCGATATTTCCATATTTTGTATACAATCGGTCGGGACATACAAACGCGCTACCGGCAAATCTGCAAACGCAGCCGCCTGTGCGGCAGTTTCTGTCCATACCGTAATTGCCATGTTTTTCTGTGCTGTCTGCCCGCTTTTCTTCGGCTGATAGACAGCATTCCACTGTTTTTGCCCATGTGTCCCGATTTTTGTTTTCAATTGTTCCACTAATTCTCTGCGCACAGCATTTAGCGCACTTTTTGGAACAAATGCATTTTCTTCCAACTCTATCTCAAGGTTTTGCAGCATAAAATTGCTGCCGCCTAATTTTCCCAATTGTGTTTCCACCATCTCGCGCGTGACAGGATTTCCCGCCGCCTGCTGAACCACCTGTCCTGTGCAAATCACTTCTGCCTCTTTGCACCTTGCCATTGCTGTCAGCGGTGTTCCTACCCGAATCCGTATGGATACCTCCATACTCTTCCTCCGGTTTTCTACGCCCGGTGCATAGGTCTCCTGCAACGCTTTCAATAGCTGCGGATTCTGTTTTTCATAGATATCATCATTCGAGGCTTCTGTTTTCATCATGCCCCGTCCGGTTTTTCCTGCATAAAACGCTTCTGTGAACCGATCGCGACTGAACACGTTTTGCAATAACTGCGTTTCCTGCGGCGTTATCGCGCGGTTTTCGTCAATACAACTTCGATAAACTTTTGTTGCTGCCGCTACATAGGCAGCGCTTTTCATTCTTCCTTCAATTTTCAAACTGTCAACACCCATGGCAATCAGTTCGGGAATATACGCTCCCAAGCATAAATCCTTAGGACTCATCAAATATCCCTGCCCGATATTCTTTCCCTCCTCCAGCATGGTATACGGCAGCCGACATGGCTGCGCACATCTGCCGCGATTGCCGCTGCGCCCGCCTATCATACTGCTCAGCAGACACTGTCCCGAATAGGACATACACAGCGCGCCATGGACAAAAACCTCTGTTTCTATCGGAATTTCTCTGGAAATCGTTTCCATTTCGCTGCGCGGTAATTCCCGCGCAAGGACAACTCTGCGAAAGCCCGCTTGCTGCGCAAAGCGCGCGCCTTCCAAATTGTGAATGGTCATTTGCGTGCTGGCGTGAAGCGGAATGGGAATACCGGCTTCCAGCAAAACTTTGGCAAATCCTAAGTCCTGAATAATGAGCGCATCCGCACCGGCTCGCACCGCTTCCGTTGCCAATTGCACTGCCTGCGGCAACTCCCTGTCATAAATCAGCGTGTTCATTGCAACATGAATCTGAACATCGCGCAGGTGACAGTAAACCGCCGCTTCGCGCAAACTCTCCACATCAAAATTCTTTGCATACTGCCTTGCGCCAAATGCCTGCAAGCCTAAATAGACTGCATCTGCACCATTTTGCACTGCCGCTTGAAGCGCGTCTTTACTTCCTGCTGGTGCCAATAATTCAATTCCCATCTGTTTTACCTTTTCCCATGTTCTGTCGGTTTTCCTGTTTTATCAAACATTGCTGTCTGCACATTTTGTTCTTCTTCCCGCAGACAGTCCAGTTCCACTTCCATTTCCTCCACCTGTGCCCGCAATTCTTTCATTTCCTGCCGCAACGTTGCCGTTTCATTTTGTGACTTTATCACGTCTTCCGCTAAATTCAGCGCGGTCAGCACCATTTTAACATCTGTACTGATAAACTGGTTTCTGCTCTCAATTTCCGCTAGTTTGCCATTGACAAGTTCAGCAACCTTATGTAGATATGCTTCCGGTTCCGTCGACACCAAATGATAATTTTTATGGTCTATTTTCACCTGGACTTTAATCGGTTCGGGCACTGAAGCCGCCTCCCTTCCATCAATGCGTTCGCTATCCATATACGACTATTATGTCATAATTATGGTATCATTCTGCGCATCGCCGGTTTCGAGCAAAGCGACGAAACGATTCGGCGGCGCTTTTTCATTCATATAATAGTCGTTATACGACTATTATACCATAATTGCGAAGCAATTTGGTATAATTTCGTGCATCTCCGTCGGTTGCCGACTTTTATGGTCGGCGAGACGGAGGCACTTTTGATTTATAATAGTCGTTATACGACTATTATACCATAATTCTCAGGAATAACAAGTATTTTTTGTTGATTTATCAAAAAAATTATAAAGAAATCCGCAAAATTCTCACAATTTTTTCTTCATCTGAATATGTGGGCAAAATTCATCTAAATATTCTTCCCCTTCCGCCTCATATCCCAGTCTCTCATAAAATCCCGCCGCCCTGCATTGTGCGCTGAGTTCAATTTCCTTTGCCCCCAAACGGTTCGCCTGCGCTTCCAAAGACTTCATGATAAGTTCTCCCAGATGTTGTCCGCGAAAAGCGTGGCATACCGCCACACGTCCGATTACATAGGTATTCGCTTCCTTTTGAAACAATCTGCCGCAGGCAACCGGTTTTTCTTCGTCATAGGCAACCGCATGCCAGCTTACCTTATCAATATCATCAAATTCATTTTGAAACCCTTGCTCTTTTATGAACACTTCCTCCCGAATCAAAAATGCATCCTCCAGTGTATCCGGCGTTTTTAAAATTTTGACTTGCATTCCCATTTTCTTTTGTCCTCCAATCAAATTTCTTGCACATGCAGCATATCTATGTTATAATAGGTGCAGAATTCTTCTTTCCAAGAAGGGATTCTCTCCGACTTACGTCGTCGATTTATCCCCCTGCCACCTTCTACGCTCGCGTGTCTCGCCGCTTAGGCGCGGCATTCAAAACGGCGAGAGGTATCAAAATCGGATACATGCTCCGACATTTGGTGATTGGAAAGTAGCCCTATTCCGGTTACTTACCATAGAACGCTAAAGTTTCATATGTTATAATAAAAAGCATTATCATAAATAAGGAGGCTCCGCCTATGCCGACGTTGCTACTGTTATGCGCCGTCATACTCATCCTCTGTCTTGCCGGAAACCGTTTATCCCAAAAATTCGGCGTCCCCGCCCTTCTTTTATTCATGGGGCTGGGTATGCTTTTCGGCTCTGACGGGTTATTCAAAATTCCGTTTGACAATTATCAATTTGCGGAACAAATTTGTTCCATTGCATTGATTTTTATTATGTTTTACGGCGGGTTTGGCACAAATTGGAACGCAGCCAAACCGGTTGCAGGCAGAGCAGTTCTGCTTTCCTCGGCAGGTGTTATCCTCACTGCCGCCCTCACAGGTTTATTTTGTTATTTTATTTTGCGTTTTGCTTTTTTGGAAAGTATGCTAATCGGCGCTGTTATCAGTTCTACCGACGCCGCTTCCGTCTTTTCTATTTTGCGCAGCAAAAAACTAAATCTCAAAGAACATACCGCTTCCCTTCTGGAAATCGAAAGCGGCAGCAACGACCCTTTTTCCTACATGCTGACCATCATCATCTTAACGCTGATGCAAGGCTCTTCTTCCTCCGGTTCTATTACCTATCTCATTTTTTCCCAAGTGGTCTATGGCGCCATTTTCGGTGTTGTGATTGCGGTCGCCGCAATTTGGGTATTGCGCCGTCTCTCTTTTTCGCAAAGCGGCATGGATACCATTTTTGTGTTAGCTGTTGCGCTGCTTTCCTATACCATTCCGACTGCGCTCGGCGGAAATGGATATTTAAGTGCATATATTACCGGTATTTTAATTGGGAATGCCAAAGTCAAAAACAAAACGTCTTTAGTACATTTCTTTGACGGCGTAACGGGACTCATGCAAATCGTAATTTTCTTTTTGCTGGGACTGCTTGCCTTTCCCTCCACTTTACCGCATATTTTACTGCCCGCGCTCGCTATTGCGCTGTTCCTGAGTTTGATTGCACGTCCGGCTGTTGTGTTTGGTCTATTGCATCCCAGTCGTAGTTCCCTTGGGCAAAAACTGTTGGTATCCTGGTCAGGTCTGCGCGGCGCATCATCTATCGTTTTTGCCATTATGGCAACCATCAGCCCTGCCTATACCAAAAACGATGTGTTTCATATTGTTTTTTGCATTGTGCTGTTGTCGATTTTGTTTCAAGGTTCTCTGTTGCCATGGGTTGCCAAAAAGTTGCAAATGGTAGACGCCACAACAGATGTTCGCCGCACCTTCAACGACTATCAAGAGGAATTGGAACTTCATTTCATCGAATCTCATATTCCCGAAGGACACGAGTGGGCAGGAAAACCAGTCCGCAGTATCGGACTGCCGCCCGGCACTTTGCTGGTCGTACTGCTGCGCGGCGCAGAAACGATTATTCCCAGTGGAAAAACCATGATTCAGTCCGGCGACACTGCCATTTTAAGCGCGCTCGCTTTTGATGACGCGCCCGATTTATCACTGCTGGAGCTGCACGTGACAGACCGCCCGGCGTGGATTGGAAAAACGCTGTCTGAAATCACGCTTTCGCCGCATCAACTCGTAATTCTGATGAAACGAAACGGCAGAACCATTTTCCCCAAAGGGAACACCATGATAAAAGAAGATGACGTCATGGTATTGATGTCAAAATAAAAGTTCTAATTTAGATTATGTACGGTTTTCGTCGGTTCCTTTTCGGAACCGGCATATTTTTTGTATAAAACTGCGGTCAAGGCAAAAATTCACCATCATGGCAATCAAGATACCGGCAAATGTTTCAAGCGCACGTATCAGTCCGAACAGGTACGGCGGCATATCCCGCCGCACCAATAAAATACTCAAATATACTACGCAGCCAATGGAACAACTTGCCGGCATTTTCATGATATTACATAAATACAGTACCAAAATCACACCAATCGGCGCAAAAACAACGCTTAAATCTGTTGTGATGCACTGCTGCAGCATCAACGCGCCAATGCCCAGCAACGCTCCGACAATCGTACCTTTCATGCGGTTCAATCCAATTTGAATGGTATGCTCCATGGTCTGCTGCATACAAATAACAGCTGCAATACAGGCATAAAATGCGTTCTCCACCGGAAAAAACATCATTGCCAGCATGCAAAGCAGCACTGCAACAGCCGTCTTTATCATGCGCATTCCAATTTTAAACCGCCCCTCCATCACGCTCATCCCCTTCATCTTCTGCCAAAACAAAATCAATTTCTCCATTTTCTTCATCCGCGCGTACAAGCCGGACGCGCACCATATCCCCAATGGCATATTGACGATTATTCCGCACGCCAATGAGCCTACATTGCTCTGGAATAAATTCATAGTAATCGTCTTGAAGCTGTGTCACATGCACCAAGCCTTCCACCATATTCTCCAACTCCACAAACAGTCCGAATCCGGTCACAGAAGAAATGATACCATCAAATGCTTCTCCTACGAATTGTTTCATATATTCTGCAATTTTGATTTTTCTGCTGGCGCGTTCCGCTTCTTCCGCCGTCCGCTCCCGTTCACTGGCGATTTCCGCCGCATTTACCGCCGCGCGTTCCATAGCAGTCTCCTGTGCGCCTTGTAATTCCCCACGGAGTGCCATTTTCACAATGCGGTGCACCATGAGGTCGGGATAACGGCGAATGGGCGACGTGAAATGGCAATAATATTTGGCAGCAAGCCCAAAATGCCCCAAATTCTGCGATGTATAACGAGCTTTCATCATGCTACGCAAAATCATGGTTCCCACGATGCGCTGAAAAGGCTTGTCCTTAATGTCCTCCAAAATCGTTTGTAGCGATTTCGGATGCACTTCCTCCACACCACCTTTGATTTGATATCCAAACAAATGCAGCGTTTGATTGAGTTCCGCCATTTTTTCTGCATCTGGCGCTTCATGAACACGGTAGACAAACGGTGTTTTGAGCCAAAAGAAATGTTCTGCAACTGTCCTGTTTGCCGCCAGCATAAACTCCTCAATGATTTGATTCGAGAGTCCCTGTTCTTCTTTTTGAATATCCGTCACGCGTCCCTCGTCATCAAAAAACAACTTCGCTTCCGGAAAATCAAAATCCAAACTGCCGCCGCGCGTCCGCCTAGCACGTAAAATCATGGCAAGCGTTTTCATGTCCTCTAGCATATCGCATATATCTGCATAGGATTCCCGCAGCGCCTTATCCCCTTCCAGAATTTTTGTCACCTCATCATAGGTCATGCGGTAGCGCGTCCTGATAACCGAGGTGAAAATATCGTGATCTACAATTTCGCCCTCCGGCGCAATTTCCATTTCTGCCGACAGTGTTAGGCGCGGCTGACGCGGATTCAAGCTGCAAATGCCGTTAGAGAGCCGCGGCGGCAGCATGGGAATCACACCGCCCGCCAAATAGACGCTTGTCCCGCGTTCAAGTGCTTCTTTATCCAGCGCCGCATCCTGCTGCACATATTCCGATACGTCCGCAATGTGCACGCCCAGCTTAAAATTACCATTAGCTAACCGCTTTACACTGACTGCGTCATCTAGATCCCGCGCATCCGCGCCGTCAATCGTGATAATCATCTGCTCGCGCAAATCACGCCGTCCGGATATATCGTTTTCCCCAATTTCCGCCGGCACCTCCTCTGCCGCCTGAATCGCTTTTTCTGGAAATGCTTCCGGCAGTCCATAGGTACGCACCAGCGATTTCATCACCACTGCCGGATCGTTTGCCCAGCCGAGAATTTCAATGATTTCGCCTGTGACCGTTTGATTTTTTCCGCCATAGTCCCGAATTTTCACAACCACTTTCTGTCCGTTTTCTGCGCCCATGGTATGTGCTTTATGAATGCGTATCTCCTGCCAAATTTTTGTGCCGTCCGGTATTGCAAGGCGTTTCTGTCCCTGCTTCACGTATTTACACACCAGTGTTTCCGTTGCATGGTGCAGCACTTTCATAATTTTCCCCTGCGTCCGCCGCCCGCCGGTTCCTTCACTGACAATTTTCATTAAAACCGTATCGCGGTGCATGGCATCCGCCGCATCCTCCTGCGCAATATAATAGTCCTCTGTTCCTTCTTCCAGCGGCGTTACAAAACCATAGCCGCGTTCGCTGGAGGTATAAATTCCCGCCACCATCGCCTCTCGCTGCGCCGACAAATACCGTCCGCGTTTGCTGCGAAAAATACGTCCTTCCCTTTCTAACTCGTCCAGAATCTTGGTAAATTGCGGCACATCTTCTGCCGGTACGCCAAGCACCGTCACCAATTCTTCCTGTTTCAGCGGCACATAACTTTTACTGCATATATAAGCATATACTTTTTCTTTTCTGTCCATCACTTGTTTCCTTTCCGTCAATCCAGAATGCGCAGTGGCTGAAATTGCAAATAATCACTGGACACCATGTGAAATGCAATACCGTCCACCGTGCCGCACAGCACATCGTCCCCCTGCTTTTTTCCGTGCAAATGACCGTAAATACAAATTTCCACGCCATATTGTTTGAGCAGCGCTAAAATTGCTTCATCCGGCTGGTTGCTGCCAAGCGCCGGCGGATAGTGTGTCATGACAATTTTTCTTTCATATCCGGCTTGCTGCGCCGCTTGCAAGGACAATTCCAACCGAATGAGTTCCCGCGCATAAATTTTCTGGTCATCTTTCCCAAATCCCTGCGTACCCGGAATCAGCCAGCCCCTGTTTGCACAAATAGCAATGTCTCCACAGGGATAAAAACTGTTATGTAGGAAATGAATGCTCTCCAAACCGTTTTCCATACGAAATGTTTCCAATTTGTTTGCTGTTGTCCACCAATAATCATGGTTGCCTTTGGAAATCAATTTTACAGCATCCCATTTTTCTAGCAACGCAAAATCCGGTAGGCTTTCCTGCACATACGTTGCCCAGGAAATATCTCCCGGAATCAGCAAGATATCGTCTTTCGTTAATTGTCCGCAAGATGCATCCAGCCGCTCCACATAGTTTTCCCACTGGCTGCCAAATACATTCATATTTTTTGATGGAATCCCCAAATGGAGATGCAAATCGGAAATGGCATAAATCGACATGTTTCACATTCCTTTTATTTCTTGTATAATTACATTATTGTTTTTTCATACTAAGTGCGTACATGAATCGTATCGTCATGTATATTCCGGCAGCAATTTGCCGTTTTTTATAAGCAAACCTGTTTTATTTAGAATTCTCCAGAAAAGAGTTGATATGCATGGAAGAAAAAACTTGTACCTGTATTCCGCGCGTAAGCTGTAATGTAAAAACTTGTGTTCATAATGAAAACGGCTGTAACTGCGTTGCACCGACGATTGATGTGAACTGCTCTCACGCTCACGAGGCAGGCGACACTTGCTGCAACACCTTTCAGGAAAAGTAAAAATTAGATTTTCCTGAAAATGTTGTTTTCTAAAAAAGGGATTGACGTAAAAGTCAATCCCTTTTCAGCTCTAACGCCTCAAGCTCTTTTCGCCTTGACGTAAAGACCAATCTCTTTTTACCCCAAAAATTTATCTACAATTTGTTTCATTGCGTCTTTATCGCAAACTTCGCTGAACCGTTCTTCTTTTTCTTTCAATTGTGCTAAACCTGCCGGAATCTTTTGTCCTGTCTGTTCGGAAAGTATTTTCCCAACCTCAAATTCATCGGTTCCCTTTTGCGGTTTTCCCTGCACCGCTTCTAACACGCTGCTGCAAAACTTAAACGGATTTGCGGTCGACGCCACAATTGTCTTGGTCGTATCGCCAGTTTCTTCGACATATTGACGGTAAACTCTGTATCCGACCGCAGTATGGGTATCCATCAGATAATTATATTCTTTCCAAACTTCTGCAATCGTCTGTTTTGTCCCTTCATCATCACAGAATCCGCCATAGAAATATTCCTTCAATTTATTCTTTGTTACCTGCGGCACTTCATAGCGTCCTGTTTGCTGCAATTCTTGCATCCATTCGCGCACACGACCTTCGTCGCCGCCCGTGATGTCAAACAACAAACGTTCCAGATTGCTGGAAATCAAAATATCCATGGACGGTGAAATCGTTGCCTTAAACGCTCTGTTTTTATCATAGACGCCGGTACGAATGAAGTCTGTCAACACATTGTTTTCATTGGACGCACAAATGAATTTCCGAATCGGAATACCCATTTCCTTTGCATACCACGCTGCCAGAATGTTGCCAAAATTTCCTGTTGGCACGCAAACATTCACCGCGTCGCCGGCTTTGATTTTATCAGCTTTCACCAAGTCGCAATAGGCGGAAACATAATAAATAATCTGCGGCACCAGCCGTCCCCAGTTGATAGAATTCGCTGAAGAAAGCAGTGACCCGCGCTGTTCCAAAGTCGCGCCAAATTCTTTGTCGCCGAAAATCGCTTTTACACCGGACTGCGCATCGTCAAAATTGCCGTTAACGCTTGTCACAGCAACGTTGTTTCCTTCCTGCGTCACCATTTGCTTTTTCTGCATTTCACTCACGCCGCCGGTTGGGAAAAACACTTGAATTTTTGTGCCTTCCACATCCTTAAAGCCCTCTAAGGCAGCTTTCCCTGTGTCGCCGGACGTTGCAACTAAAATTGCAACCTGTTTATCAATACCGATTTTTTTCATGGACGTTGTCATCAAATGCGGCAAAATTTGCAGCGCCATATCTTTAAACGCGCAAGTTGGTCCGTGCCACAGTTCCAATATATATGCCGCATCGTTCAATTCATACAGCGGCGCAATACTGTCCGTTTCAAATTTTGTTTTATTATAGGCTTTTTCCACGCAATCTGAAATTTCTTCTTTTGTGAAATCAGACAAAAACAGTTCCAAAATTCCTTTGGCTTTTTCCCTATAACTCTTGTCTACCAATCCCGCAATATCCTCAATGGAAATCTTAGGTTTCTCCCCTGGTACAAACAAACCGCCGTCCGGCGCAATTCCTTTCACAATTGCTTGCGCGGAAGAAACCTGTAAACCGGTATCTCTTGTACTATGATAAATCATGGATTGTCCTCCTAAACTGGGTTTTCTTTTCTATAGAAACACGTTTTCAAGCAAAACGCACGGAATGCTGTTAAAAAAGCACCGTGCGTTTTGAATTCGTTTCAAATATTCCTTATAAATATTTTTTAATATATTCCGGCGCTTCCTCCACAGCAATACTTGCTGTGATAACGATATTTACATTTGCTTTTGCCGCAACATGTTCCAATTCCTCAAATACACATTCTGCATCCGCAATGTCCTGACCCGGAATAATTTTAGTAATGCTGTCAATAAAGATATTGGAAATATCATAATCCTGCGCCATCACGCCACATAACAGTCCATACAGAGACTGATATGTATCAATTTTAAATTCAGCCGTATCAATCAAACGGATTTTATGGTCTAAATCATAAACATGACGCTGTCCGTTGTTGATGAACACCAAATGACCTTTGTCAATCTGTACTGCTGCATTCACTCTATCTATAAGTTGTTTCGTTTTGCCGGTTCCTTTTTTACCAATAATTAGGTTTACCATAACAAATCCCTCCGTTATTTTTCGTATTGTTTCGATAACTTAGGTTTATTTTAACATAAATTTTACAATAGTTCAAGCATTTTTCAGTCTTTTTTCTAATTCATTTTTCATTTCTTCATAACCGGGCTTGCCAAGCAGTGCAAACATGTTTTTCTTATAGGCTTCCACACCCGGCTGGTCAAACGGATTTACACCCAGCATGTAGCCGCTGATACCGCAAGCTTTTTCAAAGAAATAAATCATTGCGCCCAGAGAATGCGCATCCATTTCCGGAATATTCAGCAAAAGATTGGGCACGTTGCCGTCTGTGTGCGCCAACATGGTTCCCTGACACGCTTTTTTGTTGACATAATCAACGGTTTTTCCTGCCAGAAAATTAAGTCCGTCCACATTGTCGGCGTCCTCAAAAATCTCCAGTTCCCGTTTCGGTTTTTCCACATTCAGCACTGTTTCAAACATCTGCCGGCGGCCTTCTTGAATATACTGCCCCATGGAATGCAAATCTGTGGACAAATCCACTGCTGCCGGGAAAATCCCCTTGTTATCTTTTCCTTCGCTTTCTCCATAGAGTTGTTTGAACCACTCTCCAAAATAGTGCAGCGCCGGTTCATAATTTGCCATAATTTCAATGCTTCTCCCTTTGGCGTAGAGGATATTGCGTGCAGCCGCATATAAATAGCAATCGTTATCCATAGTAGGTTCCCGATATGCTTCGCGCGCCTGCGCCGCGCCTGCCATCAGCGCATCTGTATCAATGCCGGCAGCAGCAATCGGCAGCAGTCCCACTGCGGTCAATACGCTGTACCGTCCGCCTACATCGTCCGGAATGACAAATGTTTCATATCCCATGGTATCACAGAGGTTTTTCAGCGCGCCGCGCGCCTTATCCGTCGTTGCATAGATACGCTCCCGCGCACCTTCCTCACCATATTTTTCTTCCAGCATTTTTTTCAGCATACGAAACGCAATTGCCGGTTCTGTTGTGGTACCGGATTTTGAAATGATATTGACAGAAAAATCTTTATCTTTCACAAAATCCATCACATCTGCCAAATAGGTTCCGCTGATGGAATTTCCTGCAAAGATAATCTGCGGCGTTTTGCGTTGCTGCTTCTCCATCATGTTATAAAAAGAACTTGTCAGTCCTTCAATCACCGCGCGCGCACCCAAATAAGAACCGCCGATTCCCACAACAACCAGCACTTCAGAATCATTTTGAATTTTTGCCGCCGCTTTTTTGATGCGGTCATACTCTTCTTTATCATAGTCCAGCGGCAAATCAACCCAGCCCAAAAAATCGTTGCCTGCGCCTGTTTTGTCTGTCAGCGTTTTGTGCGCTGCTTCCACCAGCGCCCAAACATTTTTCATTTCACTTTTTTTCACTGCTCTGGAATAATCTAATGTTACCAATCCCATTTTGTCGCACCCCTTCTTGTATTTTATCTTATTGTCTATATGCAGCCGGTTCTTCCGGCATTGAAAACATTGTATGTCCTTACGCTTGAGGATAATGCTCTGCACCTATACCACTATAATAACTATACTTTTTTCGTCAAAAATGCAGAAAAATGAAGGGAGTCCCAAACTTTCCGTTCATAAAAACTTCGGACGTGTACCGAAGTTTTTATACCTCTCGCCGTCCAAGTGTCGAAGTATGAGACACGCTGCGAGAGCGAAGGACGGCGGCAGGGGGAATTCCCAAGGGGGGATGAATCGACGGCGTAAGCCGGAGAAAATCCCTTCTTGGAAATATATTATACCATAACATGGAAGTATCCGTCAATCGGTTTTTTCCGTCATAATCGGACAGGTTTCTCCCGCAACAGCGAAATGCCTTTACAATACCGCGGCAGCGCTTCAGCCGGTTGTTCTCCCAGCATACGCAGCAGCGCTTCAGCCGCGCCTAAGTTACTACCTTTTGTCATTTCACCCAATCTCTGGCTCCACTGCCCCATATCCAAACTGACACGGATTGCTTTTTCGTTTGTTCCGCTAAAATCAAGCACCAGATTTCCTTCCAGCCGCTCTTTCTGTCCGCCCGCCGCCACACAAATACCGCTGTGCGCTTCCTCCACCAGCCGGACACTGATTCCATATTCGTCATATAGATAGGTAATCAAATCGGCATATTCCGCCCCGCCTGCTACAGCAAAATATTTCACCTCATCCTTCATCTGCCAAATAAATCCGACTATCTCGTTGATATCGCCCGTTATGGTAACCGGCGACTCCATCAGATTCACCCCTGACTCTTTCGCCAGTTTATGCACTGCTACCGGATAGAGCGGCATATGCAGCGGTGTTCCATCGCAAAACGTCAATCCGCTTTCCTGCAATGCTTTTCCGCCTTTCCCGCTGCCCATTAGCGCATCGCCCAAAACTGCGTATTGCGCCCCACAGCGGCGCGCCAGTTTTCCAATTTGACGAACCAACTTTTTATCTGTCTGTTTTTGCCAACGGTCATCTGGTATACCAAGACGCACCACCTGCCGCTGTCCATCCAGTTCCAGCTGCGATACTTCCCGACGCCTGTGCCATTTATTCTGTTCCCTACTTAAATCCAACAACAGTGTATTCATGTTTTCCCGCCCTCTTTCATGGTTTCGTCTATTTATTCCATCTATATTCATACAAATTTATAAAAATCAACTAATTTCTAAAAAAAATTTGCATTTTGGCAGGTAATTGTTGTATAATAAATAGGGTGTCTGAACAGGCACTAAAAATGACCGTTGCGTTTTATCTGAAAAAGGCGCTCGGGAACTTCATGGAGGTATTTTGTTATGGCTCAGGTTACAAAAGATACAATCATTGCTGACGCACTTCGTTTGGACGCAGGCACAGCTCAGTTTTTTCTGGAAATCGGTATGCATTGTTTAGGTTGCCCTTCTGCAAGCGGCGAATCTATTGAACAGGCTTGTATGGTGCACGGCGCAAATGCAGATGAACTGGTAAGCAAAATTAACGATTATTTAAGCAAACAATAAACCCAGCCGAACACAGGAGGCTGCTAAAGTCTCCTGTGTTTTCAACTGCACAAGAAAACCTTACATAGAAGCAAAAAGCACCTTGCAGGAAAGGATGAAATCATCATGGCAACAAAAGTATTAATCGGCGCCCAGTGGGGCGATGAAGGAAAAGGAAAAGTTACGGATATCCTTGCGTCACAGGCGCAGGTCGTTGTCCGCAGTCAAGGCGGAAACAACGCCGGACATACAGTAGAAGCAAATGGCGAACAATATAAATTACACCTGATTCCCTCCGGTATTTTAAACCCAAACACCCTCTGTCTGATTGGCAACGGTACTGTGGTTGACCCCAGAGTGGTTTTGGAAGAATTGGATATGCTGGCAGGACGCGGTGTTACCACTTCAAACTTGAAAATTGACCCGCGCGCCCATGTCATTATGCCGTATCATATCGCTTTAGACGGTTTGTCGGAAAAAGCGCGCGGCAAACGTGATATTGGTACGACCAAAAGCGGTATTGGTCCGTGCTACATGGACAAAGCGGAGCGCAGCGGTATCCGTATTTACGACCTTGTACATGACGATATTTTCGTAGAAAAAGCCAGCACCAACATTGACCTGAAAAATGAAATAATTACCAAGGTCTATGGCGGCGAAGCATTGGATAAAGAAAGCATAATTTCGGAATATCAGGCATATGCTAAACGGATTGCACCTTATGTGGAAGATACTACCATTTTACTGTATGATGCAATCAAAGCAGGAAAATCTGTTCTCTGCGAAGGCGCACAGGGTACGCTGCTGGACATTGACCTCGGGACTTACCCCTATGTCACATCCTCTCACCCTGTTTCCGGCGGTGTTTGCGTTGGTTCCGGCATTGGCCCCACAATGATTGACGAATGTTTGGGGATTGCCAAAGCCTATACCACACGTGTTGGAAAAGGCCCTTTCCCGACCGAATTACTGGACGAAACAGGCGACCTTATCCGCAACCGCGGCGGCGAATTCGGTACGACAACCGGTCGTCCGCGCCGTACAGGCTGGCTGGATTTGGTGATTTTGCGTTTCTCTGTCCGCACCAGCGGTCTGACCTCTTTGGCACTGAACAAAGTGGACACCCTCTCCGATATTCCGTCGCTGAAAATTTGTACGGCATATCAAAAAGACGGAAAAATTTTGCGCGAATTCCCGGCAACCATTGAGGAACTGGAGGGCTGCGAACCGGTTTATGAAGAAGTACCGGGCTGGAGCGGCGATATCAGCGGCGTTCGTACCTATGAAGAATTGCCCGAAAATGCAAAGAAATATATTCAGCGGATTGAAGAAGAAATCGGCGTTCCGGTATCCATGATTGGCGTTGGACCCGGTCGTGACCAGAATATTGATAAACCTATCCGCTAAAAAAACATATGGGAAAATGCGGCATAGGTATTCTATCTCCGAATCCGGCTGCATTTTTCATGCAGCGGTTCCTATTTTGATAAGCACAGAAAGCACAAAATCATATAAACTTTGATTTTTCCATGCTTATAAAATTGCATTGATATTGGGAATGGTCCGCAGGGTCATTCCCTTTTCAGACTTTTGTGAAAGGGATGAGTTCTTCTTGAAAAACAACAAAACAGTTTTCGCAGTCATTGTTACCTTTTTCTGTACGCTGCTGCTCTCCACTGCGTTTTTTGAAGTAAATCAAACGCCGCCCGGCATGGTACAAAAGGCGTATAACACCATCCAAAAAAACTATTATGGTGAAATTGATGAAGAAAAATTATATGAAGGCGCGGTTGCCGGCATGGTTGCGGCATTGGGCGACCCTTACAGCTACTACATGGGTGCGGAAAATTACACAGAACTGCAAAACGATTTAAACAGTGAATTTACCGGCATCGGCGCAACGGTATCCGTTGACCCGACCGACAATCTGCTGACGGTTGTTGCACCCGTGGAAGGCTCTCCTGCCGCACAGGCAGGGCTAAAACCAAACGACAAAATCTTATCGATTAACGATATGGCGGTTTCCGGCGACAATTATCAAGACGCCGTCAAACTCATGCGCGGCGATGAAAGCAGTATCGGTGAAAATATTAAGCTATTGATTCGTCCGGCAGGGCAACAGGACGCCGTGGTATACAATATTACGCGCGCCAAAATTGTGAATCATACAGTGAAACACAAAATGTTACCCAACCAAATTGGTTATATTCAAATCACCAATTTTGAACTAAAAACAGACCAAGAATTTAAAAGCGCTGTAGACGCACTTGGCAAAGATAGTCTCAAAGGATTGGTCATTGATTTGCGGTACAATCCCGGCGGTGCTTTTTCCTCCACCAAGGAAATTGCCGATTATTTGCTGCCGGAAGGCATTATCACTTCTTTTGAATACAAGGACGGCAGCAAAACAGAATATAAATCTGACGCAAACTATTATGATATCCCATTGGCTGTGCTCATCAACGGCAGCAGCGCCAGCGCTTCTGAGGTACTCTCCGGTGCGTTGCACGACCATGGACGCGCTGTTTTGATTGGCGAAAAAACCTACGGAAAAGGCATTGTACAAAGTATTATCCCCTTTGACGAAACAAAAGAGGGCGAAACCGCCTTATATCTGACAACTTCCGGCTATCTCACCCCGAACGGCAATAATATTCATCATCTCGGCATTGCGCCCGACATTGAAGTCCCTACGCCGGAATATCTGAAAGGAACCAATCCGGCGGACATTCCACAGGAAGAAGATATTCAATTGCAGCGCGCCATTTCCGAACTCTCCAAATAGGCAAACAAAAGTCAAATCTTATGCGGTCTCTAGGGCAGATTTTTCCGTATGCTGTGTCAAAAACACTTGAAATACGCCAGTATTCCTGCGTATTTTTTCCTTGCATACAGAAAAATCTGCTCCTAGGGACTTCACAGAACCATGCAGGAAAAAATTTTTTGTAAGGCAAGGAAAAGGTTCCTTTGCATACTGGACGTATGGAAAGCGGTTCGCGGGCGCGCATTTACGAAAAATTTTCCCTGCATGGCGTATAAGATTCGACTCCCTTATGCCTAAACCAAAAATATCAAAAGGACGCAGAACTGTATGGAATTTGTTCTGCGTCCTTTCATTTTATATATTAGGCAACCAAAAGTTAAGCGCCCCGACTGCTAATTTTCTCTCAGTACGTTTTCATCATTTCACGCGCCTTGCAGGAAGATAATCTTCTTATTGGAGTAAACTGCATTTTTTACTGCATCTCTGACAGCGCGCGGTCAATGGCATCAGTAACTGCATAGATTTTTTCCTTCTTTCGTGTATTCACCAAAATATTTCTTATCTGTTCAACATTTTTACCATCTGCTATTTCGGATAAAATATGAACCGCGGCGCAGCGGTTTTGGTAATCTTCCTCCAAAAGCCCCTGTTCCAATTGTGACAAATAACGTTTGTCTCCAAAAAGATATAGCCCTCTATAACATGCCAAACGAATACCGCTATCAGACTCTCTTTTCAATATCTGCTGCAAAAAAGGAACTATGTCGGTATTACCGCATTCTTTCCTGTTTTTCGCAATATCTACCGTGGATAAAATCGCATATTCGCGCACCAGATGATTCGTATCTTTTTGCGCAATGTCCATCAACCTTTTCATCACGTTGGTATCCTGACAGCCGCATAGAGAATCAATCGCGTTTACACGGACTAAGTCGTCCTCATCCTCTATCATAGACAATAAAACAGCAGTGCTTTCCGGCGTTTCATCATTTACTAACATTTGAGCAATACCAATTTTAATATCGCTAAATTCACTTTTTGACAGAACTTTCAGAATCTTTCTATCTGCTTCGGTCAAATCGCCATGTTCCTCTATTTCATCAAGCAATCTGTTTTGTTGTTCTTCCGATAAATGCAGCATATCCACAGTAACAACCTCCCATATCCCAATTACGCCATACCGCCGCCAATTATCCGTCGGTATATATCAAAAAAAGCTTGGCATTCCCAGTGGGCTATCCCAAGCTTTTTCTGATTTCATTGTTAAGCCTGATATTCAAATCCTGCCTGCAAGCATTTCATGTTCAAATCCAGCAAATTTTGTTTTCTGGCGGAAATGGTTTTTTCCATTGCCATACGGATTTCGTCCATGGTCAGCACTTCCGATTCCTTTAGCACTTTTCCCAGCATAACAATATTCGCCAGATTATTTGCGCCCAAAGACGCCGCGATTGTTGTTGCCGGAACAGCAAAAACATGCGCTTCGTTGTTTTCCGGCGCACGGTCAATCATGGAACTGTCATAAAAGATTTTCCCGCCCGCTTTCACTGCTTTTTCAAATTTCTCCAAAGACGGCTGATTGAGTGCAATCAACACATCCGGCGATTGAATCATCGGCGCTGCGATTTCCTGGTCAGACAAAATCACGTGGCAGTTTGCTGTTCCGCCGCGCATTTCAGGGCCATAGGACGGGAGCCAGGAGACCTCTTTACCTGTCAGCATTCCTGCATATGCAAGCTGTTTCCCTGCAAACAAAATGCCCTGTCCGCCGAATCCAGCCAAAATAATTTGCGTCATCCCCACTGTTCTCTCCTCCTTACTCTTTCTCCTTGAATACGCCCAGCGGATACTGCGGTATCATGTTATCGCGCAGCCATTGCATACTTTCCGCCGGAGACAATCCCCAGTTGGTCGGACACGTAGACAACACTTCCACCATAGAAAATCCCTTGCCTGCGATTTGCGTTTCAAACGCTTTTTTAATTGCTTTTTTTGCCGCACGGATATGCTGTACGCTATCCGCCGCTACGCGTTCAATATATGCGGTTCCTTCCAATGTCGCCAACATTTCCGACATATTGATGGGATATCCCTGCGTTTCTGTTTTTCTGCCATACGGCGTGGTTTGCGTCACCTGTCCCACCAAAGTGGTCGGCGCCATTTGCCCGCCTGTCATACCATAGGTCGTATTGTTAATAAAAATCACGGTAATGTTTTCGCCGCGTGTTGCCGCATGAACGGTTTCCGCCGTTCCAATTGCCGCAAGGTCGCCGTCCCCCTGATAGGTGAACACGATTTTATCCTTTAATGCGCGTTTCACGCCTGTCGCCACTGCGGGCGCACGTCCGTGTGCCGCTTCCTGCATGTCGCATTCAAAATAGTTATAGGAAAACACGCTGCATCCGACAGACGCAATCCCCACCGTGTTTCCTTCAATGCCAAGTTCGTCAATGACCTCTGCCACCAAACGGTGCACAATCCCATGGGTACAGCCCGGGCAATAGTGCAGCGTTACATCGGACAGTGCGTGAGGACGTTCAAATACTTTTTTCATTCGCTCGCACCTCCCAGCAATTTCTCCATTTCTTTCACAATTTCATCCGGCGTAGGAACGATACCGCCGTTGCGTCCATAAAAATGAACCGGTTTGGTGCCGTTTACCGCCAGCCGTACATCTTCTACCATTTGTCCCTGACTCATTTCCACCGTCAGGAAACATTTTGCTGTTTTTGCAGCATTTGCAATTTCTTTTTTAGGGAAAGGCCATAGGGTGATAGGACGGATAAGACCGACTTTCATACCTTTTTCCCGTGCAATTGCGGCTGCTGTCTTGGCAATACGGGCGGTTACGCCATATGCCACCAGCACCAAATCTGCATCCTCTACTTGCTGCAATTCCACTTTCACTTCATTTTCTTCTATCGCCGCATAGCGTTTCGCACGCTCATTATTGAGTTCTTCCAATTCCTCCGGCGTTAAATACAAAGAATTGACAACATTCTTTTTGCGCTGCATTGCGGTTCCAGTCGTTGCCCACGTTTTTTCCGGCAAGTTCCGTTTTTTCGGTTCGCCGAACGTAATGGGTTCCATCATCTGTCCCAGCATACCGTCGCCCATAATCATCACAGGCACGCGGTACATATCGCCGATATCAAAGGCTTCCGCCGTCAAATCCACCAATTCCTGCACGGACGCCGGCGCAAGTACCACCAAATGGTAATCGCCATGACCGCCGCCTTTCACTGCCTGAAAATAGTCCGACTGCGCCGGCTGGATACCGCCTAGTCCCGGACCACCGCGGACAATATTCACGACCAAGCAAGGCAAATCAGACGCTGCAATATAGGAAATTCCCTCCTGCTTCAAACTGATTCCTGGACTGGAGGACGATGTCATCACGCGCGCACCCGCGCCCGCCGCGCCATAGACCATATTGATTGCTGCAACTTCACTTTCCGCCTGCAAAAACAAACCGTCCACCTGCGGCATCCGTTTGGACATATATGCCGAGACCTCCGTCTGCGGCGTAATCGGATAACCGAAAAACAGCCGGCAGCCCGCGCGAATCGCCGCTTCTGCCAGCGCCTCATTTCCTTTCATTAACACTTTTTCTGACACTGCTTTCACGCTCCAATCTATTTCTGTTCTTTTCGTTTTATTTTTCCACTTCAATGACACAGTCCGGACAAATCGTTGCACAGGACGCACATCCCACGCATTTTTCCATTTCCAGAATCTGTGCGGGGCGGAAGCCTTTTTTATTCATTTTTTCCGCCATGGAAAGCAGATTCAGCGGGCAGACCGTTGTACACAAGCCACACCCTTTGCAAGCTTCCAAATTGATGGTAATCTTCGCCATCTCTTTTCACCTCCACCATGAAATTCCCTTTTCTTTTATATCGGCATAGGAAAAACGCCCTATGCAATTCCCTATCCCCTGCCGCCCGGCAGTTCCAACTGTAAATCCAAGGCAAACACATCATCCCGCCGCACCGCCTGCGCCAAGTCCCGCCGCACTGCCGTACATTTCACGGGAATGTTCAGCATTTTTGCCGCACGTTCCACTTCACCGACGCTTTCCAGCACGTCCTCCGGCTGCGTCGCATAGGACAAATTCGTGTTGTTGACCAGCGCGCTCACGTTAAGCCGCGACGTCTGCTCTATCAGCCGCACACTGTCCGCCATTTCCTCCGCTGTCCTTGTCAGCGGACGCTTTGCGTTGACAACCGCCAGCATTTCGTAGGGTGCTCCGTCAAATCTTGGTTTATATTGCCCCAGCGCTGTTGCGCCTTCATCATCACCGCCTACGTCAAAAATCACGTAGTCTTCTTTCCTTTCAAACGCAGCGTATACCTCCGGCGGCAACGCCGGCAAATCCAGATTGGTATTTGCATAAATCGGCGCAATCACACTGATTCCCAACGTCTCCAGCTTTTTTCTGACGTCGTTTGTCCTGAAATACGGATTGACAGTATCTAAATCGACAATGGTCACAGGTTTACCTTCCTCCCGCAGACGTAATGCTGCATTCAAAGCAAACTCCGTTTTCCCACTGCCGTAATGACCAACCACAATGGTTCGGTTTGCAAATTCCACACGGGTTCCTCCCATAAACATCAAAATACATAGATGCCTGACACGCAAATCAAACATCTATGTACCTCCTATTATACTACAACGCGCTGCATAAAAAAAGAACGTTTCTTGCTTTACCTTACACTGTTTTTTGCTTTTTTTCGCGTTTTTCATGCTTTTTCCGCGCGCACCAGTCCAGCTTTTGTCTCCGCTGCCAAAGAAAGCAATTCTTCTGCGTGACGGCAGGCGGTTTCTGTAATCTGACCGCCGGAACCAAGCCGTGCAATCTCACGAATACGCCCTTCTTTGTCCAGCATCTGCAAACCTGTCATGGTTCTGCCGCCGCTGACTTTTTTTTCAATCAGATAGTGGTGATCCGCCATTGCCGCAATCGTCCCGCTGTGCGTGATGATAATGGTCTGTTTTTGCAAAGACACCTTTTCCAATTTCTGCGCCACTTTTTCTGCAGCCTGTCCGCTGATTCCGGTATCAATTTCATCAAACACATAGGTCTCGTTGCTGTCCGCTTTTGCCATAATACATTTGATTGCCAGCATGATACGGGAGAGTTCGCCGCCCGAAGCAATTTTCGATAACGCCCGCAGTTCTTCTCCAACATTAGGCGCAATTAAAAACTCAATCTTGTCGGTTCCTTTCGCCGTGAATCCTTCCGTCTCCTGTATATCAACTTTAAACTTGCAGCCTTTCATTTGCAGTTCCGCAAGCTGCGTTTCAATTTCTTTTTCCAGCTTTGCCGCCGCTTTCCGGCGCTGCCGGGATAATTCTGCGGCGTTTTGCTTCAGCTTTTGCCGCGTCTGGGAAAGCTGCTGTTCCAACTGCCCGCACTGCTGCTCACTGCCGCGCAGCACTTCCAGCCGCTGCGCCGCTTCGTCCCGAAACTGCAATATTTCTTCGATACTCTGTCCATATTTCCGTTTCAATGTACGAATGGCGTCCAGACGGTCATGAATCCTGTCCAGTTCCTGACCGCTGTAGTCCACATCTTCCAAACAAGCGGCAATACTGCCGGTAACGTCCTCCAAGCTATATTTCACATCTTCCAAACGACCGGATATCTCTGCAAAATCTTCTCCGATTCCCGCAATTGTCTGCAATTGCGCACTGCCTGCGCCAATCAGTTCCGCGGCGCTGGATTCCTGCTCATATAATATCTGATAGGTTAATGCCAATACTTCATTGACTTTTTCCGCATTTTCCAAAATATTTCTGCGTTCTTCCAGTTCTTTTTCTTCCTCCGGCAACAAGTTTGCCGCCTCAATCTCCTGCACCTGAAACTCCAGCACATCGATTTCCCGCGCCCGTTTGCTTTCGTCCATTTGCAGGCTTTCCAATTGGTGCCGCAACGCGCCATATTCTATATATTGCTCATGATACGCTTCGCTACATGTTTTCAGCACGCCGCCCGCCCAAGCGTCCAGCAAATCAATATGTTTTTCTGCACTGTAGAGCAACGTGGTATCCTGCTGCCCGTGAATATGTATCAAATACTTTCCAATTTCTTTTAAAATGGTGACGCTGGACAGAGAACCGTTTATTTTACAGGTGCTGCGACCATTGTCTGCCAATTCCCGTTCCACCAACAGTGACCCGTCCTCTGTGCGCTCTATGCCATGCTCTTCCAGCAGCTTCCACACTTCCTCCGACACATAGAACAACGCGCTGACCTTTGCTTTGTTGGCGCCGGTACGAATCAACTCTTTTTGTGTCCGCTGCCCGAGCACCATGGCAATGGAATCAATCAGAATGGATTTTCCCGCGCCGGTTTCTCCTGTCAGGACATGAAATCCATCATAAAATTCCACCTGAACCGATTCAATGACGGCAATGTTTTGAATACTTAAATTCGCCAGCATACGCCTTCACTTCCCTTCCCTTATTTGACCAGGCGTTTCAGTTTCGCCGTCAATTTCTGTGCATCCTTGGTGTCACGAATGACGACCATTACCGTATCGTCTCCCGCAATGCATCCTATCACGCCGTCATGTTCCATTGCATCCATTGCGGACGCCGCCGCCTGCGCCATACCCGGCAGCGTTTTAACCACAACAATATTTTGCGCATAATCAATGGTGGTGACGCTTTCTGAAAAAATGATTTGCAGTTTGGCGGTGGTGTCGCTTACCGCCCCCGCCGCCGTTGTTGCATATTTATACACGCCGTTTCCGCTCATTACTTTAATCAGCCGCAGTTCCCTGATATCTCTGGAGACAGTCGCCTGCGTTGCGTCAAACTGTTCCGCCCGCAGCCGCTCCACCAATTCCTCCTGCGTTTGTATTTCATATTCACCAATCAGTTCAATGATTTTTGCATGTCTGTCATATTTGCTTGCCATTGGTTTGTGCCCTCCTATTTACCCGCAATTTTTTCGCGAACAATATCATAAAAACTTTTTCCGTCCACTTTAATCAGTTTACAACTGCTCTGTGCACGCGTCACAAACAACTCGTCTCCACAGGTCATCACCCTGTCGCGCCGACCATCCACCGTAATTTTCGCCGTGTATCGGTAGGTATTTCCAATCTTAATACTGACCGTTCGGTCTGCCGGTAAAACAATGGGCCGGGCATATAAATCGTGCGGGCAAATCGGCGTAATTAAAATAGTATCCATATTCGGATGCACTACCGGCCCTCCGGCGGAAAGCGAATATGCCGTCGAGCCCGTCGGCGTAGCAATGATAATGCCGTCCGCCATATAGGAGTCCACCATGATGCCGTCCACATGAATTTGCAGTTCAATCATGCGTGAAAAACTCTCCCTCGTGATTACCACATCGTTCAGCGCTGTACGTTTACGCGACTGATAGTCCGTTTCCAGCATCATCCGCGATTCTATCCGGTATTCTCCACGCATAATTTGCTTCCATTTTTCTTCAAATGTATCCACTTCCACAGAGGACAAAAATCCCACCCTGCCAAGATTCACGCCAAACATGGGTTTATCATATAAGCTGGCTTTGGGTGCAATGGAAAGCAACGTACCGTCTCCGCCCAGTCCAATGATACAGTCCGCCCGTTTATATAGTTCCGCCCCGCGCCGCTGCGCCGCGCGCAGTCCATCAATTCTCCCGCAGCTGCCAATGTCGACAAGCACTTTCACTTGTTTTTCCAAAATACGCACGACACTGCGCAAAACACGAAAATCTTTATCTTTGATTTTATTGGGTATTACCGATACTGTTTTCATAAGATAGTACTCCTCAATTTCTTTGTGTAGCGTCATAAAACTGCTGCAAAACCTCTATCATTTCTTCTATACCATAAGTGTCTTTCAGCGTCTGTATAAACTGGTCATATTGGTTCATATCCAATTCCCCAATCATCAATTTTGTTACCATTTCCCGCTGATATTTTTTCATTTTCTCCAGCCTTGCGGAGAACCATTGCGTATCTTCTGATACCGTCATCGTGGGTAAAATATACCGTGCCGCTTCATTGTCCGCCCATTTATGCAACGCCTCTTTCTGTATTTCGTCCTGATAATATTGAGCGGTATACTGCGCATCTCTGATAAACGGTCCGCCATAACTTGCTCTGGTATACATAGCAAGCGCATTTACCATCGGCATATTGGGATTTTCCGTAATCAACGGCGTATAAGTCGGCACACCGTCCTTCATGGTATAACTCACATTTTCTATTCCAAAATTAAAATAGCGTTTTCCTTCTTCCGTGTAAGCATAGTTCAAAAACCGGACCGCCGTTTTCGGCGATTTACATTGTGTACTGACCGCCGCAGCATAAGTGCTGATTACTCTCGTGTTGCGCGGTGCAATTTTTGCTGATTCCCCTTTTTGCAGAGATGGATTTTTGACGCCCGTCAACACAATCGGCAGTTGCTGTTCCTTGATTTTTCTTTGCCAAGTACCAATATCTGCGCCAAGATAAGCAAATCCCGCGCCCGTTTTTCCCGAAAATAAATTCATTTCAATTCTTGCCTGATCCACCAGTGGATACATGGAATCTAAAAGCCCTTCCCTGTACCATTTCGCCATTCGCTGCACATAATCGCGGAAGCCTGTCTCCAAGGGCCCGTATTTCACCTTGCCATCTTCCTGATAAAACAGGTATCCCACGCCATATGCGCCTATAACAGCATTGTTCTCCACCATTTCCTGCGTCAAAGAAAGCGGCGCCTGCGCTCCTTTTTTCTCTTTGAATATTCGCAAAGTGTTTTCCCACTCATCAATTGTTTCCGGTTCTTGTAATCCAAATTCCTCCAGCCAATCTTTCCGAAAAAATGGTCCTAAATATACCGTTTGATAGTCATCTGCATAGGCTCCTACAAAATAGGGATATTTTCCATTTTCTGTCGTTGCCAGTCTGCGGGCTTCGTCATCGCGTTCCAGCCACGCTTTATAATCCGGCGCATATTGGGGCAGCAGCGGCGCCAAATCTATTATTTTTCCGGCAGACAATTGTCTGGAAACGCCGCTGATAACGCCGTCCCACTCATATTCTATTATATCAGGCAGACTATTGGAAGAAATCATCAACTCAAAATATTCTTCTTCATTGCCGCCTGTTGGATGAATATATTCAATTTTAACACCTGTGCGTTCCTCCAGACCTTTGCCAAACTCCGTTGCCTGCATAGAGGGCGCAATCGCCTTTCCCACACGGTGCCAATTCATCCAATATGTTAAGGTTTCACCCGTTTTTAACGGATATGTTTTTGTATTTCCGCACCCTGCCAGCCCTGCAATACCGGCACATATTAACACTGCTGCAAGCAGCCGTTTCATTTGATTCATCATCATACCTCTTTTTCCGCATTCCTTTATTCAAACGACTCCTACCATCACTTGACAAGAGCACATACGCCTTTCACAAGAGACGCGTACCTGGAAGGTGAAAATTAGAGCTAGCAGCGTTCTCGTCCTTGACCCCAAGGAAAGCAAGCCTTCGTCCTCGGTCTTGCCAGCCCTAATTTTTCTTCTTGGAAAGGTCTGACGGAGTTTTTCAGACACAAATTTTGAAAGTGACTAGGAAGACGAGAGAGCAGAGCTCTTGCCCGCGAACGAGGAGCGGGCGTCAATTTTAGGATTTGTGTCTGAAAAACTGTGTGTGTCTTTGTCAAGTGATGGTATCAAAAACGCATAAATATTCATAATATAATCATACACCAAAATTCCTAAAAAGTAAAGACTTTTTACGGCGTCACACATAAGTTTTTTCCTGCATATCATGTTATTGTAGTTCTATTATTGAATTTAATTTTGAAGGGATGAAATTTCAATGAATTGTAATTGCAACAACAATTGTTATCCAAACGATACAAACGGACGCCAGCCGGTAAGACCTATCGCAAACGGCTGCGAACCAATCCACTGTCCGCCGGCAAAATGTTTTTGCTGCACCGGAATGAGCGCACCGAAATTCAACAATGCTGACGCGCGTTCTATCTATGCAAACATACAGCAAATTTTTGACAGCAAGGTTGTATCCGGCTGTAGCGTGAATCAGCCGTTGAACCTGACGCCTACAGGCTGTAGCATTATCACAGAATATACGCCATGCGGCGGAGGCGGCTGCTGCTGTGCCGGAGACCCTGTCATTGATGAAAACTCCTGCTTCTCCATCCAGTCCTACAGTGCTTCCATTCTGGACGCATATCCGACTACTATGCCGTCGGCGGGCGATATCCTGATTAATAATGTTCCTTATAACGGTCCTGTGAATGTTATCAACCAAAACAAATTTTCTATTGCACTGGAAGATTTGAACGTGAATTCTCTTAATGCAGCTTGCCAGGACAACAAAGAAGGTTCTAAAGTTGCTATTGTCGTAGAACCTCAGGGTACAACGGTTAACTATATCGCAGAATACATCCTGTGCGGTACAGTCACAACTGCCCGCGGCGCATATAGCTTCAAAATGTTAATCCGCAACGCTGAATATGCCACAACAACACACCCGACCAGCATTTTCACAAACGACATCTGTATTCCTTACTTGTCCTGCCAGGATACCGGTCTAATGACGTTTGACTACTGCTACAGTGCTCAACTCATCGCACCGCAAATCTATGTTGATGAAAATGGACAGATAAGCCTGACTGGCACATTGATTATCAATCCGACCAACACCATTGAAACGCTGATTGATAAACGAGTTGTTTTAAATGTTGTCGATACTGATAAAGATTGTGATAAGGATAATAATGACAACGGTGGAAATTGCAATTGCAACTGTAACTGCAAATGCAAATAATTTTTTGACATCACCATGCGTGAATTGATTGCGCAACAAACAGGCGGAACCTTTTCGGTTCCGCCTGTTTGTTTATAGCATACAAAATTACCGCACCTTTTTATGTTTCTTTTATGCTAACGCCTAAAAAGCGCAGCAATTCCGGCGCTTGCCATTCCGACACCACGGCGCCGCGCAGTTCTTCGCCTTGCAGAACAATGCCGCCGATTTCACTCGTGGAAAAATCTATCTTTTGCAGTGCAGTCTGCGACAAATTCGCCTGCCGCAAATTGCAGTCTGTTATCGTCCAATGTTTATGTTTCACTCCGTCCATACTTGCCTGTGAAAAATCACACCCTTGCATGATTACATCCCGCCACTGTCCGAATGACAAATTTGCATAGCGGCAGACACAGTCTTCCAATGTAACCTCCCGCAAAAAAGTTCCTGACAAATCTGTTCCCACCAGTTTGCAGCGCCGCAGCGTCACTTTATAGAGAGAACCGTCCCGCAGCACTGCCCCCGACAAGTCGCAGTCTTCCAGCACCACTTCTGACCAATCCGGCCGCGCCAATTTACTTTCTCTTATTGCCGCCTGCTTTAACAGACATTGTTTCAGTTCCAGCCGTTCTGCTTCCAGCAACGTTTCCTGCTGCTCAAACACAAAACCGCTGACTGCTATATCTTGCTGCACAGCCTGCAAGACACAGTCACGCAGCTTTCCTGCTTCATATACTTCACAATTCATTGTCTCACCTTTCCAAACGCACCACACCGCCATTACAAATGCCATTGGGCTGGTCTAATCCGGTCCACGCTACCTGAAATCCGAGTTCCTCCGATACAAACCGCAGCGGCACAAATGTGCGACCCTCCGCCTCATATGCCGCGCACAATAATTGCACTTCTTTTCCATTTACGAATGCAGTAGTGCTGCCTAGCGTCAACAGAATCGCTTTTTTTCCATCTTGGATTGTCACTGTCCCCCGTGTACCGTCAAATGCAATTTGTTCAGGTGGCACGCCCGCCGCTTCCATAATACCGCGGATTGGCACCATAGTCGTACCGTTTTCCAAACGTGGCTGTGCGTCAAATTGCAAAACAGTTCCATTGTATAATACCGTAACGCGGTCGCTGTCAAACAGCTTTTTATCAATCAACAAATTGGCGTCTATCCATTGTTCCTGCGGTATTTGCGGCATGTTCACCGCCGCACTGCCGCTGCCGTATAACTTCATATTTGCATTGATATGGACACGGCTTTCTCCTGCCGTCCGGCTCTGCATCCCCAGCAGTATTGCCGTTTGCTGCGCTGACAGTTCCAAGGTACCATTGATTTTATAGATATTGCCATCGGTGTTCCATTCTACGGACAGGCGCGCTCCGCCAAAGTCCGCCGCTGCTCGTTGCCCTTCTCCCGGTCGGTTTACATTTACCCATGCTGCCAGCAACTCCGCCGTACGTTCAGGCGGTACCTGTATCTTTTGCGCCTCTCCATTTTGTGCCGTACTCTGATTCCAGACCGCTTCCAAAGCACGGTTCAATGCCTTTGCCGCTTCCATGCCTCCCGGCAATTTATGAATATCCAGTTCATAGTAGGTATCCTTCTTTTTATTTTTCTCAATGACGGTAATATGCGGCACCTCTGCCATCCGTTCGATTTCATACCAGCATTCTATCGTTTCTATCTCCCGCACGAATAACTTCGCATGAAGTATCACCTCCGCCCGCAGAATGCGTCCGCCATTCAGTTGCTGCAATGTGAGTTCCGCCGTAACTGCTGACTGTCTCAGTTCTGCTAAAAATTGTGCCGCTTCCGGCGCGCCGTCCTCCTGCGTTTCAAATCCAATTTCCAATTCCGCCTGTGCACTGCCGGCGGCAGAACCTATTTCACCCTGTTCCGCTATCGCCGACACAGCCACTGCCACCAATCCTATGATAAGCGCTATCGTCAATAATTTCTTCATTTGTTGTCCTCCGCCTTATGCATGTTTTACCGCTCTATCATACCATTTTTTTCATCATCATGCAAGTGCTATTTTATGAAACCTACTCACAAAACAGTTTTCTTATCAGCGCAAAGCGCCATTTTTTCTTGTTTCAAAAACAAAAATTGTCTGCCGGACAGCCAAACAGCAAATGAACACCTCCCAAATACTTGCAATTTTTTACTATTTATATTATAATAGATAATGGATAGTTTCCTATCCATTTGCAGCACAATATAGTTTAGCCTATGGAAAAAGGACAATTAGGCGCTCTCACATTTTGTTTATGACAGAAAATGTGCGTAAAAATTCTATATTATGGGAGGATTTCAAAATGAAACAAAAAATCACATCGCTGTTTATAGCGGCTGCAATGATAACGATTCTGTTCGGTGCAACACCTATCACGTCAAAAGCAGCAACATCTGCCGCAACCATTCAATGCGGCAGCTATGTACAAATGGGCACCTACAATGGACGCCCTATTCTGTGGCGTTGTGTGGCATTCGAGAAAATCATAGGTACGGACGATAACGGCAATCCTATCACGGACTCATCGGATACCACAATCGAATATCGGGACGGCTATCTGCCGCTTATGCTTGCTGATAATGCTATCGACCAAAAACCCTTTGATGCAATCGGCAGCAACACCAGCGGCTCTCATGGCAGAGAAAGCACCAGATCAACCAACGGCTCAAATTATTGGGCGGACAGTAATATCCGTGACTGGCTGAATTCGTCCGCAGCAGCGGGCAATGTCGTCTACACTTGCGGCAACGAGCCGACATATGCAGACGAAGCAGGCTTTTTAAGCAATTTTACCGATACGGAAAAATCAGCCATGAAAACTGCCACCCAAAAATCAATTTTAACGAACATTGATAAAGACTTTACAGACGCCGCAGGCTCTGAGACACTTCGTTATAATGATTCTATTTCAGAAGTTGCGCAGAACTATCACTACGCTTATTCTGAACTGGTTACAGATACCATGTTTCTTTTGGATGTACAGCAGTTAAAAACGGTGTATCGTAATTTAGGAGATTATTATGAACCGCTCGGACATATACTTTACCACTGGCTTCGTACCCCTATGTCCACGCACGACTATCTCGTCCGTATTGCTTTCTGCTCGGGCGAAGTTGTTAGCTATCCTGCTTACGCGAGCAATGTCGGTGTACGCCCGGCGTTCTATCTCAATCCGTCCTCTGAATTTATATGCGGCGACGGCACATTTCAAAAACCCTATACCTTTGAACATAAACCGGTTTATCGTGGGGCGCAAGCGGCAACTTGTACGGAAGCGGGAAATATAGCACATTGGACTTATGCATGTTGTCATAAAAATTTCTCAGACGAAAGTGCAACAACTGAAATTGCAGATATAATAATCCCCCCAAAAGGACATAATTGGGACGCATGGACAGTAACCAAACCTGCAACCGCAACGGAAGCAGGAGAAAGAACGCGTAGTTGCCGCAACAATTGCGGGGCAGTGGAAACAGATATACTCCCTGCAACAGGCACTGAAAAAGATGATTATATTCTAAAATACGAAAACGGAAAAGCTACCATAACGGTTCCGCAGGATGGTATCTATACGGTATTATTTACAGCGTATGACGGCAATAAATTAACAGGCGTCAGCGCAGAGTCAATACCGCTTGTAACAGGAGAAAATCCACCGATATCCCCGAAAAACTTTGACGCAAACGGAACGGTTAAAGTGATGCTGTGGGACAGCTTCATTGGAATGCATCCGATTTGCGTGGCAGACGGACAGTAAATACGCATAGGCATAAGAGAGTCGAATATGCCTATGCAAAACAAAACGGCGCTGGTTTGCATCGGCGCCGTTTCTTTTATAACAACAAAGCAAAACCGCATTTGTAGGATTCTAACTATGCCGCATCTTCATTTTAAATTCACTCTTAACACCCTGCACATGAACTGCCTTTCAGATTATAATTTAGAACGAATTTTCATACGCAGCACACGGACTTTAAATTCTTTCCAGTTAAACGGAATCAGCGGATACAGATACCCTTTCCCAGCTATTGTTTTGTTCATAGCAACAATGCACGCAATCAAAACCAGACCACCGAAAAATCCCCAAATGCCTAACCATGCCGTGAGCAATAGCAATAACACCCGCATGAATTTTACAGCATAATTCAGCTCTACGCTGGGCTGTGCAAATCCTGCAATCGCAACATATGCCATGTATAAAATAGTCTGCGGTACAAACCAACCGACCTGTACGGCAAAATCTCCCAGCAACAAAGCGCCAATAATACTAAGGGAATTGCTGAGCGCCGAAGGGGTATTCAGCGACGCTAATTTAAGCCCGTCCGTTGCCAATTCCAAAATCAACAGTTGCAATAGGATCGGCACATATACAGCGTCTTTCACTTGGATAAAGGAAAGCCAATCAGGCAGCGCGGCGCTGTTTTGAATCAACAAAAACCAAAGCGGCGTTAAAATTAAGGTCGATAAAAAAATGGCATTACGCACAAACCGCAGATATCCGCCCACCAGCGGCGGATAATAATAGTCATCCGGTTCCTGCACAAAATCGAACAATGTTGTGGGCAGCACCATGACGGACGGGCTGTTGTCCACCATGACAATGATTTTCCCGTCCAGCAATGAGGCGGAGGCAACGTCTGGTCGTTCGGTGTAGCGCACCTTTGGAAACGGATTCAGCCATTTCCCGCGGATAATGCATTCCGCAAGGCTTTCCTCGCCCATATCCAGCGCTTTGACCCGCAGCTCCTGAATCCGCTTTCGCAGTTCTTTCACCAATTTTTCATCTGCAAAATCAGAAATATATCCAATGGATACATCTGTTTTCGACCTTGCTCCCACGGAATACATTTCAAACACCAAATGCGGGTCACGAATACGCCGTCGGATAAGCGCCGTGTTAAACACAATCGTTTCCACAAATCCGTCCCGCGAGCCGCGCAGTACTTTTTCTTTCTCCGGCTCCTCTATGCCGCGAACAGGATAGGTTCTAATATCAATGACAATCGCGGCGTCAAAGCCGTCAATCAGCAGCACACTAGGACCCGATAGAACATTTGTCGCTAAAATCTCCACATGATGCTCTATTGTCACTTCCACATAGGACAGTTTTGCCTCCATAAACTCCTGCGCGGATTTGACATCCTTCATATCCTCTGGGGTTATCTCAAAAAATGCCTGTAAAATACGCTGCATCACTTCGTCTTTGATAAATCCATCCACAAAATAAAGGCAGCTTTTTTTGCCGCCAAATAATAGCGGACGTTCAATCAAATCGAAGCTTTTCTCCACTTGCAGTAGTGTGTGCATTTGCTGTTTATCCTGCTCAATATTTCCGCTTAATTTCATCTGTTTCACCCCTACTTTTTTGTCTTAGTTTCCCCATTTTTTAGGAAATTACTCTTTTTCCCAGACCATTTCCTATTTATGTTTGCAAAAAAAGAGGAGAATAGAAAAACAACCGCTGCCTTTCGGCAGCGGCTGCTCTTTTTATTTTTGAAACTGCATATCCCACATTCTTTTATAAACCGTTCCATGTGCTAACAATTCGTTATGGCTTCCGATTTCTGCGATTTTTCCGTTTTCCATCACCACAATGCGTTCTGCCTGGGCAGCCGCCGACAAACGGTGCGTAATCATCAGCAACGTTTTTCCCTCCGGCGCACGCTCCACCGCCCACTGTACTTTTGCTTCCGATTCGCCGTCCAGCGCCGCTGTGATTTCATCAAATATCATAATAGGCGCGTCTTTTAAAAATGCTCTGGCAATTGCAACCCGCTGACGCTGTCCGCCGGAGAGCTGTGCGCCGCGTTCTCCTACCTGCGTTTCATAGCCTTGTGACAAGGTGCGGATAAATTCATCAGCATAGGCATTTTCTGCCGCCGTTTTTATCTGATGTTCCGCCGCTTCCGGTTTCACCATTGCAATATTTTGATAAATGCTTCCGCTGAGCAAACAGGCATTTTGCGGCACATAGGCAAACTGGCTGCGCAAGGGTTCCAAGGCATAGTTCTGCACAGGCTGTCCGTGCAGCAGCACTTGCCCCTGCTGCACATCATAAAAACGCAGCAAGAGTTTAACAATCGTACTTTTCCCGCTGCCGCTTTCTCCTACAAACGCTATTTTTTCTCCTTTGCGAATTTGTAAATTAACGTCCTGCAAAACGTTTTTTCCCTGTTCATACGCAAACGTCACATTGCGCAGTTCCAACACCACGTCGCTTTCCGGCACTCTTTTTTCTTCACCGCCTGTTTCCTCCGGCAATTCCAACACCGTGCGGATACGTTCCACAGCTACAACCGTCGGCTGCATATCCGTTACAAAAAATCCAAATTCCATGATACTAAACGACACGCCCATAGAAATGGGCCATAATGCCAGCATCATGGGAAGTTCCAGCTTTCCGGCATATACCAGCAAAAGCCCCACCACAAACGCACCGGAATAGGCTAATGTATAGCCAATTTGCCCTAATGCGCCATTGAAAACACTGACGCGCGCCAGCTTTTTTCCATAGTCATAGCCTTCTTCAATCGCCGCTTGCTGCTTTTTCATGAGCAGTCGCAGCAAATGATACAGCCGCATCACAATGAATCCATTGAAAATATCTGCAACATACGACGCGGCGGCCCCCACCGCCTGTTGATTTCCTGCCGCATACTTTTTGTTTCTTTTGCGCAGCAGTACGCCGATACCAAAATACACAATTCCGCTGATTGCTGCATATAGTAGCAAAACAGGCGATCCAAAACTTAAAACCAAACCGCCGCCCGCCAATTCTATGAACAGAGACACAAACCGCGTCACCAATTGTTTATAGCTATTGGCGGCGTTTTCTGCATCTTTTCCCAGCATGGTCAACCATTCTCCGCTGTGCTTTTCATACCAGTTTTTCATGGGCATATGACTCATCTTATGCGCCAATTGCTGCCAAAGCGCCTTGTCACCACAAGCCGCCGCACAGGTAAAAATCCAAAAACCAATACCAACTACCGCAACTATCAAAAGCAACAGCCCAAACACTTGCAGCAGTTGCCCGAAAAACGCGTTTCCACCTTGTCCTATCATGGCAACGACGCGATATAATTGACCTGTAAAGATATTCTGCAAAAATGCAAAACTCGCTGTCATCAACGTGCCTATCCAAAATACCAGACGGTGACCTTTCAAAAACTGCATCATGAATGCGATACTCTCAAATCCAAAGCGTCCTTGTTTTCTTTTTTCCATGTCACCGCACCCCGCTTTCTTCCAGCTGAGACTGGTACAATCGGCGGTATGCGCCCGGCTGTGCAATCAAAGACGCGTGCGTCCCCTCCTGCACAACCATTCCATGGTCAAACACATATATTCTGTCTGCACTGCGAATGGTTTGCAGCCGGTGCGCCACCACCACAGTTGTTTTCCCCTGCTTTAACTGTTCAAACGCTTTTTGGAATTCATTTTCTGTCACCGTATCCAGCGCACTGGTCGGCTCATCCAGCAAAATCACCGGTGCATCTTTTACCAGCGCTCTCGCAATTGTCAATCGCTGCTGCTGTCCTCCTGACAACGTTACGCCGCGTTCTCCCACCGGCGTATCCAATCCCTCCGGCAATGATGCGACAAATTCCTTCAAGTCCGCATGTTGCAGCGCCGCCCAAATCTGTTCATCAGCTACCGTCTCCCCCGCAATATTGTCACGGACTGACGCAGGGAACAGTGCCGCTTCCTGAAACACCGGCGCCATCAATCCACGCAGCGTCTCCAATTTCCATTGTTTCACGTCGCGTCCCAACACGTTCACGCTGCCCTGCTGCACTTCATATAGCCCCATGAGCAGTTTTATCACCGTTGACTTTCCACTGCCGCTGCTGCCGACCAATGCGACCGTCTCCCCTTGCTCCACCTTCAAATTCACATGACGCAGCGCCGGAGATTTTTCTTCTTGATAGCAAAATGTAACGTCCTCCAGTGCCAAAACGATGTTCGCTGACGGTATGTTTTTTTCTCCATCTTTTCGTTCCTGCGGCAAGTTCAGCAATTCCATAACCCGTTTTGCACTGGCTCCCGCTTTGTTGTTCGCAGTTGCAAATTCACCAACCTGCGGCAGCGTTTGTCCAAACCGCTGCACTACCATCTGAACAAATCCGACCAAAAAACCTGCTGTAATCATACCCTTTCTGAGAAAAAGTACGCCGACTGCCGCGGCTACAAATCCGGGCAGATAACTGCCCAAAATCCCCAATGCCTGTACCATGCCGAAATAGAAACCGCCTTTTTGTTCCGCCCGCTTTTTGGTCTCCAGCGCTGTTTCTATCCGTTGTTCCATTGCATTTTCCAGACAATATGCCTTCAAATACGCAGGGTCTGCCAATACTTCCTGCATGTCCGCAATGGAATCCGCTGCTGCCGTCCGCTGTACGTCAGACGTTTTTTGAAGCGGTTTCGCCAATTTCGTCAAAAACGGCACAATCAAAATAATCACCGGAAACACTGCTATGGTCAGCAAAACACTTTGCGACAGAGAATATGCCAATGCTCCAATCATATAAGTCACAAAATGCACCTCTGCCGGAAATGTGCCGCTCATCCAGCCGCATATCAGTTCCATGTCCGCCGTATAGGTACTTAATATCTCTCCTGATTTATGCGATTCCACCCACCCCAAAGGAAGCCCTGCTATCCGCTGCGCCATACCGCGTTGCAACTTTTTCTGGCTTTTCAAATGATATGTTGCTCCCAAATACTTTCTCAATGCACAAGTAGGCGCGCCGCAAAACATGGTAATCAACATCAGCAGCACCGCCAGACCAATATTCCCGCCCAGCAGCACTTGGTCTGTTGCATAGGCTAAAGCGACAATACAAGCCAAGTCACGCGCATTTTGCAGCACCGAACTCACCATCATTGCTGCTATTAGTTTCCCATTTCCCACATAGCGCAGCATTGCCCAAAGCACCCCATGCGTTTCCCGTTTTTGTCTCATATAGCTCCCCCCTTCCCTTGTTTTCCATTATAACAAAATTCCTCTTATATGACAAGAAATTTCCTGCAAAAAAATAGCGGCAGAGAACTTCTCTGCCGCCTTTGTTGTCATGCATTATTTATATTTATTATAAACCGGACCAAAGTTCATGCAAGCGCGGTAATCAGCGCCTTCCAAATCTTTGGTGCCAAATGCGCTCCATGCACTCGGACGGAAAATATCCGTTTCTTCCACGTTGTGCATACTAACCGGAATACGCAGCATGGATGCCATGGTAATGAGGTCTGCACCAATATGTCCATAGGACAGTGCACAATGGTTTGCGCCCCAGTTTGCCATCACATGGTAAGTATCGGTAAACGCATTCTTTCCGTTCAGACGCGGTACAAACCAAGTGGTCGGCCATGTCGGGTCTGTTCTCTTATCCAATATTTCGCACACATCTTGCGGCAAATCTACACTGTAGCCTTCTGCAATTTGCAGCACCGGTCCCAATCCTTTCACCAGGTTCAAACGAATCATTGTCATCGGCATACCGCCGCGTGTGAAGAAATGCGAAGAGAATCCGCCGCCGCGGAAATAGCACAAATCAGCCGGACACCAATCTGTTGCTTTGAGGCATTTATCCACTTCTTTGTCGTCCAGTTCCCAGAACGGTTTGATTGCCGGTTTTCCGTCAATTTCCGCCTGTCCCGAACCGTCCAGCGCCGCCGCACCGGAGTTAATCAAATGAATCACGCCATCTTTCGCGGATTCCGGCAGTTTTCCGGAAACGCGTTCAATCGCGTCGGGACTCCAATATGTACGCACATCGCAGAACACCTGCGCCGTGTTTGTCAACAATTTTCCAAACAGCATTGCCACGCCGTTAAGGCTGTCGTTTTCTGTCGCAACTGTCATGGGTTCGCGTTTTCCTGTCCAGTCAAAAGAAGAGTTCAAAATTGCTTCCGAGAAATCGCCGTTGGGCATATAGTCCGTCCATTGACGCTGTCCCTGGAATCCGGCAGCGATTGCATTTCTGCCGTTGCTTTCTTCCACATATCCCATTTCCGCCAGTTTGGGATTGCCAATCATCATGTCGCGCATAATCATTGTCATTTTTACAACGGTTTCCCATTCCTGGTCTTTCTGCTCACGGCTGTGCGGCTGCGGATTTTTGTCAAATCCTTCTTTGCAGTTTTCTTTTGCCCAAGCAAGCGCTTTTTCAAATTCTTCTTTATCATAGATACCCAAATCCATGCGGCGCATGAATTCCACCATATCTACATATTCATTGCGGATACCCAGATAGTCATAGAAGAAATTGTTGTCCACAACAGAACCGCCGATACCCATTGCAACGTTACCAAAAGACAGATAGGATTTTCCTTCCATCAATGCCACCGCAATACCTGCTTTGGCAAAGCGCAGGATTTTTTCCTGCACATCTTCCGGAATACTGTTATCATCTACATCTTGCACGTCTTTTCCATAGATACCAAACGCCGGTAGTCCTTTCTGACTATACGCTGCCAACGCCGCCGCCAGATATACTGCTCCGGGACGTTCTGTTCCATTAAATCCCCAAACTGCTTTGGGGGTGTTGGGCGTAAGATCCATGGTCTCTGTTCCGTAGCACCAGCACGGCGTAACCGTCAGAGACACTTTCACGCCTTCTCTGTCAAATTTCTCCTGGCATTTTGCAGATTCCGCCGCACACGCAATGGTGCAATCAGAAATAACAACTTCCACCGGCTTACCGTTTGGATATTTCAAATTGTCTGCAATCAATTTTGCCGCTGCCTTCGCCATTTCCATTGTTTTTTCTTCCAGCGACTCCCGCACGCCCATTCGGCGTCCGTCAATCGCAGGACGGATTCCCACTTTGGGCAATCTTCCAATCAATTCATCTATCATCATACATGACCTCCTATTATAGTTTCTTACATTTCTATTATAAATCCGTAGTTTTTTTTATGCAATAGTAATATTCCATATTTTCCCCCTTCAGTATTTGGATAGAATGCATATTTTTGAGCATGTAACATAGGTTCCCATGTTAAATCAACACCAGCACATATAAAAATTTTCCTTCCGGCATTTCAAATTTTGTGCAGATTTCCCTTGACATAAAAACCCGTCCTATGATAAAATAGTAACAATCATTATTGATAAGGAGTTTTTACCATGGCGTCTCGCAGCATGACAGCAAAAGAATTTTTCTTTTACTTTCCAGGCTATTATTACTTTAGCACTGGCTATTTTTGCTGCAAAAAAAGTGATACCATGCGTTTGAAGCGTCCGGCTCTGGGCTAATTTGCCCTGTGAGTTCGGTATAGTTGCAAATCAAGCGGTTCGTGGTATCACGAGCCGCTTTTTTTGATATAAAAAAATTTTGTAGGATATGAAGGAGTGAAGGATTATGATTATTGTAATCAATCAAGGAGCAACGGAGGAAGCGGTACAAAAGCTTATCGCTGATGTGCAGGATTTAGGTTTGGATGTGCAGGGTATTTCCGGCGTGGGCGCCCGTATATTGGGCTTGGTCGGCGATACTTCCGCGGTCGATATTGACGCGCTGAATGCCAATGACGCAGTGGAAAAAGTGACGCGCGTACAAGAACCGTTCAAAAAAGCAAACCGGAAATTTCATCCTGAAAATTCCGTCTATGATGTGAAAGGTATCAAAATCGGCGACAAACAGAAATTAGTAGTCATGGCAGGACCCTGTTCCGTGGAATCCGAGGAACAGATTGTAGGAATCGCGCAGGACATCAAAAAAGCAGGCGCAACGTTTTTACGCGGCGGCGCATTCAAACCACGCACTTCCCCCTACTCTTTCCAGGGGCTGCACAACGACGGACTGAAACTTCTGGACATTGCAAAAAAAGAAACAGGACTGCCCATTGTGACAGAATTGATGGATATTGCTCATATTGAAATTTTCGAGAAATTTGATGTGGACGTGATTCAAGTGGGTGCGCGCAACATGCAAAACTTTGAATTGCTGAAGGAACTCGGCAGAATCAACCGTCCTATTTTGCTCAAACGCGGACTTGCAAACACACTGGAGGAACTGCTCATGAGCGCGGAATATATCATGGCGGGCGGCAATGAACAGGTTATTCTGTGCGAACGCGGTATCCGTACTTTTGAGCCATATACGCGCAACACGCTTGACATCAGTGCAGTTCCGGCACTGAAAAAATTGTCCCACCTTCCCATTGTCATTGACCCCAGCCATGCGGCAGGCATTAACTGGATGGTGGAACCGCTGGCAAAATCAGCAATTGTGGCTGGTGCAGATGGTCTGATGATTGAAGTGCATAACAATCCGAAAAAAGCGTTGTCAGACGGCGCACAGTCCATTACTCCTGCCGAATTTGCAGGTACCATGGAACGTCTGCGCAAAGTCGCGGCAGTGGAAGACCGTACGATATAAAAAAATAACGCAGTGGGAGGCGCAGCATGAAAACATTAACAGTGGCTTTTGATTCCATTTCATACCCCATTCATATTGAGGATGGCTGTTTAGCGCGGCTGGGTGAATTTGTCCGTACCATTTATCACGGCAAAGCTGCCGTCATCACCGACGACAATGTGGACAAATTTTATGGCGAAACCGTGATGCAGTCTTTGCAGCGCGCCGGTGTGGAAACATGTAAATATGTCTTTCCTCACGGTGAACAGAGCAAATGCAATGATACGCTGCAAAAAATATATGCATTTCTGGCGGAGCAGCATATTAACCGCGGCGATTTCATCATCGCGCTTGGCGGCGGCGTTACCGGCGACCTTGCCGGCTTTGCCGCAGCCTCTTACCTGCGCGGCATCGGACTGGTGCAGGTGCCGACTTCCCTTTTGGCGCAGATTGATTCCTCTGTCGGCGGCAAAGTGGCAATCGATATGCCGTTTGGCAAAAACATGGTCGGCGCTTTCTATCACCCCAAGCTGGTTTTGATTGACCCCACCTGTCTGGACACGCTGCCGCAGCGGTTTTATTATGACGGCATGGCGGAGGCGATTAAATATGGCTGTATCCGCAACAAAGCGTTGTTTGACGCCATTTTAAACCACTCTATCAGCCGCGAAGATTTGATTTATGAATGCGTTTCCATCAAACGCGACGTCGTGGCAGTGGACGCGAACGACACCGGTCTGCGTATGCTGCTGAATTTCGGGCATACCATTGGACATGCCATTGAAAAATATTATCAATTCACCAAGTTCACACATGGCGAAGCGGTAGCGTTAGGTATGGTGCTCATGACACAGTTCAGCGAACAGATAGGACCGTCAAAAGCGGGAACGGCGCAAAAAGTGCTGGACGCGGTGGAAGCCTATCATCTTCCTCATCAAATTGCGCAAGCGGATTTGCTGGAACTGCTACCGCTGATACAAAACGACAAAAAGAACATCGGCAAAACGCTGCATGTTGTCATGTTAGATGAAATCGGCAACGGGGTCATTGTCCCGACAACGGACTTTGTTTCCGACATCTGTGCAGCGCTGGGAAAGGCGGGTATGTGATGGCAACTTCAACGACAGTCAGCGCTGCATCGCTGCGCGGAGAAGTTTCTATGCTGCCCTCCAAAAGCGTCATGCACCGCGCGCTGATTTGTGCATCTTTGGCGGGTGGCGTGACAGAACTGTCTCCCCTGCTGCTCTCCGAGGACATTCAGGCAACGCTTTCCGCTTGCCAAACGCTGCTTTCCAACATTCATATCGGTGATTCTATCACGGTTACAGGGCGGCACTCCTTGCCGGAACAGGCGGCGGTAAACTGCCGCGAATCCGGCTCCACCATTCGTTTTTTCCTGCCCGTTGCCGCAGCGCTTGGTGCACATGTGACCTTCACAGGCGAAGGGCGGCTGCCGCAGCGCCCTCTTACACCTTTATTTGAACTATTTGACCAAAACGGCTTTTCTTATATGGCGCAGGGCAATCTTCCGGTTACGCTGCAAGACAAACTGGCGTCCGGAACGCTTCGCATTCGTGGTAACGTCAGTTCCCAATTTATCACCGGACTGCTGCTTGCTTTGCCGCTGCTCGGCGATTCCGTTTTGGAAGTGACTACGCCTTTGGAATCCCGTCCCTATGTGGATATTACTCTAGACATTATGAAACAGTTTGGTATCACCTGTTCGCACGAAAATTACCGCACTTTTTCTGTCAGCGGAACCTATCATTCGCCCGGCAAATTTATGTGTGAAGGCGACTGGTCTAATGCTGCTTTTTGGCTGGTGGCAAACGCCTTGGGGGGCGAAATTTCCGTCTCCAATCTCTCCCCCACAACAGCGCAGGGTGACAGTCAAATTATCGCCATTTTGAAACAATGCGGCTTTTCTGTGTCAGAACAGTATTTGGTACGCCCTACCAGAAAAATCGGTACGGAAAAATTATGCATTGACGTCTCTGATATTCCCGATTTGGTGCCCATTCTTGCCGTTTTGGGCAGTTTTTGCTGCTCTGAAATGCATCTCACCGGCGCAGCGCGGCTGCGGCTGAAAGAAAGCGACCGGCTCTCAGCAACTGCCGGCGAATTAAACCGGCTGGGCGCAGACATCACGGAACTGGAGGACGGTCTTGTCATTCGTCATGTGGACACACTGCACGGCGGACAGGTTTCCTCCCATAACGACCACCGTATTGCCATGGCGCTTGCTATCGCAGCGCAAAAAAGCACCGCACCCATTGTCATTGACGGCGCGGACGCCGTACAAAAATCCTATCCCGCCTTTTGGCAGGAATTAGAAAGGTTGAAGAAACAATGAGTTCTACCTGGGGAAAAAACATTCAGTTATCTATCTTCGGTGAATCCCATGGTCCTGAAATCGGCGTAATTATCAGCGGACTTCCGGCAGGATTGAAACTTGATATGGCGGAAATCCGTCATCACTTGTCCCGCCGCGCACCTGGACAATCTGCTCTGTCCACACCGCGCAAAGAGGCAGACGAACCCATTTTCAAGAGCGGCATTTTAAACGATATCACCACCGGCGCGCCGCTTTGTATCTGTTTCAAAAACACTGATACCAAGTCGCATCACTACAATGAAATGGCATCGCTTATGCGCCCTGGACACAGTGATTATCCGGCGCAGGTGAAATATAACGGGCATAACGACATCCGCGGCGGCGGTCACTTTTCCGGTCGGCTCACTGCGCCTATGGTGGCGGCAGGAAGCATCTGCCGCCAGTTTCTGCGGCAAAAAGGCATTGAAGTCTATGCGCATATTTCCGCCATTGCAGGAATCAATGACGCGCCAACCGACTGGGTACAGCCTGACCTGGCCGCTTTGGCTGTTTTGCGGCAAAAAGAGTTCGCTGCTTTAAGCGATACTCAAGGCAAAAAAATGAAAACTGCTATTCTGGACGCAAAACAAAATCTCAATTCAGTCGGCGGAACAGTGGAATGCATTGCGGTAGGCGTTCCTGCCGGTCTGGGTTCCCCCATGTTCCGCAATGCAGAAAGCGTGGTTTCTTCATTTCTTTATGCCGTTCCGGCAGTCAAAGGCGTTTCTTTCGGCAGCGGATTTGACTGCACATGCATGACCGGAGAAGAAAACAACGACACCTATTATCTGGACGGCGGCGTGAAAACGCACACCAATCACTGCGGCGGCATTCTGGGCGGTATCACAAACGGTATGCCGATTGTGGTGCACACCGCTTTTAAACCCACGCCAACCATTGGCAAGGAACAACGGACATTCGATATTCACACCATGCAGGAGGGTGTTTTGGCAGGCAAAGGGCGGCACGACCCATGTATTGTTCCGCGCGCTGTTGTCGTTGTCGAATCAGCGCTGGCAATTTCCCTGATGGATTTATGGCTGGACGAATATCCTGAGTCAATATAGATAGGAGATATGCAAACTATGGAGTTGAAAGAGTTACGGGAACAAATCAACAGAATCAACCAGCAAATGCTGGACTTGTTCAGTCAGCGAATGGAGGTTTCTGCCGATATTGCGCGTTATAAGGCGGCACACGAGCTGCCGATACTGGACGAAACGCGTGAAGCGGAAATTCTGCAAAATGTCGCAGCGGGCGCGAACGAAAACTACCGTTTTGAAACAGTGGAAATGTTCCGCACGTTGATGAACCTAAGCAAAATGTATCAACTGAATATTGTCACGGCCGACTCACCTATGCAGCCGGACGCGGCGTATCCGCCGGTACTGCCGAGTGCAAAACAAGTGGTATTCTACGGCGCGGAAGGTTCCTATACCTGGGAAGCCATGAAGTCCTGTTTCGATGGCATCTCTACACTTCCCGCCGCTACCTTCCGCGATGTTTTTGAAACTTTGAAACAAGGTAAAGCGGACTATGGTATCGTCCCCATTGAAAATTCATCCACCGGTTCTATTTTTGACTCTTACGAATTGTTTTGTGAATACGGTTACCATATCGTGGGTGAGACCAATTTGCGTATCAGTCATAATTTAATGGGACTGCCGGGCGCTAAAACCGCGAATTTAAAGGAAATCTACTCCCATCCCCAACCGTTCATGCAGTGTGAAAACTTTTTATCCTCGTTAGATGTGAAGCTGACGCCCTATTATAACACTGCCGCCAGCGCAAAAATGGTGGCGGCCTCCGGCGATAAAACGCGCGGCGTCATCGGCAGCGCCAGCAGCGCGGCGTTCTATGGTCTTGAAATTTTACAATCTGAAATTGAGGATAATCCCAATAATTATACGCGCTTTGCGATTGTGTCAAAAGACCTTTTGATTTGTCCCGGCGCGTCCAAGGTCAGCATTGCATTTTCTTTGAACAACGAAAGCGGCAGTTTATATCATACTTTAAGCGTCTTTGCAAAACATAATTTGAATCTCATAAAATTGGAGTCACGCCCCTATCCTGCCAGCAAATGGAAATATTTATTCTATGCAGATTTTGAAGGACATCTTTCCGAGTCCCGTATTGCACAGACCATTTCCCTACTGCAAACGCAAACGCAGGATTTCTTTTTGCTGGGCAATTATACAGGCGTTTCTTCCACTTTCAAAGGAGAATAATCATGAATTTGGGGATAGAAAACTGGTTAAATCAATTCATTCAAAAATGTACGGCTGCTTTTTCAGACCGCCTATGCCTGATTGGTCTGCAAGGCAGTTATGGACGCGGTGAAGCGACAGCGGACAGCGACATTGATATGGTCGTTATTTTGGATACGCTGGATACCAACGACCTGAAGGTTTACCGCGAAATCGCCTCTTCCATGCCCGAATCCGAAAAGGCTTGCGGGTTTTGCTGCGGCAAACAGGAACTGCTGCATTGGCCCCGATACGACTTGTTTCAATTGCTGCATGACACGCATGTACTCTACGGCTCGACCGCCGGTCTTTTTCCGCCGCTCCAACCGCAAGACGTGCAGGACGCCATTCATATCGGCGCGGCGAACCTCTACCATGCGGCATGTCATAGTTATCTATATGACAAAGCGCCCGCAGTAAAACTGCCTTCGCTCTATAAAGGCACCTTTTTTATTTTACAGGCGCTTCACTTTTACCGGACACAGCAATATATTTCTCAAAAACAGGAACTGCTTGCTCTGCTTTCCGGCACGGACGCGGATATTTTAGTGTTATGTATCAACCGGCATAAAACTGCTTGTTATTCCCCTGCCGAGACAGAGGCGGCTTATCAAAAATTGATTGCTTGGTGCAGTGGGCTTCTTACAATTTCATAATTTTTCCAAAAGAACAAACAGCATAAGGCGTTTGTTCTTTTTTTCATGTCCGCTGTTTCAATTCAAGAAGCATTTCCAACATAACACCTATTTCTTTTGTACATACTAACCCTGACTTCAATTTTGAAAGGAGATACACATTTTGTTTAAACATGAAAAACAGCTTCTCAGAGGCGTGAAAGTTGATAAACCCAATCCGACTTACGCCGCAATGCTCCAAGAGCAACTTGGCGGACCACAGGGAGAACTCAAGGCCGCCATGCAATATTTGTCTCAAAGTATGCGCATTCGCGACAAAGAAATCAAAGACTTGTTTTTGGATATCGCCGCCGAAGAATTGGGGCATATGGAAATGGTGGCAACCACCATCAATCTGCTTAACGGTGATGAACTGGACGCTGAACATGCCACGGTCGGCACCATTGAAGCACATGTTCTCACCGGACTGACGCCTATGCTGGCAAATGCCTCGGGACAGCTTTGGACAGCCGCCTACGTTAATGAAACCGGCGACCTTGCCGCTGATTTACTTTCCGACATTGCTTCAGAGCAACGTGCAAAAGTGGTTTATCAATATTTGTACCGTCAGATTGACGACAAAGGTGTGAAAGAAACCATTGACTTTTTGCTCAACCGTGAAGAGGCGCATAATACCATGTTCCGCGAAGCATTTAACCGTATTCAGGATTCCGGTTCTCAGCAGGATTGGGGCGTTACCGGCGATTCACGCATTTATTTTGACCTTTCCACACCCGGCGGACAATCGTTTGACCCTGCCAAAACACAGCCGCCGAGTTTTAATCTTTCCTAACACTTTGGACGCACAAAAGACCGGATTTCTGAAAAAATTTCCGGTCTTTTTAAAAAATAAACTTTTTGATGCCTTGGCTGAGGTATGTGATTGGAATACACAGCAAAAACCAAAGCGCGGAATAGGTCAAACAAATCTGTCCATATAGGTTCAGTGGTTGATTAGAATAATCCCATACCTGCATATGCAGTCCCCTGTTGACAATACAACCGACAATAAATTCCACCGCCGTTATTACCAGCGCTCCCCAGAGACATTTTCCCAGCAGCGGCATATTCGGATAGCGCATACAGATGGAATAGATAAACCAGAAACAAATACCGCCCGTCAGCGCCATAGTCCAGTGGGTAAATCCGCGCCACAAAATTTCCAGCAAACTATACCCCACCGCACCAATGCAAAACACAATTAAAAATTCTTTCATTTTCACTTTCCTTGTCACCCAAATCATAGCATTTCCAAATCGATTCAATTTATGTGCGTTCCATCATAAATCACGCCCTGAACACATAAAATAGTGGAGGGCTTGTTTCCTTTGCAGCGCGCATTATTAGACCATTTTCCCTATTCTTCCAATTATTTCGTTCCTTTATGGCATTTTTTTGCGTGTCAAACTCTGGACACTTTTTTTGAAATATGCTATAATGAAAACGTATAGCATGCTATACGAAATAGGAAGAAACATTTTCCATCCATTCATATTTCGTATGGATGTAATGAGAAGAAGGTGTCAAATTGTCTTTACATATTGGAATAGACGTCGGTTCTACCACTGTGAAAGTGGTGGTATATGACCAAGATATATTATTATTCAAACACTATGAGCGGCACATGTCCAAAGTGCGTCAAAAAACCATTGAGGTTCTTTCGATGGCAAAAGACGTTATTGGCGGACGAAATTGTACGGTTTCCATATCCGGTTCTGCCGGACTGGGCATTGCCAAGGCGGCAGGGCTGGAATTTGTGCAGGAAGTTTTTGCAACGGGTGAAGCCGTCAAACGTTGGGATGATTCCATTGATATCGTGATTGAACTGGGCGGCGAGGACGCCAAAATCTTATTTTTGACAGGCGGTTTGGAGGAACGCATGAACGGCAGCTGTGCCGGCGGTACCGGTGCGTTCATTGACCAAATGGCAATGCTGCTGGGCGTTTCTTTGGAAGAACTGGACACGCTGAGTCTTGGGCACAATAAAATTTATCCCATTGCTTCCCGCTGCGGCGTGTTTGCAAAATCAGATATTCAACCGCTTCTCAATCAAGACGCGGACAAGGCGGATATTGCCGCTAGTATTTTTCAGGCAGTGGTTGACCAAACCATCACCGGTTTGGCGCAAGGTCGCCGCTTGGAAGGCAAAATCGCGTTTTTGGGCGGACCACTCTATTTTTTCCATGGTTTGCAGGAACGGTTTGTGGACACGCTGGAATTGGATTCGGAACACGCTGTTTTTCCGGAACTCAGCCAATTTGCTGTTGCCTATGGCGCGGCAATGCTCTCCGTTTCAAATGCAGAAACATTTTCCTACCGTGAACTGCTCACGCGGCTGGAAAACGCAGCAGACCAATCCGCTGTTTGCCATAAAAATCCGCCGTTGTTCACTTCCGAAGCAAAATATGAAGCATTTCGCGCACGCCACGCCAAAGCCTCTGTACAGCAAGCCGACCCGCACAATTATCACGGCGGCGCCTATCTCGGCATTGACTGCGGCAGCACCACGACCAAGCTGGTGCTGATTGGCGAAAACGCTGAAATTTTATATCAGTATTACAGTTCCAACAAAGGGAATCCTGTGGACGTCATTCACGAGCAGTTACAAAAGGTCTGGGAAATTTGCGGCGACCATATTACCTTGCGTGCCAGCGTTGTCACAGGCTATGGCGAAGAGCTTATTAAAAGTGCATTCCACATTGACGAAGGTATTGTGGAAACCGTTGCGCATTTCAAGGCAACGCAGTTTTTCTGCCCTGAGGTAGATTTTATTTTGGATATTGGCGGTCAGGATATCAAATGCTTTCATGTGAAAAACAATTCCATTGACAGCATTATGCTCAACGAAGCTTGTTCCTCCGGCTGCGGGTCGTTTATCGAAACCTTTGCAAAATCCATGGGCTACGAAATTGAAGAATTTGCCCGCCGCGGTTTGTTCTCCAAAGCGCCTGTCGATTTAGGTTCCCGTTGCACCGTCTTTATGAATTCTTCCGTGAAGCAAGCGCAAAAAGAAGGCGCAAGCGTGGAAGATATCTCCGCCGGACTTTCCATGAGCGTTGTTAAAAATGCAATTTATAAAGTGATTCGCGCCCACAGCGCGGCGGAACTGGGAGAACATATTGTCGTGCAAGGCGGCACTTTCTATAATGACGCAGTGCTGCGTAGTTTTGAACAATTGCTGGGGCATGACGTCATTCGTCCCTCTATTGCGGGACTGATGGGCGCTTATGGCGCGGCGTTGTACGGGCGCGGTCTGGGACTGAAACAATCCGCCACACTTCCGGCAAATGAATTAAAAACATTTACGCACACTTCCAAGGCGGCAAATTGCGGCATGTGTACCAATCGCTGCAGTTTGACTATCAACACATTTGCAAATGGCGAAAAACACATCTCCGGCAACAAATGTGAACGTCCGCTGGGGCGCATGGCAAAAAACGACGCGCCGAATTTATATGAATATAAACTGAACCGACTCAACGCGCTCAAACCAATTCCGGGAACGCGCGGCAAAATCGGTTTGCCGCTGGGGCTGAACATGTATGAGAATCTCCCCTTTTGGCACACTTTTCTCAGTGAATTGGGATTTGAGGTTGTCACTTCTGAGATTTCCTCTGTTGACCTCTATCGGAAAGGGCGTTATTCCATCCCTTCCGATACGGTCTGCTATCCTGCGAAACTGATACACGGGCATATTGAAGATTTGCTGGAAAAAGGCGTTACTACTATCTTCTATCCGTGTCTGACCTATAATTTTGATGAAAAGAAAGGCGATAACCACTACAATTGTCCTGTTGTCGCCTATTATCCTGAACTGCTTCAGGCGAATATTTCCAAGTTAAAAGACGTGCGTTTTCTCTATCCTTATTTGGGGCTGCACCGTCCGAACGATTTTGTGAAAAAAGCGGCGGCATTTTTCTTGAGAGAGTTTGGCGGTATCTCCCGCGGCGAAGTGAAACGCGCGGCAAACAAAGCGTATGCCGTCTATCGTCAATGGCACGAGGACGTCAAAGCGGAAGGCTCGCGGGCAATTGCCTACGCCAAAGAACATGGCGCACAGATGGTCATTTTGGCAGGTCGCCCCTATCATGTTGACCCTGAAATCAATCACGGTATTGACAAGCTGATTCATTCTTTTGGTATTGTCATTTTGACAGAGGACAGCGTTGCGGATTTGGTGGAACCGCAAAAAGTCAACGTACTCAACCAATGGACGTATCATGCAAGGCTTTACAATGCGGCAAAATATGCCACGCAGCACGATGATATCGAACTCATTCAGTTGGTATCCTTCGGCTGCGGGCTGGACGCTATCACAACAGATGAAGTCCGCAGTATCCTAGAACAGAAAGGCAAACTGTACACACAGCTTAAAATAGACGAAATCAGTAATTTAGGCACGGTTAAAATCCGTATTCGCAGTTTGCTTGGTGCAATTGACGAACGGAACAGAACGCGCGAAAGGAAGGCTGCTGCTTATGAATCAAAAGCAAACTGAATATCCGGTATTCACTAAGGAAATGAAAAAAACACACACTATTTTAGTGCCAATGATGTTGCCTATCCACATGGCGCTGATGGCGGAAATCCTGCGGCAAGAAGGGTACAACGTTGATATTTTAACCAACGACGGTCACGGTGTTGTAGACGAAGGACTGCGCAGCGTTCATAATGATGCTTGCTATCCTGCACTGCTGGTCATTGGACAATTTCTTGATGCGCTGCGCAGCGGCAAATATGACCCACATAAAGTCGCACTTATCATCACACAAACTGGCGGTGGCTGCCGCGCTTCTAACTACATTTTCCTGTTGCGTAAAGCATTAGAAAAAAGCGGCTATGGATATGTTCCGGTCATTTCTCTCAACACATTGGGCTTGGAAGAAAATCCCGGTTTTCAAATCACGGTACCGTTGGCAATTAAAATGCTCTATGCCGCGATTGTGGGCGATTTTCTCATGCTGGTATCAAACCAATGCCGTCCCTATGAATGCAATGCCGGCAACACAGACCGGTTAGTGTGGCAGTGGACACAACGTATTGTGAAAAGCTGGAACGGCAAAAAATTAGTGCGTTACCGCACGATTCGCAAATGGTACAAAGAGATATTGCACGATTTTGCACAGATTGAACAGCGCAACTCCCATAAAATCAAAGTAGGCATTGTTGGCGAAATCTATGTAAAATATTCTCCCATGGGAAACAATCATCTGGAAGATTTCCTGCTTTCCGAAGGCGCGGAAGTTGTCGTCCCGGGACTGCTGGATTTTTGCATGTATTGTATCTATAACGGTATTGTAGACCGTAAACTTTATGGCGGCGGCCTCATGCGGTATCTGGGCAGCCAGACCGCTTACCGCTTTTTTCTGAAAAAACAAAAAGACGCGATTCGTGCAGTACGTCAACATGGCGTATTTCGTCCTGCTATGCTGTTCTCACGCACAAAAGATTTGGCGGAGCAATATATCGGTAAAGGTATGAAAATGGGCGAAGGCTGGCTGCTCACGGTAGAAATGGCGGAGCTCATCGAAAGCGGCGTACACAATGTCGTATGCACGCAGCCATTCGGCTGTCTGCCCAACCACATTGCAGGCAAAGGCATGATACATAAAATCAAAGCGGTGCATCCGGAAGCAAACATTGTGGCAATTGACTATGACCCTGGCGCAAGCGAAGTCAACCAGCAAAACCGTATCAAACTAATGCTGGCAAACGCACGGGCGCAGGATTCCGAATTTCAGTCCGTCACCTCCTATCCTGCACAGCCTGCCAAAAAACGCGACCACAAACCGGCGCAGGCTGCACACTAACACAAGAAAAAAGGAGGACTCCCTATGGATTCAGGCGTCCTTTGTAAAACGATTTTGTTCTTTTTCATCTATAGTTTCATGGGCTGGGTTTGTGAGTGCGTCTATTGCTCCATTCCCGCGCGAAAATTTATCAACCGCGGCTTTCTGACGGGGCCGCTCTGCCCTGTCTATGGCTTTGGCGCGTTGCTTGTCATTTGGATATTGACGCCGGTATCCGGCGATGTTGGTATGTTGTTTCTCTTTGGACTGCTGGTGACGTCTGCCCTAGAATATATCACCAGTCTTTTGCTGGAAAAACTGTTCCACATGAAATGGTGGGACTATTCTGCCAAACACTGCAACATTCACGGACGCGTTTGTCTGCTGAACTCCGTTTTGTTTGGTATGTTATCTGTCCTGCTTATGCGCGGCATTCACCCGCCCGTCCGGCAGTTGGTGAACATGCTCTCTCCTGCTACTCTGTTTATTGCCGCATGTGCACTATGCGGCATTTTACTGTTAGATTTGATTGTTTCTGTACATGCTACTTTGCAGTTCAACGGAAAACTCAAACAACTACATGGTGTGTTGGAGGAAATCCATGAAAAATCTGCGCTGCGTCATCAGGAATTTGCGGAACGTCTGGCACAGCTGCGCGAGCGGCAGTTTGCCTTGGAACATCATCATGCATTTTCCCACCGCCGCCTTTTGCACGCATTTCCGTATTTGAAATCGACGCGCTATCATGAGGAAGCTGCACGGCTGCGAAAATCATTGGAAACATGGGTGAAATCGAAAAATAAAATCAAAAGCGTATATCATGATAAACGCCGATAATTATGAATCGAAAAAAGGCTCGGGAAACTCCCAAGCCTTTTCTGTTTTTTTATTCTCTCTACTCTAATATTTGTGTCGCCAGACGTTTGACAATCACAACAGTTTCCGCACGCGTTGCGTGTTCTTTTGGTCCAAACATATTTTCTGAAAGCCCTTTGACAATATGCAACGCTAACGCCTGTTGTACATAGGGTTTCGCATAGTCGCTGATGGAAGCTGCATCAGTAAATCCATCCAGCGAAGCAGATGCAGTGTTTAGACCTGTTATTGCCGCATATGTCTTAACAATAATAGAAACCATCTCTTCTCTGGTGATACTCTGTTCTGGTTTAAACATTCCATCCTGCACCATTTCTGCCGGCAGAATACCTTGTTCCATTGCTGCCTGAACATTTCCTGCATACCATGCATCTGCTGCTACGTCACTAAATTGATTCTGATATGTACTTCCGGGCGACATGGAAGCAATCCTCGTTACCATCGCCAAAAATTCTGCACGCGTCACCGGATTTTCCGGCGCAAATTCTGTTGCGCTTACACCATTGACAATACCTAATGTATTGAACAGTTGAATATCTTCGCTTGCCCAGTGGTTTGCCGCGTCCGCAAACCTCTCCACGATTTCCGGAATGTTCACTTCTGTGAGCGATACCCAATTGTTTACGCTGTTTCCTAGGTTCACAAATCTGATATAGCGGGCAGTTGTTTTCGGGAAGGAATATGGTTCCAAATAATTGGTGGTTCCGCTGGAAGTTCCTTCAAACACCGGCGTAAACATGCTGCCGTCCTGCGAAGTTTCCAAACGGAATTTTGCAATACGTGTGTCACCATTCATAAATGCAAGCGATACCGTATCAATTTGTTTTGGTTCCCCAAGATCCCATTCAATCCATTCTTCTCCTTCTGCCGCCCATTTAGTATCATAGTCTCCGTCTATAGTATTGTCCGGTATATTCACCGCCTCCGGCACTGCCGACGCTTTGACAGACTTGATTTCATATTTTCTTACCCCTTTTGTAAACAAAGAGGGTTCATATGCTTCAAACGAAACCGAATAGATGGATTGCAGTCCGGTGCTTTTGGATTTCGCCGTTACAAACGCCGCCGATTCATCGCCTTCCGCCTGCCGGATATCAATGGCAATGTCCGCATCTGCCGTTGCGGTAACTTTCCCCGAAATTCCTGTGCTAACACGGTACAGCAAATTATACGGTGAGAATCCATTCACCGGTATTCCGTCTACTGCCAGCGAGGTCAAAGCCGCGCTGCCGTTTTTATACTGTTCCCAGTTTGACAGTGGCAGCACCGTCGGGAGTTGTCCTTCCGGCTGTCCTTCCACAACAGGCGTAAACATCACGGAAATCGTAGGATTGACTGCATTCAACAGATGCACTGCCAGTTTCCGTGTGCCGGAATTGTCCATCTGCGGATAATCCGGTTGTTTGGAGGTCGGCAGCGGCGCTGCGTCCATTGCTTCAAAGCTTCCGTCTTTAGACAACAAATCTACCCGCATTTTTTTATTATTGATTTTCAAAAACGCTGTTTTGCTATTTGCAATTTCAATATCTGCTGTCGTATGGAAGAACGAATAGATTTCCGATGGCGACATAGTTTTAATTTCATCTTGTACCAAAACGGTACCGCGGTTATTCACCAGTCCCACGCCACGTTTCACTTCCCTAGCATAGTCCTTATATGCCTCTGTCAAATCAACAATGCCATATGCTGCGGCATCGCTGGTTTCATACGTCTCAATGGGTGCTGTTGCATAAACATTCTGCGCCACCTTATCAGTTGGGTTAATCACCAGCGTGTTCTGTCCTTCCGGATTTTTTCTGTAGTAGAGCCACCGTCCGCCGTCTGCTCCAAAATCCCACATGCCGGGCGCTTCATAATATTCCGCACCCATTTCACAAATCCAACGGACGCCCAACGCGTCAATGACAAAATCTCCCATATCTAAGTCGCAATGGCTTGCTTGGTTGGAACCGCCTTTGAAAGCAACATACAGCGCATTCTTGTCCGCCCAAGAATTGCGCAATGTCGCAATTTCCTGTTCTCCGCGGAAAATGTTGTCCAGCGGCATATTTTTACTAAAATCCTTTTGACGTTCATCCGGTCGATACATTGCCAAATCCGCCCAAGTGCCTGTCGTACCTGTTTCCATCTGATAACCGCCGAGTTCCGGTTGATCAAACAACTGCGCAATCCAGAAAAACACGCCATTGCGTACTGCTCCAGCACCACCGTCTGCAAAATTGAATGTTTGTCCGGTTGGTCCCATTAACGATACTGGAAAATATCCTGTCTTCCCAATCCCTTCCATTTGTGTCAATCCAAAGTCTGTTTCCATAGCTGTAAACATAGCGCTATTATATTGGAAAAAAGTTTCCATTGCATAGTTCCAATATCCCGGACCCTCCGGACAAGCGCCGTCCGGCGCAAAAGGCGCCAAACCAATCGGCAGACTATCCACCGTTAAATTAATCACTTCATTACACAATTCTTCATAACCCGGCTCATCACCAAATGCCAATGCCGCAAGTCCCAGTCCCGAATTGATGACTTCGTTCCAGTTGTTGACCTGTCCTGCAAATCCGCTTTTACCACGCAGCAAATTGATGGACGGTCCAAAGCCGTGCCGCACCATTGCATTACGCATAATCCGCCGCTGCTGCGGTGTCCAGTCATCATATAACCAGTCATAGGCATATGCCATACCACGTGCAAAGTCTCCCACATCTAGGAAATGGCTGGGATTCCAGTCCGGAAAGGCGCTAACTGCTTCCAGTTCCTGCCATAGACGGTCTTTATATTTTGTTTCTCCCGTCAGCTTATATGCCATTGCCAGCGGCGGCATCATATTTGGCGCTGTTCTGGGCAACCGCTTGCCGTCAGGCGTTCCATACGTTAATACGTCCGCTTTTAGCGCCGCATCCGCCGTTGCCATAACGCTTTGATAGGTGCGCATGAGATACGGTTCTGTTTTCACCAATTCTTTTAAATTTTCAAAGTCCTGCGCATTCAGCAGCAGCCGTGGATGCGACTGGTTTGGATGATTTTGCTTTATCAGTCCAACCGCATCTTCAAAATCCGGTTTTGTCTGACTTGGCAAAATATAGTCTGTATCATTATTAAACACCGGTTTTTCTACCTCCTGATCTGTCAAATAGATTTTATCTATATACAATACCGTTGATGGGTCCGGACCAACACCGCCATATACCGGCCAAAAAATAACGTCTGATATCTGATTCCAGCCAAGCGGCGTACGGCTTTTTGTGAAATCACTCGCCTCTTCTCCTGTCACCAAGACAAGCTTTTTCCACCCTGTCCAGTCCACTGCAAAAGACGACATATAGTAGTCCTGACCGTCTGTTTCGGGATTGTCGGAAATAGCGGCTATCCGAAATGTTGACCCTGTATTTTTTTCTGAGTAGATATCCATTACAAGCGTTGTATAGGGCGTCCAATCTGTAGGAGCGGTCATTTTCGGCGCTTTTTCCAAGAAAGCGCCCGCCCATTTCAGCGTCACTTCACCGGACAGTGTTTGTTCACTTGACGATGGAAAACCTGTTTTTGCCACATTCTCTTCTTTGGAAAAATCTCCAATCATATAGATGTTGCCGGTCGTCTCTCCCGCTGAACCTGACTCCCCTTTTTCAGCAGAACAGGTGATTTTGTCAAAATACAACGCCGCATCTTCCTTCATAGAAGCGCCGCCGTAGTTAGGCCATAACCGGATTTCACTGATATTTTCTAAACCGACCGGTTTGCTTTCCACCTGAAAATCGCTGTCCTCCCCCGTATATTTGAGGGACAACAGCTTCCATCCTGCCCAATTGGCAGTAACAGTCGTATAATAGTAGTCCGTACATACCGTACTGCTGTCATCACTTATCATCGCAATGGTAAATCTGCCATCACTTTTTGTTTTGGAATAGACCCAAACTTCCAGATAATTACCGGCAGATAAGTCTTGTCTTTGCGTTTTGATGCTAATATTGCGAAACAAATCGCTTCCCGCCCATTTCATGGTATAGTTTCCTGATTTGACATATTCTCCCGATGCCGGAAGTCCGGCATCTTGGCATACTGTCATCTGTGTCAAATCAGCCACTACCATATTTCCCGCCGCGGCAGCAGATGGCAGGCAGCCCAGCAACATGCATATCAGAACACCGAATACAATCCATTTTTTCATCATTCATTTCCCTCCTTATAGATGACTGCCATTTTATGCTGTAGATAGCGGGAATATAGAACAACCTTGTCTCCCACCGCAATATCTGCGGTTGAACCTGTTTTTATCGTTTTATCCCACCGCATGTCGCAAACGACTGCACGCATATTGTTAAACAAATAGCGTTCCACTTTTTTGTTCGCACCGTTTTGCAACTCCACTTCAAAATAGGTTCCTTCCGCCCGTGTAACAGTTCCGCACGCCAGTCTGTATATGATATCGGAACTATTAAAGCTGGTTGCCGCATTATAGAGATTTTCATGTATTTTGCTGGAATAATGAAGCTGAAGCGACGTAATTTTTCCGTTACTGTCCAGACCATATTTCACGATGTCTCCTACTTGCACTGTGACGCCATTTTGCACAAGCAGTCCGCTATCTATCATCTGGTATTGCGCTTCCCTACCACCTGCAATCAGCGTCAATGCCGTAGTTGGAACGCCCTCTTTCTCATCCACTACTTTTGTTATCTTTGACACCACCGCCGGTTCTCTATCTTCTACAATAGCTGCAGTGGCTTTTGCATAATGAATCATAATATTAGGCAGTGGACTGCTATTTCCCACTTTATAGACGTCAATGTTATTCACCACTCTTGCCGCCGTTGTACTCACCGGCACGGAAACTCTTGCATTATCTTCAAATGTATCAATTCCCGTTACAGAAACATTGTCTTTATCATAGGATTCTTGCTCACCCGGCACGGTATAAATCATAGCATTCTGGTCAAAAATCAACCAGTTTTCAAACCCATTGATATACCGTTTGAATGTTTTTTGACTTGTTTTATTTGGCCATGCTTCCAGTAGATAGTTCATTTTCAAAATCGGATACTGCGGCAAATTGGCATATTCCTCTGCCGTATTGATTTCCCACGGCAAAATAATTTTGCTGATTTGCTGCTGGTCGTCTGTTTCAAATAGCATAAGCCCTCTTCCATACTGTCCTATACGTCTGGCAACTTCTTTATCCGCAATAGATTCGCTTCCCTGACTGGTTTCCAGCCGCACTTTGGAGCGTAGTGCATAATCGCGCACTTTACCTGATGACAGCAGGACATTTGTCCAGCACGGTTCCATACCCGCCGAAGCCTTAAATTCAATAAAATATCCCTGTTTTTGTCCTACTGACAATTCTGCATATGCCGCAAGCCCCATTGCGTCCAATACCAATTTCACATCGCTACCTGCGGACAAACTTTCATAGGCAAATCGTGCATCGCCGGACACTTTATACGCAGTGCCGTCAATTTCCAGAAAATTCCCGTTCGCATCGGAATAGGTACTCGTGATACACCCTGTTACCGTTTGGGACGAAGCCTCCATCCGTATTTTTTCTTTACTGGGGCTTTTATACACAGAAACAATGGTTCCGGTCGCCAATTTTTCAGGATTCACATTCCCTTCTATCGTTCTATAGCGTTCCAATACCGCGTTGCGTTCAAATTTTTCACCCGGCACAGGTTCTTCCGGTTTTTTATCATAGAGAATATTCTTATAAGCGTCATAAGAACCAACAAGCAAATTATAGTATTCCTCTACAAAAATGACATCATAGGTACCATCGGTATTGTTGTCAATCAACGTAATGCTGCCGGTAGACGGCTGCATCATTGTCTTATCGCTAATTTCTATCCGGTCGCCGTTATAGACAAGCGCATAATGAGACCCAATATACAAATTCGTTTTTCTGCTGCCGTCATTTACTTGATAAATACCATTTCCATAGTCAAACTGCAAAACATTGTCCGGTGTGAGCGTTACAATGTTGTTGTCCCTATCATATATGGCAACCGCCTGATATAATTCGTTGCCGTCTGTCTTATAGTAACATTTAACATTGCGTCCAACTTTTCCTTTCGACTGCGGCAGTTCAGAATCAATCTCTATTCCCTGCAAACGAAATGTGCCGGCTTTATCCGTTTTACTGCCCTCAATCGCCAGCGTATCATCTGCTGTTACAACGCCATTCATCTGATAAATTCCATGGTTTTCCGTGAGCAGATTTCTGTCCCGATATACCTCATAAGTCAGTTCGCTGCCTATGCTGGTATAGATTAACATATCGGCATGTATCGTATTATAAATCATACGGTATACATCAGAGCGCCGCGCCGGTTTGCTGCTGTCTGTCGAACGCACACCGTTCAAAAGTTTTTTGCTGCTTGCTACAGAGAGGTGTCCGGCAGGATACCCTCCTTGCGCTTCCGCCATTCTGCCATATCCAATCATATTCACACAAACGGAAACTGCCTGATCCATCCGCACCTCTTCGTCCGGTGCAAATTCCGTTTCCGAAACGCCTCTGAAAAATCCAAATTTTGTGCCATACATAATATAGGAATATGCCCAGTGATTTTCCGGCACATCCGTATATGCCACCGTGTCCGCTGTGCCGGCTGACGCTAATTCTCCATAACCTACCGCACGCATGACAACGGCCGCAAATTCAGCGCGCGTGATACTATTGCCATTCTCCTGACCTTCTCCGGCTACAACGATACCTAAATCTTGCAATACCTGTATTTCCTGACCATAGGGAGCCGCTTCAAATGAATCTTCTGCACCGGACGTCATGGCAATCGAAATTGCCATGACGACGCACAGAATGATAGAGAAGACTCTCTTTTTCATTTTATACGCCTCCTTCTATGATCCCACAAACAATTTTTGCCGCCTCCGCACGCGTCACCGCTGCTTCCGGCATAAACATTCCCTCACCTACACCTTGCACAATACCATTTGATGCAAATGCTGACACTGCTTCCTTGGCATAATCTGCAATTTGCGCACTATCTGCAAAGTTCACTGCTGTAGACTGCCATGACCGACCTGCCGCCTGTGCAAACCGGTATGCCATCACCACTGCATCCTGCCGTGAAATTGCGGCATTTGGCAGGAAATTACTTCCGGTGCCGTTGACAAGCTGCGCCTGCTGTGCGCCCGCTACATAGGGCGCAAACCAATCTGCTTGCGATACATCGTCAAAATTGGCTGTTCCGCCTGTGGGCAGAGCAAATGCGCTCATCAATATCTTTACAAATTCCGCTCTTGTCAAGTTATCTTCCGGCCGAAACCGACCGCCTTCTCCATTGACAATGCTTTTCTTTGCCAATCCTTGAATATAGGGATATGCCCAGTGTACTTGCCCTACATCCGTAAACTGTACGCCTTGAGATGTTCCTTGGCTTGGAGGCATGGTACCTGGATTGACCGGATAAATCGTTCCGGAAGTTATGGGCCGTCCGGAAGCAGTTCCTCCTGTGCCGCCCGGTCGGCTGCCGCTTCCGCCGCCGCTGCCTGAGCCACCTGTATTTCCACCCGTATTGCCGCCTGTGTTATCCCCTGTGTTGCCACCCGTCGGCAACGTGAGTGCGTCAATTGCCGCATTTACCTCCGCTAGGGAATCATATGTTTTATTGCCCACCTGCTCCGCAATATAACTCTTTTGTTCCGGTGTTGCACCGTTATATTTTGCATTATCCAATTCTGCTAAAAATACTTTCGCATTGTTCACATTGGGCAGCTTTTTCAGTCCTATCAAGATAGACTGCTCTTTGATATCCTCTAAAAATTGTGCCACATTATTTGCTTTTTTTCCTGCTGCCGCATCAACCACTTCGCCGAAATCAATATTCTTTTCCAGCAGCTTAACGCCTGCAAAATCATATTGGGAATACGTCTGTGCCAACGCTTCTGTTTTATTTTTGTTATACGCACTACCGTCCAGTGCCTCCATCAGCGCACATGCGATATAAAAATCATTGATATCTTTAGCACATAGCATTGCTGCCTCTTCTTTACGGCTCAATCCCTGATAGGTATCCCATGCCGCATCCACTGTCGCTTTTGGCTGATTTGTACAGTCAAGCAGCAATGTTTTAAACGCCGGGTCTGCTATGTTTTCTGCCGCATTTGTCGTAAACAATTCCTGCATTCGATGATAGATATTCATTGCATTATCTACACCATCTTCTGAATCTTTTGCATAAACTTTATATAGTCCCGGCGCATGGCTGGACATATCTAATGTCGCTTTTCCGCTTCCATCAGCTTGTAGTGTCTGCTTAAAGAAAGTCGTGCTGTCACCGGCGTCGTCTTTATCATAACTTGCCAAGAAAGACGTTGTCATACTGCTGGTATCCTTCGGTCTGAATACCGTTACAATAAAGTTCGCATTCGGCTGCCCTGTAAATGTCAATACATTGTCTTTTTGCGCGATGTATACATCCGCTTCTACCAGGCAGATTTCTTTTTGCACCAATGTATCCGGCGCCGTTTTAATCTCAGCGCCAAGCAAAAATGCCGACGGTGCGTTTTCGTTAATCAGCAGCTTTTGTCCTGAAAGCGTAACCCCTTCCGGTGCGCCTGCAACGCTCCATGTGATATCATGTCCGCTAAGCTCATTATCGTCTGCATCCAGCACTTTGGCTGCCAATTCCACGGTAGTTTGTCCGCCTACGCCGGCTTTGGGCTGATTAGACGCTGTGTCTATCTGAACCTTAACATCTTTTTTTGCTTCAAATTTTTTCCCTGAATAAATTTTAATGTCATCTATCGGTGCAGTATTAATAATACTGCGAATACGATAATTGAAAAAATCGTTATTCAAGGAGCCGTCTTGCAGCATCGGTTTGTCATCCAGATATAAGTCTATCGTTTTATTAAGACATGAAATAACATATTTTACCTTCATCCAATTTCCGTCTTGCAGCGGAACATCATTATTATAAATTTTATTCGCATCTGCTTTCAGCGTTACCGTCGCTTTATCGCCGTTTTGCAGCGCATTAAAAGCAAGCCACCATTTCCCGTTATCCACAGTTCCGTCCGGTTTATAAGCCGAAGCGCCGCCCAGCGAAACATCGCGTGCCACCTCGCCTACCCGATAACGGTATTCCATTGTGATGACGTCCAAATCAGCCGCTTCGGAAATCGTAGGCGAATCGCACCGTGTTCCGTTTGCATTCAGATACCGATTGCCGTTTTCTTCCGTTGCCACCTGCACGCTGCCCCAACTGTTAGTCGTAGAAAAATCCTCAAAAAATCCTGTAGCAAGCGTTACCGTTTGGGTCATCGTTTCACCCTCAGCCTGTGCTGTTATCTGAATAGGATCCATATTGGAAAGATCCGGTTTATAAATTCTCAGCGTGCCGTCCTGTGACATATAAATGCCATCACGTTCCGCTGCTAAAGCAAATTCCGCCGGATAGTCCGTCCCAAGCGTGTCCTGCACCGCATATTGCATCATGCTGTAGATTCCACCCTGCGGCAGCATAATTCGACTTTCGCCGCTGATGAATAGTTTGATTGCTTCCACATGAATTGCAAGTGCTGCACTCTTTGTGCCTTCTGTTGCCGTGACTTGATAGTTCCCTTCCACCGCTTCTGTAGATATGGTCAGCAGTCCGTTTTCATTAATTGATACGCCTTGCCCCTGCGGTGTTACTTCCCACTGTGCAGCTATATTATTAGCAAAAACAGTGTTTGCCTGATATTGTTCTGTCACTTCGCCGCCGCGCGGAATAATCAAATGGTTCTTTCCCTGCACCATCATGGCGTCTATATTCCGAATCCTTATCAATCTTTGATTATCCACTGTTATCTTAGTATCCAAATATGTATAGCTCTCACCGGAACCTTGATAGGGTCGAATCACCAATGCCTGTGAAAAAACAGTTTTGGCGTCCGGCTGCGTATCCGGATTCAATCCTACGTCCGTACTCTGATTTTCTGACACAGCTTCTCCGTCAATATATAACGTCCGGCTTCGTGTTTCTCCGCGCACATCTACCAGCACACTGATTCCATAAGTCTCACCAAGTTCTAACTGCTGAGAATAATTTCCGAAACGAAGTTTCCCGTCTGCCGTAGTGTCAAACAGCGTCACATCTCTCGTCTTGTTACCATCCCAATTGGAGGCTCCATAACGAAGCTGGTAAACTACTTGCGAAAATCCCCGTTCAAATTTCAATTCCGCTTGATATAAATATTGATATTGTTCGGCGTCCTGAATTTTATCGCCAAAATTTGCTCTGGCATAAGATGGTGTACCTGCTTTCTTTATCGGATATTCTTGCCCTTTGTATTCCTCCGTATCAAAAACAAGTTTTCCATCTATATTTTTATACCATGGAGAGTTGCTTGCCGATTGCCCGGTAGCAGCCTCAGAATAACTCCAAGGATAGTTATATCCATCTTCAAAATCCCGTTCAAATACAATGTCATTTGTATCTTCTGCTGCTCCTGCGGCAAAAACTCCTGTCAGACAAAGCAGCATTGCACTGAAAACCAATGTAAAACAGACCCATTTTTTCCACATATCTTTCCCCCCCTTTTGTTTGTCCTATCCGGTCGTCTTCATGTTCACTCTTATTTTCTTACCGCTGATAGTAACGGTCTAATGCTGCCTGATGAATTTCAATGTATCGTTCCACGCCCATACGTTTCAATTCTTCTATAAATTTGTCATAGCCTGACAACGGTTCAATCCCTTTGATGAATTTCAATGTCATTTCCTGTGTATAGGTATCAATTTCACTCTTTAATGCAATCAGTTCTTCGTTTTCTTCCATTGTCGGCGTAATGGGCGGCAATACGGTTTCTTTGGCATTATCCGTATATTTTGTCCAAACGTCCAGCGCTTCCAGTTGTTCCGGCAATTCATAGTATTGTTTCAAATAATCTTCATGCTGATTGAATCCCGGCGACGGCTGGTTTGCTCTGAAGTTAATTCCCATCGCTTCCGCAATGCTCAGCCCGTTCGGATTGTGCAGAATTTCATCGGTATATACATAGTGTCCGTCTACTTCGTTGTAAGTCACACCTTCTACACCAAAATTCTTCAGAATCATACCTTCTTCAGAATAGAGATAGTCCAGCCATTTGACCGCTGCTTCCGGGTCTTTACAATTTGTAGTCACTGCAACAAACGGTGTATTTGCTTCTTTCTGGCATTCCAGAAAACGCGGCTCGTCGCCTTTATTTTTTACCGGAAACTGTGCTGCTGCCAATTTATATTTGGGGTCTTTTTCTTTCATCGCATTGACATACCGTCCAATGGTTCCGCCGATGAATCCATAGGTAACACCCGACGTACCGTTTGTCATTTTCGCGTCTACCACGGTTTGGTTGTTGGTGTCATATTCCGCATCCAAAAGTCCTTCTTCATACCATTTATGCATCCGTTCCAAATAGTCGCGGTAGCCCGGTTCCATTTGCGGAAATTTAATGGTCTTGTTATCTACATACATGGAAACTCCGACGTCATAGATGTTGTTAAAATGAAATGATGTATTCATGTTGTTGCTCATAAAAGTCAGCGGCGCTTTGGCGCCTTTCTTTTCTTTAAACTGACGCAGCACATTTTCCCACTCATCTAACGTTTCCGGCATTCCCAGTCCCAAATCGTCCAGCCAGTCCTTACGGATAATAAGTCCGCCAAAGGTGCGGTACTTGCCGACATTCAAAGATGGGAATCCATAAAGTATACCGGAGTCTGTTACGGACTGCTTTTGATAGATTTCATTTTCTGCCAGCAGTTTTTTCAAATTTGGCGCATGTTTATCAATGGGATCCGTCAAATCCAAAATAATGCCGTCACTTACCGCCTTATCCGGTCCGCCCGGATAGTCCGGCCAAGCAAATTCCACCATGTCAGGCAGCTCCGAAGCGCCGGATGCAACCAGCAGATTAAACTGCTCTTTTCCCTGTCCTACCGGCGGATGAATAAAAGATATTTTCACACCCGTCCGTTTTTCCAATTCCTGATACATTGTCATGTCGTTCATGGACTGTATTTGGGACGCACCGCTCGTGGGTAAATCCGCCCAATACGTAAACTCTTTTTGTCCGCCTTCTGATACCTGTTTTTCTCCGCATCCTCCTAATGCGGTACATAGCAGCGCCATCGCCAGAATCATCATAAACCCTTTTTTCATAATACTACCTCCCTTTTTCACCTTTGTTATTAACCTTTTACCGCCCCAATCATCATGCCTTTCACAAAATATTTCTGAATAAATGGATAAACCACAAGAATGGGAACGGTTGCCACCATAATGGTTGCATACTTGATGCTTTCCCCAATGTTATATTTATCGCTGGCATCCGAGCCGGCTGTCATTGTGGACGTATCATTAATTAAGAGAATTTCCCGCAGCCGAAGCTGAAGCGGATAGAGCGTCGGTTTGCGAATATAAATCATTGCATTAAACCAGGAATTCCAGTGTGCCACGCCGTAGAACAATACCATGACTGCAATAATCGGTATGGACAGCGGCAATACGATACGAAACAACAGCACAATTTCATTTGCACCGTCTATTTGAGCAGATTCTTCAATGCTGCTTGGAATACTGGCAAAATTGGTTTTCATAATAATCATGTTATATGTATTGATTGCACCTGGTAAAATCAATGCCCATAATGTGTTACCAAGTCCTAAATATTTGTAAACCACCAAATAGGTCGGCACCAATCCGCCGCCAAAATACATCGTGATAATAATCATCGTCATCATCACTTTTTTTATGGCAAATTGTCTTCTTGTCAGCACAAAAGCCGCCAACGATGACATAAATACATTCACTGTCGTTCCAACTACCACAATAAACAACGTATTGCGGTATCCCACTGCAATGTTAGGATTTTTCAACACCGATTGATATGCCGAAAAACTAAATCCTTGTGGCAGCAGCATCAATCCCTTGTCCCCAATCAAATGGTTACTGTCAGAAAGTGAACAGGTAATGACATACCAAAAAGGATATAGCGTGATTACAATCATCAATAACATAAACAATACAATCAAAATATCAAAAATGACTTCTCCCTTGCTTTTCCGTATTTTCATCACTTTCACTCCTTTCCTCTTATTTAAATAAGCTGTTTCCACTAAAACGTTTACTTAAAAAGTTTGCACCCAGTAGCAGTATCAGATTGATAACGGACTGAAACATACCGACCGCCGATGAAAAGCTATACTGTGCAGATTCGCCAATACCACGCCGGTAAACAAAGCTGGAAATCACATCCGCCGTTTCATAGGTGCCTGGATTATAGAGCAAAATGATTTTTTCAAATCCCACGCTCATGAGCTGCCCCATCCGCAGGATTAGCATAATTACAATCGTAGGCGCAATTCCAGGAAGTGTAACAGCAAGGAGTTGCCGGAAACGCCCGGCGCCGTCTACAGTCGCTGCTTCATAAAGTTCTGGACTAATTCCCGACAGCGCTGCTAAATAGATAATACTGCCCCAGCCTACGCCCTGCCAAATATTTGTTGTGACATAAATTGTTTTGAAATATTTCGGCGCGCCTAAATAATTAATTTGCGAACCGCCGAATTTCATCAGTATCTTTGTAATAATTCCCTCTGCCGCAAAAAAATCTGTTATCATCCCACACAAAACAACCAAAGAAATAAAATGTGGTAAATAGGTAATGGTTTGCACAGTCCGTTTAAATTTAGAACTTCTGATTTCATTGAGCAATAGTGCAAAAATAATAGGTGCCGGGAATCCTGCAATTAGGTCATATAAACTGATGCCCAGCGTATTACCAATCAACCTCAAACAATTACGGCTTTTAAAAAATTCCATAAAATATTTTAAGCCCACCCATTTACTGTCAAAAATGCCTTTCCCTAGTTCATACTGTTTGAATGCGATGACAAGTCCAAACATCGGCCAATAACAGAAAATAATATAGTAAGCAATTACCGGAAGTGCTAAAAGATAAATATACTTATTTTTTACCAGTTCCCGTTTAATTCTCGCACCCAGTCCCGGTGTTTCCAGTTTGGTCGCCATAAGTACTCGTTCCATCGTTCTCCCTCCTTCATATTTAGATTCGTTTGATACAATCTCAGTATAACAAGAGGGTTCGTTTTTGGCAATCGCCTATGTTCGCTATTGATATACCATTTTCGCTATCCCGCATGAATAGCGAAAATAGTGCATAGTTTCTACACATAAAAAAACGCAGGAACTTTGTCCTGCGCCTTGTTGTTCTATGAAATTAAAAATGGTATTCTATTATTTATGTCTACTACTTTCTATAGAGCATGTCCATTAAAAAGACTTATTTTGCTCCCGATATTGTCCCGGTGTGACGCCAACCACTTTCTTGAATGTGCGGATAAATACATTAGAACTATAAAATCCTGTTTTTCCGGCGATTTTTGCAACTGTTTCATGAGTATCCAGTAACAATTCTTTTGCTTTTTCAATTCTAATATCAATAATATATTTCGCCATGCCCTCTCCGGTATGCTCCTTAAAATATTTAGAGATATAGTTAAAAGACATTTGAAATTCATCTGCAATCGCTTTCACGCTTAAATTCCCATCGCTATAATTTTGTTCAATATAATTCTTAATTTTGACACACCGCTCATCCACTTCTTCACTGTTTACCGCCGTTATTTCATTAAAAATAAATTTATGAGCAAGAATCTCAACGCATTGCTGATAGAGTTTCGGCAGCATAGCGGCATCTTCTGTAATCGTGCTAATCGCACTGACAAAGTTGATTCCCATATGCCGATTGAGAAACTCGTTGGTAAATATTGCTTTTTCATGAATGTCTATTTCTTCCAGAGCCTTGTCATTAAAATTAATAAGACAGACAAAAAAACCACCTGCCACACAATAATAGGTTGCAGCGCTGTCGTGCATTAACTCACTGAATATATTTTCAATGCTAAACAGTGTCGTTTCGTGCTGCACATCATCATCCAAACCAAACTCTGTAATATTAAACACTGCCAATGCAAAATAATCCTGTTCCAACCGAATTGAATGGTTTTCAAATTGCTGTTTATCATAGTCATGTTGTCCCAACAGATAATTTGCCAGATACATTTCACTGATTTGTTTCTCTCGCTTTTTGGCTTCTACCTGATCCAGTTTAATTTTGTCAAGCAACTTTTTCATCGGCACATAGTGATAGCTTGCAAAGAAAAGCGACAGCAAAACTCCAAACAACAGACATAGAAAACAAATGATGACAATGATTCGATAGCTGCGGGTGATGCTTTTCGCATAAATTGTTTTGGGAATCACATGAACATATTTTCCACCAAATTGGGTAGATGGCAGATAGTTTGCGATATAATCCACTTTTTCAAACCGAAATTCCGTCTGTGGCTGGGCGCCCATAATCAATTCATAATATCCTGTCTGCCCTTTATCTGCATAGATAACATTATCCGCCTGGTCTAATAATATAAATTGTCCGTCTGTCCCCTCCTGCAAAACGCCCAACAATTTACTGGGATCAATTTCAAACATCACCGCAACAGGCTTGTCATTCTCCACATAAGACGCCGCAGATATAAAGGTATAAATAAATAGAAACTTTGTTCCACCCTGCCCATCTTGTAGCAATTTAAATTGCCGGACATTTGTATCAAAAATCGTGTTCACACATTCCTCCACAGAATTGAAATAATTTCCGAAATAGGCTTCCTGCAAAATTCGTTTGTCAAACACAGAATCATTTGAAATACAAATATCTCTATCACGAAAAATGACATAGACTTCCGACAACATTTTATTAGATTCCATCACCATTTTTGCTTCCGTCATTACCGTTGTATAGTAGGCTCCTTTGTCCGGCTTGGAATCAAAATACCGGTTATATATTGTTTTTACTGCCGAAGTATTAATCAGTCTCCTTGTGGCAATCTCCATATCTTTCAAATAACCATCACACAATAATTGCACCTGTGCCACCAGACTGCTATTCGCTTTTACCACCTCGCGCCGCAAGATGGAAGCCGTAATCCCCTGTCCGATGATTGTCACGAGCACAATTGCCAAAACGACCAACACATAACTGGCTACCCAATTTCTAAATTGCTTTTTATATTTTATGTTTGTCCAAATATTGCTGATAAACCGCTGCATGTCAGTAGCCCCCAATCTTGTTGCTCGCTGGCGAAAATTTCCAATATACACCCCTGCTATTCAAATATGATAACACAAGAAAAACAAATTGTCAAGAAATCTACTGTTCCAACATATTCCTTTGTTCCATATTTTTTTCTGCCAATATACAAAAAAGGCAGGAATGAATTCCTGCCTTTTATTCTATTTCTTATTAGATGGGGTGCGTCATGTTTTCCATGTCGACCATATCGCCGTCAATTTTATATTTCTGTGCCCGTCTGAATTCAAAATATTTCTCAGCGACCTGACCAAACAGTGCATAGGACAAAACGTCTTCATCCTGTTCTTTCCATTCTTTCATTTCGCTTTCCATCTGTTGCAGTTCCGGTTTGATTAAATCTGCCGGACGGCAAGTGATAGGTTCCTCGTCCCCAATGATTTTTTTGCGGATTTCATCGCTAATCGGCACCGGTGTTTTTCCGTATTCCCCACGGACAACGCCTTTGGATTCTTTACTAATCATTTTATAGCGTTCGCCCGCCAATACGTTCAGAACCGCCTGCGTACCAACAATCTGGCTAGATGGTGTTACCAGCGGCGGATAACCGAAATCTTCTCTCACGCGCGGCACTTCCTGCAACACTTCTTCAAATTTATCAGTTTTACCCTGCTGTTCCAACTGAGAATACAGGTTGGACAGCATTCCGCCCGGCACCTGATACATCAATGCGTTGATATCCACTTCCAACATTTTCTGTTTCATCAGTCCGGAATCCAGATATTTCTGTCTCAGCGGTTTAAAATAGTTTGCAATTTCATTCAGTTTCACCAAATCCAGACCGGTATCATATTCTGTTCCCTGCAGCGTTGCCACAATCGGCTCTGTTGCCGGCTGGGAGGTTCCCATTGCCATGGGTGAAATTGCCGTATCAATCACGTCAACACCCGCTTCAATCGCTTTCAAATAGGTCATATCGCCTACGCCGCTGGTGAAATGCGTATGCAGTTGTACCGGCACTTTCACTTCACTCTTAATTGCTTTCACTAAATCATACGCCGTATATGGTGTGAGTAATGCAGCCATATCTTTGATACAGATAGAATCTGCGCCCATGCTTTCCAGTTCTTTTGCCAATTTTGTGAAAGATTCCACATTATGCACTGGGCTGGTCGTGTAACACAGGGTTGCCTGTACATGTCCGCGCCCCTCTTGTTTTGCATATTTTTTCGTTGCCTCAATGGCTGTTCTCAAGTTTCTGATATCATTAAGCGCATCAAAAATACGAATGATATCCATTCCGTTTGCCAAAGATTTCTGCACAAAATATTCCACAACATCATCTGCGTAATGCTTGTATCCCAGAATATTCTGTCCACGGAACAGCATTTGCAGCGGTGTTTTCTTCGCTTTATCTTTGATTTTCCGCAGTCTTTCCCACGGGTCCTCGTTTAAGAAACGCAGGCAGGAATCAAACGTTGCGCCGCCCCACGCTTCCAGAGAGTGATATCCGATTTCATCCATTTTATCAATAATCGGCAGCATTTCTTCCGTTGTCATACGTGTTGCAATCAGTGATTGATGCGCGTCACGCAGGACGGTTTCGGTGATACCGACTTTTTTCTTAGCTTCATTCGCCATGATGATTTCCCTCCATTCATCGTCAGTTTATTAGTTTGCCAGCATTGACAAGAACACGCCCGCCGCCACAGCGGAACCGATAACGCCCGCCACATTCGGCCCCATTGCGTGCATGAGCAAAAAGTTTGCCGGATTTTCTTTTTGTCCCACCACTTGAGACACACGCGCCGCCATCGGTACGGCAGATACGCCGGCGGAACCAATCAGCGGATTGATTTTGCCGCCGCTGAGTTTGCACATGATTTTTCCAAACAGAACGCCGCCCGCCGTACTCAAGCAGAACGCACATAGTCCCAGCACCACAATACCAAGCGTTGCGGGCGTCAGGAACGTTTCTGCGTCTGCCGTTGCGCCAACGGAAATCCCTAAGAAAATGGTGATAATGTTCATCAGTTCATTTTGCGCTGTGTTGGAAATACGCGATACAACGCCGCTTTCCTTCATCAAATTACCTAACATCAGCATACCGACCAACGGAACCGCGTCCGGAATAATCAACGCCACAACCAGCGTTACCACAATCGGGAAAATGATTTTTTCCGTTTTGGATACCGGACGGAGCTGTTCCATCACAATAACGCGCTCTTTTTTCGTTGTCAACAACTTCATAATCGGCGGCTGGATAATCGGAATCAACGCCATATAGGAATATGCTGCAATCGCAATCATACTCAGCAGTTCCGGTTTCAGCGTTTTGGTTACGTAAATTGCTGTCGGCCCGTCGGCACCGCCAATGATACCGATTGCCGCCGCGCCGTTGATATCAAACTGCGCGAACTGTTCCGGAAAGAATCCGCCCAGCAGCATTGCGCCGATAAAAGCAATAAAAATACCAAGCTGCGCTGCCGCGCCCAGCAAAATACTTTTGGGGTTTGCAATCAACGGACCGAAATCCGTCATTGCGCCCACACCAAGAAAAATCAGCGGCGGATAAATGCCAAGCTTAACGCCTAAATAGAGCCAGTCAATCAGCCCGCCTTCTTTTATCATTTTGGCAAAATTAATGCCTTCCGCCGTAAAATATTCTTTATGCATCACACCGCCCAGCGGCAGATTGGCAATCAGCATACCAAACGCAATGGGCAGCAACAGTAATGGTTCAAACTTTTTCACAATTGCCAAATAGAGCAGCACACAGGCAATTGCAATCATAATCAGCACTTTCCAGTCTCCCGCCAGGATTTGTGCGATTCCTGATTTGGCAGCAAAGTTTTGAATCCCCATCAAAAAATCGTTCAAACCTCTACACCCTTTCTGTGTTTATTTTTCGGATTCGCAGTCCACTATCAGCCCAGCGCAATCAGTGCATCGCCGCTGTTGACAGACGCGCCTTTGTCCACCAGAACTGCCGCAACCGTACCGTCACTTGGCGCTACGATTTCGTTTTCCATTTTCATTGCTTCCAGGATGCAGAGAACATCGCCTTTTTTCACGCTCTGACCATTGGACACATTCACACTTACAATGGTACCGGGCATTGGCGCATTCACTTTTGTTGCGCCCGCCGGTGCCGCTGCTGCCGGTTTTGCAGCCGGAGCCGACGCAGGTGCGGGAGCCGCAGCCGCCGCAGCCGGAGCTGCCGGTGCTGCCACAGGTGCAGGAGTTGCTACGGGTGTGCCGCCGATTTCTTCTACTTCAACCTCATAGGATTTATTGTTTACGTTAATTTTAAATTTTCTCATGTCTCTTTTCCTCCTCTATCTTATAATTGATTTTCAAGTTGTTCTTTCCGCGAAACAGCGTTCCATGCCGGAGCATTTTGTCCGATTCGCCGGAAAGATTTAATTCTCAAATTATATGTTGATGTATTCAATGACGCTGCCACTGCCGCTGTCAAAACAGCAATCAGTTCATCGTCATCTGTTTCCGCTGCCACCGGAGCGGCTTTGGGAACTGCTGCCGGTGCGGGTGCTGCTGCCGGCTTCTCCTGTTTCTTTTCTTTTCCCTGCCCCAGCACAGCACATTTATGCATGATGATAATTGCTACCCAGAGAATAATCAAAACTGCAAAAACAGTCAAGATTCCCTGTACGCAAATAACCAGCATTTCCATCAGTTGTTCTGAACTCATTCCATTCCCTCCATTCGCCTTTCATCTAAATGCTTTTCTTTTCGCATTATAGCGGGATGTTTCCATGCTTTTTGGACGGACGCGTTTCGCGTTTACTCATCAACATTTCCAATGCGCTGATGATACGTGGACGCGTGGAATCAGGTTCAATCACATCGTCAACATAACCGCGTTTTGCCGCTTCATACGGATTGGCAAATTCATTTCTGTATTCTTCAATTTTCGCCTGGCGCATTGCCATCGGGTCGTCCGCCGCTGCAATGTCTTTTTTGAATACAATATTTGCCGCGCCGTCCGGTCCCATCACAGCAATTTCAGAGGTCGGCCATGCAAACACCATGTCTGCGCCGACATGTTTGGAACTCATTGCAATATACGCACCGCCGTATGCTTTGCGTACAATCACATTGATTTTCGGCACAGTTGCTTCGCTGTATGCATACAGCAGTTTTGCACCGTGACGGATAATACCGTGGTGCTCCTGGTCTACGCCCGGCAGATAGCCCGGCACGTCTGTCAAAGTCACCAGCGGAATATTAAACGCATCGCAGAACCGGATAAACCGCGCCGCTTTGTCGGAGGAGTCCACGTCCAAAGAACCTGCCGCCACCTTAGGCTGGTTTGCCACGATACCAACCGTGCGTCCGTTCATGCGCGCAAATCCAACAATAATATTTTTCGCAAACGCTTCCTGAATTTCCATGAAACTGTTTGCATCTACGATTTCTGCAATCACTTCTTTCATGTCATATGCCTTGCCTGCATCATCCGGTACAATCGTCATCAGTTTTTCACTGATACGGTTGAGGTCCGCTTCATCGCAGGCATATTCCGGTGCGTCTTCCAGATTGTTGGACGGTAAGTAACTCAGAAGCTGTTTGATACCGGCAATACAAGCTTCTTCCTGCGCATATTCAAAATGCGCTACGCCGCTTTTGGCATTGTGCGCCGCCGCGCCGCCCAGTTCATCTGCTGTCACATCTTCGCCGGTAACAGCTTTAATCACCTGCGGACCGGTAATAAACATTTGGCTGGTTTTGTCCACCATAAAAATGAAATCCTGAATCGCCGGCGAATATACTGCGCCGCCCGCGCAAGGTCCCATAATAACAGAAATCTGTGGAATTACGCCGGAAGCGGCGGTGTTGCGGAAAAAGATTTCCCCAAAACCTGCCAAAGCGTCAATTCCTTCTTGAATTCTAGCACCGCCGGAATCATTGATGCCAATAATAGGCGCGCCCATTTTGACTGCCATGTCCATCACTTTGCAAATTTTCTTTGCATGCATTTCTCCCAGAGAACCACCAATAACCGTGAAATCCTGCGCATAGACGAATACCAATCGTCCGTCCACAGTACCATATCCGGTCACAACGCCTTCTGCCGGTGCCTGCATATTTTCCATGCCGAATTTTGTGCCGCGGTGTTCTACAAATGCATCCACTTCAATGAAACTACCTTCGTCAAGCAGCATTGCAATTCTCTCACGCGCTGTTTTTTTGCCGGACGCGTGCTGTTTGTCCTGCTTGTCTTTTCCGCCGCCCTGTTCCAGGGTTTGTCTGCGGTCTCTTAAGTTTGCGATTTTGTCGATAGTCGACATTTCATTCCCTCCTCTAAAGTAATATCCAATACCAATTACCGCTAAATAGTAACAAGTATATATTACGCTATGGTTCTGGACAGAAATTTAACAAATAAGAATAATACAAATCCTGCCCACTTTCAATATTCTACATAAACTCCTTTTTTCCTTCTTAAAAATATATTTTGTACTTACACGTCAAATATATTTTTTATCCGCTTCCATTTTTATGCAGTTTCACAACACTATTTTCTCCATCTTCTCAATCACTGTTGCAATGGAATCTAATTCGCAGCTTCCGCAAATAAAATCGGCTTCTTTTTGGTATTCCGGCTCCGCGTTCTCTGTCATAAATCCATATCCTGCCTTTTTTACCATATCTATATCATTTTCATTATCTCCCACCGCAATCATTTTATCCATGGAAAGCCCCTGCATTGCCGCCAGACGCTCCAGCGCATTGCCTTTGCTGGTAAATGGGTGCAGTACCTCATAATATTCTGGTGCGCTTTGCACGAAATTGAACTGCTTTCGCTGCGGACTGTATCTGACACAATCACGCACCTGCTGCATTTTATCCGCCGATACAATAAACATCAGCTTTGCCCACGGCTCCGGCGTCATTTTATAGTCGTCCACCCGAATCACATGTTCGTCCAGCAAAAACGTTGTATAGACTGCCTGGGGGTTCTGCTGATATAAATAGATATGATGGTTCGCATAAATCTGGATGCTGACGTCCGACACATTCGCCAGCACTTCATCCGCAACCGCTGTAACTGTTTGATTCAGCAAATGCTGCCAATGCGTTTCTCCCGTATCCAGATGATAAATGCACGCGCCATTATAACAAATCACAGGCAAATCAACGCGCACCTGGCGCTGAATTTGCTTCACTCTGCCCGCAATCCGTCCGGTTGCTAAAGTGAATTTGCCTCCTTCACGCTGAAAATAGGCAATTGCCTCCCGGTTCTCCGGCGTGACTTCCCACTTCCGGTTGACTAACGTTCCGTCAATATCACTCACCAATACATATCCTTCAAATTTCATAAGCCCCTCCCATAAAAAAAGGATGACTATATACTAGCCACCCTTCATATCTGTTATACAATTGCAAAACTGATTTCGCCGCCGGCAACCATTTTTCCGTCCACCGATGCTTTTACTTTTGCTTTGCCAATATTCATTCGCATTTGCAGCATCTCTGCTTCCAAGGTGAGCGTATCACCCGGTTTTACCTGCGATTTGAACTTAAATTTGTCAACGCCGACAAACATGCCCAGTTTTCCTTTGTTTTCCGGCAGCGACAACACCGCCACCGCGCCAACCTGCGCCAAAGATTCCAAAATCAACGCGCCCGGCATGACAGGATAACCTGGGAAATGACCCTGAAAAAACGGTTCATTGATGGTGACATTTTTCAGTCCCATCGCGCGTTTTCCTTCTTCAATTTCCAGAATTTTATCAACCAGCAGGAATGGATACCGGTGCGGAATCCGCTCCATAATTTCATTGATGTCTAACATAATATGCCTCCTACGAATAAATGATTTTTTTGCGCTGCGCCTCATTGGGCAAACTTTCAATATAGTCTAGCGCCTTGCCCGTTCCTTCTGCCACACAAGAAATGGAATCCTCTGCAATAAGCGCGTTAATACCAGTCCGCTGTTTGAGCAGAATGTCCATGCCCCAAATCAGGCTTCCGCCGCCGGTCAAAACAAGCCCATTCTGGCTAATATCGGAAATGAGTTCCGGTTTTGTCCGCTCCAAAACAGAATAAACAGCTTCTGCAATTTGCATTGCTGTTTCAATTGTCGCCTCCGCCATTTCGGTTGACGTTAGTTCAATCGTCTTGGGCAGTGCCGTAATCAGGCAGCGTCCGCGCACTTCAAAAGAACGTTCCTCTTCCATCGGCAGCACACAACCAATTTCCAGTTTTGCTTCTTCCGCCGTCCGCTCGCCAATGAGCAAATTATATTTTTTCTTGACATATTTCACAATTGCTTCGTCAAATTTATCGCCCGCCACTTTGATGGACTCGCGCACTACAATTCCGTCTAAGGACAAAATCGCAATATCGGTTGTTCCGCCGCCGATATCTACTACCATAGAACCGTTTGGCTTGGAAATATCCAGTCCCGCCCCCAGCGCTGCCGCAATCGGTTCTTCAATAATACGCACGCGGCTTGCTCCCGCTTGTGACACAGCGTCAATCACCGCACGTTTTTCCACTTCCGTCACGCCGCTGGGCACACACGCAACCGCTTTATATCCCAATATTCCAGGTTTAATCGCTTTACGCAAAAATTCCCGCAGCATTTTACTGGTTAATTCATAATCAGAAATGACACCATCGCGCATGGGACGCACCGCTTTGATATGTTCCGGTGTTCTTCCAAGCATACGCTGCGCCTTATATCCGGTTGCAATCGCCGTCCCCTTGTTGACATCAACAGCCACCACAGCAGGTTCCCGCAGCACAATTCCCTTTCCTTTTTGATAAATCAACACAGACGACGTTCCTAAATCAATTCCTACTTCTTTGATACCAAACACGCATATTCGTCCTTTCTGTACACAGCCTCCTGTGATTTTTCTCTATTTGCATGAATTCTGACAGTTTCTCTTACATCTATCAGGCGTTTTCTTTTTTTTATTACAAAATGATTTTTACTTTTTATGATATGTAGTTTTATTATAGCGCATCTTTGTCGAATTTGCAATGCTTTTTTTTAAATCTGCAATAATTTATCGAATTGCGCTGAAAAAAGGCATGAAAAATGGGAGGTATTCGCTACCTCCCACTATAAAAGTTTGTTGTTACAACAAACTTACATGAGGGGGACTCCAAAGGCTATAAACAGCCTTATGTCCCCCTCATGAACTCCCCCTGGTTCGGGGCGCAAGTTCGCATGAAATTCGCATAAACTGCGAATTTCCCGCCCCGCAAGGTGCAAAAAGCCGCGCACATGTCGCGCCTTTTTGCCATTTCAGGAAGGGGACACCCCTTCCATAACCCCGCTTTACTAATGAGTTTTGACACATAAATGGGAGGTATTCGCTACCTCCCACTATATTTATGCATGTACTTTTTCTGATATGCCCAAGCAACGGGGGCAACCCCTTTGCTTATACGCCGGAATAGGCAGCAAAACCGCCGTCCACCGGAACTACAACGCCATTGACAAAGCCAGACGCTTTCTCATTCACCAAAAAGAGCAGCGTTCCCAGCAGTTCTTCCGCTTCTCCAAAACGATCCATGGGCGTTTGCGACAAAATTTTCTGCGCACGCGCACTGTAGCTTCCGTCCTCCTGAATCAGTAAGCTGCGGTTTTGGTTGGTAATGAAAAATCCCGGCGCGATTGCATTCACACGAATACCGACCTTGGAAAAATGCACTGCCAGCCACTGTGTGAAATTGGATACCGCCGCTTTTGCACCGCTATAGGCAGGAATACGCGTCAACGGACAAAATGCGTTCATGGACGAAACATTAATAATGTTCCCTTTGCCATGTTCCGCCATTGCTTTTGCAAATACCTGTGTTGGCAGCAACGTTCCTAAAAAGTTAAGATTAAATACAAATTCCACGCCTTTAGGATCTAAATCAAAGAACGTCATAATTTCTTTGTTTCCCTGGATATCCTCCGGCATTAAATAGTCCTTTGTGGTCGTTCCCTTGGGATGATTGCCGCCGGCGCCGTTGACTAAAATATCACAAATACCAAAATCCGCTTCCACTGCCGCACGGACTTTTTGCAGTTCATCAATCTCCAGCACATTGGTGGCATATCCTTTTGCCGTGCCGCCGTCCGCCTTAATTTCATCTGCAACCGCCTGTGCACGCTCCAAGTTCAAATCCAAAACGGCAACTTTCGCGCCGCACTGTCCCAACGCTTTTGCAAACATGCCGCAGAGTACGCCGCCGCCGCCCGTCACAACTGCTGTTTTTCCCTTTAAATCTAATGCAAATGGTAATTCCATGTCGTCTTCATCCTTTCGCTTCATTCTTTTCAATCGCTTCCCACAATCCGTTCAGATAAACCGCGCCAAGCGCACGGTCATACAGTCCATAGCCCGGGCGTCCCTGTTCTCCCCAAATCATTCTGCCATGGTCGGGACGGCAAGGACCGTCAAACCCAACATCATGGTAGGCTTTCATGATTTCATACATGTCCAGCGACCCTTTTTCGGACAAATGCGCCGATTCTTCAAAGGAATCCCCATCCCGCAGCAAAATGTTGCGGCAATGCGCAAAATGAATCCGTCCCATACCGCCGAACCTCCGAACCATTTCTACAATGTCATTGTCCGCCGATGCACCAAGCGAACCGCTGCACAGCGTCAGTCCGTTATAGGGACTGTCCACCAATTTCAAAAACCGTTCCAGATTTTCCATGTTCGTGATAATACGCGGCAATCCAAAAATGGGCCAGGGCGGGTCATCGGGATGAATCGCCATTTTTACCTGTACCTCTTCCGCCACTTTGATGACGCGTTCCAGAAAATATTTCAAATTGTTCCACAAATCTTCTTCCGTGATTTCTTTATAAGCGTCCATGACTTCTTTCAGGCTTTCCTTGGTATAGCTTGCGTCCCAGCCGGGCAGGGATAATTCCCCATTGATTGGATCCATTTTGTCCACCTGCTCTGCAAAATAGACCAAGGCGTTTGACCCGTCCGGCAGCAGATGGTCTAATTCCGAACGCGTCCAGTCAAATACCGGCATGAAATTATAGCATACCACACGGATATCCTCTGCCGCCAAGTTGCGCAGCGTCTGGCAATAATTTTCAATCAAGCGGTCGCGGGACGGTTTGCCCAGCTTGATATCCTCATGCACCGGCACGCTTTCAATGACGCTCAATCGCAGCCCTGCGTCCTCTACTGTCTTTTTTAAGTATGCGATTTTCTCCCTGCTCCACGCTTCCCCTACCGGAATGTCATAAATCGCACTGACAATACCTGTCACGCCCGGAATCTGCCGAATTTTTTCCAGCGTTACCGGATCATCTTTTCCATACCATCGAAATGTCATTTCCATTTCGGTTCCCTCCCTTTTCATTACAGACCAAAATAGTCTTTTGCATTTTGATAACAAATACCTTCTATGATTTCTTTTAAATACTGCCGGTCGTTTGGATAGAGTCCGTTTTCCACCCAACCGCCGATTACATTACACAAAATACGGCGGAAATATTCATGCCGTGCATAGGAAATAAAGCTGCGTGAATCGGTCAGCATACCGACAAAATGAGACAGCACGCCCAAATTCGCCCACGTCTTTAACTGATATTCCATTCCGTCCAATTGGTCGCAGAACCACCAGCCGCTTCCCAGTTGTACTTTGCTTTTCGCGCCGCTCTGCTGGAAATTTCCCGCCATGGTTGCGAGCACATATTGGTCTTTGGGATTGAGCGTATATAAAATGGTCTTGGGCAATAAATCGTCCTTATCCATGGCGTCCATCAGTTTCGCAAGCGGTTTTGCAATTTCATTGTCATCAATGGAATCAAATCCGGTATCCGGCCCGAGTTTTTCAAACATACGCGTATTGGCGCAGCGAATGACGTTCAAATGCATTTGCATCACCCAGCCGCGACGTGCATACTCTTGTCCGCAGAACACCAGAAAATGGGTTTTATAGGCTTCTTCTTCCTCCCGCGTCACCGCGCCGCCTGTCAGCGCTTTGCTGAAAATACGTTCCAACTCCGCCTCGCCCGCTTCCCGATATGGCACATAGCACAGTCCATGATCTGCACAGCGGCAACCCATTTTTCCAAAATGATCCATTCTGCTTTTTACTGCCGCCAGAAAATCCGCATAGGTTTTGATTTCTGTTCCGCAGGACTCACCTAGTTTTCGTACCCATTCCCCAAAACCTGCCTTTTGAATTTCCACGCCGTTATCCGGACGAAACGTTGGCAACACTTTTGCTTCCACGCCGGCGTTTTCGCGAATCTGCTCATGCCATTTCAAATCGTCTGTTGGGTCGTCCGTTGTTCCAATCATGCGTACATTAGAATTTTTCAATATATTATGTACGTTAAAATCCGGACTTCCTATCACTTCATTTGCCTGTTTATACACCTGTTTCGCCGTTTCTTTGCTCAGACATTCCTGCACGCCGAAATACCGCTGCAATTCCAAATGACTCCAGTGATATAGCGGATTGCCAATCAAATATGGCATGGTTTCCGCATAGGCATAGAATTTCTCCCAGTCGGACGCCTCTCCGGTGACAGCCCGCTCCTCCACACCATGCGACCGCATAGCGCGCCATTTATAGTGGTCGCCGCCCAGCCACACTTCGGTGATATTCTTGAACTGTTTGTTCTGCTGAATCTCTGCCGGATTCAAATGGCAGTGATAGTCAAATATCGGCTGCTCTTTTGCATAGTCAAAAAACAACTGCTGCGCCGTTTTTGTTTGCAGCAGGAAATTTTCATCCATAAACGCTTTCATACAATATTCCTCCCTGCTCCTTGTTGATTTTATGCTCCCATTATACCAAAGCGAAATGCAAACTTCTTCGTCTTTTTTGCGATTCACATTGCAAAACTTGCGTTTTTAGTATCAAAAGGTCACAGCAAACCGTTTCTTTGCCCCATATAGCAAAAGGACAGAACATTTTACTGCCCTGTCCTGTCTCGTTAATCTTCCACAACAACACCTTTTTGCAAAATCACGTTTGCGTATAAGGCTTCTTCGCCTGTTGCAATCACGGCATATGCCTGTTTCGCCTTTTCATAAAACGCGAAGCGTTCCACAAATTGAATTTGTTCCTCCGGTTTACCACCATGTTTGGCAATCAGGTCTTTGTAAGTATCCCAGATAACCGGCTTCACGTTGTCACCTTTCACCACTTCCATCAACTCAACCGGCTGCTCCACATAAGGGTCAAGCGGGAAAAACTGCAAAATCGCGTCCAAAATTTCCGGCACATTGTGACCGTCCAGCCGCACCAGCCGCTGTGCGTAATTGGCGGATGGGAAATTGCCGTCCGCAATGACGATTTGGTCACCATGCCCCATTTCCATCAGAATTTTCAGCAAATCGGGAGACAAAATTTTCGGAATCCCTTTTAACATTGGTTCTTTCTCCTCCATTCATGTTTCATTCTGCATTCTATTATACGACTCTGCGTTTTCCCTGTCAATATTCTTCTTTAAAAAGAAACATGTTTTCCTGTCTTGGCAGACCGGTAAATACCATCTACCAGTCGAACAGCGGCAATACCGTCCGCAATACTTGTATAAGTGTCTGCTTCTCCATGCAGTGCATGATAAAACGCCTGAATCAAGTTCCAGTGTCCGTTGCCCCAATAAGCTTTTCCTTTTTGCGTCACTTTATTAGTCGCGATTTCCTCCGTTCTATCTTCCTGATGTAAATATAGCTTATTATCCTGAAACCGCAGCGCCGCGTTTTCCAATATAATTTCCAAATCAAAGGGCGTGTTTGCACAGTATCCATTGGTTGCAAAAAAGTGGAGTATCTGTCCCGTTTTAGTATAAAGTGTTGCTTCTGCCGTGTCCTCCACTTCAATGACATCTTGCAGCGTACGGTTTGCAATGGTGCCTGATAAACCGGCACATTCTCCACCGAGATAGGTCATCAAATCCAGCAAATGCACCGCCTGATTAATCAGCAGTCCTCCGCCTTCGGTATCCCAGCGTCCCCGCCACGCTTCGCTTCTATAGTATTCCGGCGTGCGCTGCCACGTCAGCAGTCCCCTGCCGCCTTTTACCGCGCCATATGCTCCGCTATCTATCATTTCTTTCATTTTTTGGATACAGGGTGTATAGCGGTTTTGCAAAATGCAACAGACTTTCACTTGCTGCGCCAACAGTTCCGCGCCCAAGGCTTCCGCTTCTTTCAGGTTCATGGCAAACGGTTTTTCAATCACGATATGTTTCCCATGCTTTACAGCTTCCCGCGCCATGGGCGCGTGCAGATAATGCGGCGTGCAAAGGTGAACGGCGTCCACCTCCGCATCCATAAGCACTTGTGTGTAGCTATCATATACTTTGCAGCCATGTTCTTCAGCCAAACGCTGCGCCCGCTCCGAAACAATGTCGCACACGCCGGCTAGGCGCGCGCCCTCACATTCCTGAATCACCTGCGCATGAACGGGTCCTACTGCGCCGCAGCCCACTACGACAGCGCCTTTGTTTTTTTCCATGACGGTCACGCTCCCATTTATGCGTTTTTCAAATTGCGTAAGCTGATTTCCAGACTTTCAAACGGGTCACGCTGGCATACGTCCTGTTCCACGATATAATATTCAATACCGGTATTTTCGCAGGCGTCCAAAATGCCTTTCCAGTTCAAATTTCCTTCCATCACTTCCGCATAAAGCTGTTCATTGTTCTGAATCATCATATCCTTGAAATGAATCATTTGAATCCGTCCGCGCAGTTTATAAATCCAGTCTACCACATCTCCGCCGCCGGATTGTATCCAGTAGGTATCCGCCATAAAGGTATAGGTATCGCCTTCTTCCAATAAGATGTCCATACCTGTCTTCTCTCCGTCGAATTTTTCAAATTCAAAACGATGATTGTGATATGTTGCGCCAAGCCCCTCTTTTTTCAGTTCCTTCGCAATTTGGTCGAATTCTTTTGCAAATGTATGGAATCCTTCCGCATTGTGATATTCAGTTGGCATGCCTCCGATGCCTGCACACAAACAATTCAGCGTCTGATGGTCAGCAATGACCTTCTTCAAATCATTTTTCATGTCGTCATACGGAATATGTGTGCAGATAATATGGATACCGGTAGCGTCTGCAATGCGTTTCAGTTCTTTTGCATCCGTGATTTTCGCGCCGGAAAACTGCACTTCGTTGTATCCCATTGTTTTTAGTCTTTTAAAGGTTGTTTCAATGTCCTGAAAATTTTGGATATAGTCTCTGAGTGTATATAATTGCGCTGCAATTGGTTTCATTTTATTTGACTCCTTTCTTAGTGCGTTCCACGCACATCGCTTACGGCTTCCCATAATTCTTTTTTGATAGTGGAATTTTTGATTTTGTCTTGCAACAGTTCATAAAAGCGTTTTTCGTCTAAGTCTCCAGGGTTAATCCATTTGTCTTCCCACGCCGACATATGAATCGCATTGGAAATGGACAGACCGTTAATACCTTCTTCACCCGGCGCCAAAAGCGGCGTTCCCTCTTCAATCGCCTGCACAAAATCGTTCATGATACCGACGTGTTGTTTTTCCCCTTTTTGTTTCACCGGAATCTCGCATTTCCAAACCTCCGGCGTACCAAACGGCACACGATTTTTCTCATTGAACGCTTTCAAATCTTCCACCAGACGGTCAAAACGAATGGTATCATTTTCCACAATCAACCGTCCGCGCGTACCGGAAATTTCCAGCCGGTTGGTGCCCGGAACCTCTGCCGTACAGGTAATGAACAGTCCTGACATACCATTTTCATATTCCATATATGCTGTCACATCATCTTCTACTTCGATGTTATAATGTTTTCCAAATCCGACAAAAGAGCGGATACGCTGCGGCATTCCCAAAATCCACCACCACAAATCCAACTGATGCGGACACTGGTTGATTAACACGCCGCCGCCTTCATCTTTCCAAGTGCTGCGCCAATCGCTGGAATTGTGATATGCCTGCGGACGGTACCAATTGGTAATAATCCAAATGGCGCGCGTTATCGTACCGAGTTCTCCGCTTTTAACCAACTCGCGTACCTTCTGATAGACAGGATTCGTACGCTGGTTATACATGATACCAAACACTTTTCCACTTTTTGCCGCCGCTTCATTCATTTCACGCACCTGCGCCGTATAGACCCCTGCCGGTTTTTCCACCAGCACATGCAGTCCCTGTGCAAATGCCATTTTCGCAATAACCGGATGGTCATAGTGCGGAACAGCAATCAAAATCGCGTCAATCTCGCCGCTCTTTATCATATCCTCCGCATTCGAGAAATGTTTTAGACCCGTATATCCTTCTTCTTCCACCCACTTCAGACGTTCCGGTTTGATATCGCAAACAGCCGTCAACTTTCCGTTTTTCACTTTACCTTCCATCAAATGCATCACATGACTTCTGCCCATGTTTCCAATGCCGACAACACCAATTCTAACCATTTTATTCCACTCCTTCCAAAATAGAACGCAGTGCATTCACTGCAATTTCAAACGTATCCGCGCCACTTTTAGGTTTTTTCTGTGTTTCTTCTTCTGTTTCCAGTGCCGCAAAACCAACAAAGTCGCCCAAATGCGGTTCTAAGGACAAAAATCCTCGATATCCGTCTTGCCCCAGTCGTGCTAGCAATTTCGGCACTTCTCCGATACCCTGCCCTGCCGGCACAACAATACCATCCGCTTTTGCATCTTTGATATGGACATAGCGTATGTAGGATTTCAAAAGTTCATAGGCGTGCGGATATGGCTGGCAACCACACTGCACAAAATTAGCAGGGTCAAACGTTGCCCATAAATGGTCGCTGCCAACACTTTCAAAAATATCCAGACACCGCTCCGCGCTGTCGCCGTAAATTCCCTTTTCGTTTTCATGTAGCAAAGTGATTTGCTGCTGCGCTGCCGCGTTTGCCATGCGCTGCATGCGGCGCAACACTTCATCACGGTATTTTTCCGGCGCTTCGTCTTTCGGCAGGTAAAAACTAAATACTCGAATGGAATCGGTTCCCAAAATCTTTGCTTTCTCCATCAGATTTTCCAGCCGCGCCATGTGTTCGTCCATATCATCTGTAATGGATATTTTCCCCAGCGGCGACCCCAGCGCTGAAATCTGCATCTCCGCCGCGCGGCATTTGTCTGCAACCACACGGATTTCCTCCATACTGCAATCTGCAATATTTTTTCCGTCTACGCCGCGCATTTCAATATGCCCGATACCAAACCGTTTCATCTGTTCGATTTGCACATCTATCATTGGGTCTATTTCGTCTGCAAATCCTGATAACACAAATGTTGCCATAGATATCCCCTCTCTCATTTCTTTTCTTTATCTTACCTCATATTTTTTCAAATTTCTTTGCTATTTTTGCTTGGAATATTGCAAATCTTGTGATATACTAACTATAGTATACACTACCATACAGCTATTAAATTTTATCCCCTTACAAATATCTTTGGCAATTCAGCGGCAATATATTGAAAAACAAAAATGGAGGTTTTCCCTATGCGTGAAACAAGTTCGCACCACTCTGAAAAAGGTTTTAGCATTTCGCGTACCAAATCCTACTATAGTCAGCCCACCACCTTCCCAAACCACATTCATAACCACTATGAGATTTATCTCCTCCGCAGTTCTCATGCTACGTTTAAAGTAGAGGGACAAATCTATGAATTAACGGAGGGCGATGTGATGATGTTCAACAGCCGCGAATTTCATAACATCAGTTTTAACTTGCAGGAACCCTATGAACGGACTACTCTTGGTTTCACAAAAGATTATCTGGAAAATTTCAGTCACACGCCCTATGATCTGTATGCAGGTCTGGATTTCCGAAAACTGGGTAATGGCAATTTACTGCCTGCCGGCGCGGCGCGGCAGACCGGTCTCCTGCGCCATATAGAACAATTGGAAGAATATTCTTTTGGGAACAAACCAGAAAAACAAATCATGCTGCAATGTCTCATGTTGCAAATTTTAATTACGATTAACAAGCTGGTATCTGCTTCGGACTTTTCCGCCGGTTCCCATATCCATAACGAAAAAATTGTGGAAATCATTCAGTATATCAACCACAATCTCACTGCCGACCTCAGTTTGGATGCACTTGCCAGCCGCTTCTATATTTCCAAATACCACTTATCCCATTTATTTAGCGCTTCAACCGGCTTTTCTGTGAAGCAATATATCAGCAGCAAACGCGTTCAATATGCCCAAAAATTGATTTCCGGTGGCACAAGCACATTGGACGCATGTGTATCGGCAGGTTTTAACGACTATTCCAGCTTTTATAAAGCCTATAAAAAAATGTATGGTACAACGCCAAAATCTGCAAAACAGTAATAGAAAAAGAACGGTCGAATGCTACTGCATTCGACCGTTCTTTTTCTATTATTTATTCTTCCGGTTCATCAACCGATTCTTGTTCCTCTGTTATTTCCTCTTGTATTGCATCCTGTTCTGTCACTTCCGGCTCTTCCGTTTCTTCTGGTACCGGCACTTCTTGTTCTGCTACAGTTTCCGGTTCGACTACTTCTTCTGTTTCTTTCACTTCTAGTTCCATTTTTGCTTCTATCATTTCCGGTTTCTCTATCTCTTCTGCCGCTTCCACTTTCTCTATTTCCGGCTCTGCTTTTTCCCCACTGCTTAACCGTACCAATTCATCATAATAATTTGCCATAACCACATTCATATAGGGGACTATCCACAAAGACAGAATACCACAGGTCAATCCCACAAGAAAATACCAGCCAATGAACGACAGACCTAATACAAATAATTCCCATTTATGCCCCTTCATAAGTTTTCTGCTGCGTTTGATACAGGCGCATACGCCCAGTCGCGGCTGATCCAGCAATAAATAAGGTGCCACGGCAAATCCCAACATGACATAGCATAGCAATACTACCGCCGCAATACCGCAAATTACTGCCAAAGCCGGATGTACATATGCTGCCAGCACTGCCGTAATCGCTGCACTGATAAAATACATCCCCAGAATTACCAAGAACATCAGTGCATTTGCACCAAGCACCTTGCCAAACCGCCGGAATGGATGGAACAATCCACCTACGCCGTTTTTTTCACCACGCCGCAACTTCAAAAATGTCCAGCTATATCCTGTGGATATCATGCAAGCAAAAATAATCCACAACACATAGGCGACTGACATTGCAGCAATACCGGCGCCTTCAGAAAAAGCATTTCCAATTCCCCAGCAGCTCATTACAACAAGCATTGCGCCCCAGCTAATGGCAAACAGTACCAACGTAATCAATACGCCAAACGCCCGTTTCCCACGTAGTTGTTCTTTTGCATTTTGTTTCAATTCTTTTCGTGTTAACATTTTTTCGCCCCTTTTCTTGCAGCTGTAGATATTCGTTCTGAAAAACAAATTTCTACGGAACGATATCCGCACCGCTTTATTCAGCAGGCAAAAGCCCGTCTAATGTATGCATATGCCCAAAATATCATCTGCATACATTGTCCCACATTTTTACTGCCATAAGAAATGATAAGACAGGCTCTTTTCTAGGGCAAAGAACTTATTTTGAATGATCCTGCAAACACGATTCATTAACTAACGCTTTTATCTGCGTTCCTTTCTGATAAACGGTTCTTCTATTTTTAAATCCGTTAAAAGTTTATATTTCCCGGGGCGGCGGTATGCATTACCATGCACTTCACTTTTGCGATAGCGGCGAAGTTGTTCCAAGTCAAGTTCTGCCATATAAATTCCTTCTCTCTCATCTGCCTGTAAAATACAAGTGTCACGGGAACCATCTGCTCCGGGTATATAAGCCACGCCGTCAAAAACACTGGAACCGCCGTTACAATCGGGAACAGTTTCAGGATAATTACATGTAGCAATTGCTAGCATGTTTTCATACGCCCGTCCGCGCAGCTGCGCAAGACGATTGATTTCCATTGGGCAGGCATTGGGAACCAAAATCAGTTCCGCACCCTTCAGCATTAAAATTCTCGCACTTTCCGGAAATTCCCTGTCATAGCAAATCATTGCTCCGACTTTTACTTCGCCGCAGGCGGTGGAGAGTGTCGTGACATAAAATTCTTCACCGGGCGTTAAATTCCGTTCTATATCAAAATCGCAAGTATGTACTTTTGCATAAGAAAATTGCTGCTTCCCAACTCTATCAAACAAAACAAGTGTATTACGCGGATTGTTTCCAAATTGTTCCAGCAACGTAATTCCAATTGCCATATCCAGTTCTTTTGCAAGTTTGGCAAATGCATTCACAAAATCACTGTCTCGCGGTATTGCCTCTGCTTTCCATTCTTCTACAGGACGGTTATAAATGTTATATCCATTGCTCCACATTTCGGGAAACAATGCAATATCAGCCCCCATCTCCTTGGCTTTCCTGCACCATTCTATTCCTTTTTTAAGGTTTTCATCCAAGGTGCTGCATGGCGCTATTTGCAGCAATGCAATTTTCAGTAAATTCATTGTTTCGTCCCTCTCTATTCTGTTTTTTCAATTACAATTGGAATCTATCATGAATATGTTAAAATAAAAAATAGGTCTAAAGCCATAGTTTTAAGCCATTCTTTCTTCTCCTTAGCGCTCCCATGCGTTTACGGCACTCGTGTTCATATTTCATTCTAAAAATTAAACATGTAAGCCGCTTTAGCGACTTACATGTTTAATAGCGGAGAAGTAAGAATATAAAACAATACTCTGTTTCAAAAAAAACAGAGTATTGAATAAATGGCGGAGAAGGAGGGAAACCTTTTACTCCCTCGCATTGCAATAAACGCCTTTATTTATGCGACTTTCAACAGGTTGTTTCTTTTTATACAGTTTATCATAATCCACTTATTTTGTCAAATATAGTTCCTTTCTTTCCAACTGCTTCATAGATTGCAGCAATATATCAACATATATCAAAACCTATTTTTGAAAAAGTATATGAAAGGCTCAAACTTATATATTCTGCTTATGGTATAATACAATCATCCCCTCTGCCGCATGATGGCAGAGGGGAAATTTATTTTATTTGGAGTAATAATTATATAACGCAGAGGTGTGGACAATTTCTGTCCACACCCCTGCGTTATAATAAATATATGAGAGTAACCCAAGATGCAGATAAAAAACGTATGATTTATACTTTGACCGAACGCCATGAAGGAGGTGTATATTTAATGGAAAATTTCAAGGTGTGTCTCACAAATCCCATGCTCTATGACGAACTGCATATACTTGCAGCTGAGTATTCTGTGTCTGTCGATCTGCTTGTCAATTTAGCAATAAAACGCTTGATAGACGATGTTACATTGATTCGAGAGCTGCGTGAGGGCAAGATAAAAGAGGAATCATTTTAAGATTCCTCTTTGTCAAAGTAAGAAAACATAGAGCGCAGTACGGAGATTGCCCATTGCTTCCGTTCCAAAGGCTGACCGTCTATAATCTGTTTGAACTGTTCCATGATATTTAAATCGCTGTCGGAAACAGAATCGGCCAACAAATAATCGATTGTCACGCCGAGCCGATTTACAATTCTTACAAGGGTACCCAGTGTGAGACTGCGCTCTCCGCGTTCTATTGCACCCATATAGGTGTCAGAAATATCTACCGATTCGGCGAGAGCTGCTTGCGTTAAGTTTAGCCGCAGGCGTTCTTCGCGAATCCGTTGCCCTAACCTCATATAGTCCATATTATCACCCCTTAATATTGTACAGGAAGTTGATATAAAATCAAAAAATCTAAACGGGGTATTTGCGTTGACAATAAGGGGTGTTTGTGATATGATTAAAAAAGATAGGAGAATATTTTGAATGATTAAAATAACAGCACAGAATCTATCAAAAATTTGCACTGACAAATTGTTTGAAAAAACGACGGACGCGAATGCCAAAATCCGCCTGCAACAAGAACTGGATTACATAGAAAAGAATGAAACATATGCCGAGGTGTTTGCAGTTGCAAGCGAACTGGTTTCATACTCTCGCGAATTGGGATATTACAGCAGATTTTTCGGCTGCCTCGGTTCGTCTTTGATTGCCTTTTTGCTTGGCATTACTGAGATAGATCCGCTGAAATACAATCTGCCAGTTGAAGTCTTTATGGGGGTTCATAATGATAAGCCGTTGGATATAGAATTGAAGTTTGATATGCGTTTTATACCTATGGCTAAACGCTATATGCGAGAAAACTACCCGCATATAGCAATAATATCGCGTGAGGATATACCGTGTACTGTGGCAATACTTACCGTTGAACCGCTTCGGTATTGTTGCTTAGGTTTCCGGGAAGGTGCAACAAACCGGAATACCGATAAATTTGACCAAAAAAATGTGATCAAACTTTCATTTGGTGGTCAGCCACATACCACGGCGTTAAATGTATTGTCGGAGTTGACCGGAGTGGATATTTACAGTATTTCTTTTGATGACAAGCAGACAATAGAAGTTATGAAAACTGCCGATATAGACTATGGCGATGAAAAATTGAATTTGGAACGTTGTAAAATTAGGCAACTTGTAAATCCAGGTACATTTGAAGACCTTATTCAAATGTCAGGTTGGATACACGGCACGTATCAGTGTGCGCCAAAGGATATTTCAAATATGCCCGCGTTTCGGGATGATGTTTTCCTATACTTACTGAACAGCGGCATTGACAGAGTAACGGCGTATGAAATAATGGATTGTGTCCGAAAAGGAAAAGGGTTGACCGAAGAGTATACCTCGGTGCTGTCAAACGCCGGCATTTCCAAGCAGTATATAGATAATCTGAAGCAGGTGAAGTATTTGTTCTCGAAAGCGCACTGTATTGCTTTGACTATGGCAGAATACCGCATGGCATGGTTTGAAGCGCACTATGCGGAGGAATTTCAAAAAGTGATGAAAAGAAAAAAAGAAAAACTTTTTTAAATTTTATTTTTGAATGGACAGTTATTGTCCATCGCCTCCATTATAATTAAAGACAAGACAGGCGGACTGTCGGAAATAATTATTTTTTGGAGGTAGTACAAATGAGCGAAAAGAAGAACATTTACGACTTACTGGAAGAAGAGATTATGGGAACGGACGCTCCCGCTGAGGAAAAGAACCGGCAGCTGTCCAAGCTGTTGAAGGCGCGGGGGCAAAAAATCAATCTGATGCTGGTCGGCGCGACAGGCAGCGGCAAAAGTTCAACAATCAACGCGATTTTCAACACAAAAACAGCGGAGGTCGGGGTAGGCGTTGACCCCGAAACGAAGGACATCGAGTGTTACCGTTTGGAAAATCTTTCAATCTGGGACACGCCCGGAATCGGCGATGTGACCGAAAAGGACGAGGATTATGCAACGCAGATTGTAAAGAAGCTGTCTGAGGTTGACGAAAACGGTACGCCAATCATTGATTTGGTAATGGTTGTCCTTGACGGGTCAAGCAAAGATTTACACTCTACCTATGAGATGATAAACAACGTCATTATTCCTTCCATGACAAAGGAAAACGCAAACCGTATGCTGATTGCGATAAATCAGGCGGATATGGCTATGAAGGGCACGCATTGGGACAAGGAGAACAACTGTCCCGACGAGACGCTGAAAGATTTTCTGGAGAAGAAATGCGCGTCGGTCAAGCAAAGAATACTGGACGGTACCGGAATTGCGTTCAGACCGATGTATTATTCCGCAGGCTATACCGACGAGAACGGTGTTCAGGCTGCGCCTTACAACCTGACAAAGCTGCTGTATCACATCGTGTTATCCCTTCCCGCCGAAAAAAGAATGGCGATTGCCGAAAACCTCAACGACGATAAGAATATGTGGGAGTTTGACGATAACGAGGAAGATTACAGGGAAGCGATTTCAAAATCATTCGCGGACATCTTTTGGGATACATATGAAGAATTTGGCACAAAAGGCTATGCCATCGGTCAGGAAGTTTTGGGTAAGCCTGGCGCGTTAGTCGGCGCTGTAATGGGCGGCATAACCGGCGCGGTTGTAGGGGTATTCAAGGGCTTGTTTGCGAAGCATAACCAATAGGAGGCGGCGCTAAATGATGAAAATATCAGCACAGAATTTATCAAAAATTTGCAGCGACAAATTAGCTGAAAAAACATCGGACGCGAATGCAAAAAGCCGCCTGCAGCAAGAACTAGATTACATAGCAAAAAATGAAGTGTACGCCGAAGTGCTTGCAGTTACGAGCGAACTGGTTTCGTACTCTCGTGAATTGGGGTATTACAGCAGATTTATGGGTCTTATGGGTTCGTCTTTGATTGCCTTTTTGCTCGGCATTACTGAGGTAAACCCGCTGAAACACAATCTGCCCGTTGAAGTTTTTATGGGTGATAGGTCGTGGGATATAGAAATGACATTTGATGTGAATTTTATACCCATACTGAAACAATATGTACAGGAAAACTACCCGCATATCCCAATTGTTGACCGTGGGACACGTCCAAGTTGGCTGGTTTTCAGCGGGGATGCAACAAACTGGAACACATATGGATTTGATACAGGCAGCATAGTGAAGTTAAGTTTTTATGGCAATTCATATGGGTATCCGGCGTTAAAAGAATTGACGGAGTTGACCGGAGTCGATATTTACAGTATTCCTTTTGACGACAAGCAAACCATAGAGATTATGAAGACTACCGATATGAAAGTTGATGATAAAGAATCGGATGAAAGTGAACTTTGGCGCAGAAGCATTATGCAAATGGTAAATCCAAAAACCTTTGAGGAACTTGTTCGAACGGAAGGCTGGATACGCGGTGACTATTCGTGTGAGAAAAAGGATATTCCGAACATGCCCGCGTTTCGCGACGACATTTTTCTGGATTTGCTGCGCCGCGGCATTGACAAAGAAACTGCGTATGACATTATGGAATGCGTCGGAATACGTGGTCTTGACGAAAAGTGTACCTCGGAGTATATCTCGGCGATGTTAAACGCCGGCATTTCCAAGCGATATATCAATAATCTGAATCAGGTGTGGCGTCGTTTGGGCTCGAAGGCGCATTGTATCGGCACGACAATGGCGAAATACCGTAAGGCATGGTTCAAAGCGCACTATCCGGCGGAATTTCGCGAAGTAATGAGCAGACATGAGACGCAAGCAATGGGAGGCGATGTGAAATGATGAAAATACCGGTGCAGAATTTATCAAAAATTTGCAGCGACAAATTAGCCGAAAAAACATCGGACGTAAATGCAAAAATCCGCCTGCAGCAAGAACTGGATTACATAGCAAAAAATGAAGTGTACGCCGAAGTGCTTGCAGTTACGAGCGAACTGGTTTC
>JAAWTG010000081.1 GCA_022801925.1 Clostridia bacterium | reverse complement strand
GGAAAATATAACATACCGCGGCTATAGTATTTCTGGATTGTCACCGTTTTTTTGTTATGCACCGGATGAAAATACAGGTATCCATGCGTATAGTCTACCCGAAACTGATGTTCCTCCAGCGGCTTATCGCCCGTCACTTCTTTCATGAGTTCTTTCTTCTCATTCAGCACTTCAACGCCATATGTTTCATCAGGCAGTCCCGCCAAATCTATTTTGCAGTCAAACACCACTCTGTCCTGCGGCGGCATTTTTTTGGAACGGTCCTCCATTTTTGGGAATAATGGGTTATGGTTTTCCCCCTTCATATGCTCACTTCCTTTTTTATTCTGTTCACTTTATGTATCGTTTGGGTTCAGATAGTTCACCCACAAGTCTGCTGTCCCAAACGGTTTTTGCTATTTTCCCTTTTCATTTCCATCACTCTGCTGTTTTTGTTTCATGGGCGGGTCGGCTTCCGGTTCCATTTACGCGGCGCCGTATGCCATACGCCTTCGATTTTCCCCTGCCATCCTTTTGTTTTCTGTTTCTCCGCCATCTATTCGGTCGGGAGCGCTTCATTCCATGCGGTCAGGAATATCAATCTCTGCGTAGTACAGATATAACGTGCTGCGCTGCATTTCCGGCAGAATGCCTTGTCCAATTTCCATGCCGGCGTAGGTGCAGCACGTTTCTTCTGTAATAAATCGAAATGGTCCGCGCTTCTCTCCGCCCATGAGACAATCATAAGGTGATTTTTGAAATACTATACGTTTCTCCGTCATGCTGATTTGCATGAAAAACTTTCCATATCATGTGTCAGATGAGAAGGTTATAATAATACAGGAAGAAAGTTATGAATTTCAAACGCGAATTTGCATTCGGATACTATATATAGTATTCATATATCAGCCAAACACTTGGCTGTATAGCGTTTGTAAATCGTTGTGTACCAACAAATAAGCCCCCTCATTTTTCAGCGGTACATGAATCCGATATTTGCTGCTTTTGGATTTCACACGGCTGTTCCAAACAAATTGTTGTTCCGCCTGTATTTTGCTGATATACCCAAAATCAATCAGTTCCGGCAGCGCCCTCTCGCTTAAGGTGCTGGCAGCAATACCTGTCCATTGGGACAACGCCGTACCCGGAAGCACAAATTCTTGTTTTTCATCTGCATAAACCTTGGCATATAGCAAAATTGCCAAAGCTGTTAATCTGGAATTTTTTGCATCAAACCTGCTTTCAATCGCTGCAATATCTGCCTCACCAACATATACTGCAACATCTCCGTTGAGCGGGCGCTGCTCCCGAAACGCCTGATAGATAATGTTGTTGACTTGATGGTCAATATGAACATGAAACTGCCTTGCCCAGTCAAAAATGGCTTCTCTGATTTGCATGTGGTTCATGCCCTGCTCTTTATACCAGCGTGCAAGCAGCAAACAAATACGATAGATACATTTCTTGTGAATATGTTCTCCTTGTAGATAGCGCTGTACTTCCCATGTTTCATGAATCATTTCTGTCGTCCTCCCTATGTCTTTTGTTTCAATCAGTTGTCGTCTAATGTATAGCGTTTTCCTAAATAAAACGCTTCCCCCCAGTCACTCTGGCGCGGAAGCGTAAACGGTACTTGTTTGATGTTTTCAACAACGCCTTCTCCTGCCACCCGCCAGGGGAAAGACTTGTTTTTCTTTGGATATGTCTCATAGCACAGCCGAACTGCAATCGTCGCAAGCATTCTCTCATCTGGGCAGATACGCCTGCATTGTTCTCGATACCGCCTATAGTAACTGCTCCAATCGAGTGTAAAATGCAGCGCATCTTCTCTGCTAATAATGCCTTGCAGTTCCTCTTTATGCGCATCAAAATTACGGATTTTTGCCTGATATTTTGCCAGTTCTGTCATTTCCTTGCAAAATGCTAAAAACACTGTTTCAATTTCCTTTTCCAGTTCTGTAGGGATATCCAATGTCTGATCCATCATCAGCGTATGGTCAAAAGGAACACCTGACTTTTTCCAAGCGACCGCTTTTTCCCACCGTTCAATCTCGCGGCATAACCGATTCATGTTGCTATTTGCATGAGAAAATGTTTTTAGCCGTTTATAATAATCACCTGCATATTTCATAAAATACGGCAGCGGTTTTCCATATTTTGCAATGTGCCGCGGTATGTGAAACAGCACGCCCGTTTTGGCAAAATCAATCGCTTTTCCGTTAATAACGGAAAGCAAATCCACATATCCTTCATATTTCCGTTTTTGTTCCGGTGATTTTGGCATTTTATTATGATATGCCGTCGCACAATTGCTAGTTTCCCCTATCAGGGAATGCAGCGTCCGTTCAATCAGCCGCGCCCTGTTTTCCAGCGTATTTTCCTCCTCCAACGCCGTTGCCTTGTCCTCAATGTCAAGGACAATGGCAGCATTGCGGTTAACACCGCGCAGCATGGTTTGGTTGTCTATCAAAAGAACCAAATCCCCATCAAAATCCGCACCGTTCAGCCGCTGTGGCGTGAGACTTTTGCTGTTTACAAGACATACATTCTCCAAATGCCCACAATAACGCTGTAGCATGTCGCTATACGCCGCTTTTAATATCGTGTGTTCGGATTTGCAAATATGAGGATTGCGTTCAATTAAATATTCTTTGTCGGAAACGGTTTGTCCGCCCGGCGCATAAAATTCATCAGGCTTCATAGAACCTGAAATAGGCAGCCCGCCAATCCATTCCAGCAGCATGATTAAATCCGGACACAAAAATTTGAAACAGGATTTCAACCACAATTTTCCACATTTCAATTCCGACCTATATTTCTGCACCTGCGCCACAAAATACTTTCGGATAGACGGTTCCTTCAGCATTTCCGGATTTTTCAGCAGCGCTTTCATATAGTTGTTTTCTACCGTTTTTTTGCCCTCTGTCAGCCCCAAAAAGCAATATGTATACAGCCTGTCACCCTCCATAATTCGCTCCAGCCAATAGATACTTTCCTCCGCAAGCGATGCAAATTCCGCGTAAGGCAATTCCAAATCCTGTAAAACTTGGTAATTGACCCGCGTATAAACAGCCTCTTCCTGCCTCGAAAAATTATATTTTGCAACACCAATACAATGGTGATATTGCTCAAAACGGTTCCAATAGTCCTCCCAGTCCCGTACATCGCCATAGCGCGCAAAATATCCCATACCTTTGTACATGCTTTCTGTTAAAATAATCATCGGTTCTCTAACGTCATGCATCACACCCCAAATATCACTGATTTTTGTAACGCCGCGTTCCTGCCAAAAAGCCGTATAATCCATTTCATGAGTCACGCCTTTTATGAATGGCGCGCGCCACAAAACCGTTGTTGGTCTGTGGTCTGCATGAAGCTTATTTTGCAATATCTCTGTAATAGCAGGATGATGAATACCACAGCCGTCAAATGTATTTACCGTGATATCCGCACAGTTTTCCTGTATATCTTTTTGCCGCCATATTCGTTCCCTGCCTTCCTTGTCGGTAAACGCGATTTCTTTGTCATAAACACTTTTGATTTTTTGCTGCGGCAGCGTCTGCATATAATCCGGAACAACAATCACTTTCGGCCGCCACTCCGGCAGCAAATGACACGCGCTCAGCATAAGTCCGCGGTAGGCGTACCATTTGGACAACACCGTATGCTTGATATCGCAGCCCATAGATACACGCCGGTTCAACTCATCATAAATTTCACTGTCAACAAAACTCAAAATGCCATTTCTCGTCATCGACGCAGAACTTTCGCTGATTTTAAAATGCCGTCCGCCAACATGAAATCCATTTTGAATCAGCATATGCAGTCCTTTCGCGTCATTCTTAGCATTTTTGCAGTCCACAAATACAATATAGGGATTCTTGTCGCTATCTTCTTGTGTGATAAGTCGAATTTGCCGAAACAACATATTATCCTGCTGACTTATCATGTAAGATTGTTCTCCCTCCTCCTCTAATTGAAATCCAAACTGTTTCAATTGCTGATACGGAACTTTTTTAACATCATATAACTTCGGTGAATGCATTATTATCCCCTCGCGTAAATTCATATTTTTTAAAATTTAATATCAAATATTCTGTATTTTTGTCAAATTATATGTTACACTTAAAGATATTTTTTGTCAATACTTTTATCCGATTTTTGTGCATTATATAAATTTTATTCCTCGCATTTACTATATTAACGCTTATCATTTCTAAAAAATTATTATTTCGACACTCCTTCTTTTTTTACCCCTTTTTGACGAAAGTTCAATTTTATTGTTGACAAGACGTGAATTTAATAGTATAGTATATTACAATAAGTATTGGTTAAAAAAACAATATCTTTTGGTTCTCACAGCTATCAATTGCCTTTGAGAAACCGAATTACCGCTCTATAAATCCCTTAATATTAGTTAGTTGTTTCCTTCGCAGACAAAAGCGCGTCCTGTTTTTATAACAATTTTATATATCAATATTTTAGGAAAGACAAAAAAGAAAGGGGAACCACAAATGAAAATACCGAATCAAGAACAAAAGGTCTTATTAATCACATTACTGAAATGTAATTTTAAAGCTGCCCGAGCCGCTGAGGAATTACATTACCATCGTAACAGTATTCCGTATCAAGTGAAAAAACTAAACAAAGACCTGGGAATTGATTGCAAAAACTTTCTTTCACTCTATGAATATTTGCAAAAACTTCCCGCTGCTGAGCGTAAAGAAATTTTGAAATATGCGCAGCAGTGACGAAAAAGGCGGTTCTGCCCATTATGCAGAACCGCCTTTTTCTGTTAGTTGTTCCTGGACGGAACCACCTTTTTTCATTCTTTTCCCTAATGCACCATAGTCTCTATCAAATTCCACTTCTTTGGAATACACATATCTTAAAATTGTCATTCTCCCGAAAGAGAATCTATTCAAAATACTGCATCACAACTCAACTCCCCACCTCATCTTATTACATATTATTCTATTTTTCGACATTTTTCATTGTTTTTCTCTCATTTTCAATGCTCTACATTCTCCATCTTCAACCTATCTACTCGGACTAATAAAACTCTCTATGCAATACTGCGAAAAAATGATACCTATATCCCGCCTATCATTTAAGTCGCCGTACAATATTTTGTCGAAATATGTTATATATTATCTAATTATGTTACTATATGGCATACAGCTTATGGTTGCTCTTTTCAACTCCCACATTCTATAGCATCATAAACGCCGCATGTCCCCCCTCTGCTTTTTGCTCCAGCTTCCTTTCTCTGAAAGATAATTTTCTATACCACACCTGTCGTTTTATGTCATATTTTGTTGTATTAATTACTTTTTTGTAAAAATATGACATAGCAATTATTTCTGTATATTCGCTGAAGATACCATCACTTGACAAGAATAGAGAAACACATCTGACCAAAATAAAAATGGCTGCTGACCGCATTTTTACCCCTCTGTTTCCGGTCAGCTCCTATGGAGTTTTTCCGGCGAAAAAACCGTATTCACCTTTGTCAAGTGATGGTATATTTCTCTGTTACTGTCTGTATTTTGAAAAATCACCTATATTAAAACCATTTTTCCTGATATGACTTTCTGTCTATTCATTGCATGTTTTGTCGCTTTTTGTCTAATTTTATATTATTTTGACATAAAATTATAATAGCAAAACTACTCTTGCTGCCCCATTCTATAGGACAACAATTCACCATTTTGTCGAAATTTGTCATCAACTTCACATTTATCTATTTTTGTCGAACAATATCCTATTTTGTAATATTTTATCAAAATTTCTTTTTGTTCTCCAAACACATCTCAAATATACGCAAGAAACTAACACGCCACTTTCTTATATCATTTTTAGTAGAACGCCATGCCTTAACGCCTAAGAATCACTTCAAATGCGTAGTAGCTTCATTCTTGCGCACAAGGATTGGTTCCGAGTCATCTCCCTCCTGCCAACCTCTTATACGGAGGAATATGATATATGCTTTTCATATATTATATCATATTTCCAATTTCTGTCAATCATTTCATTTTGTCGTATTTTATCAATTTTTGTCATCTACTTATATTTTGGATGAATCTTTTTCTGTCGATTTTCATCGAATCTAGCAATGCTACTTCTATCGCCTTTCAACGATTGAGAATCTTATTAACTCTAGCGTCTCAATTCCCTAAAGTTTTTCGCCATTTTGTACATTGTCGATTCTTGTCGTTTTCCATTTGTTCTTCATGTCTTATTTTGTCGAACTACTCATAATTTTTCTTTCTAGTCTTTATTCGTCACCACCAACCCTTTTTCCGGCGTCAGTTCAATCCCACTTTTGACGATTTTTGTCGAATTTATCTTTTTTGTTTTGTCGAAATTTGTCTAACATTTTTTCTGTTTTGG
>JAAWTG010000019.1 GCA_022801925.1 Clostridia bacterium | reverse complement strand
CAGGAAGCAGTATTACGCTTACTTGGGAGGGTAATGCGGCAAATTGCAGGGGGATTGAAATATTCAGAGACGGAGAAAAGATTGCGGCGCTGGAAGGAAGTGCACAGAGCTATACGGATACGAGTGTGGTGGCAAATACAGCATATGATTATATGATTCGCGAATTGCTGCCGGACAACAACGTATCTGCATTTACCGATACGTTGAGTAATGTTGGAAAGCCGGAGAATTTTGCAGCTGCACAAGTTCCGGATCGGTTGGCTGTTAAATTAACATGGGAAGCGCCAAGCATTGATGGAGCAACAGGATATGAAATATATCGCAATGACGTTTTATTGACTGCGGTGGATGCCGACGTGTTTGAATACACTGATAGTTCCGCTATAAAGAAGGATACTACATACCGTTATTCCGTTGCGGCGCTATTTGGAGAGATTAGATCCGGCAAAACACCGGAGGCTTCTGTTTTTGTAAGCTTTGGCAGTTCAGACAGCAGGGTAATATACGCCGAGAATTTCAACAATCGGAATTGGTGGAATGGTGAAGAACCTACAACAGAACAATTTGACAGAAAGCCATTTTTCTCCTATTTGGATGAGAATGGTGGTCAGAATATGGAATCGGCTTATGAACTGAAAACGGGAGCAAACGGCAGAGCATCTGACGATAAATCGCTTCATCTCAACGCGACATTCAAACTTCCGTTTGGGAAGCAAGCTGACGGAACTACCAATGTACCGAATTCTGCGGAAGAAGGTACTTGGATGGGTGGTTGGGACGGCGACCAAGGAACTAACGGAGTGAGCCACAGAATGATATCGAATTCGCAGAAAATGGAAGACAATGAACGGTATCTGCATGTTTCCTTCAGTGCTGCGCAAGACCCTATGCCGCCGGAATCAGTCCTTGGAGAGAATGGTGCCGGTCTGGATGTGTCGTTTGATTTTCTGACTGCCGGGGGTAACAGCGAGAAAGAGATGCTTCACTGGTATGGGCGGCGTCAAGGCGTTTTTGGGACGTTTTATGAAGTGCGGACGGATGCCGGTAAGTGGGCAAACTATGATTATGTTTTTGACAAGATGGACAAGACAATGACCATTTATGTGAACGGCTATCCGGTTGTAAAGGAAAAAGATATCAGCAATGAGAACCTGACTATTGCGGGTCTCAGCCGGCTGAATTTCCAGGTCAGAGATGTGAATACGGGTGCGGACGAGCGCAGCATTGATGTTTACGTTGATGATGTCAAGGTAGCATATAGTGTGGATGAGCCGGTGGTTTCACCATATTTTTCCTTTGGCGATGCAGCATATATTGATGCGCCGGAAAAATATATCAACAATGAAATGGGAATTATCTACAACTATGGACAAAGCCTGAGTGATATGAAACAGTATATCTCCGGCAAAAATGCATATTTGGTGAAAGAAAAAGCTGACAGTACGGCTACTTGGCAGAGTTTGGAAAATTATTCATCAAATTCTTTGGCTTCTGTAATTCTGAATGACGGCAGAGTTGTAAGCCCTATTCTTTATGTGGAAGATGGAAACTTCACCTATTGCTATGAGATAAGGCAGCCGCAGGCAACAAGCATAAAGCTTGGGGTTTCCGATGTTGCGCAAGACAGCATTACGCTCGGCTGGGATGGAAAAGCAGAGAATTGCCGCGTAATTGAAATATTCAGAGACGAAGAGAAAATTGCGGCGCTGGAAGGGAGCGCGCAAAGCTATAGGGACACAGATGTAGTTTTAGGTCATACATATGAATATACGATTCGTGAAATATTAGCGGATGGCAGTGCGACAGTATTTTCTGCGCCGGTGCAGAGCTTTATCAGCAGCGTGGGCAGACCGGAGAATTTTGCAGCTGCGCCGGTTCAGGGTCAACTGGCGGTTAAATTAACATGGGAAGCACCGAGATATGGGACGGCGACCGGCTATGAAATCTATCGTAACGGCGCATTACTGACTACGGTAGGCGCTGATGCGCATGAATATACCGACAGCTCCGGTTTGACGGCAGGTGCTGCATACTGTTACTCTGTTGCCGCGGTAGGCGTGGATTCTGCTAAATCGGATAAAACAACAGAGATTTCGGTAGTGGCAGATGTCATTTCACCACCCGAAAATGTGAAGGCGGAGGACGCTGACGGTAACGTTAAGATTTCATGGGACGACGTTGAAGGTGCAAAAGGGTACGAAGTATACAGAAACGGCGTGCGTGCCGCACAAACAACGGACTGTTTTTATGTATTTGAAGACTGTGCAGATGATAGTTTCTATGAATTTTATGTGAAAGCAGTGAATGAAGCAGATCAATTATCACGTGCTTCGGAAACAGTAAGATATATAAAACACGGTTCAAAATTTGAAGTATTTCGTGATGTATTTGGCGATACATTGGGGGATGGACTCAAGTTTGCAACAACCAATGGGGCAGTGATAGAATCAGGCGCAGAATACAGCGCGATTGGTGCAAGAGGTATTCGCATCGGATTCAGCTCGCCGAATTTTGCTGAACAGACGGCAGGATTTGCGGCAACTGGTGGATTGGATTTTTCAAGGATTAAAAGCGGCGCTGCAGAAATAAGATTTTTGATGTATGTGCCGGAAGGGTTAGATATCAGCAAACTCAGTTTCGGTGCTGTTCAGAACTATAACTCAAGTCTTGCAGGAAAAACAGTAAGATTAAAAGCAGCTGTTGCACTTGACCGGTATGTGAAAAATACAGGCTGGAATTTTGTGCGGATTCCGCTGAAAGATTTACCGCAAAAAGGTGTTTATACGGCAACGTCAGCGAATTTACCGTATGAAACCAACTTCAACTATTCTAATGTTGAAGAATTGGTGCTTGTCAGCGAATTGCAAGGTCTTGCTGAAAATACCTTTTTTATGGTTGACGAAATTGCGATTTATGCAAATCAGGCGCCGGAAGTAGTGTCTGTCAAGGCTGGCGGCAATGTGCTTGAAAATGATGCCATAATCAGCGGGCAGACCAATCAGTTCTCGGTTAAGTTTGACACAGAAATGGACGAAAAACAGCTGTCAAGCAATGAAATGAAGGTTGTGTGCAGAAACAAAAAAGTGCCTTCCATTGTTGAGTATGACGAGCAAAACGGCGAATACGTGATAAACTTGCTTGAAAATCTTGAGGCGAATCAAGCATACTCGGTGGTTGTTGAAAATGCGGTATCAAAAGGCGGAACGGTTCAAAAGCAAAAATATACGCTTTCCTTCACAACCGATTCAACTGTCAGCACAGAAACAGTTGTGAAAACGGTTGACTTAAATCTGCAGTCTATGTCAGGTACGACAAATGCGCCGATGGTGCAAACCTTAGATTTCACAGGCGGCGCAGCAAACGAAACTGTGTGCGGCTTTGACATTGAGATTTCCTATGACAGCAGCAAATTGCTTTTGGATAAAGATGAAGTCAAGATAGTAAACAGTTTGAAAAACAGCGGAATCACAGCCGAAAATGAAACCGGTAAACTAAAAATTCATTGTGCTGCCGATAAAACGAAAGCTATGTCGCTCAAAGACGGCATCGGAACGTTTGCAATCCGGGCATTGGAAAGCGGAAGTTCACAGATTTCTGCTACCGGAAAACTGTATTGCTATTATTCGGATGCAGATGCAGTGAAAGAATTTGCAGTAAACGGCAGTGCAACGGTTTCCGCGACCAAGGGTTCGAGTGGTTCGGGAGGCTCCGGTGGTTCCGGCGGCAATGGCGGCGGTTCTTCGTCAATCGGCGGAGCAAGACCGAGTACAGGCGGCGGAAACAATCCTGTGATTACACCGCCTGTTAAGACAACCTTTAGCGATATTTCATCGGTAGAATGGGCGCGTGAAGGTATCCTTTATCTCAGTGAAAACAATATCATAAACGGATATGAAGACAATACGTTCCGACCGGATAATTCTATCACAAGAGAAGAATTTGTCGCAATCATTGTAAGAGCTTTTGAAATAGAGGATGAAAATACCGGCAGCAGTTTTTCAGACGTTGACCCATCAGCTTGGTACTACAAGTATGTTTCTTGTGCAGTGAATGCCGGAATCATCAAAGGTGTTGCAGATAATACTTTTGGCGCGGGCGAGACGATATCCCGGCAGGATATGTGTACCATCATGAGCCGCGTCATAGAAAGCCAGAATTTGAATTTGGATAAAAAGTACAGCAAATTGGAATTTTCTGACGGAAGCGGAATTGCAGATTATGCGAAGGAAGCGGTTAGCGAACTCCAGCAGATGGGTATTGTGAACGGTGTGGGCGATAATATGTTTGCTCCTGAAGGCGAGGTAACGCGTGCAATGGCTGCAAAGGTGGTATATCAGATGATACAGGGAAGAAATCGTTAGGAGGAATCATTCATGAAATTATGTAACAAGCTTTTTGCAGTATTGGTTGTTTTCTCAATTTTTATATCAGGAATTCAGGTGAATGCTGCGTCAAGGGATATACCAAAAGAAGCGTATCGGCTGGAAGGTCTCGGTTTTTTGGATGCGGCGGATCTCAATGTAAATCAAGCGCAGATGAGCAGGGCATTGTTTGTGAAAACGGCGGTAAAAATGTACTTATCAGGCAATGCGGCGCCCCATTATGCGGAAGTGGATTTTAAGGATGTAAACCCCGGCGGGTTTGCATCCAATGAAATCCAGTTTGCGTTGAAAGCAGGATTGATTGAAAAAGCAGACTATTTTTATCCTGATAATGCGATATCGTATGATGAGGCAATCAAAATGATTGTAAAAGTTTTGGGATATGGACCTGCCGCGGAAGCAGAGGGATATGTCGGAGCGGCTTTAAAAGCAAATGTACTCAAAGGCGTGAATGCGAAATTTGAACTAAAAGATGCATTGAAGCTTTTGGATAACGCACTGGAAAGCCCTTTGATGAAACCGGTATCCTATGGTGATGTCATTATGAGTGCGGTTGACGAGGACAGCACTTTGCTGAGTGGGTTAGGGATTGACATCATAAAGGCTGACATCACGAATGTCGATGTATCGGACAGTAAAATAGAGGCAAACGGAAAAATTTATTTTACGGAAAACATAGATTTAGGTACCATTCCCGAAGGAAGAGCAGAGATATATGTGCGAAAAAACGATGATATTGTCATCTACATTGATGTTTTGGGCGACACAAAAATTGTTTATGATTTTATAGAATATGTAAACGATGAACAAAGTAAGAGCAGCATATATCCTTCCGCCATAAGGGAAATATCGCTGAGAAACAGCGGAGAAACCTTTGAGGTGGAAGATAATGCAAAGATTACATTGAATGAACAGGCAGCTGCCGGAAACTACATCAATACGTTTGCAAAAATCATCATAAAAAAGGACAAGATTGTCAAGGTTGAAGCGTATTCTTTGCGTGTTGGAGGATTAATCTATCGTGCAGACCCACAGGAAATTAAGTATATTACAGGTAAAATGCCTGAAAATACAATTTCCGGCTTTGACAAGGTGAAAGAACTGGAAATCTATGTAGACGGCGTAAGAAGCAGCAATATGCTTGACTTAAAAGCTGATATGGTGTTTGACTACTGGTGCAATAAAGACGAAACAAAATTTATCATTGTTGCATCCTCCAGAACAGCCGAAGGCAGATTTGAAAGCTATGGTCCGGATTCTATCTATATTGATGATGTTGAATATGAAATAAGTGAAACGCATAAACTCATAGCACAGTCAACCATTACCAAGAAATATTCCGACCGTGAGGATTACACAAAATCCCTTTCAAAGGCTGTAAAAATCTATATTGACGATAATAAATGCGTCCGTTTTATGGAAGTTGATGAATCTTTATCAGAAATGAATGAATTTTACGGCGTGGTAATGGGAGTGGGCTCCTCAAGCGCTTTGGGCGGAGAATATGAGGTTAAAGTCCATAAAATTACCGGCGGCACCGGCGAGGCAATCTATAAAGTTTCTTCCAAGCTGAGCGCCGACTCGCTTAGTATGGATTACGTAACTTCGGTTGCTAAAGATTATGATGGTCGTGGTTTTTTAAAATTCATCTTAAACAATCAGAATGAAATCAAAAAGATTGAGGTGCCGGAATACTGGGGTTCCTCAACAACTACGAACGATCTTGAGGATGTGGGGAACACACATCAAATTGGAGGGGTGCCGGTAAAAAGAGCGACAATGTTTGCGCTGCTTGAAATGGATGGAGAATTTACCGTGAAGCATATTACATGGGAATCTATTAGAGGATCACGAACTGTAAATGGGGTTGCGATGACGGTTGTTTCAGATTTTGATATCCGATATAATCCCCTGCCGCGATTTGTTGCATTGACCAGAAATTGTGATCAACTGTGCAGCTACTACACAACGCTTGATGTGCTTCAAAAAATAAGTCAGCTTCCTGATAATAAAGTGCGGATTGAGTTTGCAGGAGGGTCGAGTTATATAGCAACCAATGAATTTGTAGCTAATAATAATTTGAAAGATAGATGCTTTGTGCGCTATCGTAACAAAACACTCAGCGAAGAACCGATTGCGCTCAATCCCAAAAATGATGTATTTGACATGAGCGGTGAACCGGAAACATGGAAAACTACCGAATATTCACCGGATAGATCAAATGGATTTTTCAAAATGGATTCCATAAGATTCCGGGATGAAAATGTGATACAGTTCGAAACAGCGGGAGAACCGAGTGAAGTGTATTTTTGCGACTCACCGCGGGTCTATGAATATGACCGATATTCAAGAAAGTTTATAAAACGTTCTTATAAAAATGTTCCGAATCAATGCCCGCTTTGGTACTATGTTGCAGAATGGCCGTCGCCCAAGGGTGTGCAGGTAATCATTTATGAAACTACCACCATGGTTCCGGCAACTGATGAATGAAAGGGGGCGTAAGAGTGAGAAAGATAAGCCTAATACTTGTTTGCATCATGTTGCTTGGTATGTTTCATGTCCATGCAGCGGAAGAAATGGAATATGATGTCGGCACGCAGACCTTTACCCCTTTGGATATGACAGAGGCAGCAAATATGGGATTTGCTGACGACATAGCAGAAGACGGAAAAGGCGGCTGGTCAGACCAGGGAGCGGGAAATGACTTTCGTACTTTCACGTTCAAGGGCAGAACATTGTTTAACGGGATTCCCTTTGATATTATAGACCCTGAGAATAACGGCGGAAGTTCTTGTATTGTTCTCAGGGGAGAAAACAATCAGTATTTTCCAACATCCGCTGAGATAGAGGTTAATCAAAAAGCGGGAGGCGTGTATTTTCTTCATGCGGCGAGTCATTCACAGGGGAATATTTCGGATATTGTCGGAAAATATACCTTTGTTTATGAGGACGGAACAAGTTCCGATGTAAATGTTCGGGGAAAGAAAGACGTATTTAACTGGTGGGGAAAAGATTCATCCGAAACTTGTGTTTCGGTCTGGACTGGGGCGAATGGATCCACGAATCTAATATCCCTTGGTATGTATGCGTGTCCCAATCCGTATCCCAATAAAAAAATCAGTAAGATTGTGGCGAGTACACCGGGCAATGAGACGGCTTTGATAGTTGTTGCCGCAACCCTGACCGATGAAAGACCATATCTACCGCTTCCGCCGGATATTGCAAATCCGCAGTCCACAAGTCATTGGTATCCGTATACGCTGCCGCACGTGGAGGATGTAAAAGGCACAATTATGGATATGTCGCATCTTTTGGACGCGCCTGCCGGAAAGCATGGCTTTGTCCGCGCGGAAAATGACAAGATGTTTTTTGAAGATGGAACGCCGTTTCAGTTTTGGGGAATCAATGTCATTGGTGAAATGTTATTTATGTCGCACGATGAGGCGGAATTGCTTGCCGACTGGATTGCAGTGCAAGGCTTTAATCTGGTCAGAATCCATCATATGGATGGTGTAAACGACAGAAGTAATTATATTTTCGGACGATTCCCCAAGAAATCAACTCAGCTTGATGAAGAACAAATGGATAAACTGTGCTATTTGCTGAGCGAATTAAAGAAAAGGGGGATTTACTGGTTCATAGATAACGCAACAAACAGGACGACGTTTGAAGATGATAATATTCAGGACTATCGGACTGTAGGCGGCGCACAGAAGGGATTTGACTTTTACGATCCCATCATTCAGAAATTACACAAGGATTTTTCAACGCAGTTATTTAATTGGTACAATCCCTATACCGGACTTAAAATAAAGGACGATCCTGCTTTTGTATGCACGGATTTGGTGAATGAAAACAGCTTTGTGGAGATATCGGCGCCAAAATCGGAATACTATGCAAAGCAACTTGATACGCTCTTGACGGCATGGCTTAAGGATAAATATCAAACAGACGAGGCAATCGCACAGGCGTGGACGCAGACGGGTAAAAGAGGTGTGCAGGAGGGGGAAAGCCTTGCTGCCGGCTATCACTATGCAGCAATCGCAGACATTCCCGCATACAGTGATCAGCGCAGAGAAGACATGCGGAATTTTGCAATGGACGTCCAAACCAAATACACAAATGAAACATACAAATACTTTAAAGATATGGGCGTGAAAGCGCTTGTAACGGGCTGTACCGTTTGGAATGGTTTGGAAAGCGGCATTGCAAATCTAAATGCTTCAACAGATTTTATAGATTCACACAAATATTGGAGCCATCCAACCAGCGGCTGGCGCGTTGAAACAGGCACGAAATTTGGTGAAACCGTGTCTATGCTGGCGGACGAGAATATGGGACTTTTGGGCTATATGATGAGCAGCGGCGTTTACAATAAAGTGCACACCATCTCCGAATGGAACACATGTGAGCCGAATCCCACGAGTGCGGAAGGACCGTTACTGGTGGCAGCCTATAGCAGATTGCAAAATTTTCAACCCATCGCGTTTACGTTTTGCGTATACAATGAGTGGTTAAAAATCAATGAATCACCGGAAAAATATCCGTTGAACGAGGTTTTGTCATTCTTTGGGAATCCGCTCAAAATGTCGGGACTGCCGGCGGCAGCATTTATTGCGCTGAGCGGCGCGGTCAAGGAGGCAGACCAAGGATACTACACATTGTGCCGCAAAGAAGATGTTTCTGAAGTGACAAAGCGATATTTGTCAACGGAACCGTCTCTTGGGCTGATTGGAAAAACCGGTCTGGTTTTTGAAGAACAATATGACCCTGACTATAACAGCGATGAGGTCTTGAAGTTAGCGGCTGAAGGGAAAGAAAGCGGCGTTTATACTTCCGTTACGGGGGAACTTACAACGGACAAAAATAAAGAAGTGTTTGTTTTAAATACGGAACTCGCGCAGGCAGCCTCCGGATATTTAAGCGGCGAAAAACTGGAAACGGATGATGTGATATTTAACATTGATACAGAGTTTTCGGTAAATTCTCTTGTAGCTGTTGACAAACAGCCGATTGAAACGAGCGAAAGAATGCTGCTTACCACGCAGGCAAGAAACAGAAATTCAGATATGCAGATTGCAAGAGATTTTTCCTCAATAATAGACGGCGGCTCCGCACCGGTTCTGATTGAACCTGTTGAGGGAGAAATCGTTATCAAAAACAGAAATGAGTATGACGTGTGGGCGCTCACTTCGGCGGGGCAAAGAGCCAAAAAGCTAAAAACTCAAAAAACGCCGGAAGGTTACACGAAAATATTGTTGACTGCAAATAACCAAACCATGAACTATGAAATTGTAAAAAAGAAACAGGCAAGTCAAAAGATTTCCGATAAAAAGGCAACATATACGCTGAAAGAGAAAAGTGCGGATGTGTTCAATGATATCACGGATGCACAGACAAAGCAAGCGGCAGAACGGCTTTATACGCTTGGAATGATTCGTGCAACAGGTGAAAAAACATTTTCGCCCAATCAGAACATATCCCGCGGAGAATTTGCGCTATGGCTGATGCAGGCGCTGAATCCTGCGCCGACAGAAGATATTAAATTTAAAGATGTCCCGGAGGACAGCGCAGCCAATAAACTCCGTTCGCTTGGTGTGATAAATGATGAGTTTTTGAATGCGGAGGAGTATTTGCGCACAGAGGATATGTATTCCATGATAGAGGAAACATTAAAGGCGATTGGACGAGAGAATGCCACAATACCAAGAGAGTATCAGGAAACATTAGTAACGAGAGGCGCGGCGGCAAGAGTGATTTTTGATATTCTTTGGAAATTATAATCCGTAATTTAAGGGTCGGAGTCTGTGTGGAGATTTCCGACCCTTAACTATATTATGTAGTGAGGTAAATGATGAAATCAAGTAAAATAATTGAAAAAATAAGGAGCATGTCCTTAGAGGAAAAAATTGGGCAGTTAAATCAAATACAGTTAGAGGATACGGAACAAATCCGGGAGGAAATCCGCAAAGGCAGAGTCGGTTCCATTATTCTTGCGGATACTGCAACGGCGGGAAATGACGAGCAGAAAAGAATAGACATGAACCTATTAAATGAATTGCAGCAGATTGCAGTAGAGGAGTCTACGGCAGGAATACCGCTCATTTTTGGTCGGGACGTCATTCACGGACATCATACGGTCTTGCCCATTCCGCTTGCAGAGGCGGCGAGTTTTCATACCAAACTAATTGAAAAAGCGTACCGTGCTGTTGCAAAGGAAGCCGCAAGCGATGGTGTGCACTGGACATTTTCACCGATGATAGATATTTCGCGCGACCCGAGGTGGGGAAGGTGTATTGAGGGCTTCGGCGAAGACCCGTATCTTACTTCTGAAATGGGCAAGGCGGCGATACGAGGATTTCAGGGAGAGGATTATAAAAATACAGAGTCGATTGCGGCTTGTGCAAAGCACTATCTGGGGTATGGTGCGGTGGAAGGCGGCCGTGATTACGGCAAAACAGAAATCAGTGACTATACCTTGCGGAATTACTATTTAAGACCGTTTCAGGCTGCTGTGGAGGCAGATGTAGCGACTGTGATGAACTCGTTTAGTGAAATCAGCGGTCAGCCCGTAGCGTCAAGCAGGTATTTATTACATGATGTACTGAAAGAGGAACTGGGGTTTAATGGATTTATTATCAGCGACTGGGCTTCCATTGCAAAACTTGTCAGTCACAGAGTGGCGAAGGATGAGAAAGAAGCGGCAATGCTGGCTGCCGGCGCCGAACTTGACATGGATATGGTTGACAGATGCTATATAGAGCATTTGGGCGAACTTGCTGCGGAGGGAAAAGTATTAGAGGAAACCATTGACAAAATGGTGTATCGTGTGATATATATAAAAGAGAGATTCGGGTTATTTGAGCATCCCTATGCCGAGCGGAAACAAATCAATTACGAGGAACATCTCAGCTTTGCAAAGCAGTGCGCGGATGAAAGTATGGTTCTTTTGAAAAATAACGGCGTACTGCCGATTGGACAATCAGAAAAAATTGCTGTTGCAGGACCGTTTTTGTATGAAAAACGCTCTCATCTGGGAAGCTGGGCGCCCGATTATGATGCAGGTATGCTAAAAAGCATTCAGGAAGCTTTTTTAGATTGTGCGGATAAGGATAGGTTTATTTTTCCGCAGCTTCCGTATTTATGGGATGATATTCTTTTGACGCTTAGAGAGGTGAATACGGTTGTGCTTGCGCTTGGCGAAAGCGCAAGGGTAAGCGGGGAAAATAATTGCCTGACCAATATTGATTTTCCCGCCGAACAGCTTGCGTTGATAAAAAAGATAAAGGCAATGGGCAAAAAATTGGTTGGTGTGATGTGCTTTGGCCGTCCGATTGCACTGGGGGAAGCGGAACCGTATTTTGACGCAATCTTATATGCTTGGCAGTCGGGGAGCTGCGCGGCACAGAGTATAGCGGATATTGTTTGCGGAAATGTGAACCCGTCAGGGAAACTGCCAATGACCTTTCCGAGAACGACAGGACAAATCCCGCTGTATTATAACTATCCTTCATTTTTCGGAAATGGTATGGCATATTACGGCGAGGGGGACAATTATTGGGATTGCAAATCAACGCCAATGTATCCATTTGGATACGGATTGAGTTATACGAAATTTGAATATTCTGAGATTCAGTGTAAAAATGATACGCTGACATTAGCAGAATTGCAAAATGGAGAAAAGTTCAGAGTAAGCGTTATAGTTACCAATACGGGAAAGTATACAGGGAAAGAAACGGCACAATGCTATATCAGCGATTTGGTTTCCTCTATGACAAGACCGGTAAAGGAATTGAAGGGTTTTTCTAAGATTTTCTTCAATCAAGGCGAGTGCAGGGAAATTACTTTTGAACTGGGTTTTGAGGAACTTGGTTTTTACAATGGCAGCGGTAAATTCTGTGTTGAACCGGGCGAATTTGACGTCTTTATCGGCGGGGATTGCACGACAGATAATAAAGTGAAAATAGCAGTTGTGGATGAAAAATGAGGAGAAGAAAATGTCAGAGAAAGTTAAAAAATTTATCAGCGAAAATTGGGACAGTTGTATCAAGCGGAACAGAAATGATGAAGATACGCTGATTGGGCTTCCGTATCCGTATACTGTTCCGGCAGTCGGTCATTTTGACGAGATGTACTATTGGGATACCTATTTCACCAATAAAGGATTGCTGCTTGACGGAAGAGCAGAACAGGCAAAATATAATGTTGATGATATGCTGTATTTGGTAAACCGATACGGTTTTATGCCAAACGGAAACCGTACCTATTATTTAACGCATTCGCAGCCGCCGTTTCTAAGCAGTATGGTGCGGGATATTTATGAGTATTATAACGATACGGTTTGGCTGTATGCAGCGTATCATATGTTGGAAAAGGAATATGATTTTTGGCAGACAAAACGAACTTTGGCTATCGGTCTAAATCACTATGACTCTGAGATGAAGAATGAAGAAATGTATCAGGATATGGCGGAGGATTTTGAAAGACGAGCAGGATTTATGCCGCATGTGGAGGTTCATACACTTGGAAGACATTACCGCACGACTGCCGAAAGCGGGTGGGATATTACACCGCGTTGGGATTACGATGCTTTTCAATATGCGGCGGTTGACCTGAATTCTCTGCTGTTTATGATGGAGAGAAATATGAGTTTTTTTGCGGAAACGCTAAACAATGGGGAAGAAAGTATATGGCTAGACAGAGCAGAAAAGCGAAAAAAGCAAATGCTTGATAAAATGGATAATGGTGAAGGATTGCTTCTTGATTATAATTTTGCCACGGGCAAGCGGAGCGATATTTTGTCTGCCGCATCGTTTTATCCGCTTTTTGCAGGGCTTGCTGAACAGAAACATGCGGAGGCGTTGGTAAATAATTTGGATAGGCTGGAGTCAGAGTATGGAATCCTGACCTGCGAAAAGAACGATGCAGAGGGAATCTATCAGTGGGATTATCCCAACGGCTGGGCATGTCTGCAATATATTGCGATGGTTGGACTTGACAGATACGGATATAAGGCAGAAGCAAAAAGAATAGCTGAAAAATATATAAAACTGGTTGACAAAACCTTTGACGAAACAGGTAATTTGTGGGAGAAATATAATGTTATCAGCGGCGGGCTTGATGTTACTAACGAATACAAAATGCCGGCTATGATGGGGTGGAGCGCCGGCGTGTATCTTGCCGCAGCGGACTATTTGGAAAAGTAAAAAAACAAATAATATAATGTTTTAGTTTAAACATATAAACAGGAGGAAAACGCTATGATAAACATCAAAACACTCGAGGCAAAACCGTATGCGCCGCTTGCCGCACATGCGAGAAAGGTTGCGGCGGACGGATGTGTGCTGCTGAAAAACGAAAACAATGTTCTTCCGATAAAGTCGGAAAACACCGTTTCGTTCTTCGGCAGAACGCAAATAGATTACATCAAAAGCGGCACAGGTTCAGGCGGACTTGTGCATACGGAGTATGTGGTGAATATCATAGACGGTGCGCTGGCGAACCCAAACATAAATGTAAACACCGAGCTTGTCGATGTTTACAAAAAATGGATTGCTGAAAATCCGTTTGACGAGGGGCACGGTTGGGCAACCGAGCCGTGGTTCCAGAAGGAATTTGTGCCTGATGAAAGTATTGTCAAGGCGGCGCGAGCAAAATCTGATGTGGCAGTCATTGTCATTGGCAGAACCGCGGGCGAGGACAGGGATAATGCGCCGGAAAAAGGAAGCTGGTATCTGACGGATGAGGAGGAAGCGCTGCTTGACGTTGTTTCAAAGTATTTTGAAAATACGGTCGCGCTGCTCAATGTCGGAAATATCATAGATATGAATTGGGTAGAAAAATATCATATAAAATCCGTACTGTATATTTGGCAGGGCGGACAGGAGGGCGGCAACGCTGTTGCCGACGTGCTTTCGGGTGACGTGAATCCGAGCGGCAGACTGTCGGATACCATAGCCGCCGATATATCCGACTATCCGAGCAGTAAAAATTTCGGCGATAAAGAGTTTAACCTGTATCAGGAGGATATTTATGTCGGATATCGGTATTTTGAAACCTTCGCGCCCGAAACGGTGTTGTATCCGTTCGGGTTCGGTCTTTCGTATACCGATTTTGAAGTGAATGTTTTCGCAGTAAAACGAGACGGGAATAAAATATCTGCTGATGTCACGGTTATCAATCAAGGGAAAAGGAGCGGCAAAGAGGTCGTTCAGGCGTACATGGAAGCGCCGCAGGGAAAACTCGGCAAGGCAAAGCGTTCACTGTGCGCCTTTGCAAAAACGGATGTAATTTCTCCAGGAGAAAGCGTTGATTTGTTGCTTGAAATGGATATCGCGGATTTTGCTTCATATGACGACAGCGGCATCACAGGGCATAAATCCTGTTATGTGCTGGAAGCGGGAGAGTATGCCATCTATATTGGCAAGGATGTGCGCAGTGCGGAAAAAGTGTTTGCATTTACAATAGAAGAAACAACCGTTACCCGGCAGCTCACCGAGGCGATGGCGCCCGAGCGTGATTTTGATGTGCTGTATCCCGATGAGAATTTTACGCCCGCATACAGAAAAGTATCGAGAAGAACGGTTGATTACAAGAAAAGAATTGCTGACGAAATGCCGGAGAGCATAGCATATACAGGCGACAAAGGAATCAAGCTGATTGACGTTAAAAACGGCAAACATACCATGGAAGAATTTATCGCGCAACTGAGCGATACGGATTTACGGTGTCTTATCATAGGGGAAGGAATGTCCTCGCCCAAGGTGCGTCCGGGCAGCACCGGCACGTTTGGCGGCGTCACGCCGGAGCTTCTTGCATTCGGAATCCCCATCGTATGCCTTGCGGACGGACCTTCGGGAATCCGTATGGATAACGGAGATACCGCCACGAGTATGCCCAACGGTACACTGATTGCCTGCACATGGGATACGGAAACAGCGGAAAAACTGTATGAATATGCAAGTGTGGAACTATGCGCACAGGGCTTTGATTCTCTATTGGGGCCGGGAATCAATATCCACCGTTCACCGCTGAACGGCAGGAATTTTGAATATTTGTCCGAAGACCCATATCTGACGGGCAAAATCGGTGCGGCGTTGGTGCGTGGGATGAATATATACGGCAACAGTGCAACAGTGAAACATTTTGCCGCAAATTCGCAGGAACTCTGCCGAAATAAGACCGTGTCGGTGGTGTCGGAGAGAGCGCTGCGGGAAATATATCTGAAGCCGTTTGAATTATGTGTAAAAGAGGGAAAGGCAACGTCGCTGATGAATTCGTATAATCCTATCAACGAGTATTGGACGTCCAACAGCTATGAACTGAACACGACAATCCTGCGCGGAGAATGGGGCTATACAGGAATGGTGATGACGGATTGGTGGCCGAAACTATGCAAAGAGGAGAACGGACTATTAAATCTTTGCGATATGGCAGCCGCGCAATGTGATGTGTATATGCTGGCAGGCGACGCGGCGGCGCTGGAGAACAATCTTGAAAAGGGACTTGAAAGCGGAGCACTCACAAGAGGACAGCTGCAAAGAAACGCGGCGAATTTGCTGAATTATATTATGCATACGCATACATTTGCGCGATTCATTGAAAACGGCGGCAAGTTTGAGTCGTCATTGCGATATAAAGTGGAGGAACTTGAAACGGTATTTGAATATTCCGAGCCGAAAACGGACGAGCAGATAGAAGTTCACTATGGCGGAACAGGCAGACGTTTGCTGTGCGTTGATTATACGGCGAATGCACCGAAACTGTCGCAGCTGACCATCTCGGCAGTGATTGACGGCGAAATCAATGCAGGCATGACCGTGAATGGCACAGACGGCAAAAAAGAGCGGGCGTATTTTGATTTTACGGCGCATGGTATGGAGGGCAACATTAAAATTTCTTTCCCGTCGCTGGTATGCGTGGAGAGAATAACTATTATGCGGTAGAGATGACTAAAATTTTGCACGCTGATTTTATACAAGAATGAAACTCTATTTCCGGAAAAGCGTTTAGAACAGTATTGAAGCATCAATAATATAAGCATAAAGCGTCATGGTTTCGGCTGTGGCGCTTTTTTTGTGTCCAACAAAAAGGCGTATATGATGAGATATGTCATGTTTGATTTGGGAGACACCTATCTGCTGTACCAAGATGTTTCAAATGAATAAAAAATATAAATTTTATGTAAATCTTGACAAATAATATAACGCTTGATATTATATTAAATATAGAGAATGTTATATTATGAGGTGCGTTATGGAGGCTATCATAAAACGAATAAGAAGTTATTTCAATATAAGTCAGAAGGAATTTGCACAGTGGCTTGGCGTATCCTTTGCAACAGTGAACCGCTGGGAGAATGGTCATGCAGTCCCCAATAAATTGGCACAATCAAAGTTATACGAAATTTGCTGCAATAAAAAAGTGCCGGTTTATGAAATGATTCTTGATAAAATCAATCAAGCGGCAAACGAGGTTAAGCCGGAGCAAAACAGACTGTTGCTTTATCATGGTTCAAAATCGGGAATTGTAGGAAATATTATGCCGAAAAGCCGTAAACAGTGTGATTTTGGCAGTGGCTTTTATATGGGGACTGATCCCAATCAGCCGCTTACGCTTATTTGTGATTATGAAGAATCCAAATTTTATATTGTTTCCATATGCATAGACGCATTGGTGCAGCTGGAGGTTCACACTGATATTGATTGGGCGATGCTTGTAGCATATAACCGCGGCAAGATGGAAAAAATAAAAGGCACCCAGCTTTATGAGAAATACCGTGCTATGATGGAGGATAAGGATTTAATCATAGGCAGCATTGCAAATGACCGTATGTTTTATGTGATAGATAACTTTTTTATCGGAAATGTTACTGATATTGCTCTTGTAAACAGTCTTTCGGCGTTGCAGCTTGGCAGACAGTATGTTGCAGTTTCGCAGAAAGGCTGCGCTGCGGTTCGCATAGAAACTGAAATACCGCTTTCCTATCTGGAAAGACTTGTTATGAAAACAGTTGCAGATGCGAACAGGGCAAAAGGTATTTCACTTGCAAACGACATCTGTAAAAACTACCGCCGCGAAGGTAAGTTCTTTGATGAAATCCTTGATGAAGCGAAAGGAGCATCAAAATGATAGATGAATTAGCGTTGAAGCTTTGCGATATACAGGGCAGAATGTTTGAGTTGTCCGCCCAAAATGGCTATGGCAGCGCCTTGTTTGTAAAAATCTTTATGACGTCTGAAACCGCCAAAGAATTGGATTCAAAATATAACCGTATGCAGTGGGCGGGAGAAGAATACTTGCTGGAGGAAATTGTATCCTCAGATGACGCAATAGCTGCTTCTGCCGGAGAAGTTTTTTCTGCGGACGTACTGTATTGGATTGGCTATCTCTATCGCTATTGGCATTTTTATACCGGCGAGGATAGCGCAAGAATCTATAAGCAAGCGCCGGTTGAAACCATGAAGCGTAATTATATGATGTTTCATACAATGGATCCCACGCTTGCGATTGAAAATTTGAAAGAAATATACGGACAGAATCAGGGGTAACGCTTATATAATACAGAAATGAGGAAATATTGCTATGGCAATTAAGAAAAATGAATTATATCGCTCGTTATGGGCAAGTTGTGATAAATTAAGAGGCGGCATGGATGCATCTCAGTATAAAGATTATATATTGACGTTGCTATTCGTAAAGTATGTCACTGATAAATTTAAAGACAAAATGTATGCTGATATTGAAATACCCGAAGGCGGCAGTTTTCATGATATGGTGGCGCTCAAAGGCAGTAAAAATATCGGCGAGGAAATGGATAAGATTATTGCAAAGCTTGCCGAAGCGAATAACTTGAGAGGCGTTATAGATAATGCACATTTTAATGACGAAACCAAACTTGGAAAAGGGGATGAGATGATTCAGAAATTGACAGGGCTTATCTCTATTTTTCAGCGTCCGGAATTCGATTTTTCAAACAACAAAACAAGCGGGGACGATATTCTCGGCGATGCGTATGAATATCTTATGCGTAAGTTTGCAACCGAAAGCGGTAAAAGCAAAGGTCAGTTCTATACGCCTGCCGAAGTTTCGCGAATCCTTGCAAAAGTGATTGGAATAGATAAAATCACTTTCCGAAATGAAGGTTATAGCGTTTATGACCCTGCCTGCGGTTCAGGATCGCTTCTCATTAAAGCTGCCGACGAAGCGCCTTTCGAGATATCTATCTGGGGACAGGAAAAAGAAGTTACGACTGCCGGACTTGCAAAGATGAACTTTGTGCTGCATAATAAGGCAACCGGTGAGGTTGGTATAGGAAACACATTTTCTGCACCGCAATATTTTGAAGATGATGAAGAGACCGTATTGAAACGCTTTGATTTTGCCGTTGTAAATCCTCCGTTTTCACTCAAAAACTGGACAGATGGTTTGAAGGAATATGGCAGGTTTGAAGGTTACGGCGATATACCCCCTGAAAAAAACGGCGATTTTGCTTGGCTGCTGCATATTTTAAAATCTCTCAAATCAACAGGTAAAGCGGCGGTGATTCTCCCACACGGCGTTTTGTTCAGAGGAAATGCAGAGGCAACGATTCGCAAAAGCATTATTGATAAAGGGTACATAAAAGGTATAATAGGATTGCCTGCCAATCTTTTCTATGGCACGGGTATACCTGCTTGTATTATCGTTATTGACAAATCAGACGCCGATGAGCGTAAAGGCATCTTTATGATTGACGCAAGCCATGATTATATAAAAGATGGCAACAAAAACCGTTTACGTGAGCGCGATATATATAAAATTGTAACTACGTTTAATGAACAGATTACAAATGACCCTAAATATGCGAGATTTGTTCCTAACGATGAAATTAAGGTTAAAAATGAATATAACCTAAATATTCCAAGATATATTGACAGCAGTACGCCGGAAGATTTGCAGGATATAGAGGCGCATCTTCACGGCGGCATTCCTGCATGTGATATTGATTCTATGCAGAATTATTGGAAGATATTTGGTAGTCTTAAAAACAAACTGTTTTCCGCTATGCGTGAAGGCTATTATAAATTAAATGTTGATACCGGTGACGTTCGTAGTACCATATATACTGACGAGAAATTTTCAGAATATGCGGATAAAATAGATACGGCGTTTGTGGAATGGCAAAATGATGTTGATGAAAGTTTCAGAAATATATCCGGCGAAATGAATGTGAAAAAATATATCGTATGGCTTTCTGAAAAATTGATTGAAAAATTTGAAGATATCGAACTTGTTGACAAATTTGATGTCTATGAAGTGCTGCTTTCCTATTGGCAGGAAGTGATGGCGGATGATGTATTTCTTATCAAATATGACGGTTATGAAGCCGGCAGAGAAATCGAAAATATTGTTGAAGTCACAGAAAACAAAAAAGGGGAAAAGAAAGAAAAAATCAAAGGCTGGGACGGGAAACTGATTCCCAAAGCCATTATTGAAAAAGTGTATTTTGCGCAGGAACGCAAAAAAATTGATGAAGCACAGGCTGTTGCGGAGGAAACGCAAAGCAAACTGGATGAATTTGTGGAAGAAAATACAGGAGATGACGGTATTTTACGTGATTATTTGAATGACAAAGATGCTGTTGATACAAAAGCAGTTCATGCAAAGTTAAAAGAACTCAAAAAGACTGCATCCGGCAGCGAAGAATATAAAATATTATCCGCATTCACAGAACTTTCTGCAAAAGTGAAGAAGTATGCTAAAATAGTGAAAGAATTAAATGCTGACCTTGATGAAACAGAAAAGGAAAAATATGCGGAACTAAGTATTGATGAAGTGAAAGAACTTCTTGTGGATCGTAAGTGGTATGATACAATTTTTGACGGTATTTCCGCACTGTATTCCGCAATTTCTCATAATATGGCAAACAGAATTTCAGAACTTGCCAATCGTTATGCGGATACTTTGCCAAACCTTGAAAAAGAGATTGAGACGCTTGAAGCAAAGGTAAAATCCCATTTGGAGAGGATGGGATTTCAATGGTGAAAGAGGGATATAAGGAGACTGAAATAGGGATTATTCCGGAAGAGTGGAAAGTTAGTTATTTGAATGATTTTGGAGATATTATTAGTGGGGGTACGCCAAGGACAAATGTAAGAGAATATTGGGATGGTGGAATTGCATGGTGTACACCATCTGATATTACGCAGACTTGTGGAAAATATATTTCAGAAACTAACAAAACAATTACAGAATTAGGATTAAAAAACAGTTCCGCAAATCTTTTGCCAGAAGGAACCATATTGCTATGTACTAGGGCGACTATTGGAGAATTGAAAATTTCAAGAATTCCAATGGCAACAAATCAAGGGTTTAAAAATATTTTATTAAATACTCCCAATAATGTTGATTATTTATATTATCTTTTGCAGACAAAGAAAAACGACATGATAGAGTTAGCAATTGGAACCACTTTTTTGGAAATATCAAAAGGTGCATTATGTAAAATTCAGTTGCAAACACCGCCAATTATTGAACAGAAAAACATTGCCGAAGCACTTTCAGATATAGACAACCTTATATCATCTCTTGAAAAAGTGATAGAAAAGAAAAAGGCAATCAAACAAGCTTGTTTGCAAAAAATGTTTCCGAAATATGGTGAAACAACGCCCGAAATGCGTCTGCCCGGTTTTACTGAACCTTGGGAACAGCGAAAGTTAGGGGAGGTAGTTCGTCTGAATGGTCGTATTGGTTTTCGTGGCTATACTGAAAAAGATATTGTTTCTAAAGATGAAGGCGGCGTTTTGACCTTTAGTCCTACAAATATCGTTAATAATACGCTGACCACAAATTGTAAAAATACCTATATAACAAGATTCAAATACGATGAATCACCAGAAATCAAAATCCACAATGGCGATATTCTTTTTGTAAAAACAGGTTCGACGCTTGGAAAAAGCGCCTTAGTAACAGGACTTTTTGAAGATGCAACACTGAATCCGCAGGTTGTTGTTATGCGTTCTAATAAGCACAATACCGAATTCTTGGCGGCATTGCTCATAACCAACAGCATTTTTTCTCAAGTTAATGCGGATAAAATTGGCGGAGCTGTTCCAACTTTAACCGAAACAAAAATTAAAGATTTTAATGTAGCCATTCCCGTATCTGAATCCGAGAAAACGCAAATTGGACAATTTTTCACTAACCTTGACAACCTCATCACTCTTCATCAGCGCAAGTTAGAAAAATATAAAAAAATCAAGCAAGGTATGATGCAGCAATTATTAACCGGTAAGATAAGACTATTGTAAGGAAGGGATAGCATGTCGGACACAAGAAAAAAATTAGTGGAACAAACGGAAGGGGTTCTTGAAAAAGTATATGATGATATTGCTCATCCAAGTGCAAAATCAATCGGTAATACATTGAGTCTGCTGCCTCGTACAATAGGAGTATGGCTTGGAAAATGGGAAAAATGGATAACAAACGGAGAAGAAAGTATACGGTTGGCGGCGCAAATTGCAGCTGAAAAAGCAAAGCAAATACCGGAAGAAAAACTGACGGAGCCGGAACCCTATGTTGCAATACCGGTAATACAGCAGTTAAGCTATTGCTATGACAGCAAAGAACTTCGGGAATTATATGCTAATCTGCTTGTTTCCTCTATGAATATTGATATAAAATATCAAGTGCATCCTGCATACGTAGAAATAATAAAGCAGTTAACGCCTGACGAAGCACGGCTTTTGACATGTTTGGCAAATAACACCGAAGAAATGTATCCTATTATTGATATAGTATTTCAAAAAAACGATAGGAAAGAATTTCAGAACATATGTAATAATTTTACAACCGTTGCAATAGAAAAACTCATTTCAAAAAAGAATATATGCAGTTATATGGATAATTTGGAACGGCTAAAACTGATAGAAATTTCCAGCAATGTAAGAATTTCTGATGAAGAAATTTATGATATCATTTTTAAGCATTCGTTTTATCTTAATACGGTTGCAACACTGAAACAATATGATGGGTTAAAACTATCGGCGCGCAAAAAAGTGTTTTATCTGACGGAATTTGGGCGTTCATTTATAAAATGCGTAGTATAAAAGGAGAGGTGCGTATGCCACATATAGGTGATAGCGAAAGAAAAACACAAGACAGAGTGGTTCAATTCTTTCAGGAACAACTGCACTATACATATATAGGCAACTTGCGTGATAGAGAAAACACCAATATTATAGAGGACAAGCTGATTGCCTATCTTGAAAGCCGCGGATATTCGGAGCGGCTGATTTGCGGTGCAATTGACAAACTGAAAAAGGCAACGCAAAATATGGAGCAGGGGCTATATTCTGCCAATAAAGAGGTCTATTCGTTGCTGAAATATGGCGCAAAAGTAAAAGAAGATATAGACAAACCTGAGAAGACGGTATATTTTATTGATTTTGACAGCGAAAATTTAGCCAACAATGAGTTTTATATTGCGGAGGAAGTTACCGTTGTCGGCAATAATGAAAAGCGTCCGGATTTAGTGGTATATGTAAACGGTATTGCTTTAGCGGTAATTGAACTTAAAAACAGCAGAGTATCTGTTGCGAGCGGCATCAGACAAAATATAACGAATCAGAAAGAGCATTTTATTGAAAACTTTTTTACAACAATACAGTTTTGCGTTGCGGGAAATGAAAGCGAAGGTATGCGCTACGGAACCATTAAAACAGAAGAAAAATATTATCTTGAATGGAAAGAAGACGGTTTTCAAGGATTTAAAGACGAGTGTGACGAAACAGACCTCCTAATTGAAGAAAAATGTAAAGATATTCCTGAGAAATTATACAAAGACTTTCTCTGCTTGTTCTATAAAAAGCGATTCCTCGATTTGATTCACAATTTTATTGTATACGACAGCGGTAGAAAAAAGGTTTGTCGGTATAATCAATATTATGCCATAAAACGTGCGCAAAACAGACTGAAAAAGAAAAAGCAAGGCGGTATTATATGGCATACGCAGGGAAGCGGCAAATCTCTTTCCATGGTGTGGCTGTCACAATGGATTCTCGCCAATGACCCCAATGCAAGAGTTCTAATTGTTACAGACCGCGAAGAACTTGATGAACAAATTGAGAAAGTATATAAAAGTGTAGATATAAATAATGTTGTCCGAACCAAAAGCGGCAAGGACTTGCTTAGAAGGCTAAATTCATATGAGGACAGACTGATATGTTCGCTTATTCACAAATTTGGTAAACGCGGAAAAGAAACAAAAGATGAAGATTATGATAAATACATTGAAGATTTAAAAGCGTCTTTACCGAAAGATTTTTCTGTGAAAGGCAATGTGGTCGTGTTTGTAGATGAATGCCACAGAACGCAATCGGGGATACTTCATAAAGCAATGGAAGCGATATTGCCGGATAGTATTTTTATTGGTTTTACAGGCACACCGATTTTAAAAAAGGATAAAAAGACAAGTCTTGAAATTTTTGGCGGTTTTATTCATACTTATAAATTTGATGAAGCCGTTCGGGACGGCGTGGTTTTGGACTTGCGCTATGAAGCGAGAGATATACCGCAGGATATAACTTCGCAAGCTAAGATAGATGAATGGTTTGAAATAAAAACCATTGGACTGACAGACCGTGCCAAAGCAAAACTGAAATCCAAATGGGGAAATATGCAAAAGATATTTTCTTCAAAGTCGAGACTTGAAAAAATAGCAAGTGATATTATTTTTGATTTTGGCACGAAACCAAGACTTATGGATGGTAATGGAAATGCAATTTTGGTCGCAGGTTCTGTTTATGCGGCATGTCAGTATTATGAAGTTTTCCAAAACAAAGGATTCAAAAAGTGCGCCATTATTTCATCTTATGAACCCTATGCAGGCGCTGTTAGGACTGAAACGGTCAGCGATGATGAAGATACCGAAGCATTTACCAAATATGAAATATATAATAAAATGCTTGGCGGTAAATCGGTAGAGGACTTTGAAGCGGAAGTAAAACGTAAATTTATCGAAGAACCGAATAATATGAAACTCCTTATCGTTGTTGACAAACTTCTTACAGGGTTTGACGCTCCGCCTTGTACTTATCTTTATATCGACAAAAAGATGTATGACCACGGACTGTTCCAAGCGATTTGCCGTGTAAACCGTTTGGACGGTGAAACAAAAGAATTTGGTTATATAGTCGATTATAAGCAGCTATTTGACGACCTTACCGGCGCTATCAATACATATACAACAGGCGCGTTTGAAAATTATGATGCAGATGATGTAAATGGTTTGTTGAAAAGCCGCAGTGAAGAAGCGCAAAAGCATTTTGGGGAGATTTTAGAAGCACTTGATGAACTTTGCGAAGGGGTGGAAGAGCCAAGAACGCAATTGGAGTATGCTCATTATTTCTGCGGTGAAAGTGGTATGGATATTGAAAGCGATGAGGCATTTACACGCAGTAGAGAAAAATTATACCACCTTATCAATAAACTAACGCGTGCTTACGCTGCATTTAAGCCGCTTATGTCAGAGTTCGGATATTCCGAAGCGGAAAAGCAGAAAACAGAAGAAAAAGTAAGTTTCTATATCCAACTGAGTGAGGAAATTGGCAGACATAGCGGTGATTTTATTGATTTAAAACAATATGAACCTGGAATGCGATATTTAATTGATAACTATATTAGTGCTTTTGACGCCGAAGAAATCGGTATTCTTGACGATTTTACTTTGCTGGATTTTATTATCAGTAAAGCAGAAAAATTGAATGGTGAGGATAAAGGCAGCAGAGAAAGCGCGGCTGAAGCAATTGAAAATAATATTCGCAGAAAAGTTGTTGAAAAAACAGTAGTCAATCCGGTATATTATGAAAAAATGTCAGCAATTTTAGAGCAGTTAATTCTTGACAGAAAAAAACAAGTCATTTCTTATAAGCAGCTCATTGAAAAGTATATGGAACTGACAAAAAATGTATCGAATCCGGAAAACAATGACAAATATCCTGAATCTGTAAGAGAAAGTGCGGCAATGAGAGCATTTTATGATAATTGCGGAGAAGATGAGGAACTTGCGTTGAGACTGCACGAAGCTGTTCTTTCATCAAAACAGCCGGGATTTAGAAAGAATCCGGTCAAAGAAAATAGAATAAAAAAGAAAATATATGATATATTACTGAATGAGTCCGAAGTGGAGAGAGTTTATAAATTAATTGTAGAACAAGAGGAATATTAATGCATACGGAAATACAGGGTATCCCAATAGAAATTATAAAAAAAAATATTAAAAATATGCATTTGTATGTTCAGCCGCCGGAGGGGAAGGTGCAGGTATCTGCCCCCAAACATCTCTCGGATGAAAGCATTTTAATGTTTGTACGCACAAAAATGGGATGGATAAAGAAACAACAGACAAAATTTAAAAATCAGCCCCGCCAAACTGAAAGGCAATATGTTTCAGGAGAGTCGTTTTATGTTTTGGGGAAGCAGTATTATTTACAAGTTGAATACAGTTATAAAGGTAATTCGCTTGTATTGTCAGGTGATAAGGCAATACTCACTGTCAGAAAAGAAAGCACTGCAAAACAGAGAGAATCCTTTGTGAGAGAATGGTATCGCGAAATCTTGAAGGAAGAAATCAGAAAATATTTACCGAAATGGGAAAAGAAAACGGGATTATATTGCGATAGCTGGCAAACAAAATATATGACTACCCGCTGGGGTACATGTAATACAAATACCAAAAAATTATGGTTTAATCTTCAGTTAGCCAAAAAGCCAATAGAGTGTATTGAATACATTATATTGCACGAACTTGCACACTTGAAAGTGAAAAATCATGGAGATGATTTTATTGCTATATTAGATAGTAATATGCCATATTGGAGAGAAACCAAAAAGAAATTAAATGAGCAGATTCTGGACTATATGGAACCTGTTTTAAAAGAGGAATAGAAACAGTGGGCTATTTTTCGTTGCTTTTTTCAATTCCTCGAAATATAATGTTGATAATATACAAAAAAGGCAGTTCATATGAACTGTCTTTTTTAAATAAAAGATTGACAATTCGGTACGAATATGATATATTTAACACGGAGGTGATACTATGGAACACAGAACAGGAAAAGCTATAGTAAGTTCAGCCGGAGGAACAGCGGCGGCGGGCTCAAAAACATATAAAGTATCTATTCCGTCATTGTGGATAAAGAAAATGGGACTTAATGAAAACAAAAGAAATATTGAGTTAATGTTTGACGGGAATTGCATATATATTACGGCTGAAAAATCAATTACGGAATTTGTATCAGAAAAAAAGACCATGGGGCATAACCTCAAAAAATTAAGTTTTTATAATGATAAAGAACTGTGCACTGTTATATATGCAGATTTTACGGATAAAACGCTGAAAGCAGAAAATCATACAGAGGATATTGTCAATACTGCGTTTGGAAATAATACGATTCCCACATGGGAGGATTTTGTGAATTTTTTGGAGGAACGCTGTATTCCGAGAGAACGAAGCGGTATAAGAGAATATTTAGAAACAATAGGTGTTGCAGAATATAATCCATTAGAGATTATTCAAAAAACAAAAGGAAAAATGGCGGAGGACAGGCAATGGATAGAAATAGAAAAGATATAAGGCTTGTCACGAATGAAAAAATTGCAGATACATCGTCAAAAGGCAATCAGGAAAAATGGTTTGATGAAGCTACAAATCAGTGGTACAAACTCGATCAATTTGGCTATGAGGCATTCAGTGAAACTTTAATTTCACTGCTGCTGGAAAAAAGTAATATTGAAAAGGATACTCCGTTCACCTTTGTAAGATATGAACCTGTAAGAGTTATCGTTCATAATCGCGAGCGAACAGGCTGTGTAAGCGATAATTTTTTGAAAAAGGGAGAATCGCTTATTACAATCAATCATCTTTTGTCAAAAGTTCTCGGCTGCCCACTGAAAGAGAAATTGTTATCGCTTACAAGTGACAAAAAAAGAATCGCTTATCTTGCTGATGTGACAAAAGAATGCACAGGACTCGATTATTTTGGAGAATATTTGACGTTGCTTTTTGAGATTGATTCTTTGTTTCTAAATGATGACAGACACCTGAATAATATTGCAGTCATAAAAATGGATAATCAATATGATTATTGCCCAATTTTTGATAATGGCGCAGGTTTGCTTTCAGACATACGAATGTCGCCGATGGACATAGAGCCCAAAGCGTTAATTGCCGCATTAAGAGCAAGACCGTTCAATATGAATTTCACTCGTCAAATGAATACAGCAAGGGCATTATATGGAAAACAGCTTTCCATGCCTGTTTTGTTGCGCGAAGATATCATGGAGCATCTCAGTCCTATTCTTGATTTTTACCCAAAGCGGGACAGAGAGATTATTGCTGATAGAGTTATAACATGCATATTGGAGAGAAGCAAAAAAGGATAGTAAAGGAACAGGAACAAGAACAGGATTTTCATTTATTTATATAAAATATTGACATTGTTCCGAACGTGGTATACAATATTATGTATCGGAGGTGCAGTAATGGATATATTAACAATAAAACTTGCGAGTGAAAAGTGGGGTATTTCCACCCGCAGAATTTCTGCATTATGTGAGCAGGGAAGAATTCCGGGAGCAGTAAAAACAGCCGGTGTTTGGCTGCTTCCGCCTGACAGTCAAAAGCCTGCGGATGCAAGAATAAGAAATGAAAAATATATTGGCTGGAGAAATAAAACGGATATGTCAAACAGAAATTATGAAAGTAATATAAAAAATATAAAAGGGACATTTGCCGTCGAAGGTATGCGCGTGAGTGAGAACACAATCGCCAATTTAAAGCGTCTTTCAGATGGGAAAATTTCTTGCGATATGTTGGTTGAAGAAATAAAAGAAAAATATATACAGAGGGCATGACAATGTTTTCAAAATATGATGTTTATACAACAGTGCAATCCATGTATTGTTATCCCGACACAAATGTACTAAAAAATAAATTGAATATCAGAGATATTGGTTTACTGAAAGAGGCGGAAGAAGAAATCACGGCAGTAAAACAATTGGAACTGCTGCAAAATCCAATGAATGGGAATTTTTCCAAAACACACTTTTTAAAAATTCATCAATTTATTTTTGGAGATATTTATGCATTTGCAGGGAAAATTCGGAAAGAGCAAATCAGCAAAGCGGATACCATGTTTTATCCGCCGGATTTGATTGATGAAAAGCTCAATAAAATTTTTGCAAAAATAAAAACAGACGCCATGGTGAGGGAACGGGCAGAAGAAAAAGTGTTTCATAATCTTGCATATGTTATGTCGGAGTTGAATATTGTTCATCCATTCAGAGAAGGCAACGGGAGAACCATTCGGGAATTTATACGGCTTATGGCGAAAAAATGCGGCTATCGTCTGAATTGGGGACTGGCGGACAAAAACGATATTTTAGAGGCTTCTATTTTATCGGTAGACGACTATAGAATATTGATAGATTTGTTAAAGCAAACAGTAGAATGATGAATGAAAGCTGCAGAAAAGTAGATGAACGCCCAGTGCAAATAGAATTATTTTCTCGTCACCCTATTAACTATTCTCGTCACATGCGTTATAATTGACGAGAATAGAGGTGAGGTGAGACAAATGTGTCGATTTAATTACAGTATATTAAAGGACAAAAAGTGGGATATAGAGATTGTAAATTATCTGTCTTATATTCACGAAGAAAAAGGCAAACAATTCTTATATCTGAAACAAAAGCCCGATGAGCTGAACGGTTTGGTGGAAATCGCAAAAATTCAAAGTACGGAAAGTTCTAACTCCATTGAGGGGATTCGTACAACAGAAACTCGTTTAAGACAGCTTATGAGCGAGAAAACAACACCGCGAAACCGTGATGAAAAAGAAATTGCCGGATATAGGGACGCTTTGCATATAGTTCACGAAAACTTTGAATATATCCCTTTAACACCAAATTATATATTACAACTTCATAAAATAATGTTCAGTCACACGGACTCAAGCTTTGGAGGTACATTTAAAAATGTTCAGAATTATATAAGTACGACTGACGCCGCCGGACAGAGATATACTTTGTTTACTCCGCTTGCACCGTATGAAACACCTGTTGCGATGCAGAAAATTTGTGATGAGTTTAATTATGTCATTGGTGAGGGCAAAGTGAACCCGTTACTCGTCATTCCTGTCTTTATACACGATTTTTTGTGTATTCACCCATTTATTGATGGTAACGGACGAATGTCCAGACTGCTTACCACATTGCTTCTGTACCGAAGCGGGTATGAAATAGGAAAATATATATCGCTTGAAGCGAAGATTGCCGGGGATAAAGGCGCGTATTATGACGCTCTTGAGCTTTCGCAAACCGGATGGCACGAGGAAAAGGACGATCCAACAGCATTTATAAAGTATTTGCTTGGGACAATCATTGCAGCATATCGGGAATTTGAGGATAGAATAAATATCATAAGTCCGTCATCCTTTGATACGGTGAGCAAAGCTGTTCAAAGCAAGATTGGTAAATTTACAAAGAGAGATATATTGGAGTTATGTCTGTTGGTCAGCGCATCAACTGTTGAAAGACACTTGAAAAAACTCTGTGCAAACGGTGTAATTTCAAAAAAAGGCGGCGGTCGTTCCACTTTTTATGTTAGAAATATATTGTAGTATGTTTGATGATGAAAGAATATGATATATAACCTTGTTCCAATTTGGAATAAGGTTTATTTTTTTCTTCATTTTATATGAATTTCCGACTCCCTTAGAGACATGAAATTCAAAAAAGAGTCACTTTGGTGACGGCAAGCTTCCTGTTTGTATATACAAATAACTTGTTAATATTGGGCGCCGCCCAAACCCCGAAATAAAATAAAAGCGGAACTTAAAATAGGAGCTTCATATTGACATGTTTATTCCTTATATAGAAGTGAGGGGACTGCACACAAAAAACAGAATACGATGATACATTTTTTAGGGCGGCGAGACGCGGCAGTGGATGAATGATGTATAAGATAACCATAATTTGTAAATAATAATAAGCATAGGAGGTGTCTGTGATTATGGAAATCAACATTGATGACGAGAATAGAATTGTTTCAATATGGTGTGCAACATCTGAAAAAGCAGACACCGCCGTAAAATCGATTCAAACCATGAAGCAATATAAAAAATATACAATTGCCGTTTTTCATTCCGGAACAAAGGATTTATATGAAGGAACGAAAAACTTGCTGCGGCACAATAAAGACCTTGCATGATAAGCAGTTATCCCTTTGATAACTGTTTTTTTATATAGGAAAAATTTTTATTCTTGATTTGTTTCAAATTACATGTTACAATGTTGTTATAGATAAAGTGGAAGGTGGTAGATAATATTGAAACATAAGAACGATATAGCAGGCTATGTCCGAATTTCATTTGATGATGACTTGAATAACGATAACACCAGTATTGAAAATCAGATGGCAATGATAGAAGATTATGTGAAACGGAACTTTCCTGACGCCAAATTAACGTTCTACAATGACCGTGACAGAAGCGGCTATACATTTGAGAAGCGGGAAGGCTATCAGGAAATGAGAAAGAACTTTGTGGAACAGAAGCATAATATTCTCATCATCAAGGATTTTTCACGTTTTTCCCGCCGGAACGGTCGCGGATTGGTAGAATTGGAAGACCTGCGGGATATGGGACTGCGCATTATTTCAATCGGAGATGGTATTGACTATCCGACAAATGATGATTGGATTCAAATTCAGATGCATTTTTTCCTTAACGAAATGCCTGTTACCGATACTTCCAAAAAGGTGAAAAATGTTATCAAACACCGCCAGCAGGAGGGCGAATGGATTTGCGCCGTTCCCTATGGATACACGATGATAAATTCTAAAAAGATGGAGTTTGAAGTGAATGAAGCCGCTGCTGAAGTGGTGCGAATGGTCTTTGATTTATATAACAAGGGGTGGGGGTATAAGAAAATTGCCAATCATCTGACAGATTTGCATATTCCAACGCCGCGCATGGTTGAACGGGAGCGAAAAGAGGCAAAAGGGGAAGAATGCAAACTCTCTGTCCGACCGGAATGGAGTATCATTACAATACAAAAAATCCTTGATAATGATTTTTATATCGGTACACTTCGGCAGCGGAAATTTACGCGAAAAAAAATAAACGGAGACGACAGAAAGCTGGATACGGAGGAACATATTGTTTTTGAAAATCATCATGCGACTATTGTTGAGTATTCGGTGTTTGCGTTAGCACAGGAAAATCGGAAGAAGCGGACGACAACGCACTACCGCGGCATCAAAATAAATGATAATGTATACAGCGGATATCTTTTTTGCGGCGAATGTGGTTCGCCCATGTTTTCGCGAGGCAAAAAGAACCTGCGTCCGAATTATATTTGCGGTCTATACCACAGACGGGGGCTGCGCGGGTGTACAGCGCATCATATCAGAGTTGATATTTTAGATGCGTTGTTAAAGTCCTATATTCAAAAAGTCAAGGAAAATTCAGCGGATATGATTGAAAAGCTGGAGCAGTCTATCAAAGAAGAAAAGCAATCCGTTCAATCTGCCGAATCTTTGTCAGAACGACTGTATGAAATGCTTGAACAGGCAAAGGCAGAACTGAAAGCAACAAAACGGCAGAAAATTAAAGAAATCATGAAGCGTCCCGAGCAAGAAGAACTGATTGAGGAAACTTATAATGAAATGGAACTGGATTTGGAACATAAAATAGCCGGTTTACAAAATCAAATTTCCATGTCATTTGATAAACGCAATACGATTATTCAGGTGAACCGCATTGCGAAAACAGCGATGGATATATTTGACGACATTCTCCAAAAACCGAACTTGGATAAAGTTGACATAGGGCTGATTGTGGAAAAAATCACGGTTTTTGACGATGGTGAAGATATGGAAGGTAATTCACTAAGCCATGTTGAAATCCAGCTAAAGAGCGATATTGATATGCTGCTTTCGGCAGGAGAACTGGAGGAAATCGTAAATTTTCCGCATGACACGGAGCATAACGCATACAACACGATAGTCCAATCAGCCTCAAAGCAAAAGGACAAGGTGTTTCGTGTCAATGTTATCAATGGCGGGGACCCATTAGAAATTTTTACAAACCGCGAAGGAGAAGTGATTTTCAAAAAATATTCTCCGATTGGGGAACTGGGCGAATTTGCAAGCCACTATGCCGAAACTTTGTCCAAAACCAGCGGGCATCCGGTTTGTATCACTGATAAAGACTCTATTGTGGCAATCTATGGCGCGCCCAAAAAAGAGTTTATGGAAAAACGAATCAGCAGTGAACTGGAAAGAATTATGGACGAAAAATCCACATTTATTATGAAAATGGGTGACACCAAGACAATGCCGGTGATGGAAGGTGCTGATAAATATGTCGCCGGTGTGGTAGCGCCGATTATCTCAGAAGGATCCGCGATTGGCAGCGTGATTATGGTAAAAGGCGAAGAACGTGATAATATGGGTGAAGTGGAAACGAAACTTGCCCAATCCGCCGCCGGCGTTCTGGGAAAACAAATGGAAGAATAAATGCCGCAGGGCAAAAAAACCGCTTTCGCTATGGAATACTCCATAGAAAAGCGGTTTTTTGTTTAATGAGATTGTGATTCCAGCCAAGAAATGATATCCACAGTAACTGCGTCTTTGCAAGTATCTTGCAGCAGTGCATGGCGCGCGCCCGAATATAATTTGAAATCAATATGCGCGCTTCCGCTCTTTTGAAGCCGCTGCGCCATACGTTTGATATTCGCACCGCCGTGCGTCAATCGGTCGTCGCTTCCGGAAAGCAGAAAAGCGGCTGTCTGCTGTGGGAAATGCGTATACCAAGCACCGGAAGATGTTTTTTGTTCTAAAATATAAATATCGCGCAGTCCAACGTTCGTCAGTTCAAAATTGCAGGCGGAATCCGCAGTGAACTCCGCTGAGAAGGACTCGTTGCGGGAGAGCCATGTCCATGGCGCTTTTGTCTTTTTGACGTTTCCGCACAGCGGGCGGTAGAAAAGACGGTTTAAAAATTTATATTTGGACGTGGAACCCTTTATTTGATACACTATATTCGTAAGCGGGCGTTTCCAAAAAGAACCGGGCAGCTTATCTGTGCAGCCGGATAATATGATTCCTTGAACCGATTCATCATGCTCTTGCAATAAAAGTTGAACCGGATATGCGCCGATACCTTGTCCAAAGAAAAAATAGGGGAGGTCGGGATACTTTTTGCGCATGAGTTCCAAGAGCGCATACATATCCTCCACTAAGTATAGATAACCATATTGTTCGCCGAAATACCCTGTCAAAAGTGGGGTGATAGCGGACTGACCGTGCCCCAAATGGTCGCTCGCACAAACGATATAACCTGCCTCGGCAAGCTGCCGCGCAAAGACATCGTAATAGCCGATATGCTCATTTAAACCGTGGGATATCTGAACAATTCCTTTGTATTCGGTTTCTTTATAAGCATTTTTCTGATACCATTTTTTTGCATAAATCTTGCCGCGACCGCAGGCGGAGCGATATGTAATATCTTCTACAATACAAGCCATATACTATCCATAGCCTTTCTGCCCACAAATAATCATAAAAATGCGATGCCTTACCGTGGGCGGATAAGGCGTATTAATATAATTTTTTTTAAATCATAGAACGGATTCTTTATAGATTCATTACGTTTTGATTTTGCGTATTGGAATTTCCAAGGAGACGGTTGACAATCTGCACCAATTCCTTGTTATCAAAGGGTTTTTTCATATATTCATCCACGCCGAGTCGCAGCCCTTTGATTTCGTTGTTATCATCATCGCTTGCAGTCAGCATAATGACAGGAACAGAGGAGATGTCGCGAATCCGTTCGCAAACCTCTAGTCCGTCCAGTTCCGGCATCATAATGTCCAATATAACTAAATCAATGGTCTGTTGGTTGGCGCAAAAAAGTTCCAATGCTTCCAGGCCGTTTTTCGCTTCCATCACATGATAGTTTGCATTTTCCAAATAATCGGAAATAATGCGGCGGATAAACATTTGGTCATCCGCTACCAGAATGGTTTGTTCTCTCATGGATAGCAACTCCTTTATTCGTAAAAAAGATAATTTTATTGATATTTATGTCGTCGATGTACTTACTAAAATCAGTATACCATTGATATATGGATAAGATATGAATAAACTTTAAACAAACCGGAAAAATCAAAACAACAGAAAAACAGCCCGAAACATGGTTTCATGTCCCGGGCATGGGAGTTATTCAACCATTGTCATACGCTTAATCACTACCGGCGTCAACGGTTTGTCTGACATGTCTGTCTGGACAGATGCAATTTTGTCCACTTCTTCAATGCCTTCAATCACTTTCCCAAATGCAGCATAGCTTCCGTCCAAAGAGGGCGTATCTTGATGCATAATAAAGAATTGGCTGGAAGCGGAATTCGGCATGTTGCTGCGTGCCATAGAGATGACACCGCGTGTATGTTTGAGCGTGTTCTTTTTAAAGCCGTTAGAAGAAAATTCACCCGGAATGGTTTCATCACTGCCGCCCATACCGGTTCCCTGCGGGTCGCCGCCCTGAATCATGAAACCGGAAATCACGCGGTGGAACGTAAGTCCGTCATAAAATCCTTCTTTGACCAGTTTCTCAAAGTTTGCTACTGTCTTTGGCGCATATTCCGGATAGAGTTCTACCTTCATTGTTGCGCCGTCTTCCATTTCGATTAATACCATATGGTTGCTGCCTCCTTTATTTGTATTCATGATTGTAAATGTAATCACGCAGATAGCTGCAATTGCGAGAATGCAGATAGCTGCAATGACTGATACCAAAATTTTGGTTTGCTTTTGCATCTTGATGACACCCTTTCACATTTGTGTTGTTTTCTATAAAAAACGTTGTCCCATGAACAAGAAAAAGTTATTCTGAATCCGGCATCAAGGTGCTTAGGAAATAAATCACGCTGCATAACAAAGCAAAAATGCAACATAGACCGCTAAAAAATTTGAGCAATTTTTTCATGTGACGTCACCTCTTTTCTGTGCCAAGTAATTCCCTTAATTTAAGTATAGCGGAAAGCGGCATAAAAATCAAGTCTGTCTATACATATTTTTCCTAAAATTGTGAAAACAGACGCTCTATTGATTTAGAGCGTCTGAAAAATCTATCGTTTATAAATTCCAAATTTGCGCCGCATATTCTTTTATGGTGCGGTCACTGGAAAAATAGCCGCTGCTTGTCATATTGAGCCAGCATTTGCGTGCAAATAGCAGCGGCTGTCCGTAATCGGCATTGGCAGCCAGACGGGTGTCAAGATATTTGCTGAAATCGGCAAAAATGAAATAGTGGTCGGGGATATGCCAGCTTGCGCCTTTGAGCAAAGAATCATACAGTTCTTTGAACAAACCGGTGCCGCCATCGTCAAACGTGCCGTCAATTAAGGTATCCACAACAAATTTCAGTTCTTTGTTTTCTTCATAACACTTTTTAGATTGATAAGACGGTTTCAATTTTTCCAAGTCTTCCACATGATAGCCGAAAATATAGTTATTTTCCCAGCCGGCACGTTCCACAATTTCGATGTTGGCGCCGTCATAGGTGCCCAGCGTTACGGCGCCGTTCAGCATGAATTTCATGTTTCCTGTGCCGGAGGCTTCCGTACCTGCTGTTGAAATCTGTTCGGAAATATCTGCGGCGGGAATCAGTTTTTCCGCATAGGATACATTATAGTTTTGTACAAAAACGACCTTCAAAAGCCCGTTCACAGCAGGGTCGCTGTTAATCAGCGCCGCAATTTCGTTGATATATTTGATAATTCCTTTTGCATGTCGGTAACCGGGTGCCGCTTTTGCGCCGAAAATGCAGGTCATTGGATGGAAATTCGGCAATTTTCCTGCTTTGAGCCGATAATAGATTGCCAAAATACAAAAGGCGTTCATGAGCTGCCGTTTATATTCGTGGAGCCGTTTCACCTGAATGTCAAACATAGAAGTGGGGTCTACCAGACAATTTTCGCGGTCTAGCAGAATGCCTGCAAGCTGCGCCTTTTTCACGCTTTTGATTTGCATAAATTCAGTTAGAATTTCCTCATCATCTGCATATTTTTCCAGTTCGTGGAGCCGCTCTAAGTTTTTAAGCCAGCTGTCCGAGCCAAGCAAATTCGTAATCAATTTGCTCAGTTCTGGATTTGCCACGCCAATCCACCGCCGCGGCGTGATACCATTGGTTTTGTTTTGAAACCGGTCGGGATAAACAGCATACCAATCTTTCATTTGTTCGGTGCGCAGCAATTCAGAATGGATTTTGGCAACGCCGTTGACGGCAAAGGAACAATAGACCGCCAGATTTGCCATGTGTACCGTATCGTTTAGTAAAATCCGAAGCGTGTTTTGCGGCGAAAGTTCTTTTAGCATAAATGCGTGAATTTCTTCAATCACTTGCGCCACTACTGGAATGGTGTTTTTCACCAGCGTAAAATCCCATGTTTCAAGTGCTTCTGCCATCAAGGTATGATTGGTATAGGCAAAAGTTTCGCGTGCAATGGAGAGTGCCGTTTCAAACGGCAGGCGCTCCTGCGTTTGCAGCAAACGGATAAATTCAGGAATCGCCAGCGTGGGGTGTGTGTCGTTCAGCTGCACAGCATAGAATTTACCAAATTCGCTGAAATCTCCGCTATGTTTCGCTTTATATTGACGCAAAATGTCCTGCATGGTTGCGCTGCACATAAAATATTGCTGTTTCAGGCGCAGCCGTTTTCCCTCTGTTCCGTCGTCGTTGGGATAAATGGACATACAGATGTAGGAGGCGTCATTTCGGTTTTGCAGACTTTCGTCATAGTTTTGGGCATTGAAAAGGTCAAAATCAAAGTCCTGCACCGCTTCACTCTGCCAAAGACGCAGCGTATTAATACAGTCGCTTTTATAGCCGATGACCGGCATGTCGTACGGCACAGCACGGACGGTTTCCTCCGCGAAATGCACCAAAACAGCGTCTTCTTCGCGACGGATAGACCACGGGTCAGGGGAATGCAGCCAGTTGTCGCCTTCCTCTTTTTGAAATCCGTCTTCAAAATGCTGTTTGAACAATCCTTGCTGATAGCGGATACCATAGCCGTTCAGACGGTAGCGCAGCGTCGCACCAGAATCCAAAAAGCAGGCGGCAAGCCGTCCCAGTCCGCCGTTTCCGAGGGCAGGGTCTTCTATTTCTTCAAAACAGGAAAAATCATAGCCTAGCGGCTGTAGTAAATCGTTCACCATTTCGCCTAACTCTAAATTCAGTAAATTTTGATAAATACTGCGTCCAATCAAAAATTCCGCGGAAAGATAACAAACCTGTTTTCCTTCATAGTTTTCTTGCTTTTGCCAAGCGTCCTGCACGGCACAGAGAACCGCTTTGGAAATGGCAAAGTGGAGTTGCCGGACAGAAGCTGTTTCCGGTGTTTTTGCAAATTCTGTTTTGAGAACGGTGTTCATAATTTGAGAGAAATTTTCTTTATTCATATGAGAAAAACCACTTGCCTTTCCGTGTTTGAATTTACCGGCGAACTGCCGTAAATCAGCATCTGCCGTATAATACCGACAGCCGGCGCAGTTCCTCAGCGAGGTCTTTTGATAAATCCTCCGACAACATACGCCAGCACCAGTTTTCGCCCAAGGTAGAGGGGGTGTTCATACGCGCGCTGTTGTCCAGTCCCAAAAGGTCTTGCATGGGAACCATTGCAATATCGGAGACACTGGCATAGGCGCTGCGCACAAAGGCATGACTCAAATATTCGCCAGGCGTTTCGTTTAAATATTGCGCCGCAAAGGCGGTATCTTCTTTCGCGGCGGTTTTACGCCAGCCTTCCACAGTATCGTTGTCGTGCGTGCCGGTATATACAATAGAATTTTTGGTATAGTGATGGGGGAGATAGTCGCTGTCTTCACGCGGGTCAAAAGCGAATAGCAACACCTTTGTGCCATAGATGCCAAGCGTTTCGCGCAGTTGAATCACGCTGGGAGTGAGGAATCCTAAATCTTCAGCAATGACAGAGAGTTCCGGAAGCTGCCGCCGCACCTCCTGAAACAGTGCCAGACCGGGGGCGCGGTACCATTTGCCGTTTTCCGCCGTTTCTTCGCCAGCGGGAATGCCCCAAAATTCATCGAAACCGCGGAAATGGTCAATACGAACGCAGTCAAATAAACGACCGCATTGACGCAGACGGTCTATCCACCAATCAAAATTGCGGCTTTGTAACACGTCCCAATTGTAGACAGGATTTCCCCAAAGCTGTCCTGTTGCAGAAAACGCGTCGGGCGGACAGCCAGCAACCAAAAGGAGGTTCTTGTTTTCGTCCAGCATAAAAATATCAGGATTGCTCCAAACATCGCAGCTGTCATGGGAAGCATAGATGGGGATATCGCCGATGATGGTAATACCATTTTGGTGAGCGTAGGCGCGCAGCGCTTCCCACTGCCGGTAGAACAGATATTGCAGGAATTTCCAGAATCCGATTTCCTCCGCGTGGTCTCGTCTTGCCTGCTCCAACGCCCATGGTTCATGCTGTTTCAGCGGTTCTTCCCACATGTGCCACGGCGCGCCGCGGTGCGCTGTTTTCAGCGCCATAAACAGAGCAAAATCCTCCAGCCAACCGCTGTTTTCCGTCGCAAATGCCCGTACCTGCTCCTGCACGTCTGCATAGCCTTTTTGGTAGGCGGTATGCAGCAGGGCATAACGCCATTCGTATAGGGCGGCATAGTCAATGGTACCCGGCGTCATATCATGGTGCGGCAAATCGGACGGCTGTAAAATACCCCATTCGCACAATAAATCTAAGTCAATAAAATAAGGGTTGCCGGCAAAACTGCTGGCGGATTGATAGGGCGAATCGCCAAAACTGGTGATGCCAAGCGGCAGTACCTGCCAATAGCTTTGCCCGCTTTTCTTTAAAAAGTCAATGAATTCATAGGCGCATTTCCCCATGGTGCCAATGCCATAGGGAGAAGGCAGGGATGATATATGCAGTAATATACCGCTTCCTCGTTTCATAGCAAATACCTCCTGAATATCGCTGTATTATCCACATTATATCAATATTTGGAAATAAATACAAGATATTGATTGTATATTACATGCGTATTATTTGATTGCGCCGTCTGTGACACCTTTTACGATATATTTTTGTGCAAAAAGGTAAAATACAATAATCGGAATCATGCCCAAAAGCAGTCCTGCCGTCGCCAAATCCCAGCGTTTGGAATATTGACCGAAGAAATAGAAAGTTTTGAGCGGAATGGTTTGCCAGCCTGGTTTGTTAATAACGAGCTGTGGCAGCAGAAAATCGTTCCAAATCCACATCAGGTTTAAAATGGCAATGGTAACGGTGATGGATTTGAGCAAGGGAAAAACAATACGCCAAAATACCTGAAAAGCATTTGCGCCGTCAATGGTAGCGGCTTCCTCCAGTTCCAGCGGCACGTTTTTGATAAAGCCGTGATACATGATAATGGAAAGGCTGGAGCCGAATCCCAGATACATGAAAATCAGTCCGGCAGGATTGAGAAACTGAATTTTCCCCATAATCTGAACCAGCGGCAGCATGACGCACTGAAACGGTACCAGCATGGACAGGGCAAAGATATAAAAAATGACGTTTGCTGTTTTGGATTTTCGGCGCACCAGCACCCAAGCTGCCATGGAGGTGAGCAAAATGATTGCCAGTGTGGAAAGAATAGAAATATAGAGGGAGTTGAACAGAGATTTCAGAAACTCCAATTGTTTCCATGCTTCCGCATAGTTATTCAGCGTAAAATAGGCGCTGTCCGGCAGTGCAAGAACATTGCTGAAAATCCCTTTTTGCGTTTTAAAGGAATTGACAACCAGAATATAGAGCGGCGAGAGGAAGAGCAGTCCGAGTAAAATGCCGAGAATCGTTTGCAGGATAGGTTTACGGTGTTTCATTATAACTCTAACTCCTTCCGTTTGCTAAAATAGAGCTGCGTTAAGGTGATAACGGCAACCATAATCAAAAAAAGAACCGCTTTTGCCTGCGCCAACGCCAGATTGTTCATGGTAAACGCCGTATTATAAATGTTCAGCGTCAGCATTTGCGTGGATTTATATGGTGCGCCACCGGTTAATGAAAGGTTTTGGTCAAATAGTTTAAAAGAATTGGAAATGCTTAAAAACAGACCGATTGTAAAAGCGGGAGAAACCAGCGGCAGCGTAATTTTAAACAGACGCTGCACGGGGGTAACGCCGTCAATGGACGCCGCTTCCTGAATGGATTCCGAGATGTTTTGCAGGGCAGCGATGTAAATAATCATCATATATCCGCTGAGCTGCCAACTCATTACAATCACAAGTCCCCAAAATCCTGTTGAAGTGGTAGAAAGCCAGCCTTGCAAAAAGGGAAGGTGAAGAAGGCTGCCCAGCATGTCGAATACCTTAGTGAAAATAAACTGCCAAGTGAAACCGAGCAGAATGCCGCCAATCAGATTCGGGAGAAAAAAGATGCTGCGAAGCGTGTTGTTCAGCCATGAGGAACGCTGCACCAGCAGCGCCAGAGAAAAGCCTATCACGTTAATTAAAATGACGGAGGCAATAGCGAATTTCAGTGTGAAGAAAAACGCGTTGCGGAATTCACTGTCTGAGCGGAAAATGGTTAAATAGTTGCTGAAACCGATAATATGATAACTGTTTCCAATGCCGTTCCAGTCTGTGAAAGAATAGAAAATCCCCAAAAACATGGGAATTAAAACAACCGCGGAAAAAGCAATGGCAACTGGTAGTAAAAATAGCGTAAATGTTAGTTTGCTGGGTTTCACGAAAAAAACCTCCTTATATTCGTATGTAAACGGCATACGAAAAACGTATGCCGCACAGAAAAACGGTTTTTGCCGCAGTATTCTTTAAAAACTTTGTGCATAGCGGACCTTTTGGTATTGCTAAATTGAAACAGCTATTCGCTCGCGCGGGCAGCTTCCCAGTCCGCTTTTGCTTTTTCCACTGCTTCTGTAAAAGTAGCTTCGCCGGAAAGATACCGTTGCACTTGAACGCCGACGCTGTCCATGCCCCAACTGGTTGGGAATCCCATGAATACCCATGGGCGCGTTTTATTGTCGTCCGCATAGGTTTTCACGGCGCGGGAAAGCGGGTCGCTGGGTTCCTGCGTATAGCCCTTGAGCGGCGGAATAAAATAGAATTTGTTCACAATCATCTCTTTTCCTTCTTCGGAGGTATAGAGCCAGGTTAAAAATTCTTTGGCAGCTTTTTTGTCTGCGTCATTGCTGTCCTTGTTGACGCACCAATACATTGGCACACCGACAGGCATTTTCAATGCTTCTTCACCCACCAGCGGCATGGGGAGCAGACTCATTTTTGCCGCCGTCTCCGCATCTACATTTTCAATATCACCATAAATCCAGTTCCCTTGTTGAATCATGGCAACGCGTTCAATGGCAATCCCTTGTCCTACCTGCGTTGCATAGTCCACCGCATTGAGTTTTCCTTTACTGTTGGCATTGGAACTATAGTCCGCCTGAATATCAATCAACGCTTTGAACGCGTCTGCGTTTTGGAAGGAGACGGTTTTCTTTTCAAAAGCGTCTGTTGCACTGGTGAATTCCTGCGACAGCGGCACATTTACTGTGTGCATACTGACCCATGTTTCCTTGCCTGGAAATTCAAACACAGCTTCAAGCTGCGGAAACTGTGATTTGAGCGCGCCGGATTTGATTTTTTCGTCCAGCGTTCGCACGGCGGCGAGCAGAGTATCATAGTTGTGTATGGTAGAAGGGTCGATATCCGCCGCTTTGAAAATTTCGGTATTATAGATAAAACCATAACCTTCAATTGCGTAGGGCAGTCCATAGATTTTGCCGTCTGCCGTCACGCTGTCCAAAACGGTGTCCACCGCCTGAGAAACCCAAGGCTGGTCGGAGAGGTCTTCCAGTTTTTGCATCCAGTCCTGCGTATCCTGCGGTCCGCCGATATTGAAAATGGTAGGTTCTTCACCGGACTGCATTTTGGCGCGCAAAGAAGCGCCATAGTCGTCGCCACCGCCGACCGTCTGAATGTTGATTTTCACATTCGGGTGGTTTTTCATGTAGAGCGCGGCTGCATTTTCCAGTTCTTTTGCAATTTCCACTTTGAATTGGTAAATGTCCACTTTTGCGTTTTCGCCGGCAGTGCCGCCGGTGCCGGAATTGTTTTCATTATTATTGTTACCACAGCCTGCCAATAAGCCTGCGCAAAGGACGCAGGTAAGCAGCCAGAGCATAAATTTTGATTTCATAAAAAATTGTCCGTCCTTTCCAGTTTGTGAAATTACGTTATAGTTTTTAAAATTATGATTATAGTATGAGTTGGAAAGAAAAAAATATGCAGTGAAAGAAATAATTCGAGACCGGAAAATGATTGACAAAGATAGGGAATTTGTGATAATATTAAAGATAATATATACAAAATGGAAAGAATTTGTTTTTTTGCTCTGTTTTGCAGCAGACAGGAAACAAGGGAGGAACTCAAATGAATATGTTTTATGTTGTTTGCTGGATTTTGGCATTTATCGGTGTGGCGCTGATTTATGTATTGCCGTGGGTCATTTCGCTTGTCCGCAAAGAAGCGGCTTCGGAAATGGCGCAGTATATGATGAAAGGCGTTGGCATAGTGTGCAGCGTAGTGGGAATGCTGGCGCTGTTTGTCAAAGGCGGTTTAAACTGAAAACAAAGGAAGGAATTGGTAAGCAATGCACAAGAGTGAGCTTGAAAAAACATACGACCCGTCGCAATTTGAGGATCGTATTTATAAAACATGGGAGGAAAACGGATATTTTAAAGCGGATGCGAAAAGTGAAAAAGAACCGTTTTCCATCGTGATTCCGCCCCCGAACGTGACGGGACAACTGCATATGGGACACGCGCTGGATGAAACCATGCAGGATATTTTGGTGCGTTATAAACGTATGGCGGGCTATGAAGCGCTGTGGGTGCCCGGCACAGACCATGCCGGAATCGCGACGCAAATCAAAGTGGAAGAAGAACTGCGCGTCAAAGAGGGCTTGACCCGCTATGATTTGGGACGGGACGCTTTTTTGGAACGCGTTTGGGACTGGAAACATAAATTTGGTTCTCGTATCACCAAACAGCTTCGCAAAATCGGTTGTTCCTGCGACTGGTCGAGAGAACGGTTCACCATGGACGAAGGTTGTTCCAAAGCGGTCAAAGAAGTGTTTGTCAATCTCTATGAAAAAGGGTTGATTTATAAAGGAAACCGCATTATCAACTGGTGCCCGAGCTGTACAACCGCGCTGTCCGATGCGGAAGTGGAATACAGCGAACATGACGGGCATTTTTGGCACATCAAATATCAGGTAAAAGACAGCGACGAATATTTAACGATTGCCACGACCCGTCCGGAAACCTTGCTGGGCGATACGGCAGTGGCAGTGCATCCGGAAGATGAACGCTATACACATTTGGTTGGAAAAATGCTGATTCTGCCGCTGGTTGGACGCGAAATCCCCATTGTGGCGGACGAATATGTGGAAAAAGATTTTGGAACGGGCGCGGTGAAAATCACACCGGCGCACGACCCCAATGACTTTGAAGTGGGAAAACGCCATGATTTGCCGCTGATTCGCGTGATGAACGATGATGCGACCATCAATGAGCAGGGCGGGAAATATCAGGGCATGGATCGCTATGAAGCAAGAAAAGCGATTGTGGCGGATTTGGAAGCGGCAGGCGTGCTGCTGAAGATAGAAGACCACAAACATAATGTCGGCGAATGTTACCGCTGCGGTACGGTGGTGGAACCGCTGACAAGCGACCAATGGTTTGTGAAAATGAAACCGCTGGCAAAAGATGCAATTCGCGTTGTCAAAGACAAAGAAGTGCAGTTTGTGCCGGAGCGGTTCAGCAAAATCTATATGAATTGGATGGAAAATGTGTTTGACTGGTGCATTTCCCGTCAGCTTTGGTGGGGACATCGGATTCCGGCATATTATTGTCAGGACTGCGGCGAAATGGTGGTCGCGAAAGAAGACGTTACGGTATGTCCGAAATGCGGCGGCGCCATGAAACAGGATGAAGATGTGCTGGATACATGGTTCAGTTCGGCGCTCTGGCCGTTTTCCACCATGGGATGGCCGGAAAAAACGCCGGAACTGGAAAAATTCTATCCGACCAGCGTGCTGGTGACAGCGTATGACATCATTTTCTTCTGGGTTGCCCGAATGATTTTCTCCGGTATGGAGCATATGAAAGAAGTACCATTCCGCCATGTGTTTATGCATGGACTGGTGCGGGACAGCCAAGGGCGTAAAATGTCCAAGTCGCTTGGCAATGGGATTGACCCGCTGGAAATTATCGACCAATACGGCGCGGACGCACTCCGCTTCACATTGGCAACGGGAAATTCGCCCGGAAACGATATGCGGTTCTACACGGAACGCGTGGAAGCCAGCCGGAATTTTGCCAACAAACTCTGGAATGCGGCGCGGTTTGTACTGATGAACATTGACCATGAAACAGATGAACTGCCGGAAGAAGCGCATTTGTGCATGGAAGATAAATGGATTTTGACGCGCCTGAACACCGTGATTCGTGAAGTGAGCGATAACTTAGACCATTTTGAAATGGGCGTGGCAGTGCAGAAGTTATATGATTTCATTTGGGACGAATTCTGCGATTGGTATATTGAACTGGTAAAACCGCGGTTGTATGACGTGCAGGGCGATTCCAGCGTTGCAGCGAAAAAAGTGCTGGCATATGTGCTGTCGCGCACCTTGGAACTGTTGCACCCGTTCATGCCGTTTATCACAGAAGAAATCTGGCAGCATTTGCCGCATGAAGGCGAAACGATTGTGCGCGCGCCGTGGCCCAAAGAAACAGCAAGCTATCCGCAGGAAAGCCAAAAGATGATGTTGATTCAGCAGGCAATCAAAGCGGTGCGCAATGCGCGTGCGGAAAAGAATGTTCCGCCGTCCAAAAAGGCAAAACTGTTTATCGTGACACATGATACAGAGATATTTGCCGTCGGTAAACTGTTTTTTGAAAAAATGGCGTCCGCTTCGGAAGTGGTTATCACAGAGGACAGCAGTGTGATTCCGCCAAATGCTGTAAAAGCAGTCGTGGAAGGCGCGCAGATTGCCATTCCAATGGACGAATTGGTGAACAGGGAAGAAGAAATCGCACGGCTGGAGAAAGAAAAAGAACGTCTCCGGCAGGAAATCCGTCGTGTGGAAGGGAAACTGTCTAATGAAGGTTTCTTGAAAAAAGCGCCGGAAAAAGTGGTGGCGGAAGAAAAAGCCAAAGGCGAGAAATATAAAGAAATGTTAAAAATGGTAGAAGAGAGCCTTGCCTCTTTTCAATAAAATGAAAATCTGTAAGGAGGAATTATCATGGTAAATCAACCAATGGAACCTATGGGTTCGGCTGAAATGGGAGAAAGCCGCAGCACGTTTGTAGCAAAAACATATTTGTGGATGTTTTTGGGACTGATGACCACCTTTGCAGCGTCTCTTGCGGCAATTGCGTCCGGTGTGTTTTATGTGGTATTTTCGACGCCGGCTATTTTCTATGCGCTGCTGATTGCAGAAGTTGCGCTGGTTTGGATTTTGGCAGGTCGGCTGCACAAAATGTCTATTGGCGCGGCAAGAGCAATGTTTTTTGTATATGCGCTTGTCAACGGCGTCACACTTTCGTCTATTTTCTTTTTGTATGACCTTGAGAGCGTAGCGCTGGTATTTGTCTTTGCGGCAGTGATTTTTGGTATTATGGCGCTGTTTGGCTATGTGACAAAAAGCGACTTGTCCGGTATCGGAAAAGTTGCAATGTTTGGTATTTTCGGACTTGCAATTTTCTGGCTGCTGAGTTTGTTTTTCGATTTCACGGCAGTTGAGCAGACGGTCTGTTTCATAGGCTTGGCGCTGTTCTTGGCAATTACCGCATATGATACACAGAAAATTAAAAAGTTTTATGAAGTTTATCAATATGACAATGAGATGCTGCAAAAAGCGTCCATCTATTCCGCGTTGCAGTTGTATTTGGATTTCGTGAACGTGTTCCTGTATCTGCTGCGGCTGCTTGGAAAACGGAAATAAGCATGAAATATTGTAAAAAAGCTTTCGCCGGTTTGGTGAAAGCTTTTTTCATGATTGACAGCAAAGCGGTTTTCCGTTATGATGAAAGGAAGAAAAGTTTTTTGGAGGAATGGTGAAACAAATGAATGAAATAGATGTATTGCTGCTCTCGGGCGCTGTGAATCCTTTGCTGCAATGGTATGAGGGAAACGCACGTGTTTTGCCATGGCGGCAGCAGCCTACGCCATACCGCGTCTGGGTATCGGAAATCATGCTGCAACAGACCAGAGTGAGCGCGGTGATGCCATATTTTCAGCGGTGGATGGAAGCATTGCCGGAGATACGCGATTTAGCACAGGCGGAGGAGGAAACCCTGCTGAAACTGTGGGAGGGGCTGGGATATTATAACCGCGTACGCAATTTGCAAAAGGCTGCGAAAATCATCATGACGGAACATGACGGCAATATGCCGTCAGAATATGCACTTTTGCTGCAACTGCCCGGAATCGGTGAATATACTGCGGGTGCAATCAGTTCCATTGCCTTTGGACAAGATGAAGTGGCGGTGGACGGAAACGTTTTACGGGTGATATCCAGAATGCTGGGCAGTTTCAGGGACATCAAAGAGCCGGAGACAAAAAAAGATGTGCAGCAGCTTTTACGCGTCGTTTTGCCGTCAGGAAAGGCGAGTGCGTTTAATCAGGCGTTGATGGAACTTGGTGCAACCGTTTGTCTACCCAACGGTGCGCCGCAATGTATGCTTTGCCCATGGGCGGAAAACTGTCGGGCGCACGAAGCGGGAAATGAGCTGATGATTCCTGTGAAAACGCCGAAAAAGCAACGGCGTATAGAAGAAAAAACGGTGTTCCTGTGTATTTGCGGGAACCGTGTGGCAATTGGGAAACGACCGGCGAAAGGTTTGCTGGCGAGATTATGGGAATTGCCCTCCGCCGCGGGATTCTTAACACGGGAGCAGGCGGAAAAATATTTGCAGGAACTGCATATAGAGACGGCGGCAATGGAAAAAACAGCAGCGGCAAAGCATATTTTTACCCATATCGAATGGCACATGCAGGGATATCTTGTGGAAACAAAGCAGCCGGCGGGAGAGTTTCTATGGGTTTCGTGGGAGGAATTGCAGCAGCAGTATGCGTTGCCGTCAGCATTTAAAGCATATGTTTCTGTTTTGGAAAAACAATTATCATAGACAAAAGATGGGAGTTGGAATGAGGAGGAAAAGAAAATGAGATTAGACGGATTTGGCATTATGGTGGATGACATGCCGACAATGGTGAAATTTTACAGGGATGTGTTAGGGTTTGAAATCAAAGAAGAGGAAAACGCTACAAATGTATATCTGGAAAAGGACGGCACATTGTTTTTGCTTTATAGAAAATCAGATTTTGAAAAAATGACAAATAGAAAATTTTCCTATGTAAATGGAATCAATGGGCATTATGAAATTGCATTGTCCGTTGCAAATTATTCAGAGGTGGACAAGACGTTTCAAGAAATTACAGCCGCAGGAGGAAAGGCGGTTATGCCGCCGACCACCGAGCCGTGGGGGCAAAGGACTTGTTATATCGCAGACCCAGAGGGAAATTTAATAGAAATCGGTTCCTTTCGGGAAGGATAAATGATGAAACATTTCCTTCTTTTTGCATAAGATGGTATTTGAAGAAGTCTTGTGACAAGGAGAGGGGATCATTTCGTTGAATACTATTAGCTTATGCATGATTGTAAAAAATGAAGAAGATGTGCTGGGGCGCTGTTTAGACAGCGTGGCAGATTTAATGGATGAAATTATCATTGTTGATACAGGTTCTACGGATAAAACAGAGCATATTGCACGAAAATATACAGACCATGTAGAGCATTTTAAATGGGTGGACGATTTTGCGGCGGCGCGGAATTTCGCATTTTCTAAGGCAACAATGGACTACATTTGTTGGTTGGACGCAGATGATGTGATGGACGAAAAAAACCGTGAACGGTTTTTGCAGCTAAAAGAAACGATACCGCCTGAAACAGACGTGGTGATGATGCGCTATGAAGTTGCGTTTGACGCGCAGGAAAATCCCACCATGTCCTATTACCGTGAACGGCTGCTGCGCAGGAAAGCGGGGTTTGCATGGACCGGTGCGGTGCATGAAGTCATTACGCCATGCGGCAATATCATCTATTCAGAAGTGGCAGTGCAGCATAGGAAAATGCATGCGGGAGACCCAAACCGAAATTTGCAGATTTATGAAAAAATGTTGGCGGAAGGCAATACATTAGATGCAAGGCAGCAATTTTATTATGGAAGAGAGCTGTAC
>JAAWTG010000018.1 GCA_022801925.1 Clostridia bacterium | reverse complement strand
AGTGGACATATGTCCACTTTTTTATGCTTAGCCCGGCGGCCACTGCAAATCTCGTCCCGCAATCAGATGGAAATGCAGATGAAATACCGTCTGACCGGCTTTTTCGCCGCAATTGGTAACAATGCGGTAGCCGTCTTGCGCAATACCAAGCTGCTGTGCAATTTCTCCGGCTGCTTCATAAATTTTTGCCACAGTAGCACTGTTTTCCGCCGTAATTTCATTGACGCTTGCAATGTGCTCTTTCGGAATCAACAGCACATGGTGCGGCGCAACCGGCGAAATGTCTTCAAATGCATAGACCCATTCGTCTTCATAAACTTTTTTAGAAGGAATTTCGCCTGCAATAATGCTACAAAACAAACAATCTGCCATCTTTGCCGCCTCCTTTTATCCAATCATTTCGGTGATGATTGTCTCTGCTTTTGCCAGAGCATCATCTAATTTATCCAAATCTTTTGCCCCTGCCTGAGCGTTGTCGGGTTTTCCGCCGCCGCCGCCGCCAGCCAGTTTTGCCACCTCACGAACAATATTTCCGGCATGAGCGCCTTTTGCAATTGCATTTTTTGTCGCCATACAGACTAGAACCGCTTTTTCATCTTTTACGCCCGCCAGCAGCAACACCAAATCACTTTCTTTTTCCTTCAGGCTGTCGCCCATTTTGCGCAGCGTACCATTATCGGCGTCATCTATTTTTGCAATCACGACTTTCACGCCGTTTACCTCTTTCGCCTGATTCAACAGCGTGTCGGATTGGTTTCCTGCCATCTGCGTTTTCAGCGTTTCCAGTTCCTTTTGCAAACTGCGGTTTTCTGCGGTTACTGTTTCCGCTTTGGATACCACTTCATGTAAATTCGTTTTCAGCGCCTGTGCCGCTTTTTGCAAGGTATCTTCATTTTGATTCATATATTCCAACACGCCCCAGCCTGTCACTGCCTCAATACGGCGGATACCGGAAGCTACGCCGGACTCGCTGAGGATTTTAAACAGACCTATTTGCGCGGTATTGCTGACATGGCAGCCGCCGCACAGTTCAATGCTATAGTCGCCCATCTGCACCACGCGCACATGTTTGCCATATTTTTCGCCAAACAACGCCATTGCGCCTAATTTTTTAGCGCTTTCAATGTCCATTTCACTGATGTCCACCGGAAGTCCTGCCAATACCGCACGGTTTACCATGCTTTCCACTTCCGCAAGTTCCTCCTGTGTCAGCGCTGTAAAATTGGTGAAATCGAACCGCAGCCGCTCCGGTGTAACCAACGAACCGGATTGCTCTACATGGCTGCCCAGCACATCGCGCAGTGCCCGCTGCAACAAATGCGTTGCAGAGTGGTTGCGCATAATATCAGCACGGCGGTCTGCGTCATACGTCGCTGTTACAGTATCACCGGTGCGGCAGACGCCGTCTCGCACAACGCACTGGTGCAAGTATTTTCCGTCTGCGGTTTTCATGGTATTATGAACTTCAAGACAAACATTTTCGCCGCTAATAAAACCGGTATCGCCAACCTGTCCGCCGCTTTCACCATAGAAACTGGTACAATCCAGTAAAACAGTCACTTGCTCGCCTGCTGCCGCATTTTCAACCAATTCGGACGCGTTTGCAATCGCCAATATTTTTGCCTGCACATTGTTTTCCGTATATCCCAAAAACGTTGTGGTAACATCTTTCATGCGCGTGAATACATCATCATCCCAGCCGGCGCCGGCGTCGTCTTTTCGATTGCTTCTTGCCGTTTCACGCTGAACTTGCATTTCTTTTTCAAAGCCAGCCATGTCCACCGTAATACCCTGTTCTTCCACGATTTCAAGAGTCAAATCAATGGGGAATCCATAGGTATCATACAGCTTAAACGCACGTGCGCCGCTTAATACTTTGTTACCTTCCCTCTTTGTTTCTGCAATATATTGATTCAAAATCTCCAGACCGGAATTAATAGTTTCCTCAAACCGTTCTTCTTCAATACGAATTGCTTTTTGAATAAACTCCTGTTTTTCTTTCAAAACAGGATATGCGCCGACGGACTCCTGAATCACCGTTTCCGCAATCTGATACAAAAACGGTTCTTTCACGCCCAGCAACCGTCCGTGACGTGCAGCGCGGCGCAGCAAACGGCGCAACACATATCCGCGTCCTTCGTTAGAAGGCTGCACGCCATCGGAAATCAAAAAGACGCCGCTGCGGATATGGTCGGTAATTACGCGCAGAGAAACATCTGTCTTTTCATCTTGTTTATAGGTCTTACCGGAAATTTTGCACACAGCTTCCATAATATTTTTAATAGTATCCACCTCAAAAATATTATCCACGTCCTGCATGATAACCGCGAGCCGTTCCAGTCCCATCCCGGTATCGATGTTCGGATGCGCCAATTTATTATAGTTTCCGTTTTCATCTTTGTCAAACTGCGTAAACACCAAATTCCAAAATTCCACGAATCGGTCGCATTCACAGCCCACTTTGCAGTCCGGACTGCCACAGCCATATTTTTCGCCGCGGTCAAAATACAGTTCAGAACAAGGACCGCAGGGGCCCGTTCCAATCTCCCAGAAATTATCTTCTTTGCCAAAGCGGACAATGTGATCCGTCGCTACGCCGACTTCTTTTGTCCAGATATCAAACGCTTCGTCATCATCTTCATAAATAGAAATCCAAATGCGATCCACAGGCAGTCCCAATTCTTTTGTCACAAACTCCCATGCCCATCTGGTTGCTTCATGTTTAAAATAGTCGCCAAAAGAAAAATTCCCAAGCATTTCAAAAAACGTACCATGCCGCGCCGTCTTTCCAACACGTTCAATGTCAGGTGTACGAATACATTTCTGACAGGTTGTTACGCGGCTTTTCGGCGGCTTCTCCTTGCCTGTGAAATAAGGTTTGAGCGGCGCCATACCTGCATTAATCAGCAACAAACTTGCATCATTTTGCGGCACCAGAGAAAAACTTGGCAAACGCAAGTGTTCCTTGCTCTCATAAAACGATAAATATTTCTCGCGTAATTCATTTAATCCATATTTTTTCATTGGCTTCCATCCTCTTCCTCTTCTATATAATTCCTATTTTACGCATTACTTCTAAAATTATAGTAAAAAAAACGCAAATTGTCAATAGTCATCAATAACAAAACGCCAACAATGCATATAAATTATCAAAAGAATAAACCACTTTACTTGATGCGTCTCCATATGCACCGAAAATTTCGTCTGTTTCCTCTCTCACCTGATAGAGATTCATTCGTTGTACCGCTTTCTGATACAACAAACCATCCCCTATTTTTGCGCCGATAATGGCGCTGATGGCATAAGCGGCAGTGGACTGAAAATCGGTCGCCGCTGTTCCTGATTCTTTATCATAGCGGCTAAACAAAACACCATCCGCAACTTGCTGTTTCAGCCATTCCAGCGTCCGCGGCTGTACTTCTCCTACCTCTGCCAAATGCAAAACAGTCAAAAGACTTTCAATGCTGTTGATTTCTTCCGTTTCATAAGTATCCGCCGGCAAATTTTTTCTCGTTTGATACAGCGGAACCGTATCACCGAGGTATCCCTCCTGCAACAATACAAGTGCGTTTTCATATACTTTGTTCCAACGAAAATCCATTTTACCCAATAATCGAAACGCATACAAATTTTGATAACACAGTGTCGCATTTTCTACTTTCAAATGAGAATTTGCGTCATAAGTATCAATAAAATAGCCGTCCTGTACATTATGCCGATATAATTTCCCTGCCATTTTTCTTGCCTGACGGTACAATGCCTTGTCCTGCCAAGTATCATAACCCAAAATCAATGCCTGTATAATGCGCAAATCATCCACTGCCGCATTCACCGAAGAACATTCGCCTGAACGGCTGTTTTTGCGCCATGACAAAATATCGCCATTCCATAAATTCGTTTGCAAATAGCGATTGCAGCGGTCAAACATTGCGCGGTCATTTTTGTATACCGCCCGCAGCATCAACAATCCGTAAGATTCTGATAAAACGTCATGTCCTGTCGCTAAATCTCCTTTTTGTTCTGTCTCCATAAAATTCGTATAAATTTCATCTTGCTGCGACATCATATGGTTTTGAAAAAACGCGTCGCAAAGCTGCTCATTGCGAAAAAATTCTGCTGCAAACTGCGTCTGCGGTTCTATCAGTTCACTGAAATCCGGTATATAACAATACCATGCGCCAAACGCCAGCGCTGCGGCAAGCACAACGCTTCCGGCTATGATACAAATTCTTTTTTTCATATCTGCTGCTCCTATCTTGACAACAATATTTTCCTGTGATACCATAAATGCAATACAAAAAGGCGGTGAATCCCATGCTGGTCAGTTGGAATTTATTTTTACAATCCTTTTCTTCTCCTGTGCTGGACAAGGTTTTCTTGCTATTCAGCTACCTCGGAAACGAATTGATTTTCATGGCGGTTGTCGCCGCAATTTATTTATGCATTGACAAAGAAAAAGGATTACATTTGGCAATCAGCTTGTTTTCCAGTTTTACATTAAACAGCGGTATAAAAGATTTTTTGAAAATTCCGCGTCCTTTTGAATATAATGACCTGCTGCGACGGATTGACCTTACCATGTCGCCCGGCTATTCTTTTCCCAGCGCCCACGCACAGATGTCTTCCTCAATGGCGGTTGGAATCGCGCGCTACTACCGAAAAACCGGTGTTTTCTGCTGCATTTTGGCGCTGCTGATTGGTATATCCAGAATTTATCTGGGTGTCCATACGCCAGTTGACATTTGCGCCGGTTTTGTGCTCGGCATTCTTTGGACGCTGTTTAGTATTTATTTGTCGCAAAGACTCATAAAACGCCGAAAATACCTGCTGTTGCTTTACCTATTCCCCTGTTATCTGTTTTATTTTTGGCACCATGACAAAAATTTGTTGAAATTGACTGCTGTTTTTACCTCGTTTTTAATCGGCTATCTGATAGAAGATACCTATTTGCACTACAGTGCGTCATTGAAACTCCATGCAGGATTTAAAATGGTTTTACTGTTGGTTGGCTGTGCCGCAATAAAAATCCCCTTAAAACTGCTGCTGCCGGATATACCGCTTTGTATTTACTTTTCCTATTTTCTGTTGGGACTTTGGATTAGCTTGTTTTGTCCGTGGCTATTATTAGTCTTAAAACAGAAAAAGTCTAGGAAAGATAATGCGGTGCTTAAATAATATTTTACCGAATTGTTTGCAAAAAGTCTTCAACCGCTTTATTGAATATAGCGTGTTTCTTATTTGCGATAAAGTGATTTCCGTTCATAATCAACAATTTTGCATTCGGTATATTTTCGGCAATCTTTTTTGTATGGGATTCTTTAATCATATCGTTTTTGCCGCAAATTACGAGTGTGGGTGCTGTTATTTTGGATAATTCATTTAGCGCAATATTTGGCTCATGAACCATTAAACCAAGCATTTCAGCATTCTTTTTTGCAGCGGGAGATTTTAAAGCAAATTGTTTTGCTATTTTGTATCCTATTTCGATTGGAATTTGTGTCGTTCTTTTGACTCCTTTGGGATTCAAATTTCCCCCATTTAATATCAATGCCTTTATCATGTCCGGATATCTTATTGCAAATTTCATTGCTATATTGGCTCCGTCTGAAAATCCCAAAATAATTGCATTTGAAATTTCAAGACCCACCATAAAATCATATAAGTCACAGGAAAACTGTTCAATTGTAAAGGATTCCGCGCCTCTTGGCGATTTACCATGACCGCGTGTGTCTAGAGCAATCACTCTGTAGTTGCTACTAAAATAATCTATTTGGTTCTTGAAATAAGAACTCTCTTCTCCATTTCCGTGTAAAAAGATAAATGGTTCTCCATTTCCTTTTTCTTGGTAATATAAAGCTATATCCATTCTTCTTCCTCGCACAACGCCGATTGATATATGAGTACACAATTCCAAAAAGGGATAAGAAATATGGCGATACGACAGACCATTTGTTTTTCGCATCGCCATATCTTTTTTTGAATATAAATTCAGGGCATTATTTTTCTGCCATATTACTTTTTACAATACTTATTGCCACTCTAGTTTTGCAATCCCAACGCCGCCTTCTACAGGAATACCGTAATTGCGCCAACCGCATGTTGTCATATAATAGCTGTTTGTGGAGCTATCAAACAACACCTCTCCGGCATGAGCGCACAATTCAGATATAACCATTTCTTTGTGGCGGCTTTGCGTATAGGTTCCGAAATCATAAGGGTTTGTTGACGCAAAAACCAATGTATTCTGATAGTTTTCCTTATTACAATCCGTATAGGTTACAAACAAATAGTACATACCTTCATACTGCACCACATACGGCGATTCAAAAGCGCCCCATGCAGGTTTTAATGGTGCGTCCCCTTCCGAAGTTAGTGCATATTGCACGAAACGCCAATGCAGTAAGTCGTTGGAAACCAAACAGGATACCGCGCCATAGCCATCTTTCACGCCAACCACATACATTATCCATGTATATTCATTTAAGCGCATTACAAAATGGTCGCGGTGGCAAGACAGGGGCGGCTGACCGCACATTTTAATTTCATAACCCATCCACTCGTTTAAATCAACAGAAACCGCAAGTTTTGTCGGTGATGGTCCGTAATACATATAATAGCAATCTTCATGTCGTATCACGCCCGGCGCCCATGCGCGGGTTCCGTGATTCATAACAACGCCAATTTCTTCCATTTCCTGCTCTGCAATTAATTGCTCTGCCTTTGCATGAACAAAATATCGCTCGTTTGACGGTCCACCTGCATGGCTTGTGATACCGAACAAATGCCAGGCGCCGTTCCGATCTTGTACAATACTATGGTCGTTCACATAACACCCTGTTTTCTCAGGATGAAACAACGGCTTCCATCCCCCAACAATGACCGGTTTTTTCATCAAATCACCACTCCGTTGTCCAATTTGTTATACTATCTTTACTTCATGTCCGCCGTCACCAATTTCAGATACATAAAACGCTGCTGTCAAACCGGTTTTTGCCTGATAATTCGGTCCAACCGCTGCAATAAAATTCTCCACTGCATCTTCTTTCACCAGACTGACCGTGCAGCCGCCGAATCCTGCGCCCGTCATGCGCGAACCAATCACGCCGTCTACTTTGCGCGCTTCCCCTACTAAAGTATCCAGTTCCAATCCGGTCACTTCATAATCGTCCCGCAAAGAATCGTGTGATGCATTCATCAGTTCGCCAAACCGAAGCATATCGCCCGCTTTCAGCGCCTTAACAGATTGCAGCACTCTGTCAATTTCATAAACAACGTGTTTTGCACGCCGACGTGCAGTCTCATTTTGAATGGCAGACTGGTGCTGTTCAAATTCCGCCACAGAAACATCTGCCAGACAAGTGATTTCTGGCAGCACTTTTTGTAAATCTGCTACCGCCGCTTCACATTCACCGCGGCGTTCATTATATTTTGAATCCGCCAAACCACGTTTTTTGTTGGTATTGGCAATCACTAGTTTATAACCGTCCATTTGCAGCGGTACCAGTTCATAGTCGAGACTCGCGCAGTTGAGCAGCATAGCATGGTTTTTCTTTCCCATTGCTGACGCAAACTGATCCATAATGCCGCATTGTACGCCAATATATTCGTGTTCTGCCTGCTGAGAAATTTTCGCCATTTCAACCATCTCAACCGGTGCAGTAATCCCTTTTTCTTCATTGGAAATCGTTGCAAACGCCAAAGCCGTCGCCACTTCAATTGCCGCTGATGAGGACAGTCCCCCGCCGTGCGGCGTAGTGTCGTCAAAAAGCATGTCGCAACTGCAAATTTGATATCCTTGTTTTTGCATGACATAAGCAACGCCAAGCTGATAATCGCCCCATTTTAAATCTTTATAATCTGCTAAACGGTTGATATCTGCTTCCACGCGTACATCCAAATCGGTTGCCGCCATACGGATTTTGCCGCTGTCCGTTTTCCGATAGGCAATTGCCGTCCGCATGGAAAGCGCTGCCGGAAACACATATCCGCCGTTATAGTCTGTATGTTCACCAATTAAATTCACGCGCCCGGGCGACATAAAAATCCTGATATCTTCCTCTGTTCCGCCATAGAGCGCGCAAAATTTTTCTTTCAATTCTGCCAATTCCATCTCATGTTTTCCTCCCCTTATTGCTGTTTTTTCAAATAGCGCTGATATGCCTCTCGCAGTTCTTCTGCCTTTTCCTCCGGCGCCGTTGGGTTACAGTGCGCCCATACGCCTGTTTCGCTGGAGGCATTGAATTTCTGTTTATCCGCAGAACGCATCGGCGGGAAAAATTCAATATGGAAATGATAATACTCGCTGGTGTCTTCGCTGTTGACCGGACTTTGATGCATACACATCATATAGGGGAACGGATAGTCAAATAGTGCGTCAAAAGTACCGGTCGTCTCCTTCAAAATGCTTGCCAAATTCTTTTTCTCGCGCTCATTCATTTCCGCCAAGTTCTGCCGGTGGTTTTTGCTGATGATATACATACCATAAGGATATTCTGTAAAGAAGGGCAATACTGTGGCAAAATCTTCGTTTTCAATAATAACACGTTTGCCAAAATCCAGTTCCTCTTGCAGCATATCACATATCAGGCAGTGACCTGTTTTTTGAAAATGTTCTTTGCTGCTGTTCAGCTCCAATTCAATTTTTTTCGGGATAATAGAATATCCGTAAATCTGACCATGCGGATGCGGCATGGTAACGCCTACAACCGCGCCGCGGTTTTCAAAAATGAAAACATATTTGATTTTTTCATCTTTAGAAATTTCAACAAACCGCTGCGTCCACAGGTCAACCAATTTTTCAATATGTTCTACCGGCAGTTCCGGCAACGTTATGGTATGATTGGGGGAATATAAAACGACTTCACATTTTCCATATGCCGGACGGGTTTTATAGAGTTCTGTTGCCACATCATCCGGTTCCGGCGGATTTTGTGAAAGCGCCGGAAAATCATTATCATATTCATAAACTTCATATGTATCCGGTACTTTCCCCGAGCCGGGACAAAACGGACACCAATCTTTAGGCATTTGCGGACGGTTTTGACGGTGTGATGCAATCATCACCCAGTCTTGAATCAGTGGATGCCATCTTAGTTCTGCCATTGTATCTTCCTCCTAAGTCTCTTTTCATAAATATTTATTGTTTTTTAAACCACACATAATAAAATGCACCTAATACAGCAAATGCAAGCAGTGCAATCAAGGTATACCATTTCGCGTCAAGTTTTGTTTCGGGCAAATAGGATTTGTCCTGCGTTTGGCTGCTCTGCCCGCCGGAAGTATCTGTTACCTCCTGTATTTTAGCATTCTTCGGCACAGATTTTTCATCAATCTCTTCCATTTGTGCATTACGAAAATATGCTGTTCCCGATGATTCTTCTCCATGTCCGCCCAGTGACAGCATGACAGGAAGTTCCGTCCCCTGCGGACGCACATATAATTCCAATGTCTGATATCCACTTGAGGTTTCACTCACAGTTGCGCTATATACCAAATGATTATAAATTCCAATACAAGCGCCGCGTCCTTTGGTAGAGACACCTACCGTCTTTGTTTCCGCTGTGATTTTATAAATACTGCCTTTTTTGACCTTAACCGTTTGCGTTGCTGTCACATGGTTTTGCAGTTCACTTGTCATAGAAACAACATTTTGCCCTTCATCCTGCACAATTTGAATGGAGGAATCGCGGTCTTTAAAATAATATTCCAGCTTCCACTCTTTTTGTGAATCAAAGGAAGCATTCTTCAGCATATTATCAGCAAACACCATATTGGTACATAGCATTACACACAAAAATGCAAACAAAATTTTTTTCATGATGGCATCAATCCTCCGCCCGTCATTTCATACTGTTCTTATTATATTGGTATTTCCCAGCTTTGTCAATAGCAAATTCGCGAAAAAGCCTTTTATTTTCTAGCTTTCTGTGCTATAATGTTGATACGGTAAAATAGCACTTTCCAAGCGTTTTTGTTTTCATAAAATATCCATTCAACGAGAGGGGCGGCAAAATGGACTTCAAGGAACAACTCAAATTATTTTGTAAAAGCATCGGACTGGACTGCTGCGGTATTGCCTCTTCTCCCACAGGAATCGGCTGCGCTGTCGTATGCCTGTTTCCCTATTATCAGCCAATTAAAACGCAGCGCAATCTCTCCCGCTATGCAGTAATGCCGGATTACCACATGGTTGTTCGCAGCTATTTGCTGCGAATTAGCGAATTTTTACAAGAACAAACAGGAATTGATTATTCCGGACAAATTTACTGCGACAACAGTCCCTATCAGGACAGAAGTCTGGCAGTTGCCGCCGGACTTGGGTTCATTGGACAGAACACCTGTCTCATTCATCCCGTCTATGGTTCTTATGTGTTCATTGGATATATCGTTTGCGAATCATTGAATTTAGCGCCCGACAAACCGCTTTCATGCAGTTGTATCGGATGCGGAAAATGCCGCACAGCATGTCATGGCGGAGCGCTGCAAGAGAAAAGGATGCAAATAGAGCGCTGCGCCTCCCATATCACGCAAAAAAAAGGAGATTTATCAGAGACGGAACAATCCATTTTAATGAAAAATCCGCTGATTTGGGGCTGTGATACTTGTCAGGAGGTTTGTCCCCACAATCAGTCTATTCCTGTCACGCCCATTTTAGAATTCCGTCAATCTCTTGTTCCTTTTTTGACAAAAGAGGACTTACTGCCGCTTTCCGGCAGAGAATTTCGGCGGCGTTACCGGCAGCGTGCATTTTCTTGGCGCGGAAAAGATGTTTTGCTGCGCAATTTCACTTTGAAAGACCAAAATGGCATTTGACAAAGCGCTGTTCTATTGATATAATATTTTATTAAGAGAAATTTAGAAAAATATTTAGGAGGGGTCTCGTTGTTAGAATTATGGAAAACAGGTGCATATTTAATCGGCGGTCGGGATTTGGTTCCTGCTGACGAAGCTGCACCGTCCCACATAAAAGCAAAATATCAACTGGAGGTATCTCCGGAAGAAGCAAAACAAAACACTATTGCGTATTCCATTTTGCAAAATCATAATACCTCCGGCAGCGCAGATAAACTGAAAATCAAATTTGACTGCATGGCGTCACATGATATCACTTATGTCGGTATTATCCAGACGGCAAAAGCCAGCGGTTTGAAAGAATTTCCGCTGCCCTATGTACTCACCAACTGCCATAATAGTTTATGCGCGGTTGGCGGAACCATCAACGAAGACGACCACATGTTTGGTTTGTCCGCTGCCAAAAAATACGGAGGTGTCTATGTGCCGGCGCACTTGGCAGTGATTCATCAGTATATGCGTGAAATGATGAGCCGCTGCGGCAGCATGATTTTAGGTTCCGACAGCCACACCCGCTATGGAGCGCTCGGCACCATGGCAATCGGTGAAGGCGGACCGGAACTGGTGAAACAGCTTTTAAGCAAAACCTATGATGTGGACTATCCAGACGTTGTCGCCGTCTACCTGACCGGTGCACCGGCGCCCGGCGTGGGTCCGCAGGACGTAGCGCTCGCCATCATTGGCAGCGTGTTCCAAAACGGTTATGTAAAAAATAAAGTAATGGAATTTGTTGGCCCTGGCATTGCTAATTTGAGCGTTGAATACCGTAACGGTATTGATGTTATGACAACAGAAACCACCTGTCTGTCCTCCATTTGGGAAACGGACAGCACGGTCAAAGACTATTTGACGGAACATGGTCGTAGCAGTGCTTATGCGGAATTAAAGCCCGGCAGTGTTGCTTATTACGACGGCGTTGTCATGGTTGACTTGTCCAAAATCCGTCCCATGATTGCAATGCCGTTCCACCCGAGCAACACTTATACCATTGAAGATTTGAAAGCAAATCTGGAGGATATTTTGCACGAAGTGGAAACCATTGGAAACGAACAACTTGGCGCACCGAATGTTACATTCCAGCTGCGCGATAAAATTGTAAACGGCAATCTTTTGGTAGACCAAGGCGTTATTGCCGGCTGCGCAGGCGGTACCTTTGAAAACCTGTGTGCTGCTGCCGATATTTTGAACCATCACTCCATTGGTCATGATGAGTTTGCACTCAGTGCATATCCGTCCAGTCAGCCTGTTTATATGGAACTGATTCGCAACGGTGCTGCCGCAACGCTGATGGCTTCCGGTGCAACGCTGCGGACAGCATTCTGCGGACCTTGCTTCGGCGCGGGTGATGTACCGGCAAATAATGCGCTCAGCATTCGTCATTCTACGAGGAACTTCCCCAACCGCGAAGGTTCCAAACCGGTTTCCGGTCAAATTTCTTCTGTTGCACTGATGGACGCACGTTCCATTGCGGCAACAGCGGCAAACGGCGGTTTCCTGACTGCTGCAACAGAACTAGATGTGGAATACACCAATCCGGCATATCATTTTGATAAAAATGTATATGAAAACCGTGTATATCAGGGATTTGGCAAACCTGATACATCTGCGGAATTAAAATACGGTCCCAACATTGCGGACTGGCCGAAAATGACATCTCTCAGCGATGACATTTTACTCAAAATGGTGTCTGTTATCCACGATCCTGTTACGACCACAGATGAACTGATTCCCTCCGGCGAGACTTCTTCCTACCGTTCCAATCCTCTGAAATTGGCGGAATTTGCTCTGTCCCGCAAAGACCCTGCATATGTTGGACGTGCAAAAGATGTACAGGTGCTGGAACAGAATCGTCTGAATGGCAAAACAGTTGATAACGCAGAATTGCAGGCAGCGGTTGCAGCCATTCAAACAAAATGTCCGGTTGATGTTGCCAAAACAAATATCGGCAGCGTCATTTACGCGGTAAAACCCGGAGACGGCTCTGCACGTGAGCAGGCAGCTTCCTGTCAAAAGGTGCTGGGCGGCTATGCAAATATTGCAAAAGAATACGCAACCAAACGCTATAGAAGCAACTTAATCAACTGGGGTATGCTTCCCTTTATCACTGCGGACGATACCGCTTTTGAAGTTGGCGATTTTGTCTATGTGCCCGGTATCAAACAGATTGTGAAAAATGGTACGCCTACCTTCCCTGCTTATTTGGTGCGCGGTGGGAACCTGACGGAAATTCAATTGGGTCTCGGTGCGCTGACGCCGGACGAAAAGGAAATTATCGAGTCCGGCTGCCTGATTAATTATTATAAAACGCATTAAACCAAGAAAAACAAAACATGGGCTGCTTTCATGTGTAAAGCAGTCCTATTTTTTCACAAAATCATTTTTCTCTTGAATTTTTTCTAACTAGTTGACAAATACTTGCAAAAAAGGTATGATGAAAGAAAACAGATATCGTGGGAGGAATTGTAATGGAGACCGATAGAAGAATCGCTGTCATGATTGATGCAGATAATGTGTCCCCGAAATACATCAAATACATTTTAGAGGAGATTGCCACACACGGAACACCGACTTATAAACGGATTTATGGCGATTGGACGCAGCCACAGCTTGCTTCTTGGAAACAAAACCTGTTGGAATATTCCATCTCGCCCATTCAGCAATATAGCTATACCACAGGGAAGAATTCAACGGATTCCGCATTGATTATTGATGCAATGGACATTCTCTATTCCAACAACGTTGACGGTTTTTGCGTTGTTTCCAGCGATAGCGATTTCACTCGTCTGGTGACACGTCTGCGTGAAGATGGTATGTATGTTGTGGGAATGGGAGAAAAGAAAACACCGCGCCCCTTTGTTGTTGCCTGCGAAAAATTTATATATCTGGAAACAATCGCAGACGAATCCGGCACAGCGGAAGATGCGCCGCAGGAAGCTTCCGCCCCGCTTGAACCAACAGATAAAGATACTGCTTGGCTCCGGCGGGCAGTCCGTAAAATTATTATGGAAATTTCCGATGATGATGGCTGGGCATATATCGGCAATGTTGGCAATATTTTAAGTAAACGCTATCCTGATTTTGATGTACGAAACTATGGATTTCATAAACTGACGCCGCTGCTTGATTCACTTGGTCCCTTTGAAGTCACCTCACGCCGGACTTCCAATCCGCATGTGCTTCATAAATATATTCGTATGATACCAGAAGTGCAGCCACAATCAAAAGCGACAAATGCGCGCAAACGCCGAAAATAAATATTTTATTTTGTATAAGTAACCCCTATGAAAACAAAATTTAGTTGTTTTCATAGGGGTTACTTATATATTTCCTAAAAATTCACATAATATTGTTAGCTTTCTTTTTAGGAGATACGTCCATGAAAAAATATCTACTCTGGCTAATTCCCATTGCAGCAGGTTTCATCAATGGTTTACTTGGAACTGGCGGCGGTATTATTTTGATTTTATGTCTCAAATATATCTTGACATTTGAGAGCGAAGAAGCAAGTAAAAATTTATTTGCGCTAACCATTGCCGCTATTTTTCCCATGTCGATTGCCAGCGCTATTATCTATGCTTTTCATGGGAATATTGTGATGAATGATTTATACCGCTATCTTCCGGGTGCGGTAGTCGGCGGACTTGCCGGTGCATTCCTTTTGGGAAAAATCAACCCCAAACTCCTGAAAAAACTGTTTGCAGGACTCATTATTTTTGTTGGCATCCGCATGTTTTTCACATAAGGAGGATTTATTTTATGCAGTATATTGGGGATTTTATTGCCAGCGCTTGCATCGCAGCCATGGCAGGACTGGGAATTGGCGGCGGCGGACTACTAATTATTTATCTGACTTTGGTCAAACACATGTCGCAGCTGCCGGCACAAGGAATTAATCTCTTATTCTTTTTATTTGCCAGCGGAAGTTCTTTGGTGGTTCATTTCAAACAAAAGCGGATTGACTGGAAACTGCTCCTGATTCTAGCGCCGCTCGGCGTTATCGGTGCCGTCATAGGAAGTTATGTTGCAAAACTCATTTCTCCCCTGCTTATCCGACGAATTTTCGCCGGATTGCTCATTGTTTCCGGCATTATAGAACTTTTAAAGCGTGAAAAGAAAAGTGGTGAAAAACAAACGGTACAATCCTAATCTTATTTATTTTATCAATCTGTTTAAATTATTAAAATTATCATAAACAATGAAAAGGAGTTACTCTTATGAATGATGACAGAAGAAAAGTCGTTTTAATTGGAACTGGTATGGTTGGCATGAGTTATGCCTATGCCCTGCTGAATCAAAACAGTTGTGACGAACTGGTTTTGATTGATATAGACCGCCAGCGTGCGGAAGGCGAAGCTATGGATTTGAACCATGGTCTCGCGTTCTCCGGTTCTAATATGAAAATCTATGCCGGAGAATATAGTGATTGCCGTGATGCAGATATTGTTTGTATCTGCGCAGGTGTTGCCCAGAAATCAGGTGAATCCCGTCTTGACTTGTTACAGCGCAATGCGGAAATTTTCCGCTCTATCATCGATCCAGTCACCCGTTCAGGTTTTGGCGGTATTTTTCTGGTAGCAACCAATCCTGTGGATATCATGACCCGCATTACCTATGCCTACTCCGGTTTTAATTCCGCACGTGTGATTGGAACAGGAACGGCGCTTGACACCGCGCGTCTGCGCTATCTGCTGGGAGATTACTTTTCTGTAGACCCGCGCAATATGCACGCTTATGTTATGGGTGAACACGGCGACAGTGAATTTGTGCCATGGAGTCAGGCAATGCTTGCTACCAAACCAATCTCTACAATTTGCGATGAATCGGGCGGACGATTCCAGTTTGAAGATATTCAAAAATTATCGGAAGAAGTGCGCGGCGCGGCACAGAAAATTATCGCTGCCAAACACGCGACTTACTACGGTATTGGTATGGCAATGGTACGAATTACGCGTGCTATCTTCGGCAATGAGAGCAGTATTTTAACCGTTTCCGCTATGCTGCGCGGTGAATATGGACAAAATGATATTTATGCAGGCGTTCCGTGTATTGTAAACCGTAATGGCGTTCAAAAAGTGCTCTCCCTCACACTCACAAAAAAGGAATTACAACAGTTTTCCACCTCTTGCGAAACGCTGAAAAGCTTTTACCAAGACCTTAATATCTAAATGGAACAACCAACTCCGTCACAACTTGAAATATAAGTTGTGGCGGAGTTGTTTTGTTTATGCCCTTTCTATCAACTCATTCCATAAAATTATATTATTTTTTTCAATTGCTGCTTTGAAATTTTTTCCGGTTTATGGTATACTAAATAATATGGATTTGTTGCGATTATTTTTATATAAACCATTGAAATGGGAGGCGCTGCAACATGAAATCATTTCAACCATACATCAAAAAATATTGGCTTCCGTTCTCATTTGCTGTTCTCTGTGTCTTTGGAGAGGCAGTCTGCGATTTGCTCCAGCCAACCATTATGTCTCATATTATCGATGATGGCGTTGCCACCGGTCATCTGCAAACAGTTTGGCGGCTTGGCGCGCTGATGCTTTTTGTTACCGGCATTGGATTATGCCTTGCCGTCACACGCAACTATGTTTCCAGCAATGTTTCGCAGCGTTTCGGTGCAGAACTGCGCCTTGATTTCTATCGAAAAGTGATGTCGCTTTCTCTGACTGGTGCGGATAAATTCGGCAGTGGTTCACTTATCACCCGCATTACAAATGATGTTTCACAGGTATCACAATTTGTTCACGGTCTCATGCGCATTTTTGTGAAAGCCCCACTCACCTGTATCGGCAGCATTATTTTAGCCATCATGCTTAATCCACGGCTCAGCCTCATTTTATTAGGCGCCATTCTTATCGTTGCCGCGCTCATTGTGATTAGCATGAAATTAAGCTACCGCCGCTATTCTAAAGTCCAATATGCAATGGATAGCGTGAATACAACCGTGCAGGAATATTTGATGGGCGTTCGGCTCGTAAAAGCTTTCGGTATGACAAAACAGGAAGAAAAACGTTTTGAACATGTAAACGAAACTCTGACACAAACGAATATCTCGGCGCAGCGGGTCAATACCGTTTTCTCGCCGCTCATGTCACTTGCCATGAATATTGGCATCGCTGCTGTTATCTATGCCGGCAGTCTGATGTTTCAGCATAATACGGTTCATGTTGGACAAATCATTGCATTTACCAACTATATGGCACAGATTTTAGGTTCTCTCATGCATATCACCAACATGTTTAACAATTTTGTGCGGACGCGTGCGTCCGCCGGTCGTATTGACGAAATTTTTGCGCAGCAAGATTGCTTATCGCAACATTCTGATACAACCCCAAACCGGCAGGACGGAATTTCTTTTGAACACGTTTCCTTTTCCTATCCGCAAAGCGGTTCCCTTCCCGCTCTGCAAAATATTCATTTTCATCTGCACCGCGGCGAAACGCTTGCAGTCATTGGACCAACCGGTTCCGGAAAATCTACGCTGGTTTGGCTTTTGTTGCGTTTTTATGACCCGCTGGAAGGTACCATTCGACTGGACGGCAAAGATATCCGCAGCATTGACCCTGCTGAATTGCGCACTAAAATCTCTGTTGCGCCGCAGCAGAGTATGCTGTTCTCCGGTACAGTCTCCGACAACATCAAGTTTGGTAATTCCGGTGCAAACCGTCAAGAACTCATACATGCCGCCGACGCAGCGCAGGCGCATGAGTTTATCATGCACATGCCGCAGCAATATGAAAGTTTGCTGGGACAAAGCGGCGTCAATCTTTCCGGCGGACAAAAGCAGCGTCTTTCTATTGCGCGCGCTGTTTTAAAAAATGCTGATATTTTGATTCTGGACGATTCCACCAGTGCGCTTGATGCAGTAACGGAAGCGCGTGTGCGCCATAATTTAAAACACTGGCAGGAAAAACAAACCGTGTTGCTCATTACACAACGTATCGGAACCGCCATGAGTGCTGATCGCATTTTGGTGCTGGATGATGGCAAGATAGCAGGATTCGGCACGCACACAGAATTGATGGAGACCTGTGAAACCTACCGCGATATTTATCATTCCCAAATTGGAGAGGAGGCTGCATTTCATGGCTAAATCTGCTCCACAAACAGAAGTTGCCATTCCGCGCATGGGTGGCGGTCGCGGCGGCGCAGGACGTTTTAAACCGACAGAAAAGCCCAAAAATGCTTGGCACACACTGTTTCGACTGCTCCGCATTTATTTAAAACAATGGAACTACATATTGATTACCATTGTTCTAACGCTGGTTTCTGCCCTGCTGTCTTTGTCCGTGCCGCTGTTGATAGGTCGCGCGGTCAACACCTTTAACATTGCTTCCACCGCAGTAGATACACCACTGCTCGGCCGAATTCTTGCAGCTTTAACCGCTGCTTATCTGGCAAATTGGCTCGTGACAACCATCAACGGCTGGATGATGGCGGGCGTTTCCCAAAATCTTGTCAAATCTATGCGACAGACATTATATGAAAAACTGCAAAAACTGCCGCTGAAATTTTATGATACCCATCCGCATGGCGATACTATGAGCCGTATCACCAATGATATTGACAACATCAGCAGTACTATTGCACAGGCAACAACAGAGCTGTTTTCCAGCATTTTAAATATTACCGGTTCGCTGGTGATGATGCTGGTGCTTAGTATTCCGCTGACTTTCGTTGCCCTGATTTCTATTCCGTTAGTACTGCTCTTGACGCGTTCTATCGCCTCACGCAGCCGTTATAATTTCACGCAGCAGTTCCGTGCAATGGGGACGCTGGGCGGGTTGATTGAGGAAAGTATTCATGAACTGAAAATGGTGAAAGCCTTTCATAAAGAAGAGGACATGATTGCTAAATTTACCTGTTTTAACAACGAACTGCTGCAATATTCGGTCAAAGCGCAGGTATGGTCCGGTCTATTAATGCCGCTGATGAACGTAATCAACAACATCAGTTTTGGCTGTGTCGCCTGCGCGGGCGGTTTGCTCTCTGTCCGCGGCGTCATTTCTGTTGGAACCATTGCCAGTTTCATCACCTATTCCAAACAATTCGGGCAGCCGCTCAACAACATTGCCGGTATGTTCAATTCCATTCAGTCCGCTTTAGCAGGCGCAGAACGCGTTTTTGAAATTATGGACGAACTGGAAGAACCGCAGGACAGTTTAACGCCTGTTATATTGGAACACCCAAAAGGTGCTGTATCTTTTGAGCATGTTTCTTTTTCCTACACGGAAAACAAACCGGTTCTAACTGACGTCAGCTTTCAGGTTGCACCGGGACAAACGATTGCGCTTGTCGGCGAAACGGGCGCAGGAAAAACAACAATCGTCAATCTGCTCACCCGATTTTATGATGTTACAAGCGGCAGTATCTGCATTGACGGCGTAGATATTCAGGATTTTAAGCGTGAAACGCTGCGGCATTGTTTTTCCGTTGTGTTACAGGATACCTGTTTATTCACAGGAACCATTGCCGATAATATCCGCTATGGCAATCCCAATGCTTCTGATGAAGAAGTTCAAAATGCTGCAAAACTTGCCCACGCGCATTCTTTTATCTCCCGCTTACCACAGGGATACCGGACAATGGTTTCCGGCAGTACTGATAGCTTAAGTCAAGGACAGCGGCAGCTTTTAGCGATTGCACGGGCATTTCTCACCAATGCACCCATTTTAATCTTGGACGAAGCGACCTCCAGTGTGGATACACGGACGGAAAAAAATATTCAAAAAGCCATGCTGCATTTAATGGAAGGACGTACCAGTTTTCTGGTTGCGCACCGGCTTTCCACCATTCGCGACGCCGACCGTATCATGGTAATCGGCGACCAAGGCATTCTGGAAAACGGCACACACGCAGAATTAATGCAGCAAAAAGGGCATTATTATGCCATGGTAATCAGTCAAATGGGACTGGAGAACATCCCATAATATATAACTTTTATATTGGCATAAGGGCGTCAAATCTCATACACATAACAAAACACACTTTACAGTTTCGGTAAAGCGTGTTTTGTTATATGCATAAATTAATGGTTCTCCCCAATCTTGTAATCTCCTATTACATTACTGCAACTGCTCCAAAAAAGCGTTAATCCCTTCCATAATGTCTGCAAACGTTTCATCAAAATTTCCGGTATACCATGGGTCTGCAATGTCCCGTTGGCAACCTGAAAAATCCAGCAACCGATATACTTTCTTCTCCGGATCTCCGCCGAAAATGCGCAAAATTGACCGTATATTGGCGGTTTCCATTCCCAAAATATAGTCATATGCCGCATAATCCTCTTTGGAAAGCTGTATGGCTGTTTTGCCCGCTGTGGAAATACCCAATTCAGCAAGTTTTTTTCTGGTTCCGATATGGGGCGCATTTCCCAATTCTTCTGTGCTTGTTGCAGCGGAACGAATGAAAAATTCTTTTTCTCTGCCTTGTTTTCTCACAATATCTTTCATCAAAAACTCCGCCATAGGCGACCGGCAGATATTTCCAAGACATACAAACATCACTTTATACATTGTTTTTTCCTTTCTCTGTTCTTCTACCTACAGGCGATTTTATTTAAAACGTTTCAGTTTGTGAATACATTTCTGATATACAGCATTGTCCTCACGGCTAAAATGTTCTTCACTAAAATATTCTAATGGGAACCACCCTACAGCACTATTTTCATCAACCTTTTTCTGTAACGGCTGGTTTTCATCACATATGAAACAATAGGAAACGGAAAAATGCAAATGTGGACTTATCTGTTCTCCGTTTTTTACATGCCTCTCCACAGGAAAAATATCCAGCGTGGCAATTTCCTGCGACAACAGAATCAGTTTTTTTACGCCTGTTTCTTCCCGCACTTCCCGCGCTGCCACCTGAAGCAAATTTTCTTCTCCATCTGCGTGACCACCTGCCCAAGACCAAGTTTTGCGTAAATTGTGATACACCAATAACACCTTGGAGAGAGCCGGATTCACCACAAATCCGGAACTGGTGATGTGTGCAGTGCTGTTCTCCCGAAACAGAAGTTTCTTTTGAAACTGCTTTGCCGCTTGCAGCATTGCCACACGGTCAGCCTCCTCCTGCGCTGTTTCGGGCTGATAGTGTTTCAATTGTCTGATAAAATCCCATTCCATACGTTTTTCCACCGCCAACCCCATTATTTTTTAGCAGATTCTCGGCAGCCCTTCTCCGAATAATTCTGAAATGATACGTGATCCGCCAATCGCCGTGTTCATAAAGACCGCGCTTTCCTGCCGCCGGCACACCTGTCCAATGATAGCAGCGTTTGCACCATATTTGGCATTTCGCATACATTCCAGCGCTTTTTCTGCATCTGTTCCATCAACAACTGCCACCATTTTCCCTTCGTTGCCCATATAGAGCGGGTCTAGTCCCAACACGCCGCAAAAGCCCTGTACTGCCGCCGAAACCGGAATCATCTGTTCTTCTAATTCTATAGAATTGCCGCTTGCCTCAGCAAACTCATGTAAAATGGTTGCCAAACCGCCGCGCGTCACATCACGCATTGCTTTTACCTGCACGCCGCTTGCCAGCAAAGCATTCACCATGTCCCCCAGCGGCGCACAATCGCTGACAATTTGATTTTCAATCCCCATTCGCGCGCTCATAATGGCGGCGTGGTGGTCTCCCAGCTGACCTGAAACCAAAACTGCGTCGCCGATAGAACAGTTTACCGCGCCAAAATTTCTGCCATCCGGCACAAATCCGACACCTGCTGTATTGATATAGATACCGCCCTGTCCTTCAATCACTTTGGTATCGCCGGCAACAATCATAACGCCTGCTTCGTGCGCCGTCTCCGCCATAGAGCGGACAATTTTCTCCAGTTCCTCCAGCGGCGCGCCTTCTTCCAAAATAAAACCGCAAGTCAAATATTGCGGATGTGCGCCGCTCATCAGCAAATCATTTACCGTCCCGCAGACGGCAAGCCGCCCAATATCTCCGCCCGGAAAAAACAGCGGAGACACAACAAAACTATCCGTCGTTACTGCCAAACGCCCCGCGCCCGGTACCACGGCAGCATCTTCCATACGCGCCAAAACCGGATTGTGAAACGCTTTGGCAAAAACGGTATCAATCAATTCTGAGGTTGCGGTTCCGCCGCTGCCGTGCGCCATTGTAATCTTCATAGATAAGCCCTACTTTCTGCTATTAAAGTGATGAAAACAACTGCCTTCCTGTGACACCATACACGCTCCCTGTGGCGTTGACGGCGTACATGCGCTGCCAAACAGCAGACATTGTTCCGGCTGTAGTCTCCCCGTCAGCACCTGTGCGCAGCAACAACCCTTATTGCCGCTATTATCCTGTTCCAGTCCGCTGCTGCCTGCGTCATAGGCTTCATATTCCGGACGCAGCACCAATCCGGAATTTGCTACCCTTCCTATTCCGCGCCACGCCGCCGCGCACGGCTCAAAATATTTCTGCACCATTTGCTGCGCTTGCCGGTTCCCCTCTGGCGTAACCGCCGATTGATATAAATTTACAACGCCGGACTGTCCCTGCCGCTGCACCAATGTATAAACCGCCGCCAGAAGCTGCAGTCCATCGAATCCTGCCACTGCAAAGGGTAATTTATATTTTTCCGACAGCGGAATAAAATAATTGCTGCCCGTCACTACGCTAACATGTCCGGGCGCCAAAAACCCATCTATTCTGTGATTTTGATTGGCACAAATCCAATTAATCACCGGTGGCATGGTTTTTAGCGACGTTAACAAGGATAAATTGGTAATACCTTCACGCCGTATATGTTCTAGCAACATCGCGTAAATAGGGGCAGTTGTCTCAAATCCGACTGCGGCAAACACAAACCGCTCCTCTCTCTGCTTCGCCGCCAAACGCAGAGCGTCTATCGGCGAATATACCATTTGAACATGGCCGCCGACCGCCCGCGCATCGTTCAGACTCATGCGACTGCCCGGCACCCGCAGCATGTCTCCGAATGTCACAACGGTCTGCTCCATGGACAACTCCACCAATCGATCAATATAACTCGTTACCGTCACGCAGACAGGACACCCCGGGCCGGATACAAGCGTAATACGTGGAGAAAGCAAACTTCTCAGTCCGGTCTGCGCAATCGCTGCCGTGTGTGTCCCACAGACCTCCATCAAACGCAGCGGCGTTCCATCGTATTCTTTCAAAAATTGTGTTATCTGCCTCATAACTGTTTCATTTCCTCCAGCAGCGCAAGCAATTCATCGCTCTCTTGTTTGCTCATAACCTGCAAAATGCAGCCGGCATGAACCAAAACGCAGTCGCCTTCTTTGACCTGCACCAATCCTGCCTCCGCCCGCACCAAATTTCCCTGAAAATCAACGGTTGCCGTTGTTCCCTCTAATTTCACAACTGTTCCGGGCATTGCCACACACATGTTCATCACCTTCATTTATTACATTCTTTTGCTAATCGTTTCGCTGCAATCCATGCCTGTCCTAAACATATCCCGCCATCTCCCGGCGGCACAGCGCGGTTTAAATAAACCTGAAATCCCTGTTGTTCCAGCATGGAGACACATGCTTCCGTCAATATACGGTTAGCAAAAACGCCGCCACTGAGCGCCACATTGTTTTCGTCTGTTTCCCGCCGGATTTGGACGCAAACATCCACGATAGCTTCCGCCAAGGCAAGATGAAATTCCAATGCCATCCGGTCTCTATCCACGCCGACAACAGATTTTTCTGCTAAATAGCGTATATATGCTTTGCGCTCGATTTGCCACAATACTCCGCGCTTTTCAATCTCAAACCGAAACCGTTCTCTTTCCTGTTTTTCCGCTGAAAACGCACGAAACGCCGCTTGTTCCAAGGCTGACGCACATTCCCCTTCATAGGTGTTTTCCTGCCCTACATCTAATAAAAAGCTGACTGCGTCAAAAAAACGTCCGGCACTGGTGGAACGACTGATATTAACCTTGTGCAAAATGGCCGCCTGCACAAGCGCGAAGTCCGGCGTATTATCAGACAATCCCGCAGCAACCAAATGGCACTGTGCGCAAAGCTGCGCGTCTTTTGCAGCGCGGTCTCCGCCACAAAGTAAAATAGGCTCTAAACAGCCTACTCGCTGCATGGTTTCTTCTTTGCAGAGCAAAAATTCTCCGCCCCAAACACCGCTGTCCAGTCCATACCCTGTTCCATCAAAACACACGCCAATGCAGGAGGACAATCCGTGTTCCGCCATTACTGATGCGGCGTGCGCATGATGGTGCTGCACTTTCAAAAGCAGAATTTTCCGTTCATTCGCGATTTCCTGCGCACGTTTCACGGAATGATATGCTGTATGCATGTCACACACAACCGCCCCGGGCTGAATGCCAAACAACTTTTGCATTCTATCCAGTTCTCTGTCATACATTTGGGCTACCTTGCGGCTTTCCATATCTCCTAAATATTGACTGATATATGCACGCTGCCCTGCCGCCAAACAAAAGCTAGCTTTCAAATCACCGCCCGCCGCCAAAATAGGAACAGAAAATGTCTGTTTCGTTAAAATAGGCAGCGGCACATAGCCGCGGCTGCGCCGAATCAACTGCTGTCCGCCGCATAGAATCTGCGCAACGGAATCATCTAACGGCGCCATGATACGCCGTTTATGATACAACACACCGTCCACCTGCCTAGAAAACTGTTCCAACATTTGTGTGTCCTGTACGACAAGCGGTTCCCCGCTCCTATTTCCGCTCGTGACAACAAGCGGTCCGCACTGTTCGGTCAGCAAATGGTGCAGCGGAGAATATGGTAAAAATGCCCCGATATATGCGCTGTTTTCTGTCAATTCTCTGCAAAAGCATTCTGTCCGTTTTTTCAGCAAAACAATAGGACGCGCCTGACTTTCCAATAGGTTTTGTTCCTCTGCATTCACATGACAAAATTCACAAATCGCCTCCGGTGTGGGAAACATAACGGCAAGCGGTTTCTTTTTCCGCTCTTTGATTTGACGCAGCCGAACAACCGCCGATTGCATGTCGGGGCGGCATACAAACTGATACCCGCCAATCCCTTTTATGGCGATTATTCCGCCTTGCTCCAACTTTCCTGCTGCACGGCATAAAGCGTTTTCTCCACTCCACTCGTTATTGCCCGCCCGAAACAACAATTGCGGCCCGCACTCGTGACAGGAAATTGTCTGCGCGTGCATACGCCGCACATCGCCCCGATATTCCTCCGCGCAAGTATCACACAGCGGAAACGCTTGCATGGTAGTCGTCTCTCTGTCATACGGAATGCCCTCCATGACACTGTAGCGTGGTCCGCAGGCAGTGCAGCTGATGAACGGATGGCGAAAGCGTCTGTTATCCTGCGTATGGAGTTCTTCCAAGCACAGGCGGCAAGTGGGTAAATCCGGCGGCAAAATGGGTGTTTCCGTTGTTGCTCCGCCGCTGGGTAAAATCGCAAATTCCTTCCAAGAAGGCCGGTGCTGCAGCCACTCCGTTTCCAGCCGAAGAATGACCGCTCCCTCCGGCGGTTCGTTTTCCAGTTGCTGCAAAAATGCGGCGATTTTCGTTTCGCTACCTTGCAGCAAAATTTCAACAATACCGCCGCAATTGCGCACACTGCCACACAATCCCAACTGCCGCGCCAGACGTGCAGTATAGGGGCGGAATCCCACGCCCTGTACCACACCAATGGCATTCACGCGGCATGTCATTGCGCTTCAATGCTCTCTATCGCCATTTCTTTTCCAACCTCGCTCGGTTCCCCTTCCGTACCGCAGTGCGGACATTCAAAATGAAACGGACGGCGCGCAAACAACTCGCGGCAGTTTGGACAGCGCAACATTGTCTTAACCGGCTTCACACAGATTTCCGCCCCTTCGCATATGGTACCAACCGCAGCTTCTTCAAAATGCAACCGGATACTGTCACCAGAAAAACCGGAACTTTCACCAATTACCAAGTTGATTTTTGTGACTTTACTCTTTCCTTCCGCTTTCGCTTGGTCTATCGCATGTTCAATAATATGGATTGCTTCATGATATTCATGCATGATTTGTTTCCTTCTTTCTTCATTGTTTTTGCAAAAGACTTTTTTGCCCAAAATGTTTTAGCAGTGCAGTTCTCTGCATCTGTTGTGTCAATTAGCTTTTTATTATGGCGTTCAAAGAATATTGATAATAATGGAGAGCCGAATCAATTTGTGACCCGCCTCTCATTTCTGTCTTATTGTTCTGCATTTTCCTGTTTTTCATTTTTTTCTAACGGTTCCGGCTCCGGCTGAACATATGATTCCATCGGCTTTTGTGCCTCCGGCTGCGGATACGGCGGACACATGGATAAGCATTTTTTGGGACAACTTTCCACGCAATAACCGCATTGAATACAGCCAAACCGTTCAATTGACCACTGTTTTTCACCACGTTCTACCGTAATTGCCCCTGTGGGACATTTTTTAGAGCACAACCCACAAAAGACACAAGACTGAATCTCAATTTCTACATGCCCCCGCGTCCGCGCAAAAAATTCTTTTGGCTGCGCCGGATAATTGCGCGTAGCCGGTTTTGAAAACAGATTTTTCAGGACGGTTTTTGTAAAATTCATCATATTCATATCAATTACCTCTCTGTACAGCTAATACAAGGGTCAATTGTCAAAATCAAAATCGGCACATCTGCAAGCTGACAGCCTTTCAACGTTTCCAGCATACCCGGCAAGTTTGCAAAGGTGGGTGTGCGTACACGCACCCTGTCCAGAAACTTCGTGCCGTTTGCTTTTACATAATAAATTGCTTCGCCGCGCGGCTGTTCCACACGCATGAAATGTTCGCCTTGCGGGAACCCTTTCACCGCTGCCGCAAGTTCTCCCTCCGGTATTTTAGCAGCCGCCTGACGAATCAACTCAATAGACTGAAAAATCTCCCGAATTCGAACGTCGCAGCGCGCATAGCAATCGCCGACATCGCTGGTAATCGGTTCAAAATCCAATTCGGGATATGCAGCATATCCCAGCTTACGATTATCCAGCGCAATACCACTGGAACGCATAAACGGCCCTACTGCGCCTAAATCATGCGCCTGCTGCTTTGTTAATATACCAATGTCGCGCAACCTGCTGTTGACAGCATAGTCCTCCAAAAATGTTTTTGTAAGCACTTTCAATTCCTGTTCAATGTCATCGAATACTTTCAAAAATTCCCGCAGCATTTCCTCGTCCATATCTTTACGGACGCCGCCGACTTTATTCACGGAAAAAATAACTCTTCCGCCTGTAGACATTTCAAACATATCCAGAATTTTTTCACGCATACGCCACGACTGCATAAACAGGCTTTCAAATCCAAATGCGTCCGCCAGCAATCCCAGCCACAGCAAATGACTGTGAATGCGCGACATTTCGCACCAAATCGTCCGCAAATAATTTGCGCGCGGCGGGACAGCGATGTCCATAATATTTTCGACTGCGCTGCAATAGCCCATGCCATGCATGAAACTGCAAATACCGCAGATACGCTCCGCCACATAGACATATTCCTGAAAATCCTTTTTCTCAACCAATTTTTCCAGTCCGCGGTGCACAAATCCAATGGACGGAATCGCTTCTATCACTTTTTCATCCTCCAAAACCAAGTCCAAATGAATCGGTTCTGGCAGAACAGGATGTTGTGGTCCGAATGGTACCACGCTACGTACTGACATGTTTCTTCCCTCATTTCATATCCGTTTTCCCGCCTTTTACTGGAACGGCTTTTTGTGTTCAATCCGGTAAAGGTTTCCCTCATAATCTAATGTCATCAGCTTCACCTTAATACCAAAAAGGTCTTGAATTTCATTTTCATAAAGAAACGCCGGCGCATAAATATTGCTGATACTCATGATTTCAGCGCCCGGCATTACCCGCATCCGAAGCCCAATCATATCATAATCTTTTCCGAATGAATAGGTAATTTCATATTCGTCCTCAACCTTGGTTGCACAAATTTGAATCAGACGGTAGCCATCGTGATGAATTTTCAATGCTTCCGGTACCAGACTGCCCGGACCAATCGTGGTAATTCCTTCCATACTCCTTACGCCTCCTTGCTGCTCACTTGTTCCTGCGAAAGTGCTTTTTTCTTTTCGTCCAGCAACGCAACTGCCCTGACAACGCCATCTATAATCGCTTCCGGACGTGCAGCGCAGCCGGGCACATAAATATCGACCGGCAAAACCGTATCCACACCGCCCAAAATATTATAACACTCTTTAAAAATCCCGCCGTTACATGCACATACGCCAACTGCCACAACCACCTTGGGATTGGGCATTTGTGAATATAACTGTTTGACAACCGGCGCATTTTGCGCATTGATACCGCCGGTAATCAAAAAAATGTCCGCATGTTTGGGATTTCCTGTATTTATCACGCCAAAACGCTCCACATCATAAACGGGCGTCAGACATGCAAGCACTTCAATATCGCATCCATTACAGCTTGACCCGTCATAATGCATGAGCCATGGCGATTTCGACACTTTCATAACTTCATCTCCTCCATCAGATGATTTGCTTCCATCAACGTTTCCTAAAGTCAGTCATAACCAACTGGAAACGGCAGCATTTTCTATATCACCGTAATAATCATCAAATTGATAACACCTGCCACCAATGTTACCAGCCAGGCTGATTTTAACATACTTTGCCATTTTACACGAGGAAACACGTTATCAATGACAATCTCCAAAAAATAGGATATCGCACATACAACAATTGCAGCAATAGCACTCCACCATGACACTTTATAGAAAAACAAGCCAACAACGCCCAGCAAAAAGATATTTTCATACCAATGCGATAGTTCCACAAGTCCCAAAACGCTTCCCGACAATTCCGTTGTCAGCCCCTGCACCATCTCTTGATGCGCATGGTGAGAGGTGGACAAGTCAAACGGCGATTTGCGAAATTTGATGGTTAAAATATATACAAATCCGATAAAGATACCGGGCAGATAGACAATCGCCGGTAACCCATCATACAAAATCATTTCCCTTACATTAAACGTACCGGTCGCCACGTAAAATCCTATCGCTACTAACAGTACCATCGGTTCATATGCCATCATTTGCATCAGTTCCCGCTGCGCCCCCATAGAACTATATGGTGAATTTGCAGAGCAGGAGGACATAGTGAAAAAGATACCTGACAGCGTTAATGCAAAGAACACCAGCAACAAATCTCCGCCAAAAAAGAACAACGCGCCGCTGAATACAACAAACAGCAGAAACCCGCCTACCAAAAAATTTTGTACGTCATTGACTACAACAACCTCTTTGGAAAACAATTTGTATACATCATAAAACGGCTGCAGCAACGACGGACCTTGCCGCCCCTGCAAGCGCGCTGTAAGTTTTCGGTCAATTCCCTGCAGAAGTCCGCCTAAAGCCGGCGCTAAAATGATGTAACAAACCGCACCTAAAATCTGCCATATCATCACACAGCACCTCCAATCGCCAAAATCATCAGCACAATCAGTCCCGCTGTAGACAAAATCAGCGAGGGTTTCAGCAGTTTCTTTTCCCCAAACCAATCATCCAAATACCAGTTTGCAAGATACATCGGCTTGGTTTTCCCATAGGAATCTGTAAACGTTCTGTCATCGCCTGTATTTACACCGCCCATATAGGAGGTTACCATTTTATTTTTTCTGTGAATCGTCAAAAGGCGCATGGCAACCGGCAAAATGACAATCGCACACAACATCAGCGCCATGATATGGATATTCCCGCTGCTAATAATCGCCGGCAGCGTCTGATGGAACATATCGCCTAAAAACGGCTCAATCAAATAGCTGGATACCACCGGAAATGTCAGACATAATAAGCACATAAGAATCGCCTGGCAAATCAAACTGAGCCATTCGCTCCCTTTTGTGATATCTTCCAAACGTTCCGAATTGTGGTGAACTGCCACCAGACTTCCTAGCCATTTTGTCCAATAAAAGAGCGTTGTGGCAGAACCGAATATCAGAAATACAACCAACAAAATACTGTTGGAATCCACAAATGCTTTCAGTGCCGCCCACTTTGAAATGAGCATTCCAAACGGAGCCAAAAACATACCTGCAATCCCGACAATCATAACGAATGCCAGACGCGGCAATTTCACAATCAACCCATGCATATCCTCAATGTTCCGGCTACCCGTTACATTTTCCACCGCTCCTACAGACAAGAACATCAATGACTTAGATACTGCATGGAAAATCATCAGCAAAATCCCTGCCCAAACCGCCTCATGCATTCCAATGCCAGCACATGCTGTAATAAGTCCAAGATTCGATATGGTGGAATATGCCAAAACCTTTTTGGCATCGCTCTGCGCAATCGCCAGCATGGAGGTCATAAAAAAGGTGAATCCGCCAATGGTTGTCACCATTGTTCCTGCCAAATTCGCACACAGTGCGGGCGCGAGACGCAGCAGCAAATACACGCCGGCTTTCACCATTGTTGCCGAATGCAGCAATGCGGAAGTCGGCGTTGGCGCTACCATCGCACCAAGCAGCCAGCTCGAAAAGGGCATTTGCGCGCTTTTGGTCAAACCTGCAAATGCCAATAATGTAATAGGAATAATTGCTACAGGTACCATGGTGCCCAGTTGAATCACTGTCTGCAATTCCAGCGTTTCCAGCCGAATCGCGCAATAGGCAATTGCCACGGCAAATCCGAGTCCGCCGAGCAAGTTCATCCATAATGCGCGGAAGGAATTGCGCATTGCCTCTTCTGTCTGGTTATACCCAATCAATAGAAAAGAACAAACACTTGTAATTTCCCAGAAAAAATAAAGCCAGACTAAATTGCTGGAAAACACCAGCCCAAACATCGCGCCAAGAAAAACGAACAAAAGCGCAAAGAAATAACTACGTCGTTTTTTGAATTCTGTATGATGACTGTGATAGTCTTTCATGTATCCCATTGCATAGACACAAATCAGACATCCCACAATACCAATAATCAAACACATAATAATAGTCAACTTATCAGAAGCTACATGAAACCCGCCAAGCTCTGTCCTGCCGGTTAATTCCAGCCAAGTCATAAGTCCTGTCTGTGCAGCAGAAAGCAATGCCACATAATATTTCCGGTGGCGGAAGGCAAAGTAAAAAATCAATCCCATCAGCAGCCATTCGCCTCCAAGCATCAGCTTATCGACAAATTCCGTATGTACAAAGTAGCGATGCGTTTCACCAGAAATCAATTCTGTAACTGCATAACCAATTACTGCCGTTACAATCACAGCACACAGCCCAAACAGCGTATATTTACGAACCGGACCGCTCTTACGCATAAAAAACAACAACAATGCTGCTAAAAACGGAAAACAAATCAGAAATATTACCATTTCCAAAGTCATTCACCCTTTTCCCTCTAATTTTAAAAGATTCCCCATACCATTGTAATACAAAAAATTGTATACAATTTATATGCTGAGAAACTCCCCTCTATGTAAAATGGCATACGCCACTATATTAGCATTCTAATTATACTCCTCTTTTTGTCAACTGTCAATAAGGTTACACTGCATAAATTTTAATCTGCAAATCAGGAAATATCTGCTCAATTTCCTGGGAAATCTATTTACCATTTCCATATGTTACGATTCTATAAACCCTTTCGACTCTCAAAATCGGTTTCATTGCTGCTTATATCATCTAACAAAAAATTTACAGTCAGAATATACAAATCTAAAAGTTTTGTTTTATAACATTTTAAAGTTATTTACTAATTTTTTTTCATTTCGCTAAAATTCCTTGACTTTTCTATAGTTCTGAATTAAAATAGTTACAAAACAACACTTTAAGCATAAGAAAATAGAAATAAAAAGAGTTCTTCATCTCTCCTCCATCTGCAACAAAATAATTATGTACCACTTGCTTCAAAAATGTACTACACCTACAATAGAAACCGGTTCCCTCTCGTGAGAAATACTGCTTATGCCGGATATACCCAACTCTAAAAGAACTTTATATAGACTCTAAAATTTTTATATGTTTAAAAGAAAGGAATGTTTTTTATGGTAATTAGGCAACTAGACGCAAAAAGATTTACTTATTTTCAAAACCAGCTGATTCAATGGGCGCAGCAAAACCCATTAGACGCCAGTTTTAACGTGACAATAACGGTGAATACAAAAGAATATATTTTAAAAGTTCAGCCGGATACCAAATACCGTATCGCTGCCCTACAGGCATGGGAAGTTGACCGTGAAGAGAATTTAGGACAAGCACACACGCTTATCACAAACAATCAAATTCTTGCTTCTCTTTTAAATCTTCTACTCTTACAAGGTGTCAGACAATAACTTTATCAGAATTAGTATCATCTGCACAAAATGATATAGAAAGGCAGGGAATTTGATTCCCTGCCTTTCTATATAGCAAATAAATTTTAACTGCTGCCGCAATATAAAAATGTGGTCGAAAAAACTTTCATCAACTGATTTATCGACCTTTAACCATCTGATTAGTGCTGAAACAACACAAATCCATGGCTTCTGATTTGCAGCAACTCCTCTTCTTTTGTCGTTCCGTTTGATAAAATCATTTTAGCGTCTGCCGCCGGATAGTAATATGCTTCCTGTCCCATGTTCACAATCGCCCAAAGCGTTTCTTGTTCCCACTTTCGTTTGAGCAAAAAAACATTTTTTTCTTTTGAACTTGCTGTTACGGTTCCCTCACGCAAGGCACGGTATTTCTTTTTAACGCTCCCTAATTTTTTATAAAAATCATGCAAGTGCCAGTCTATCGTTTCCCATGGAAAATAGCGCCGATTCAGCGGGTCTTCAAATCCTTGCATTCCTGCTTCATCTCCATAATAAATGCAAGGGCTGCCCGGCAAAAGATATTGTAAAAACGCCGCAATTTTCTCCCGTTCTACGGCGCGCCGGTAAATCTCCGGCGGCATAATATATGCTGCCCGTTGGTCACGCGCCAGACCACCCCCTACATGTTCAAACGTGTTCAGAACGCGCACGGTATCATGTGTTGACAAACTATTCATCAAACAGTCCAGAACCGGTTTCGGATAGTTTTCTGCAATCGTCATTACAGTATCTGCTAATGATTTTGCCGTAGTTTCACCTGCCGTAAAGTGCAAAATCGCATCTTTATAGGGATAGTTCATCACCGAATCCAATTCCGTATTCGAAAAATATTTTCTTCTGACCCCATAACTTTCCTTGTTGGAAGCGTCCTCCCACACTTCACCAATCACCAAGCCTTCAGGATTGAGTTGTTTCACTTTATTATGCAGTTTTTTAATAAATTCATCCGGCAGTTCATCTGCCACATCCAATCGAAACCCGTCCGCGCCAAGTTTCATCCAATGGGCAATAACACTATCTTCATCTTCTATGATAAACTTTACATAGTCCGGCTCCATCTCATTGACACATGGCAGCGTCTGAATGCCCCACCAACTGGTATAGCGCTCAGGATAGTCCTGAAAATCATACCAAGCTGCATAGGGCGAATCGGGGTTATGATATACCCCTGTTCCGAAAACATTTTCTTTATCAAAATAGATACTGTTGCTTCCGGTATGGGAAAACACACCATCCAATATGATTTTCATGTCCATTTCGTGCGCCTTATGGCATAGTCTGCGAAAATCTTCTTCTGTTCCCAGCATAGGATCAATCCGCCGGTAATCTGCCGTATCATAACGGTGGTTGGAAAACGCCATAAAAATCGGATTCAGATAAATGACAGATACGCCAAGGTCTTGTAAATAGGGAAGTTTTTCTTCAATTCCTTGCAGCGTCCCGCCATAAAAATCATTGTTCAATACTTCCCCTTGTTCATTTGGCGCGTAGCACGGCGTGTCCTGTTTATTTTCATGTATTGTAAACGGTTTTAGCTTATCTGTTAAATCTGGTTTTCCTGCCTGATGGAAACGGTCAGGAAAAATTTGATACATCACGGTTCCTTTAAAGACTTCCGGCGTCTCATAGTCCGCGTCAAAGCAGGTTAACTGCCATTTATCTCCCATATGGATACTTGTTTTAGAACTGCCGCAGCGGAATACCAAAGATTCTGCCTCTTCCGTGTGCACTTTAAAAAAATAGAAATATAACCCTGTTTGCTCCAAACAAAAAGACAAAGAATAGCAATCATAGCCTTCTTCCAACCCGCTCCAATAGAGTGGATATTCTTTATAATAGCCGTTTTCACTTTCCATACAAAGACAGGCATATAGTGCCGCCATGCGACGTGGAATTTTTAAATTGATTTCGCAGCTTTGATTTTGCCGCAAACACCCAAACGGTTTTTTATAAAATTCCTGTTTACTATCATATAAAATCTGCATCTATGATTTCCCTCGCTATCATTAGAAACAATTTCTTGCATAGTAGCTTTCGCCACATGCCGAAAAAGCAAGGACAAGTCCTTGCTTTTTCGCGTTCCGTCCGGTGCCCCTTTTGCGCCGGCGTTCCCCAATTTCAATATCAACTAACGTATTTCTTATATTTTTTTGATATGCCAAATTTTATCCGCATATTCTTTCACAGAGCGGTCAGCAGAGAAGATACCGGCTTTTGCAATATTGACCAGCGACATATTCATGAATCTGTTTTGATCCTGATATACCTTGGAAACCTCCTGCTGCGCCCTCGCATAATCAGAAAAATCTGCCAGTGTCATATAGGCATCCGCCGCGCCGAAACTGTTGGATAATAAGGACTTCGCAATATCATCAAAACGAGTTCCCAACACGTCACTCATCAGCATATCCAGCACTGCTTTGAGTTGTGCGTTTTCACGGCAATATACCAGCGGATCATAGCCCTTCTGCCAAAGCGCTTCCACCTCGTCCGCACGCAGACCGAACAAGAACATATTTTCCTCGCCTACTTGCTGGAAAATCTCCACATTCGCGCCGTCCATTGTTCCAATGGTCACTGCACCGTTAATCATCAATTTCATGTTACCGGTACCGGACGCTTCCTTTCCTGCTACAGAAATCTGTTCAGAAATCTCTGCTGCCGGTATGATAATTTCCGCCAACGAAACTTTATAGTCCTCAATAAAGACAACTTTAATTTTATCACGCACAATAGGGTCGGCATTGACCAATGCTGAAACAGCCACAATCAGACGGATAATCTGTTTCGCCATAAAATAGCCACTGGAGGCTTTTGCCGCAAAAATAAAGGTACGGGGCGGCATATCCAGATTTGGATTCACTTTGATTTGATTGTACAGATACAAAATATGCAATACATCCAGCAACTGCCGTTTATATTCATGTAATCGTTTGATTTGTACATCAAAAATAGAATCCGGGTCTACCTTAATACCATTTGCTTTTACAATATAATTACTGAGACGGACTTTATTATTCTGCTTCACCTTTTTCAGGTTTTCCAAAACTGTTTTATCATTCTGGAATTTCATCAATTTTTCAAGCTGCGAAGCATCTTGAATAAAAGAATCTCCAATTAAGTCCGTCAACAAACTCGTCAATTCCGGATTGGATTGACAAAGCCATCTGCGATAGGCAATACCATTAGTAACATTCGTAAACTTTTCTTTTCCAATTTGGTAATAATCACGGAAAATACTATTTTTCAAAATATCACTGTGAAGCTGCGAAACACCGTTGACTTTATGGCAACATGCCAGACACAGATTCGCCATTCTGATTTCTCCATGGGCAATTACCGCCATATACTCAATTTTTGGAATATCGCCTGGATATACTTCGTTAAGCTGTTCTAACAGACGGCGGTTAATTTCACATACGATTTGATAAACGCGCGGCAGTTGTTCCTGAAACAGCGTTTCCGACCAACGTTCCAGTGCCTCACTCATAACGGTATGGTTGGTATATGCCAATGTCTTACCGGTAATTTCCCAAGCCTCATCCCAGCCATAACCATACTCATCTACCAACAACCGCATTAGTTCCGGCACACATAGCGCAGGGTGCGTATCATTAATGTGAATCGCCACTTTATCGGCTAAATTATCCAATGTTTGATAATTCTTCAAATGGTTCTGCAAAATGCTCTGCAAAGATGCGGAAACCAGTAAATATTGCTGTTTTAGCCGCAAACGTTTTCCGTCAATGTGGTCATCAGCAGGATATAAGATTTTGGAAATCACTTCCGCCATGGTGTTGTTTTCCAATGCTTTTACATATTCTCCGCGCGAGAATGCTGTCATGTCAAGACTTTTGGGCGATTTTGCTCCCCACAACACTAACTTGTTCACTGCGCCCGAACCGTGACCGGAAATGAACATATCATAAGGTACTGCTATTACACTATTATAATCTACTTGGTTTGCTGTATAACGACCATTGTCATAGCTTTCCTCCACTCGTCCGCCGAATTTCACTTCAAAAGCATCATCGGGACGTTGCACTAACCACACATCTCCCATGCCAAGCCAGTCATCAGGGAATTCCATCTGCCAGCCGTCTACGATTTTCTGTTTGAAAATACCAAATTCATATCGAATGGAAAAACCTGTCACAGGCATAGACAGCGACGTTGCAGAATCCATATAACAAGACGCCAGCCGTCCCAAACCACCGTTTCCTAATCCGGCATCCGGTTCTATCTTATATAAATCATGGATATCAATTTTCAATTTTTTCAATACACTTTCAAAAGTAGATTCCAGACCCAAATTATATAGATTATTATGCAGAGAAGTACCCACCAAAAATTCCATTGACATATAATAGACTTGTTTGGCTTCCTTTTTTTCACATTTATCCATAAATGTTTTTCTTTTTTTTGTCAGTAAATTTCTAACAACTACACATAACGCCCTATATATTTGCTGTTGCGTTGCCTCTGAAGCATAGCAGCCATATTGCTGCAAACACTCATTATCCAGCAATTCTAATGCCTTCTTTTGTTCCATTTCTCTCTACCCCATTCCATTTCTTAAAATTCCTATTTTACCACTAAATCAGTAAAGCAGAATGCAAAAATCTCTACATATGATAATATACATCCAGATATCGGTCTGCCGACTGTTTCCAGCTGCTGTCATAGTTCATAATATTCTTTATCAATTTTTTGCGTTGCGGCAAATCATGATAAAGATGACATGCATGGTCTATTGCGCCTAACATGTCATGTGCATTATAGGACTTAAATGTAAACCCTCGCCCTTCTCCTGTTTCAGGATTATATGCAGGTACAGTATCTACTAATCCGCCTGTCTCGCGTACAATTGGAATGGTACCATAACGCATAGCAATCAACTGAGAAAGTCCGCAAGGTTCGCTCTTTGATGGCATCAAAAACAAATCCGCTCCCGCATAAATCTGATTAGCAAGCACAGGGTCAAAAGCGATTCTAACTGCAATTTTATCTCCATGGGTATAGGCAAGCCATTTAAAAAAGTCCTCAAATTCCCTGTCTCCTGTACCAACCACAACAAACTGCAAATCGCGTGAGAGCATTTCTTCACCAATGAACTTTACCAAATCCAGACCTTTATGTGATACCAGACGTGTAATCATACCAATCACCGGCGTATCATCACGAACGGGCAATTCCAATTTTTGTTGTAGATAACGCTTGTTTTCATACTTTTTCTTCAGTTCTCCGCATCCAAAATTTGTATATAAGCATTTATCGGTCACCGGATTATATATTTCTGGGTCAATACCGTTGGTAATTCCAACCAACTTATATTCATTTTGCCTCAGAACACTCTCTAGTCCATGTGCGAAATAGGCATGACGAATTTCATGAGAATAGGTTTCCGATACGGTCGTAACTTTGTCCGCCAACAAAACAGCACTTTTCATAAAATTGATACAGCCATCATAGGATACTGCGTCACGCCAATATTCCGAAACTCCTATTACCTCTGACAAAAATTCATTTGGTACTTTTCCCTGATATTCAATATTATGAATTGTAAACATTGTTTTTATATTTTGATACCCATCATGATGTTCAAAAAATGCTCTGTAATAGAGCGGTACCAACGCCGTTTGCCAATCATTGCAGTGAATGATGTCCGGGTAAAAACCAATGTGTTGTATACATTCCAAAATCGCCTTACTAAAAAAAGTAAAGCGTTCCCCATCATCGTATTCACCATAGATACTACCGCGATCTCCAAAATAATAATCGTTGTCAATAAAATAGTATATGATATTTTTCTCTTCGTTGCGCGCTTTAAAAATACCAACATAGGTATTGCGCCATGCGAGCGGCATATCAAAATGCATCACATATTCAATATTGGAGTCCCTATTATCCTTGATTGATTTATAATATGGCAGAATCACACAAACTTCCATATCATTTCTGCCTGCAAGTTCACACGGCAAGGCATACGCCACATCCCCCAGCCCTCCCGTTTTCACATAGGGTACTGCTTCACTGGCTGCAAACAATATTTTCATAGCTTCTCCTCCTACTCACAACAAAAGTTGATACCATAACCGGCATACAGCTATAGTATCAACCTGTCGTATCGTCTTTATCAAATTGCTGCTTTTGCCGGAAATGCAAACTTTTTCTCTCATTCCGATTCCCAGCAGATTCCATATATATCTTGGTACTTGATTTTCTACTTTCAGGTAAAGCAACGAAATGTTTCGGCGACGCTTTTCATTCTATCATAATCACTTCTGCGGTTATTATATCACGTTATCTGTATAAATACAATAATATATCCAATATATTTTATACTTTTTCGCCTTTATTTATGATAATCGGCGTGGTATCCGCACCAATCAGCGTCCTGTTTTCTGTGACAACAACATCCTTATCAATAATGACATATTCCAAATTAGTGCCTTTACTCACCGTCGTTCCCTGCATAATAATACAGTTTTTCACATGGCAGCCCTTTTCTATCGTAACATCACGGAAAAGAATACTATCTTCCACCACTCCATCAATTTTACATCCATCAGCAATCAGGCAATTGTCTACTTCGCAATCGTCACCATAGTACGTCGGCACCTCGTCACGTACTTTTGTGTAGATAGGTGAGTTCTCACAGAAAATTTCACCACGCACTTTGTCATCCATCAATTTTAAATTGTTTCTGAAATATGCAGTAATATTACGGTTGCGTAAAACAGTACGTTCAAAATGATAGACACCGATATTGATTTGATTCTTCATATATTTGCGTTGCAGAAAATCACGTTCAAAATGATAGAGTCCGTGCGCCACAGAATCCTGAATGGTATCTAACAACAGTTGTCTGTTAATAATGTACATGCCCATTCCAATATAGGAATTTTCTCCCGCCGCGCATTGGATTGCCAAATCAGTCATTTCCCCTTGATTGTCCACTTCCAATACCAAATCTTGTACTTCAGTCGCCTCCATCTGTTCTTTGTTCGCAATCACTGTAACATCTGCCCCAGAAGCAATATGCTGTTCCAACACTTTATCATAATCAATGTTGCAAAGCACAGTAGAATCAGACATCACAACATATTCAGCGTTTACTTTTTCCAGAAAAGCAACTGCTCCATATAACGCTTCAATTTTCCCTTTATAGATACTCGTGACGCCGGTTCCAAACGGCGGCAGAATAAAAACGCCTCCGTTTTTCCGGTTCATATCCCATTCACTGCAGGAACCCAGATGGTCCATCAAGGACTGGTAATTGTATTTCGTAATGATTCCAACAGAAGACATGCCGGAATTCACCATATTTGACAACACAAAATCAATTTGCCGGTACCGTCCGCCAAAAGGCAGTGAGGCTACCGTTCTGTGTTTCGTTAATTCACCCATGGTAGCATCATATATATTAGAAAAAATTATGCCTACCATTTTCATATTATCACCTATTTTCTCCGCTGTAGACCGGTATTTTTGAAACATAACCCTTTTCCTTTATCATCTACAGAATAATAAAAGACTTATTCATTTCGCAACTCACTCATCAAACAATTTCTTTTTCTTTAATGACACGACCAGCCGCAATTTTTTTGCCGCTGCCCACAACACTAATACCCCATTCTTCCGAATTGATACAATACAGTGGGTCTTTGCCGACAACTGCATCCTTGCCAATTTCCGCACATTCACCAATGATGGCATATTCCACTTTCGCCCCGCCTTGAATTGTAGTATTCGGCATTACTACGCTGTCTTTCACCACTGCATCTTCTTCTATCGTGCAGCCGGTAAAGACAATAGAATTTTCCACCGTTCCTTTAATATTGCAGCCTTCTGCTACCATGGAATTGTCAATTTTAGCACTCTTGGACACAAAACTCGGTGGCTGCGCATAGTTTCGGGCATAAATTCTGAAATTTGGGTCTTTGATATTGAGTGGAATGTTGGGATTGAGCAAATCCATATTTGCTTCCCACAGACTTTCTATGGTTCCGACATCCTTCCAATAGCCCTTGAAAGAATAGGCATAAAGTTTTTTCTCATCTGCCAGCAGTGCCGGAATGATATTTTTCCCAAAATCATTGGAGGATTCGGAATCCTCTTCATCGCGTATTAAATACTCTTTTAATACATCCCACTTGAAGATATAAATCCCCATAGAAGCCTTTGTACTTTTGGGATTTTCCGGTTTTTCTTCAAATTCGTAGATAGCATCATCTTCTTGAGTGTTCATAATACCAAACCGCGACGCCTCATCCTCCGGCACATCAATCACCGCAATGGAACAATCTGCTTCTTTTTCTTTATGGAACTTCAACATTTTTGCATAATCCATTTTATAGATATGGTCTCCTGAAAGAATCAGAACATATTCCGGATTATATAGTTCAATAAAATGCATATTTTGATAGATTGCATTCGCTGTGCCTTTATACCATTCTGATTTTTTACTTTTCGCGTATGGTGGCAAAATATGCGCTCCTCCATAATTCCTATTTAGTCCCCATGACTGTCCGTTACCGATATAGTCATTAAGTTCTAAAGGCTGATATTGCGTTAAAATCCCCACTGTGTCAATGCCGGAATTTACACAGTTCGACAACGGGAAATCAATAATCCGGTATTTTCCTCCAAAAGGAACCGCCGGCTTTGCTGTTTCTTCTGTCAATACTTTCAAACGACTCCCCTGACCTCCTGCCAACAGCATTGCAACACATTCTTTTCTTCTTTTTAACATAACGCTACTCCAATCTGCTGCCAACCCCAATGCAGCTTTTATTGACAGGATTCCCCTGTATTATTTCTTTTTCTGATAATATACCGTAGAAATTGGCGGCAATGTCAGGCATACGCTATTTTCATAACCATGCATTGCTTCTGCCTCACTTTTTATAGACTCCAGTTGTTCTCCGGTTCCGCCATATTTTTCATCGTCACTGGATAATACCGGTATATATTCACCCGCTGCCGGAATACCAATACGGTAGTTTTCTCTTCGGACAGGTGCAAAATTACATACAACAATAATTTCTTTTCCCTTTTTGTCAATCCGACGGAAAGAAATAATATTTTGTTCATGGTCGTCATGACTAATCCATTTAAATCCTTCCCAATCTGCATCATTCTGCCACATTGGTGAATTTTCCAAATAGAAGAAATTTAAATCTTTCACAAACTCCTTGATTTGTTTGTGCTTCTTGTAATCTAAAAGCAGCCAATCCAGTTCTTTTTCATAGTTCCATTCCACAAATTGTGCAAACTCGTTACCCATAAATGACATTTTTTTGCCAGGATGCGCCATCATATAACCATAGAATGCACGCAAATTCCCAAATTTTTCGTCATAATCTCCCGGCATCTTGCCAATCATAGAGCATTTTCCGTAAACCACTTCATCGTGGGACAACGGCAAAACATAGTTTTCTGAAAATGCATAGGAAAGTGAAAATGTGAGATTACCATGAATGTTTTTGCGGAACAAGGGGTCAGTAGACATATATTGCAGCATGTCGTTCATCCAGCCCATGTTCCATTTTAAATTAAACCCTAATCCCCCATCATAACCTGGTTTTGTAACCATTGGAAATGCAGTTGATTCTTCTGCAATCATCAGCGCTGACTTGTTTGCCAAAAAGACTTGCCCATTTAATTTGCGCAGGAATGCAATCGCTTCCAGATTTTCATTGGAACCATATTTATTGGGTCTCCATTCCCTGCCCTGTTTTCCATAATCCAGATATAACATGGATGCCACGGCATCTACACGCAATCCATCAATATGGAATTTCTCTAACCAATAAAGCGCATTAGAAATCAGGAAAGATTGTACTTCCGGTTTTCCATAGTTAAAAATCCTTGTATTCCATTCCGGATGTTCATTGCGCAGCGGGTCTTCATCTTCATAGCAGCACTGACCATCAAATTCATACAGACCATTTGCATCTTTGGGAAAATGAGCGCCTACCCAATCTAAAATAACACCAATTCCCGCTTTATGGCATTCATTGACAAAATACATAAAATCGTGTGGCGTACCATAACGGGAAGTGGGTGCATAATATCCGGTGACCTGATAGCCCCACGATGGGTCATACGGATATTCCGAAATTGGCATCAGTTCAATATGTGTATATCCCATGCTTTTCACATAAGGAATCAATTTTTCTGCCATTTTGGTATAGCTATAGAATGAACCATCTTTATGCTGCTTCCATGAACCAAAATGCACCTCATAAATATTGACCGGATTTTGCAAAAATTTCTTGTTTGATTTTGCCCGCCGGTACTGGGCGTCTTCCCACTTGAATCCTTCCAAAGAATACACTTTGCTCGCCGTTCCGGGGCGGGTTTCCATGTGAATACCATAGGGATCGCTTTTGTAAATCCAGTCGCCGTCTGCTTTCTCTATGTAATATTTGTAATTATCATAGATCTGCAGACCTTCTACGACTCCCTCCCAAATACCTTTTTCTACCTGTTTCATTTCCGGCGCCAGCTCACCGTTCCAACTATTAAAATCACCGACAATTTTAACACATTTTGCATGAGGCGCCCAAACGCGGAAAATATACCCATCTTTAGCACCATCTTTATGCGGGTGGCAGCCGAAATATTCATACGCCTTAAAATTCTCTCCATTTAAAAAGGCTTGTGCCGGACTGATTACAGCTGTTTTTTTCATAGGAGTTTTTTTCTGTGTCTTTTTCACAGACGGCTTTTTTTCTGTTTTTTTTGCTGCCTGAACTTCGGCGCTTGCAGCCGTCTTTGTTTCCGTCACCGTTTTTATTTGTGCCGCTGCTTTGTTCTCGGCTGCCGGCTTTGTCTTTGCACGAACAACTGTCGTCTTTTTCTTTTGCGCTGCTTTTTTGGTTTCTGTTTTTTTCATTTTTGTCACCTTTTCTGCCGAGACATCAAATGTTCCCGGCTTATTTTTCTTTTTTTCTATTGATACACCACTGTCAGATTCTGCTGTTTAGGCATTTCTCCTGCAACGGCTCTTTTTCTTGTCCATTGTAACCACCTCAGCCCATAGATTTCTTTCTTTGTACAAGCTCCATATAAATAGTATATGTCTACTCCTTGTTTCTCATTCCACTATATCTTTGGAAAAAAAGCAATAGCAAATTTCATTTTCTTAATCTCTATTATACACTACTTTATCACTATTTACCATATATTTTACATATTATTTCTGATTTTTTTACGTTTTTGTGAATTGTATACGAAATAAATGGTTGTTTTTGTAAGTTTTGTTATTTTAGTATTATTGCATTTTATACACATTCAATAATTCTTTTGTGATTTTATGCTTTTTTAATAAAATTATTTTCTTTCGCATGAAATTCCCAACTTTTTCTTTCATACAATATGCACAAAACATTTTCCGCCGTGCCATCAGGTTCCTATTTTCTGCTACAAAAGACATACGGATTTTTATTATTTGATAATATTTATGAATAACAAAATAAACCGCCTGATATGATTGTAGGCTTGTCAATGATGTGTAATCCTACAAGTAAATTAAAAAAATTTTTCAAAAAAATCTTGACTTTTATGGGTAGGTAAGTTATAATATTATCGACCCATAAAAGTGAGGTGAATTGATTGGGCACAAAAAAAATGGGACGCCCTACGGACAATCCCAAAAATATCTCGTTAAAAGTATTACTTGATGATGATACTTCAAAAAAACTTGAAGAATGCTCTGAAGCATTAAAAGTATCAAAGGCTGAAGTAATGCGGCGAGGTGTTAATGAGATTCACAAAGGTCTTCCCAAATAAAAAAGGAAACGGCGCTCTCCACAAAAGAATACACCGTTTCCCCACTGCGCAACTGCCTAAAAGACAGCGACACAAAAATATTATATCATTTGTGCCGAAGTTTTTCAAGGGGTTGCGACTAAAATTATGGAAAGGATCATTTTTATGATAGTCAGACAACTCAAAGCAGATAGGTATGAATATCTTCAAAATCAGCTTGTTACAAGGGCGCAGCAAAATCCGTTTGAGGCAAGTTTCAACGTAACTGTGAAAGTCGACAAGAAGGAATATATTTTGAAAATTCAGCCGGATAACAAATATAAAATGGTTGCCCTCCAAGCATTGGTGGTTGACCGTGACGAACAAGGTCATCTTCATACGCTGATTACAGACAACAAAATTCTTTCTTCCCTGTTGGAACTTCTGATATGGCAGGGGGTGGCGTGATGAACATTCTGGAAGAATTTTATCACGGCAACGTCAATCCGCAGGAACAATTTTATAAATCTGAATCTGAATATGACGCTTTTGTTAAAATTGTTTCCGATACTGAGGAAAAATTGAGCGCCTATTTAGGCGGCGAAGAACAGCACTTGTTTTCCCAACTCATGAACGCGCAGAGTAAAATTACTTCCATCGAAGCCCGTGAGAGTTTTATTGAAGGGTGGAAACTTGGGGCAAGATTCATGCTGGATACATTTTTAGTGCCGTAATATAGTCCAATCAGTGAGACATGTGAGGAATAAGTCATACAGCCTGATACAAAACTGTATCAAGCTGTATTTATGTTGTTATACATTTTTTTACTTTTGGACAGACTGTCCCGATATTCCTTTCTTGCTTCTGTAAGAACACCGCACCACGTCGGAACGGACTTTGCTTCGTTCCGATTTTTGTTATATTTTGATTATCCTAATTTTGATAACAAGAGAGAACTTAACGAAAAACACAGCAAAATCAATGGTTTTCAAGTGCGCGAAGCGCACAGTATCGCAAAAAGTTGATAGCGACAGAGAGCCGTTGTGAGAGCGTTTACAACCGAACAGGCGAACCGAGCGAGACTTTTTGCGAAGAAGGAGCCGCAGCAGAATGAGCAAACGGCGACTTCTGTAGAAAAGTCGCCGCAAGCGATATGACGCTTGCGGCGACGTGGTGCCCCGAACCTTGTTAAATCCGAACCCTCTATATCCGCAAGGGATACGGTCTTTGCGCCGTCTTTGTAGTTGAACGTAATAATTAATCTATCGTCATAGAGATATACCGAATTGACAAAGCTGTCAATCAGCCTTTGCCGTTGTTCCTGATTGGTGACATCAACATCTCTGAAACGGCAAATCCAGAAAGTAACCTGTTCTTTTGTCAACAATGGCTTTTGCATTTCCTCCTGCAAAATGCTGACTTCCAATTTGCTTTTATTGTCTTCCAACTCGTCCAGCCGCATTTTAGTCGAAGAATTGAAAATGCCCTGTTGAATCGCGTCTAATATATTTTTAATTGCTTTTTCCGTTTCTGCAAGTTGTTGTTTCAATAGCGGCAAATCGGTACTTTCCCGCGCCTGTAAGTCCAAAACCATATCGGCAATATATAAAACCATAGCGTCATCCATAATGACCTTCATGGTTTGGTCGATAACCAGATTTTCAATCCACTCCTTTTTAACAGCTTTTTTATCACATAACTTTTTCTTTTTGGTGTTGACACAACGGTAGTAATGGTGAACTTTCATAGTATGGCTTGTACCGCTTTCACCAACCATAAATGCACCGCATTTTCCGCAATACAGTTTTGTTGTCAAAAGATAATCGTCCTCTGCCTTATGGCGGGCAGGAGCCTTTTTGTTCTTTGCTATGCGTTCCTGTACTCTGTCAAATAAGTCTTTTGGTACAATTGCAGGAATAGCATCTGACTGCACAATATCACGATAGCTATATTCCCCTATGTAACGACGATTTTTCAGGATATGGTTTACAATATTCAGCGTGATTTTGCCACCGCGTGATGATTTAATACCGCGTTTGTTTAGCATATTGACAAGTTTCTGCATACTTGTCCCTTCGGAATAGAGCTTGAATATTTCTAATATGACAGGCGCCGTAGTAGGGTCAACCTGAAAATGCTGGTCTTTGTCAATGACATAGCCCATTGGAATACTGCCGCCGTTGTATTTGCATTTCAGCGCATTTTCAGTCATGCCGCGCACAACTTTTTCCGCAAGTTCAGCAGAATAAAATTCCGCATATCCCTCTAATAAGGATTCCAGCAAAATGCCTGTTGAATCTGTTGCGATGGCCTCCGTTGCAGACACTACTTTCACGCCATTTTTACGGAGAATTGCTTTGTAATGTGCGCTGTCATATCGGTTGCGTGCGAACCGATCTAATTTCCAGACTATGACAACATCAAATAATCCTTTGTGGCTATCCTTTATCATGTGCTGAAATTCTGGTCGGTTGTCCGTCTTTGCGGATAAAGCTCGGTCAATATATGTATTTAAAATTGTCATACCATTTTTCTCGGCGTATTCCTTACACTCACGAAGTTGTCCCTCAATAGATTCCTCTCGTTGGTTGTCAGAAGAATAGCGGGCGTAGATTACTGCTTTCATGTTTTCACCACCTCATCAAAATTTGATTTTGCAAGACCGTTCATATCTTTTACGAGTTGTTGAAAGGTTTCTTCACCTTCCAAATAAACATCACTATAATAGATTGGTTTTCCAAATAAAGTTTTGGCCGCTCTTTTTAGTCGACCCCATAGCGTGTTGTAATTGTGGTCATATCTGGAATCTTGAATAGAAATATTATAGTTAATATCTCCGTCTTCCCATATTGTTTTTTCAATTACCAACATACAGCATTTACAATCACAAGGTAATGTAATTCGTCTGCTTTTCTGTGTCATTTTTTCGCCTCCCCAAGCATTTTCATTAGTGTTTCTTTTAATCTCTCATTCATAGGCGAATTAGGATCAAAACACATTTCTATAAACCGCCGCATTTCTTCGCTGTCCTCTGCAATTTTAGGCTTGTACTCATATAGCTTACCCTGTGGCTTGTCTGTTCTACCAAAAATGTAATCAAGCGATACATCAAAGTAATCTGCATACCATAAAAGGACGGTAAGCGGCGGTGATGATACATCCGTTTCGTAACGGTTGATACACGCTTGGGTTGTTCCAATAATACTTGCTAATTTTGTTTGGGATAGCTTGATACCATCACGCAAAGTCCGCAATCGTTCCCCAACAATCTTCATAAAAAACACACCTCTTTCTATTTACAATTATACACAATTATTGTTTATTTGTCAACTCAATTACCGTGTAAAAATAATTTATATTTTGAGTGTGATAGTAAACCAACTTCGGGACAGGCTGTCCCGAAGTTAGATAGTATTTTTTTCTATAAAGTGGGGTAAACGCGTATAGTAGAATAAAATTCAATATATTGCTTATTGGGTAAATTTGTATTATAATAGAAACAACAAATAATTAAAAAACCAGTTCATAAGGAGACTTTACATGAAAAATCTTGATATACCAAAAGAAGTAATAATAAAATGCTTTCATTGCGGAAATGAGACTCCTATGCGCCAAACTGGTGAATTTCAATGGGGTTCACGCGATTCAGAATATAGTGACTTTGATTTTCATTATACCTACGAAATGTTTGCGTGTCCTGTATGCCATAAAATTACTTTGCGTCAAATATATAGTGATGAAACTATGATAGAGCCTGGCTGGCGTGGCGAAATGATAATGCATAGCAGTAAAACAATTCTGTTCCCAATTAACAGTATTGATAGTGGCTCTATACCGCCAAAGATTAAAGAAGCTTTTGAGTCTGCCTTAAAAACAAAAAGTATTGATAAAAATATATGCCTAATGGCGTTAAGACGCACTCTTGAATTGATATTGAAAGAAAAAGGCGCTACAAAATGGGGATTGAAAGATAAAATTGAGGAGATTGCTCAAAAGGGGTTATTGCCTGACACATTAAAAGAGGCTTCGTCATTAACAAAAATTCTTGGGGATTCTGCTGCTCACGATAACGATTTAGAAATAGAGCAATATGATGTGGATAGCATGGCAGAATTTGTAGAATTTATAATTGAGTATCTTTACATTATTCCAGATAAAATTAACACTTATAAAGAACGATTAAGTTCGAAAACAGATAGTTAAATTGAAAGGCCGTGATAAAATGAATCAAATAACCGAAGTGACGCGCAGAGATATTTTTGATATATTAAACTTCGGATTTACAAAAACCATATTTGTTGATAAACCGCACCCCGATTTTTTTCATTATCAAGTACCCGAAGATCATGAAATAAAAATACATTATTGGGGCAGATTAGATGAAATCAGTTTTTTGAAAAGACTTTACAATCTTGAAAAATTACCTTCTTATGACAGCCGTTTTAAAAATGCCGAAGGAGATATTTGGCAACATACAGTAAACAATGACGATTATGAGTTAGGCTGGGTATTTGAAGATGATAGATTTTGTTTATCTGCTGGAAATGATGATAAATATCTATTAGATTTTTTATGTGAGATATTTCACCCAACTGTCAGAGTCGAAAAAACAGATTGGCAGTCTATGCTTGAAAAAATAAACGAACTCCTTTTACCAGACGGCTATAATATTTATCCAAAGGGCCAGATATCTGGTCGTAATATATATGGGTGGAAAAACTTAAAACTTGGATCGAAAGTTATTGAAGGCCAAATAGAAAATCTTAAAACAGCTTTTGATAGCAATTATGTTAGAACACAAGTTGATTTAATGTATAGTCTTATTGATACCGCCCCTCATTCTGCTATTGGTAAGGCAAAAGAACTTTTAGAAATATGTTGTAAAACCATTTTAGATGAGCAAAAAATAACATACAATTTATCTCTTGATTTAACACAACTGATGAAAATCACTTGTGAGAGCATTGGGTTAAGCGCAAAAAAATTAAAGAAAGGTGTTACTGGGCAGGATATTGCCGCTCGCATTTTAGGCAATTTGGGAAATATAACGCAAGGAATGGCTGAACTAAGAAATCTATATGGCGATGGTCACGGAAAAAATAAAAATTTTCACTCATTACCTCCACGATATGCTCATTTAGCAGTAGGTTCTTCTGTGGCGACTGTCCATTTTATGTGGGATACATATCAAGAACGCAAGAACAAAACGTAACGACGGATTTCGGAACAATCTGTCCCGAAGTCGACCGAGCGACATATAAATTTTAGCGGCGTTAGCCGCTAAAATAAAAGGAACATTTGCCGCATAATAAGGCGAATGTTCCTTTGGGTTTTTATGGAAGTGTGTACGTACACACT
>JAAWTG010000080.1 GCA_022801925.1 Clostridia bacterium | reverse complement strand
AGACGAAAGAGCAGGGCTAGTGCCCGCGAATGAGGATGACGCAATCATTTGCAGGATTTTCGCCGGAAAAACCGTATTTACCTTTGTCAAGTGATGGTACAGAACCTGTTTACAGAAAGCTTATTCTTTGGTATATTTTCTAATTGGAATGTTCATGTTTTCGCCTATAACGGCTCCGCCAATGATAAATATTACGCCAATCATTTGCATAGGTAATAATGTTTCTTTTAATATCAGAACCGAGAGAACAACTGCTGACAACGGTTCTAAATACCCCAAGATTGCTATTGTTTGAACAGGTAAATTGCCAATGGATGAAAAATAAAAATAACAGCCTATTCCTGTATTCAGTAATCCCAGCATGAGAATCCATATCCATTCATTATGATTTATGTGAAGTACATATCCGCTTTTTATTCCTGTGAATACAGTAACAGTCAAGAAACTGACAAACAGTTGTACCATTGAATTTTCAAGACCGGTTATTTTTTTAGAGAATTTATTTAAAATTACCATGAGTGAATACATGATAGCGGATATGCTGCCGCAGACAAGACCATACAGTTTGATATTACCAGTTACCGTATTGGTGTTTATGAATAATATACCTATTAAAACGATTATGAATCCCAAAACTTTTGAAATTGTTAATTTTTCTTTGAACAGAAACGGCGACAATATCATTACAATGACAGGACCGCAATAATACAGAAGAGATGCGATACTAACCCCTATTTGTGAATAGGCTTCATAAAGGTAAATCCAGCTAATGCCCATTGCGATTCCCGATAAAGTTACAAATGTCAGGTCTTTTTTGTTTCTTATAAATGTCCGGTCTCTATGACGAAGAAAAAATAAACCCAAAAGCAACGTAGAGCCTATACCTGTCCGCATAAAAACAATTTGATAGCTTGTTAATGAAATGTTGTTTGCAACAATACCGTTAGAGCCAAACAAAAATAAAGCAAAGAGATACTTAAAAAATGATTTTTTCATGACAATTCCTTTCCTGCAAATGATGTGCAATCATTCTATACGCACAATCCATTTTTTTGCCAATAGCGGCTTATATTTGTGTCATGGCAGTCTCTGCCGAATGACAGCGCAGCTTGACTTTTTATTGACTCTAGTGTATCATACATTATATAATTAAAAAATCGAATGTTTGTAATATATATTATGACGAAAAGGAATGGATAAAGTGGAATTCAATATATCAAAATATATGGCTTTCGTGGCGTCTGTTGAGTATGGCAGTTTTACAAAGGCGGCAGAATTACTCCATTATACACAATCAGCGATAAGCCGCATGATAAACGATTTAGAAACGGAATGGAAAATATCTGTTTTAGAGCGAAGCAAAACGGGGGTGAAATTAACGTCGGACGGCTTAAAAATTTTTCCGTATGCGAAAAGTATTTGTAATGAATTTCAGAAATTGCAAATGCAAATTGATGAATTGAGTGGTTTACAATCGGGGATGATTCGTGTTGGTACATTTTCAAGTGTTGCGACCCATTGGTTGCCCAATATCATTAAAGCGTTTCAAAACGACTACCCTAACATTGATTATGAACTTTTGCTTGGAGATTACAGCGAAATTGAAACTTGGATTTTAGAAGGACGTGTTGATTGTGGCTTTTTACGTCTGCCGACACATCCCGAACTGGAAACGATATTTTTGGAACAGGATAAACTGCTTGCAGTTTTACCGCAAAATCATTATCTAACCAGTAAGAAAAAAGTGTCGGTATCAGATTTATGTAATGAACCGTTTATGCTGTTGGAAAAAGGGACAAAGGCGGAAATATCGGAGATATTTGAGAAAAACGGTCTTACACCTAAAACGCATTTTACAACTTGGGATGACTATGCTGTTATGTCAATGGTGGAGAAAGGACTCGGTATTAGTATATTGCCAAAATTGATATTAAAAAGAATACCATATAAAATTGTGACAAAAGAACTTAACGTTCCCGCATATAGAAATATTGGTCTTGCCATGCGAAATAAAAAAACACTTTCGCTTGCAGCAAAGAAATTTATTGAGTATTTGCAGTATAGATAAATAAGTTCAATATGTGTTTCATATTAAAATCAGATATCCAACCGTATGTGTATTACTGCGCTGTCATAGGGACTGCACACCGATGCATACAGTTTTTGAAAAGCGGCTGAAAAAATGCATGTACATTTTCCGGAAAGCGGACAGTATGCTTCGCGGCAGCAATTGTATTTCTGAAAATAGTAGTACAATTGGCTGCTTATATTCTGTACATTTTTGTTTTTCATGTTTCAGGCGGTTTATGAGAAGATTCTATAGAATTTACAGAGCGTTTCCGTTTATGTTCCTGATAGTCGTCTATCATGGCGTTAAGTTCCGCGCCGAGCAATAAAATGATACCAATGAAATACAGCCACATCATCAAAATAATAATTGCACCGATAGAGCCATATACAATGGAAAGACGCGTGGAATGCTGCACATAAATGGAAAAGAAATAGGTGAGGATGAAACAGCTCAACACGGAAAGGACAGTGCCCGGCAAGATGGATACAAAACGCAGTTTTTTATTTGGAATTACATAATAAATAAGTGCGACCACGCCGAGCAGATTCAGCAGGACGAACCCCAGACGCATCAGATTCCACAAGCGAACCGGAATGAATTCGATTCCCAGTTTCACATTAACCCAGCCCATAAATTCTCGCCCCAGAGACATTAAAACAATCGTGAGAGGGATAGTAATACCCAATAGCAGCATAAATGAAACAGATATGATAAAATTGTGAATGATGTTGCGCTGCTTGCGAATGCGGTAGGCTTTGTTAATGGCGTCAATGAGACTCATCACTGCCGCGGAAGCGGAGAACAGACCAATCACCAAGCCAAACCACAGCAGACTTGTGTGCGGAAGCTGCTGCAAATAGGTGCTGTAGGAGGCGACAATATCGACCACTTGCATGGGCAGAAAGGGCGTCAGCCATTCATAAATGGAGGCTTCCGGGATATGGAGTACACCAATCAACGCATTGACAAACATAATAAAAGGAAAAACGGACAACACAAAAAAATACGCAAGCTGTCCGCCTGTTTGCGCAATGGAATGTTTGGTATACCGCCGGATACTGTTGCGGATAATAAACGCTCCAAAGGTGTCTTTACGAAGCCATTTCATCATAACAAACGCTCCTTGCATTTTTGTAAGTTTGTCAGCGGCACATAATATTTCCGGTACCGCCTGCCGGTGTGGTCTTCATAATCGCCGCCACGGTCGGGTACCATAACAGTGGCGCGTTTGGTAATGCGGGTGATAATGCCGCTGCGGGAAGCGGATTTCACCAGAAAACACACAGTTTCGCCAATGTGAAAGGCGGTTTGCACAGGAGCTGTACCGCGTAAGGTATGTACCACATCAGTGTGACCAAATAACTGCATGGCAAGTGTGCGAAATCGTCCCGCGCGGCAGTTGGAATTTCCGTAGGAAAGAAATTCAATCACATGGCAAAGTTCATGTTCCAGCACCAACTGCATGGCTTCCAATTGCGTGGCAGGCGCAATTCCGTTGACCGTAATACCGGCAGCGGGACTGCGAAACGAATGTAACAGCGGTTTGGATATGCTGACGTCGTAGCGCCAATGAAACGGATTTGTTTTGCGGCGAGGGTGGCTGGCTTTGGTAAGTCCGGCGGAGGAGGTGAGTCGTCCGTTATAATGGAATCGGATATCCTGAGGACCATTCAATTGAAAACAGGAATGGAAAAAGAACTTGTCATAGAGCCGGAATAACCGCTGCACATCCGCATCACAAAATGCCCGGATATGTCCATTTGAAACGGTATCCGTTTCCTGTTGAAACTGCTCTGCAACCAGCTTGCGCAGCCGCATAATTTCTTGCGACGTATATGAATAGGAAACCACTGCGAACAAACCCATTCCCTCCTTTTGCCGTTGTTATACAGTTTATAGTATATCACAAATTGGTTGAAATGGAAAGCATTTGCAGATATTATTTTGTTTGTCTGCTTATAAAAATAGTATTCAAAAACAGAAATATTTTATGCATGGAAAGGGAGGTTGCAAAAATGCGATATTTATAGTATAATGAGATAGGTCGGTAAATGAAACCGGCGAAAAATAATCAAAATAAGAAAGCGAGTGTTGACCTTGGTAACCACTCGGCAAAAAAACAAGGAGGAAAGACAATGGAACTACAGCGTTACAGTAGGGTGACGGGAAAGAATCCGCGGGAAATGGTGTTGCTGCGTGCATACCCTTGCAAATGGGGAAAATGCACATTTTGTGATTACATCATGGATAACAGTGAAAACACGGAAGAGATGGTTTTGGAGAACCACAAAATTCTGCAAAACATCACAGGCGACCCGGGGGTTCTGGATGTGATTGATTCGGCAAGCTGTTTTGAGCTGCCGGAGCAAACAGTGGCGGAAATCCGCAGCATTGTGCAAGAGAAAAACATCAGAAAAATGTTTACAGAATGCCATTATATGTACCGAAAACGGTTGCGGGAATGGCGGGAATTTTTCGGCATGCCGATTGTATTTCGGTGCGGTGTGGAAAGCTTTGACAATGCGTTTCGCAATGAGGTGCTGAAAAAAGGAGCGGATTTTACGTCGCCGCAGCAAGTGGCGGAATATTTTGAGGCGGTTTGCCTGATGGTGGGGATTCAGGGACAGACAAAAGAGATGGTTCGGCGCGATATTGAAGCATTGGAACAATATTTTTCCTATGGCTGCGTGAATATCTATACGCCCAATACGACGCCGTTTCAGGCAGACAAGGAACTCATTGAATGGTTCCGCGAAGAATATAGCTATTTAGAAAACAATCCACAGATTGAAATTTTGTGGCACAACGAAGATTTAGGCGTTGGCGCTGTTTTGGAAGGGGGCGTGCAGCAATGAAACTCCCTGTAAAAACAATGACAAAAACAGTGTTGATTGCTTCTTTATATATCGTCATAACATTGCTTTGCTATCCGTTTGCCTATGGGGCAATCCAGTTTCGGCTTTCGGAAGTGATGGTGCTGTTAGCGCTGATTGACCCGTTATACATACCGGGACTGCTGTTGGGGTGTTTTGTTTCCAACATGCTGGGCATTGGCGGATTGGTGGACGCGGTTTTCGGTACGCTGGGCAGCGCAGTGAGTCTTGCGGGTATTTATTATAGCGGTAAATGGATTAAAAACAGGACGTTGGGATTGTTTGTAGCAAGTCTGTGGCCGTCCATTTCCAGTTTTATCATTGCATTTGAGATGACTTTTATCTTGCAGGATAGTCAGTCATTTTTGTTTTGGACGGTCATGGTAGCGATTGGAGAATTTTGCGTGGTAACGATTCTTGGCGTGCCGCTCATGCATTTTGTTTTATCCAAACCGCATTTGGTAACGCTACTAAAAAAAATTCGGGAGACGTGATGAAAAAAGGGGCGAGCGGACATGGAATGGACGCAGGAAAAAGAATTTCCACGAAAAAAAGAGGAATTGGAACGGGTATATGCACGGAGTCTTGCGCCGTTTGCTGTGCAGCATATGAAAGAAGGCAGCAGGGTGCATGAAGAACCTAGGCGGGAAGAAGAAAATCGGAGCGATTTTCAGCGTGACCGCGACCGCATTATCCATTCCAAAGCGTTCCGCCGTTTGATGTATAAAACGCAGGTGTTTGTGAACCATGAAGGCGACCATTTCCGCACAAGGCTGACGCATACGCTGGAAGTGGCACAGTTGGCGCGCGGCATTTGCAGGTCGTTGGCGTTGAATGAAGAATTGGCGGAAGCCATTGCGCTGGGGCATGATTTGGGGCATACGCCGTTTGGACATGCCGTGGAGCGCTATTTGTGCGCGGCGCTGCAACATCAGGGCGTGGGCGCGTTTTTTCACAATGAACAGAGCGTTCGCGTGGTTGATTTGATTGAACGGCGTAGCAATGCCTATATGGGACTGAATCTGTCGGCGGAAGTGCGCGAAGGGATGTTAAAACATAATGGCGACCGTAGCGGAATTTATCGTGATTTGCAGCCGGAGTTGCCCTGCTTTTCTTTGGAAGGACAGGTGGTAGGGCTGGTGGATACTACTGCGTATATTTGTCACGATTTGCAGGACGGAATCCAGTCGGGGCTGCTGGAAAAGGCGGCAAGAAATAACCGTGATTTTGCAGCAGGTGTGGAGGAAATGCGGGGGATTATTTTAACGCTGGTGCCGGAACAAACAGTGGAATTGTCACAATACAGCGATACATTTTTTATTGACAGCCTGATTCATCATTTGGTGATGAGCATTACACGGCAAACGGCACAGGCTGTCCGTCATTATCATGTGAACAGTTTGGCGGACGTGCAAAGTCTGGCGCAGAAAAACATTAGGCTGGTTGCCATGCAGGCGGACGACGAGCAATTGTTTAAACGGCTAAAGAAATTGGTCTATCAATATGTCTATGGACTCAATACCATTGAGATTATGGACAGCAAAGCGACAAAAGTGGCGCAGGAGTTGTTTGAAGCCTTTATGGAACAGCCGAAATTGCTGCCGCCGGAGGAATATGAAAAAATAACGCATATCGGACAGACGGATTGGTATAGCGGCTACGAAAATTGTCCGCAGCGCGTGATTTGCGACTATATTTCTTGTATGACAGACCGGTTCGCATTGGAAGAGCATGAAAGAATCCGCAATCCTCGTATTAAAATTTAACGCCCTTTTGGAATTGTGTATCCATTGGGGAATGACTTATCAATGTACATTGTAAACGGTAGGTAAAGATTTTATAATCAAATATATAAATCGATATTTATGGAGGGACTAATGTCTAAGGTTTTTATTATGTGTGGCAAGCTTTGTAGCGGAAAAAGTAC